>NZ_JBFAUW010000007.1:315818-353075 GCF_040679495.1 Nocardia sp. NPDC052254 | reverse complement strand
TCCAGCCGATCCGACCACCGCAAACCACCACGCGCCACCGCACCGAACCGCAGATGCACACCCTCCACCCGCGGCGAATACACGAAAATCTCGAACTGCGGACGCGGCTTGGGCAACTCCGCGATCGCGTGCGGCTCCACCTTGACCGACAGGTATTCGCGCGCGGCGCCGTCGGCATCGACGATGTAGTAGTTGGTGCGCAGTGTGGCGGTCACGACGCCGAGGATCGCGCGCAGGATGCGGTCGGCATCCAGGCTCACGACCTCGTTCACGCATTCACGAACCGCCGCCCGCAACTGGTCGGCGCGCTCCGCGGAGGCCGAATCCGGGTCGAACATGGCCTCGAACAGCTCGACGAAAAGCCGCGCGACATCCGGCGAGGCGAGCAGCACGCGAGCGATGATCGCCTGGCTGTACGGAAAGTCCGCCTGCTGCAGGTACTTCGAATACGCCCGCAGGATCGACACCGACCGCCAGTGCAGTCCGGCCCGCAGCACCAATTCGTTGAGTGCGTCGGCTTCGGCCCGGCCGTGCCAGAGCGCGTCGAATGCGGCGGTGAAGCGGTCCCGCAGACCGCGTTCCTGGGCATCGAGCACATCGAGCCGCTCGGCCGTCTCGACCAGTTCCGCATCCATGTTGCGGTCCAAGGACATCCGGAGCAGATCCGGCCGGGCCTGCAAACCGAAATCGTAGATCCAGACAACACGTCCGTCATCGAAATCGACCTCGTAGGGCCGTTCGTCGACGACCTCGACACCGAGGCTCTGCAACAGCGGCAACACCTGGCTCAGCGAAATCCCGCCGCCGACATACAAAGTGAACCGCCACGAGCCCGGCTCGGCACCTTCCCGGCGATACAGATGCTGGTCGATGGCGCTGACATCGAGTCGTTCCAGCCGCACGATATCGGCCAGCGCACGCGCCGGGCCGAAGTCCTCCTTGTACCCGTCGGGCAATGCGGCCGAATACCGCTGCACCACAGCGGGGTCCAGGACCGAGGACCGGGCCACCTCGTCGCGCAGGTAATCGTCCCAGGTCCGGGTGGCCTCGGCGAGGAGATTCTGGATGCGCAACCGGTTGGCCTCGGAGGTGTCGACCTCGGTGCCCGGCTCCGCCATGTGGACGGTGAAATACACACTGGCGAGCTCGTTTTCGGACACTCGCGCCGAATAGTCGATCGACACACCGCCGAGCTCACGGACGAGAATGTCCTGGATCTCGAGCCGAACCCGGGTGGTGTAGCGGTCACGCGGCAGATACACCATGGCCGCGACGAACCGGCCGTAGGAATCGCGGCGCATGAACAGCCGGACCTGGCGGCGCATGCCGACATTGAGCACCGCGCTGGCGGTGCGGCGCATCGTCTCGATGTCCGAGGAGAACAGCTCGGTGCGGGGGAAGGACTGGATCACCTCCAGCATGGCCTGGCCCGAGAACGATTCGAGGTCGAATCCACACTCTTCGATCACCGAACGCACGCGGCGGGCGACAACGGGGATGTCCAGCACGTTCTCGTGCATGGCGGCCACCGTGAACACGCCGATGAACAGATGCTCACCGGTGACCGCACCCGAAGCATCGGCCTCGGCGACGCCCACGAAATACGGATAGACGGACCGATGCACGGTGGCCGGAACGAGGCCCTGCGTCAGCATGAGCAGTGGCCGGTTCCCCCCGTCGACCGGTACCCGGAAGTCGGTGCCGACGTCGGGGCGCAGGACACCCAGGCAACTGTCCGGTACCACAACGGATTTCGACTCGGCGGACGCCGAGGGATCACGCTGGAACCGGGCGTAGCCCAGCACGGTGAAGTGGCCGTCTGCCATCCAGCGCAGCAGATTCGCGCAATCGACCAGGTCGGTGGCCGAGTACGGCGCGGTGCCGGCATCCGCGGTGCGCGTGAGCTCCCGGGCGAGACGATCCTGGACGCCGCGCATGGCCTCGGTATCGCTGACGACCTGCCGGACATCGGCCAGGACGTCGGGGATCTCGGTCTCGATCCGGTCCAGCACATCGCGACCGGTGGAAGGGTGCAACTGGACGTGAATCCAGGACTCCCGCAGGCCGGTGACGCCGTTGCTGTCCACCTCGTGCGGTGAGGCCGAGTGCAGCCGGCCCTCGTCGTCGCGGAGCACCTCGAAGATCGGGTGGATGACCTCGCTGATGGTCACGCCTATCCGGGTCAGGGCGGAGGCCACCGACTCGACGAGCAGGCGCATATCGTCGGTGATCAGCTGCACCGCCGCACCGAGCCCACTGCCGTCGTCGGGGTGATACACCCGCACCCGGGCGGTACTCGGTGGCCGCTGCATGCCCAGTTCGAGATGTCGCCGGAAAACCAGCGCAGAGGTTCCGGTGATCGCACAGTCCACATCGCCGGCATCCACGTGTCGGAAGTACGCCGACTCGAGTGTTGCGAGTTCGCCCCGCAACGGCTCCGGCAAACTTTCCGCCCACGCGGCGCTGGACAATTCGGACGAGACCGTCATTTTCTTCGCCAACTCCCTCGGATTCGGTTCCGCAACAAAGTGACGCCGTGGTCGAGAGTAGCTGGGCAGCCGAGGTGCCGGGGTGGAATCTTTCTAAACCCTCGGCGACGCTCAGCTACCTCGAACGGGGCGGTTGGTACGCCCTTGCCCGCTCGACCACCGCCGGAGCGGTAGTCGAGCGATGACGTTGCGCCACTGAGAAATTGGCGCAAACGCCCCGGGTCGAGATCGACTACGCGATCCGAATATCAGTCACGAGTCAGCTTACGGTGTGTGACGCGATGCGGCCGCGCGGCCTCCGGTCCGAGGCGCTCGACCTTGTTGGCCTCGTACGCCTCGAAGTTGCCCTCGAACCAGAACCAAGCGGCCGGATTCGAGTCGTCTCCCTCCCAGGCCAGGATGTGGGTACAGGTGCGGTCCAGGAACCAGCGGTCGTGGGAGATGACCACGGCACAGCCGGGAAAGTTCTCCAGCGCGTTCTCCAGCGAACCCAGAGTTTCGACGTCCAGGTCGTTGGTGGGCTCGTCGAGCAGGATCAGGTTGCCGCCCTGCTTCAGCGTCAGCGCCAGGTTCAGGCGGTTGCGCTCACCACCGGACAGCACACCGGCCGGTTTCTGCTGATCCGGCCCCTTGAACCCGAACGCGGAAACGTATGCGCGCGAGGGCATTTCCTGAGTGCCGACCTGGATGTAGTCCAGCCCCTCGGAGACCACCTGCCAGACCGTCTTCTTCGGGTCGATACCGGCGCGGTTCTGGTCCACGTAGCTCAGCTTGACCGTGTCACCGACCTTCACCTCACCGCTGTCGGGCTGCTCGAGGCCCACGATGGTCTTGAACAGCGTCGTCTTGCCCACACCGTTGGGACCGATCACACCGACGATGCCGTTGCGCGGCAGCGTGAACGACAGATCCTTGATGAGCTGCCGATCACCGAAGCCCTTGTCCAGGTGCTCGACCTCGACGACCACATTGCCCAGGCGCGGACCGTGCGGAATCTGGATCTCCTCGAAGTCCAGCTTGCGCATCTTCTCCGCTTCGGCGGCCATCTCCTCGTAGCGGCCGAGACGGGCCTTGTTCTTGGCCTGGCGAGCCTTCGCGCCCGAACGCACCCACGCGAGCTCTTCTTTGAGCCGCTTCTGCAGCTTCTGATCCTTCTTGCCCTGCACCTCGAGGCGCTCGGCCTTCTTCTCCAGGTAGGTGGAGTAGTTGCCCTCATAGGGGTAGGCCCGGCCACGGTCGAGCTCGAGGATCCAGCCCGCGACGTTGTCGAGGAAGTACCGATCGTGGGTGACCGCGAGCACGGCGCCCTGGTACTGGGCCAGATGCTGCTCGAGCCAGTTGACGCTCTCGGCATCGAGGTGGTTGGTGGGCTCGTCGAGCAGAAGCAGATCGGGCTTGCTCAGCAGCAGCTTGCACAGCGCGACCCGGCGGCGCTCACCACCGGAGAGTTTGTCGACCGGCTCGTCCGGCGGCGGGCAACGCAGTGCGTCCATCGCCTGCTCGAGCTGGGAGTCGACATCCCAGGCATCGGCGTGGTCGAGATCCTCCTGCAGCTTGCCCATCTCGTCCATGAGCTCGTCGGAGTAGTCGGTGGCCATCAGTTCGGCGATCTCGTTGAAGCGGTCCAGCTTCACCTTGATCTCGCCGAGGCCCTCCTCGACATTGCCGCGAACCGTCTTCTCCTCGTTCAGCGGCGGCTCCTGCTGCAGAATGCCGACCGTTGCCCCCGGCGCCAGGAACGCCTCACCGTTGTTGGGCTGATCCAGTCCGGCCATGATCTTCAGCACGCTCGATTTACCGGCGCCGTTGGGACCGACGACGCCGATCTTGGCGCCCGGAAGGAAGTTCAGGAACACATCGTCGAGGACGACCTTGTCGCCGTGCGCCTTGCGAACTTTCTTCATTTGGTAAATGAACTCAGCCATGTAGGGAAGCCTATCGGTGTCGGAACCAGTGAGTCGAAAGGGAGGACCGCGCGAGCGGGACCGCGGTGACGCCAGTCATCCGGCGTCGGCGGCCGTCGCGGAGACCGGCTCGACGGTAGTCGATCCCGCATCGGTCGCGAGACCGGACGCGCCAGCGGCCACTCCCGACGGCTCGTCGTCCCCGGGACAAACAACGTGCAGGTCCGCCGCGAAGTTCCGGGAACCACCGCGACGCATCACCGGGGCCGAGCAACGTCCCAGGTCAGGCCCCACCGCAGCAGCCTGCATCTCCAGATCGTGGCGATGCACACCGTCCTTGGTGCGGTACTCGTTGGTGCGCAACCGGCCGTAGGCGATGATCGGATCGCCCCGCCGGAGCGAGGCGTCGACCCCCTCCACCAGCCGCCGCCAGCACGACACCGTCAGGAACAGACTGCCGTTGTCCACCCAGCCGCCACTCTCGCGATCGAACCGGCGGGCGGTGCTGGCCATGCGAAACGACGTCACCTGCTCACCGCCCGGCAGTGTGCGCCGCACCGGATGGGTGACAATGGTGCCGATTACTGCCGTATTCGCCTCATACATGATTGCGCCCCTTCGTGATTCGACGAGAACTCCCCCGTCGGCGGCTGCCCCATCAGGCCTCGCCGACGCATTTCAGCCTCGCCGTTTCCGCACCGAATCACCAGTGCCGAATCCGGAAATGTGCACAACTCGACCGGATGTGAACACCGAATGTTCCACTCTTGGTCGGTCGGCTAGAGCGTGGTCACATCGGTATTGGCGCCGCACAACACGATCACCGGCCGCTCGCCCGGTTCCGGGACGAACGCACCGCTCTGCACCGCCGCCAGCGCCGCGGCCCCCGCATGCTCCACGACCAGCCGGAATTCCCGCCAGAGATATTCGCGAGCCATCGCGATGGCATCGTCGCCCACGAGTACCGATCCGACGCCGTAGCGAATTGCGGTATCCAGCGCGATGTCTCCGATTCTGGTGGCACCCAGCGCATCCGCGGCGATACTGTCGACCGGGACATCGACCGGCCGGCCCGCCGACAGGGCCGCGTGCAGCGTGGCCGCGCCCTTGGGTTCGACCCCGATGACCCGCGACCGCGGCCCCAGCGCGATGGCCACCCCGGCCATCAGCCCGCCACCACCGACCGCCACCAGCACCGGTGGCCGCCGCCGCACCTGCCGCTCGATCTCCAGTCCGACCACACCCGCCCCGGCCACCACCGCGGGCAGATCGTAGGCGTGCAGTTGCAGCGCGTTACGCTCCGCGGCCACCGCATCGGCGTGCTTTCGCGACTCGGCGTAGGTCGTCCCGAACCAGAGCACCTCCGCGCCGTACCCCCACATCGCGGCCACCTTGGTGTGCGGCGCGGTCTCGGGTACGACCACCGTGCAGGGCCGGCCGCGCAGGGCACAGGCCAGCGCCGCGGCGATGCCGGCGTTCCCGCCCGACGCGATCACGACCGGCTGCTCGTCACCGTCGGACTGCATCAGCGCGTTCAGGCTGCCACGCAGTTTGAACGTGCCACCGTGCTGCAGATGTTCGAGTTTGAAGGTGACCTTGACCGGGCCGTCCGGACCCACGACCTCGGTATGGAACACCGGAGTGACCCGGGTTTCGCCGGTCAAGCGCTGCTGGGCCGCCCGGATATCGGACCGCAGCAGCCAGGGTTCGCCCGCGAGCGCGCCGGTCACTGCCGTACCTCGCCGTCACGCTTGGCCAGCTCCGCGAACATCGCATTGTGTGCGGCGAGAGCGGCATCGTGATCACGATCGGCGGCCCGATCGATCCGCTTGGCGGTGCGATTGTCACTACGCGACCACTGCACCAGCAGCGCGAGCATCACCAGCACCAGCGGAATCTCACCGCTGGCCCACGCCAGGCCGCCGCCGGTGCGCTGATCACCGAGCAGGTCGGAATTCCAGCCGATCCCCAGCGCACGGTAGAACCAGTCGCCCATCACCGTGGTCATACTCATCAGCGCGACGCCGAAGAAGGCATGGAAGGGCAACGAGCCGAACACCATGCCGACCTTGGTCAGCGGCTGGACCTGCCGGGGCTTGGGATCGATCCCGAGCACCACCCAATAGAACAGGTAGCCCGACAGCAGGAAATGCAGATTCATCGCCAGATGCGCACCGTGCTCACCGACCACGGCGTCGAATATGCCGCCCAGATACAGCGCATAGAAACCGATGATGAACAACGCGGTCGCGATCACCGGCTGGGTCAGGAACCGGGAAACCGGATTGTGCACCGCGGCCAGCACCCACTCGCGAGGTCCGGGCGGGGCGTCGCGGCCGGCCGCCGGCAGCGCGCGCAGGGCCAGCAGTACCGGGCCGCCCAGCGCGAACAGCACCGGTGCCAGCATCGACAGCAGCATGTGCTGGGCCATGTGCACGCTGAACATGGCGGGCGCATAACGGCCCACACCGGAGCTGGTGGCGATCAACAGGACCAGGCATCCGCACAGCCAGGCGACGGTGCGGCCGACCGGCCAGGCATCGCCGCGGCGGCGCAATCGCCGCACACCCGCCAGATACAGCACCGCCAGCACGATCGACAGCGTGCCGAACATGATGTCGAAGCGCCAGTCGAAAAGTATTCTCGCCGCGGTCGGTGGCCCGGCGAGGTTGTAACCGAGTTCGACTTCCGTGGGCGAGGGCACCCGTTTCAGATCGGGCGGCGGGGTGCGGCCCAGTCCGACGGCCAGGCCGACGGTCGCCGCGAAGATCAGCACCTCGACCCCCGCGTAGCTGATCAATGCCGAACGGCTGCGCGGATTCTCGGCCAGCGCCGGTAACGCACGACGGCGTTGCAGGAATCCGAGCACGCCCAGCACGCACAACGCGACGGTCTTCGCGATCACCAGCCGGCCGTAGGTGGTACCGAACAGTTCACCCCACGACACCCGAACCCACGCGTTGAGGACGCCCGACACCGCGATGACGACGAATGCGCACGTCGCGACCCGGGAGAACCGATGCGCGGCCAGACCGGTGTACTTCCCGCCACGCATCGCATAGGCCAGCAACGCGAACAGACCGCCCACCCAGACCGCCATCCCGACCAGATGCAGAATCAGGCTGTTGGTCGCGATGTCGTGTGCCCCGCCCGCCGACGAATGTCCGGTGAGGGCGACCGGAATCAGGCACAGCAGGGACCACGCGAACAGCACCGGCGTCCAGCCCCAGCGCAGTACCAGCCGGCATCCGATGGCCAGCAGAACCGCCATGATCGCGGTGGTCCGCCACGATCCGGCGACATCCACCTTGCCGATCGCACTCCAGATCTGATCGGGCCGCAGCACCGAACGTACGGATTGCCCGGTCGTATCCGACAACGTCAACGGCACCAGCAGAACGGAGGTCACCGCCCACGCGAGCGCCGCGAGTCCGGCGCGGCGCACCGCACGGTAACCGCCGACATCCAGCAGTCCGTCGTGCTGCGGTGGGCACAGGAAGGCCGCGAACAGCAGCGATCCGACCGCGATCGCGCCCGAGAAATCGGCCAGCGCCCGCACCGCGGGCAGACCGTAGGTGGTCAGCGGACCGGGATCGGGAATTCCGAGGAGCGTCAGCGCCTGCGCGGCGGACAGACTCACCACGATCGGCGCCACCAGCGCCGTCACACCGACCGACAACACCGCCAAGATCGGAAAAGCCGCTGCCTCCGACCGTTCGGCCTGTGAGCCAGGTTCGACGGACGGGGCCTGCGGTGACGACATACTATGCAGCGTAGTTGGCCGCCCGCCGCACACCCGTCCGGCCCCGGAACGACGTCGTCCCGCCGCATCATGATGCGGCGGGACGAGATTTGCCTGCGGCTACGGTCAGGCGCTGCCGGTGGCCATTGCGCTCAGCATGGTCACCAACACAGTCAGAAAGTCCATCGGGTTCTTACCTTTCGAGTCAACAGCGGGCGCCAGCATGCCTGCCGAACATTGCCGCCAGGTTATGTGATGGTGAAGCGAACCCCACGGCCCCGCACCGTAAAGCTGTGACGAGGCCGACAGTGTCACAGTGTCCCTTGGGTTGTCAGTGACCAGCACAGATCTGGACGATCGCTATAATCAACTCGCTGGACACAGTGCGCCTGGACCGGGCATCGTGTTCGGTGACGCCATGCCTCCGTAGCTCAGTTGGATAGAGCAAGGGCCTTCTAATCCCTAGGTCGCAGGTTCGATTCCTGCCGGGGGCGCCAGGGAAGCGCCGGCCAGTGCACACTCGTCTCCGATTTCCACGTCGGGTGTGCACTGGCGAACGTCCACTAGTGACAGTGCTTACCCAGCAGTGCACATATCGAAACCTGCCATCCTCCGAAGGGATATCGCCAGAATCTGGCGCATCACCTGCGCTCACGACGGCGACCCGGCGTGCGGCATGTACGGACACGGCAACGAACCGGGACCATGCGGCATCCTGCGGATTCGGCGAACAACTCACACATACGCGGTCCGAGAACTTAGCATGCCTAGTGCAAGATCATCATTCTCGTAACTGTGCACGAGGTATGGCATGAGCGACGAACTGGGTGCGGCCGGACTGCGATTCGAGCGCGACGGCGCGATCGGCTGGTGTGTGATCGACCGCCCGCAGGCGCGCAACGCCTTGACTCCGGCCATGTACTTCGGGATCAAACGCGCGCTACGGCTGGTCGACCAGGATCCGGAACTGGCGGCGTTGATCATCACCGGTACCGATGACGTCTTCGCACCGGGCGGGGATCTCGGTGGGCGATCGGAGCCCGGCGATGCGCTGCCGCCGGAGCTCTCCGGCCAGGATGTGCTGCCATTCCTGGCGATCCGGGACAGCCGGGTTCCGGTGGTGGCGGCGGTGAACGGGATCTGCCAGGCGGGCGGATTACTCATCGCCATGCTCGCCGATATCGCGGTGGCCAGTGAGCGCGCGATGTTCCGGATACCGGAGCTGTTGCGCGGCATACCGGATGCCACCTACGCGGCGGTTCTGCCGGCCCACGTCGGACTGGCGGTGGCACGAGATCTGCTGCTGTCGGCGCGGCGCTTCGACGCGGCCGAGGCACAGCGGCTGGGTGTGATCAGCAGGGTGGTGCCGCACGAGCAGTTGCGGACCGAGGCGGTCGCGGCCGCCACCGAGATACTGCAGACCGCACCGCAGGCCCGCGCTCATGTGAAACGCATGCTCAACGAGCGCTACGGAAATATCGACTACCAGACCATGTTCCTGGCACTGGAGACCTCACCGGAACCGCGCGAGGGCATGCGCGCATTCATGGAAAAGCGTGCACCGGAATGGATTCCCGGCAATCTCGGACCTCAGGGCACCATGCCGTAGGCGTGGGACGGATGCAGACGGGCCACGACCCGGCGATCGGCGACCATGGCCCGGCGGTAATCGTCCCAATCGGGGTGTTCGCCACTGAGCGCGCGGTAATACGCGATCAACTCCTCGACGGTGGCGTCGTCCGGGGCCGTGGCGACCGGGGTCAGCTCGACATCACACTCGAGTACCGCATAGGCCCAGAAGTCCGCGCGGGTGATGTGCAGCGCCGCCCACGGTTCGCGGCTCAAGTTGAAATACTTGGCCCGGTCGGCGGTGATGGATATCCGGATCACACCGTCCGGCGCGGTCCAGTGCGTGACATTGGACAGCTGCGGCCGGCCGTTACGGCGAATGGTGGTCAGCACCGAACGGGAAGTGGTCCCGGCGAAATCGAGCGCGGCGTCGAGTTCCATGACGAGGACAACTCCGGTGCCGCGGCCGATGTTCCCGGATCCTCACTCGCGCGCGGGCGCGGCGGGCGCGCGGTCCGGCAGATGGACCAGAATCAACCCGACCCCGGCGATCAGGAAGTTCTGCATGGCTGCCGAGGTGGCGTTCACCTCCTTGTTCGCCCACATCCGGAACCATTCCCCGCCGACGGTCAGGAAGGCGCCCGCGAACAGCAGCACCGCCATCACCCAGCCCAGACTCGACAACCGCGACGCGGTATCGGACGACACCCGAATCCGGCGCGGTCGCCCAGTCAGCTCCCGCACCCAGGCCGCGGCCGCCGCCAACAGCACGAGCGCGATCGAGAGCTCCCAGATCACCACGAGCACATAGACGATCAGCGCGACGCTGCCACTGGTCAGTGCCCGCCAATCGGTTCCGGGATCGTGGATCGTGGATCGCATCGACAACACCGCCGCCACGCCGCGCCGGTTGGTGGCGGTATCGGTGCAGTTGGTGAATGCGACGAACAGATAGTAGAAGCCGGTGATCGTCGTCAGTACCGCCACCGCGGCCCGACGGCCGCCCAACACCTCGAGAACCCTTGCACCACCGAAACGCATGGTGCATACCTAAGTCGCCCGCGCACACATCGTCAACCGCACTGCACCAGGCCGACTTTCGCGAGAGCCATCCCATCCGCACCGGCCCCCGGACGGCCGGTGCGGAAATCAGTTCCGGTCGCGCGGCGTGAAGGTGATCGGGAGCCGCAGCGGCGATCGGGTCAGCCCGGCGTGGTATTCGATCGCGGCATCCTCGGCCAGCGCGATGTCGTCCATGCGCCCCACGATCTCCTCCAACGCGACCCGCAGATTCAACCGGGCCAGATTGGACCCCGCGCAGCGGTGCGGCCCGGCGCCGAAGGCGAAGTGGCGGTTGCGAGCCCGGTTCGGATCGAATCGGTCCGGGTCGGGAAATTCGCCGGCGTCCCGGTTGGCCGATGCCCAGTGGATGAGCATCTTGTCCCCGGATTCGATGGGGCACCCGGCCAATTCGGTCCCCTGGACCGCGGTGCGGCCCACCGAGACGAACGGCGGGTCCAGCCGCAGCAGTTCCTCGACCGCCTTGGGCATGAGTTCCGGGCGCTCGCGCAGCAGTTGCGGAATCGCCGGCTCCCGGCAGAACCGCTCCATCATGAGTCCCAGCGCGCCGGCGGTGGTCTCGAGGCCGCCGAGGATGAGAAGTTGTACGGCGCCGATGGTTTCGTCCTCGGTGAGCGGCGCACCGTCGATGTCGGCGGCGAGGACGGCATCGACGACATCACCGCGCGGCGGCTGCTCGCGCCGGTCGGCGAGGAATCCCTTGACCCACGCGTAGAGCCCTTTCCAGTTGTCACGCGCGTCGGGATGGTTCGGAATCGAGGAGCGCGAAGCCAGATACGCGACCTTCTCCAGTTCGTCGGCCGGGGCACCGATGGCGAGTTCGAAGAAGGCCAGGCTCGGCAGTTGCCGGGCGAAGGCATCCATGAACTCGCACTGCCCGTCGGCGATGAACTCGTCGATCAGCCTGGTCACCAGATCCCGCGTGGGCTGCTCCCAGTCGGCGACCGCAGCCGGAGTGAAGTACGGGGTGATGAGGCTCTTGTAACTGCGCTGCTCGGGCGGATCCACCTCGACGGGAAGGTTCCGGACCACGCCCTTGGTACCGGTCACCGACAGCCCGTGCGCGGAACTGAACACCGCCCAGTTCTGGGCCACACTCAGCACTTCCTCGTAGCCCGAGGCCACCCAGAACCCGCCGTACTGCTCACTGTGCGCCACCGGGCACAACTCGCGCATGCGCGCCATCGTCTCCGGCAGCGTCGCGGCGAGGTCGGGCGAGAGGTGATCGAACTGGTGCAAGCACCAATCGTCGGACAGGCGTACGCCGTTGGGCGTTGTCTTCTCCATGGTTTCCCCTGCGGATCGGGCACCGAGTGGGCGCCAACACACGATAACAGGGTAAGTGATCACTTTCTAGCGTCCGATCGGAAGCAACGGCCTACCATGTGTTAGTAAGTTCTTACTCACAACCCTGTCCGGCCGCGATCGCAATCTGCGCCCGCCGTCAGGAAGGATTTCCATGTCGACAAGCACGCGAGCGCACACGCAGCTCCCCGCATTTCTCGACGGTCGCGCCAAACGTCTGCTGATCGGCGGCCGGTGGGAGGAAGCGGCCGCGGGACAGACCTTCACCAGCATCGATCCGTCCACCGGTGTGGTCATCGCCGAACTCGCCGCCGCCGATGCCGCCGACGCCGATCGTGCGGTCACCGCGGCACGGGCGGCGCTCTCGGGCCCGTGGCGGACATTCTCTCCACGTGATCGCCAAGCTCTGCTGTGGGCGTTCGCCGAGAAGGTGCAGGAGCATTTCGACGAACTGCGTCTGCTCGAGGCACTGGATATGGGAGCACCGCTGGGACGCCGCCGCCCCGGCAGCAAGGCCTGGGAGGCCGAGGTCCTGCGGTATTACGCCGGCTGGGCCACCAAGATCCACGGTGAGACGCTCCCGAATTCGATTCCCGGATCGGTGTTCAGCTACACGGTCCGCGAACCCGTCGGGGTGGTCGCCGCGATCGTGCCGTGGAACCGGCCGGTGGCCAATGCGGTATGGAAGATCGCCCCGGTCCTGGCGACCGGATGCACCCTCGTGCTCAAACCCGCCGAGGAGGCGAGTCTGGCCGCGCTGCGTCTCGGTGAACTACTGGGCGAGATCGGCATTCCCGACGGTGTGGTGAACATCGTGACCGGTGCCGGGGAGAGCATCGGCGCCGCCCTGACCGTGCACCCGGAGGTGGACAAGATCGCGTTCACCGGATCGACGGCGGTGGGCCGCGAGATCATCCGCTCGTCCGCGGACACGCTCAAGCGGGTCTCGGTGGAGCTGGGCGGCAAATCTCCCGATGTCGTGTTCGCCGACGCCGATCTGAGCAAAGCGATCCCCGGAGCCGGAATGGGCGTGTTCTCGAATTCCGGCCAAACCTGTTGCGCCGGAACGCGTATCTTCGTCGAGCGACCGGTCTACGACGAATTCGTCGATGGTCTCTCGGATTTCGCGCGATCGCTGGCGGTGGGCAACAGTCTCGACCCGAAGACGAAGATCGGGCCGTTGGTGTCGCGGCGGCAATTGGACCGGGTCTGTGACTATCTCGCGGTCGGACCGGCCGAGGGGGTGCGTACCACCGCCGGGGGTTCCCGCATCGATTCCGGGGAACTGGCCGCGGGCTATTTCGTGGAGCCCACCGTCTTCGCCGATGTGAGCGACCAGATGCGGGTGGCCCGCGAGGAGATCTTCGGGCCGGTGGCGTGTGTGCTTCCGTTCGACACCCTGGACGAGGTCGCGCTGCGGGCCAACGACTCGGAATACGGCCTGGCCGGTGGCATCTGGACGCGCGACATCGGCACCGGGCACAAGCTGGCCGGGATGCTGCGCACCGGCACGGTGTGGGTCAACACCATGTTGCTGTTCGATCCGGCGGTGCCGTTCGGCGGATACAAGATGAGCGGATACGGGCGCGAGATGGGCCCGCATTCACTCGACGAGTACCTGGAGGTCAAGTCGGTGTGGATCAACACCGACTGACCGCGCCGAAAAGCCGAGGGCCGCCGGACATCCGGCGGTCCTCGGCTTTTCGGCATCGTTCAGCTTCGCAGCAGACGCCCGGACGAGGTCTCGATGACATCCACACCCTCGGTCCTGGCCTCGACACCGTTGACCCACATGTGCCGCACGCCGGTGCTGTGCACCACCAGCCGATCCGCGCCGCCGGGCTGGTCGTAGACCCGCTCGATCGGGCTGGTGCCGATGGTTTCCGGATCGAAGGCCACCAGATCCGCGAAGTATCCCTCCCGGACCAGGCCACGTTCGCGGATCCGGAAGGCGTGTGCGGGCTGGCCGGTCAGCCGCCACACCGCGTCCTCGAGCCGGATGGCCTTGCGCTCGCGCACCCAATGACCCAGCAGATGCGTGGAATAGCAGGCATCACAGAGCTGGCTGGCGTGCGCACCCGCGTCCGACAGGCCCAGAATGGTGCGCTTGTCCGCCAGCAGATCGCCGATCTCGTCGTCGCCGTCGTTGTCGAGCACCACCCGGAACCTGGTGGCCATGTCGTCGGCGAGCGCGATGTCGAGCATCAGATCGAAGGCGGTGGTTCCGCGTTCGGTTGCCAAGCGGTCCAAGGGAATTCCCACGGCGTCCGGATCGATCACGGTTTCCTCGACCGCGACCTTGGGCCACCGATGCGCCCAGGCGGCCAGGGTGCTGGACCGGGCACGCGCACGCCAGGCCGGATCCCGGTAGAGGGCGGCGCGCTCCTCACGTGGGAGGGCGAGCACTTCCTTCCATTCGTCGATCTCGCCCAGCGGCGCCGGATCGGCCAGGCTGACCTGCATGACGATCGGACGGCACGCGATCTGGGGGTACACCTCCCCCGGCAGCGCACCGCCGCGTTCGACCGTGCGCATGGCCGCACCGGGTTTGTCCGCGCGCGCGACCAGCGCCGTCCAGGTCACCGGAATGCCGTAGCGCACCGAAAGATCCGAGAACTGATTGACGAACATGCCGGGCCCGATGGACACCTGCAGGATGCCCTTGCCCGCGGCGCCCAATTCGGCTGCGAGCGCGTCGACTTCGTCGACCTCGGCGAAGCGGCTGGGCACCGGCCGGCCGAACGCGCCCTGATGTGCGGGCTGGCGCGAGGTCGACAGTCCGACCGCGCCCGCCGCGACCGCCTCGCGCACCAGAGCCCGCATGGTGTCGAGTTCCGCGGGCGTCGCCGCCCGCTCCTCACCGCCGAGCACGAACAGGCGCAACGGTGTATGTCCCAGGAACGCGGCCACATTCAGTCGTTTGCGGCGCTGCTCGAGCGCATCGAGATACTGCGGAAAGGTCTCGAAGCACCAGTCGATTCCGGCATCGAGTGCCTCCATCGACATGCCTTCGACGTTTTCCAGTGTGCGCACGATGATTTCGCGATGCGGCGGCCGGGTCGGCGCGACACCGAAACCGCAGTTGCCCATGACCACTGTGGTGACGCCGTGCCAGCAGGACGGAGTGAGGTCTCCGTCCCACAGGATCTGGGCGTCGTAATGGGTGTGGATGTCGATGAAACCCGGTGCGAGCGTGAGCCCGTCGAGATCGACGACCCGGGTACCGGACTCGGGGGCGAGTTCGCCGGGCCCGGCGACGGCGGTGATGCGGTCACCGGTCACCGCGACGTCGGCGGCCCGGCCGGGATCGCCGCTTCCGTCGACCAGCCAGGCTCGGCGCAGCAACAGATCCATGGGTCCTCCGATCGATTCGTATCAACTTGGTGGAGCGGGATTCTCAGCCTTCGCGCGGCGCACGCGCAGCCGCCAGCGCATCCTCGAAGCCCCGGTGCAGATGTTGCGGCGCGGGTTCGTTGCGGCCGAAGACGATGGTGTCCAGTACCCCGGCCCGGATCCCCGGTTCGGTACGCCCGGCTACCCAGAAATCCTCGCCGTCGACGACGGTTTCGCAGATCCACGGGGCCATGTCGACCGTCTTGGCCCGCTCCTCGTCGCTGAGATCGGGACGCAGATAGGTACTGTGCACGACATCGGAGCTGTCCGCGTCGACCGGCACGATCTGCCACAGTTCCAGGTGGCGGCTGTCGAAGGTCAGGCTCGTATTCGGGAACAGCGCGTACTGCAGGCTGATGTGCCCCATCACGTCCCCCCACCGCTCGTCGGGGGTATCGCGCAGTTCGTCGATGGAACGTAGTGCCGAGCAGTTGCGCAGGTGCCGGCCGAACGGATCGAAGGTCAGTACGCCGCCGTAGGCGTACTTGGCCAGCGTCTTGCGGTGCAGGAAGCGGAAGTGGTAATTCTCGCGGAAGGTGTCGAGCGTGACCTTCCAGTTGGCCGCGACCCGGTGGACATGCGGCTCGCCGTACATCTCCCAGTCCGCGAAGTCGAGCATCGCGAGTTCGTCGACCAGGCCGGGGCCGAGATATTCCTCCACATCCAGCGCCGGCCCCGGACGCAACGACCCGACGATCAGCCCGTACCCCTCAGCGACGGGCAGCTCGACAAGTCCCTTGCGCTCGAAACACATTCCCGTGAAAGCTTCCTCCACGGGCACCGCGACGAGTGCGCCGTCGAGGTCGTAGGTCCACGAATGGAACGGGCAGGCGAAGCGGCTGCGCGCACCGGCGCCGTCGACCACACGCACACCGCGATGACGGCAGGCGTTGGCGAAGGCGCGGACACGGCCATCGGTGTTGCGCGTCAACAGAACCGGCACACCACACAGATCGACAGTGCGATAGGTCCCCGGATGCGGCAGCGCCCCGGACAGGCACAGCACCAGCGGATGTCCGCGGAACAACACATCGAATTCCTCGGCGTGCCGGGCCTCGGAATAGATATCGGTCGGCAACTCGAGGATGTCCGGCGCGAGATCGGTACTGCCCGCATCGATGTGGTCGAGCAATCGGCGCGCGAGGCCGTGTTCAAGCGCTTGCCTGTCCATAACAAACTCCACCCGAAACTTCAGACCCGAAGGACGGTCACATAGGAGCTTAGAGGGTGATTACTTACTCTGCAAGGAAATGCTCATACCGGCAGCTACCTGGAGAAACGTTTCCTCTCCATGTCGCTCAACCGGTGTCACCGTCTGCACATTAGGATAAAGTGTGTACCCACTCACCACGCCGATCGCCACCGGCGTATCCACCCCGGAAACGAGGAGGCATCGTGGCCAGAACCACGACGACGGGACGATCCACGAGCCCGGCCGGCGCCGCGGGGAGCGCACCGCCGGTACGCCGGCGGCTCACCGCCGAAGCCCGCAAGAGTTCGATCCTGGCCGCCGCCCGCCGCGCCTTCAGCGAGACCGGCGACATGAACGGCACCACGGTCAAGATGATCGCCGAGCACAGCGGTATCAGCGAGGGAATCATCTACCGGCACTTCGAGAGTAAGGATCAGCTGTTCTTCGAGGCGGTGGTGGAGCCACTGAAGACCGCCGTCGACGATCTGGTCGCCGCGACCGCCATCGTCGACCGCGATCAGCCGCTGACCCCGCAACGCCAGCTCGATACCCTCAAAGGCCTGTACCGCCAGCTCATTTCGACCCTCGACGAGGTGCTGCCCCTGCTGGGCCTCGTACTGTTCGGCGATCCACAGGTGGCGCGGCGGTTCTACCGGGAGAACTTCGCCGCCGCGATGGACCGGCTGGCGGAGGCCTGGCGCGAGGTCGAGGATCGCTACGGCTTCCACTTCGAATCCCCCGATATCTCCGCACGGGCCGTGATGGGCATGGCCCTGATGCAAGCCCTCGAGACCCGGCACGGCACGGCCAAGAAGGCCGAGCGTGACCGGGCCGTCACGCTGATCAGCGAGGGCACCGTCAAGGGATTCTTCCCGGTGATCGAAGGAGCCGAATCCGATGAGCACACAGCATGATTCACCGGCCGGCGGCTTGGCGATCGTGACCGAGCTGTCCCGGCGGTTCGCCGCCGGTGACGGCGCGGGGGCACTGGCACTGTTCCACCCGGAGATCCGGATCGAACAACCACTGTCGCTCCCCCACGGGGGCAGCTATCACGGGCACGCCGGTGTGGCCGCCATGGGCGAATCCTTCGGGCGGTACTGGGAACGCAGCATCGACAACCCACGCATCTTCGGCTCCGACGACGCGGTCGTCCAGTTGACCACGCAGACCTGGACGGCCCTGGAGTCCGGCCGCCACGCCACGGTCGACGTGGTCGAACTGTTCTCCTTCACCGACGGGATGGTTCGCGAGATCCGGGTGTTCCAGCAGGACACCCACGCCCTGCTGGCAACCCTCGAGCCCTGAGAAGTGTGGCGGCCGAACAGTTTCCGGCCGCCGCACCGCTGCTCAGACCTCCAGCACCACGGCGGTCCCCATCCCACCGCCCGCGCACATCGCCGCGACACCGATGCCGCCGCCGCGCCGCCGCAGTTCGTGCACCAGGCTCAGCACCATCCGGGTGCCGGTCATGGCGACGGGATGCCCCAGGCTGCAACCACTTCCGAGGACATTCACCGTGTTCTCGTCGAGCCCGAGCGTGTCGGTCGCGGCGACCGCGACCGACGCGAAAGCCTCGTTGATCTCCCACAGCGCCACATCGGAAACCCCGAGACCGGCACGGTCGAGGACCTTCTCGATCGCCGGCGCGGGCGCCAGGCCGGTGTCGGCGGGCGGCAGGCCCACCGAGGCCCACGCCCGCACCACGGCGAGCGGTTCGATACCCCGCGCCCGCGCCACCGAGCGATCGGCGACCACCACGGCACCGGCCGCATCGTTGACGCCCGCTGCGTTACCGGCGGTGATGCTGAAGCCGTCGATGTCGGGATGTAGCGGCTTCAATGACGCGAGTTTCTCCAATGACGAAGTGCGCCTGGGATGTTCGTCGACGGCGAAGGTGACCGTGGCCCCGTCGCCGCGGGTGACCTGGATCGGCACGATCTCATCGGTGAAGCTGCCGGCATCGATCGCCGCGATGGCACGCTGATGGGAGCGCAACGCCCACTCGTCCATGCGCGCGCGACTGATCCCGGCCTTGGCCGCGGCATTCCATCCGACGGTGATCGACATGTCACGGACCGGGGCATCGGGGGTCTCGCAGTGACTCGGGGCGAGCCAATCCTCTTCCCACTCCGCGCTGCCCGGAATTCGCCGATTCACCTTGGGCGCGGTCGAACTCGACTGCACTCCCCCGGCGACCACGATCCGGTCCATTCCCGACATGATCGAGGCCGCGGCACTCTGCAATGTCGACAGTCCGGAGGCACAGTGCCGGTTGTGGGCGATCCCCGGCGCATTCACCAGCCCCGCCTCGATCGCGACATAGCGGCCGATCGCGCCGCCGCCGTAGAGGGATTCGCCGAGGACGACATCGTCGACGGTGTCGGGATCGACCCCCGCACGCCGGACCGCCTCGGCGACGACGGCCGTACCCAGCACGAAAGGATCGGTTTCGGTCAGTGAACCCTTGTATGCCGTCCCGATCGCCGTGCGAGCGCCCGAAATGATCACGGCCTCATGGCTCATGGGTGTCTCCTTCTTCTTCGTACCCAGCGGCCCATCCGCGGGCAATGCTCAACGGGCGGCGACCAGCCGGCCGGGGACCGCACCGGTCAGTTCGTCGTGATCCACCAGCACCCGGCCGTTGACCAGCGTGTAGTCGTAGCCGCGCGCCCGCTGGACGAACCGGTGGGCACCGAGCGGGAAGTCCGATGCCATCCGCGGCGCGAACAGATCGAGATTGTCCAGATCGATGACGTTCACATCGGCGTACGCGCCCGGCGCCAGGACGCCACGATCGGCGATGCCGAACAGGTCGGCGGCATCGACGGTCAGCCGCCGGATCGCGGGGCCGATCTTCAGCAATTCCCGGTCTCGCACCCAATGCCGCAGAAAATAGGTCGAGTTGCCCGCATCCATGGTGAGCGCGACGTGCGCGCCCGCATCGGCGACGCCGAGTACGACGTCGGAGTTGGTGATCATGCTCGCCACGGCGTCGAGGTCCTGATTGAG
Source organism: Nocardia sp. NPDC052254 (assembly GCF_040679495.1). Taxonomy (NCBI): domain Bacteria; kingdom Bacillati; phylum Actinomycetota; class Actinomycetes; order Mycobacteriales; family Nocardiaceae; genus Nocardia; species Nocardia sp. NPDC052254. The sequence continues at coordinate 333,389 of NZ_JBFAUW010000007.1, read as the reverse complement.
CACCGGGTAGTACAGCAGGCCCAGCCCCGCCGTCTCGAGGGTGTAATCGATGAACGCGGCCGCGGCGCTGACCCCGCGCCGCTTCGCCTCGGCGGCCAGGCTGTTGTCCGGCCCGACGTCGTAGGCGGCCGAACCAGGCGGCAGCAGATACATTTTCGCCGGGTCCTTGGGGGCGAGCGGACCCGACGCCTCCGAGGGGCGCTCGGCCTCCTCGATCATGCGGGCCCGGATCTCGCCGAGAGCGAGCATCTCCAGCCGGACACCGGTCGGCTCGGCCATCACCTCCGACCAGGTGGGCAGCGCGTCGTAGGGCGTGCGACCGGCGATGCCGTACACGATGGCGCTGCCTCGCACCGCGGTCATCGGCCGCAGATCGGCACCACGCGACCGGGCGGCGGCGGTCTGCTCCATCACCCACGCCCACAGGCCGGGACGGCGGTCGCTCTGCATGATCGAGAAGGTCAGCGGCCGTCGCGATGCCAGGCTCACCGCCTCCATCCAGTCCATCTCCGCGCGGGAGTTCGCCCGATCCGCGCCATCACGCTCGCCGATGCGCGGCACCACCTGGAAGGTGCCGCGGCCGCGCTCGGCCAATACACCCGCGATCGCGGACAACTCCGCCACGTCGGCGAAGGTGCCGGGCACCGGGCGCCCGTCGGGCACGGTGTGCATGTAGGTGCGGGAGGTGGAAAAGCCCAGTGCGCCACCGTCTATCGCCTCGGCGACCAGCGCGGCCATCGCGGCCCTGTCCTCGGCGGTGGCGGGCGCCTCGTCCAGGCTGCGTTCGCCCATCACGTAGTAGCGCAGGGCGGCATGGCCGACCAGGCCGCCCACATTCACACCGAGAGCGCGATCACCGACGGTCTTCAGATAGTCACCGTAGGTCTGCCAGCCCCAGTCCAAACCGGCCATGATCGTATCGGCGGGGATGTCCTCCACCGATTCCATCATCGCGGCCAGATATCCTTCCTGCCCCGGACGCACCGGCGCGAAGGTGACGCCGCAGTTGCCCATCACCACGCTCGTGACGCCCTGGTAGCACGACGGCGTCGCCAGCGGATCCCAGAACAGCTGGGCATCCAGATGGGTGTGCACATCGATGAATCCGGGCGTGACCAACCGGCCCGACGCATCGATCTGCCGGCGCGCGGAACCGAGATCGGGACCGATCTCCGCGATCCGGTCCCCGTCGATCGCCACATCCGCGCGACGAGGCGGAGCGCCCGTTCCGTCGACCACGTCCCCACCGCGAATCACGATGTCATGCATGGTTTTCCATCCTTCCCGGTGCGGGCAGACCGAGCTCGAGTAAGCATGTACTCACTCAACATAACCCCTGAAAGGCTCGCATATCACCGGGTACCGTGAGAAAGTAGGTACTTACTTGCAAACGCCAGACGTCCGGAACCCGGTTCCGGTACGCAGATCGCAGGAGTCGACGTGGGATCGATGGACGGCCGCACGGCGCTGGTGACCGGCGCCAGTCGCGGAATCGGGCAGCGGATCGCCGAACGTTTCGCGGCCGAGGGCGCGGCAGTGGCCGTGGTGGCCCGCACCGCCGAGCCCGGAACCTCGGCACTACCCGGTTCGATCGAGGAGGTCGTGGCCGGCATCCAGGCCCACGGCGGCCGGGCCGCCGCCATTCGCGCCGATCTGACCGTGCCCGCGGAGGTCGAGACGATCGTCGCGCGAGCACAGGAGGCACTGGGCCCGATCGACACCCTGGTCAACAATGCCGGTGTGAACTTCTACGGCCCGGCGCTCGACATCCGCCCCAGCCGCTACGCCCTGATGTTCCAGATGATGGTGCACACGCCGTTCCGGCTGTGCCAGTTGGCGATTCCCGGCATGATCGAGCGCGGTCACGGCTGGATCCTCAACATCACCTCCAAGCAGGCACGCCACCCGCTGGGCCCGCCGTATCCGGAGTGGGCGGCGGATGGATGCGTGCCGTACGGCATGTGCAAATCGGCGCTGGACCGCCTGACCACCGGACTGGCCGCCGAGGTGTACGGCACCGGCGTCCGGATCAACTGCCTGGGCACCTCCGGGCTGGTCATGACACCCGGGGTGGCCGTGGTCTCCCCCCACACTCCCGACAACACCCCGGTGGAACCGGACGATGCGATGGCCGAAGCGGCTGTGGTGCTGTGCAATTCCCGCGCGGACACCGGCCGCATCACCTACAGCATGGAATTGCTGGGCCGCCCGTTCCCCGACGGCCCCTGGGCCCTGTCGGCCACCTACTGACCCCCGGAGGACGACCATGAACGTAACCGTCGACACCAACCGCTGCGAGGGCCACGCCCGCTGCTGGGAGATCTGCCCGGAGGTCTTCGAACTCGACGACGAGGGCCACGGCCGCGCCCTCGTCTCCGAAGTACCCACCGAACTCGCCGAGCGGGCCCAGGAGGCCGCCGACAACTGCCCCGAGCGGGCGATCACGATCGACTGAACCGGAAATGCGCCCGGCATCGCGAGTTGCCGGCGAACTCACCTCGTTCTTCGCACCACCCCAACGGAATTCGTCGGTCCGATCGTCCGGGTCAGCGCAGTTCCAGCAGCGACCGTCCGGACCGGATGAACACCCGAGCGCCGACAGTGCCCAGCACACTCGCGTGCGCGGCCACCAACTCGGCGACGGTCAGCCGCGCATGTCCTCGTTCAGCGATACGGATTCCCGCTCCCCACTGGACATCTCGGCCACCAGGCGCAGGCCGCCGTCCCGCGCGGTGCGGCGAACCCGATTCACACTCGGCACCTGGCCGGTCACCTCGACGAACAGTTGCGCGATGGTGGTACCGGCGTGTTCCGAGCGGTCGATCACCGCCACGTCCACCACGTCGGAGAAACGTTTCCGGGAAAATTGGGCCCGGAAACCCGTGCGTGCGGCGGTGGCCGCGTCGGCACCGTGGATCGCGCCCGTCAGGTCCGAGGCGAGCAGCGTTTTCACCCCCATGGGATGAATTCTCCTGTCCGCCATCATGTTCGCGATCACCGCGATCTCGGGATCGAGCAGTTCGGTCAGTGCGCGCAGGTAGTCGGGCAGGAGGCGATCCGGGACGGACATGAGCTTGCCGTGCACATCGGTCGCCTCGAAGGCCAGTCCGATGTAGTTGCCCTTGCTCTTGCTCATCTTGGCGCCGGTGCCGTCGGTGCCCTCGATGAGTCCGGTGGCGACCACGATCTGCGGCGTCTGCCCGTGGTTCTCCATCACCCGGCGGCACATCTGCATGTTGAGCAGCTGGTCGAGGCCACCGAGTTCGATATCCGCCGCGACCGCGACCGAGTCCAGCGCCATGACGACCGAGTAGAACAATTCGGCCATGGTGAGCCCGCTGCCGGCGCCGAGCCGATTGCGGAAGTCCTCGCGTTGCAGCGCCGACGACAGGGGGATCTGCTCCAGCACACCGATGAGTTGCGGAAGTGTGCACTCCGCCAGCCATTCGCTGTTGTTCCTGAACTCGGCACGGTCGAAGTCGAAAAACGGGGCCGCCTGCTGTCGGTAGGACGCCATGTTGCGCCGGATGTCGTCGTCGGTGAGCGGTGGCCGGTCGGCGACCCGGCCGGTGGGGTCCCCGATCTTCGCGATGATGTCCCCCACGATGAACACCACCCGATGCCCCATCCGCTGCAGCCGGCCGGCCACGATCATCGGCACGGCGTGCCCCAGATGGATATCGGCGGCGGTGGGATCGATGCCGAATTTGACGGTCAAGCGCCGGCCTTCGGTTCGCGCCGACGCCAGCAGCTCACCGAGCCGATCCACCGAGGGGAGCAGTTCCCGGGTGCGGCCGGCGATCAAGGACGCCTGCTCGGTGGGGGACAGATCTGTGAGTGCGGTCGCCCGACGATCCGCGAGGATCGCGAGGATGGCATCGAGTTGCTGCCCATCGCGCAATTCCGGTGCGTCCATGAGGATTTTCATGAGCGCGGCGTGTGATCTACCGAGCTGTGTACTGGTGTCGATCATGTGTGTTCCTGTTCCCATCGGATGCGGTCGGCTGATCTGAGCTCGCGGGTGTGGACACTCGAGCGATCTGCTGGGAACGGCGGCGGAACAGCGAGGCGCCGATGCCGCGGAGGTGACCGGGCGAATTCACCGGCTGGAACGGCACGGCGCGTTCGACTCGGAATACCTTGCTGCCGCGGAGTCCTGATCCTGCTCCAGGATGCTGTGAACCGTCGAATCAGCAGTCGCTTGCGGGCGATGAGCCCGAGTGCCACAACCCGTTTCGGTGTGCCACGTGAGCGACTGCGATCAATATCGGTTCACTGCTCATGCCTCCTACGGCTTCGATCAGGCCATACTAGCGCTCGAACCGGGTCACCACGACGGCCTGTCGGTGCACCCTCCGAGGAGTCCGACCATCGACACCGCGAACACGAAAAGAGCGTCCGCAGGATCCACCTGCGGACGCCCTCGGGGACCAGCGGCCTACGACTCGGGAATCGACGCCGGGTCCGCCGGGGTGAAGTTGTACACCCGCGAGGCATTGCCGACAGTGATCTTGTCCTGCACGTCCTGTGGCAGGTGGCCCAGCCATTTGCCGGCCATCTGCACGGTGTCCGGCCAGGTCGAGTCCGAATGCGGGTAATCGCATTCCAGCATCACATTGTCCTCACCGATGATGTCCAGCAATCGGATTCCGGCCTGGTCCTCGATGAAGGTGCCGAATACGTGGTCACGGAACAGCCGCCGGATATCGGTGTCGAGATCGAAGGTGGCCGCCCCCTTCTCCTCACCGCGCTCGTGCGTGGCGTTCATGCTGATGTCGAAGCGTGACGCCCAGAAACGCTGCTTGTCGACGACCTGTTCGGCCCGTTCGAGGAAGTAGGGGATCCAGCCGATCGAGCCCTCCGACAGCGCGATCTTCAGATTCGGATGCTTCACGAAGTTTCCGCTGAACAACCAATCCAGCAGTGTGCCGGCCTGATTGGCGGCCGCCGAGTAGGCCATGAAGGCCAGCGTCGGCATGTCCTCGGAGGTCCGGATCATATTGGACGAGGAGCCCACGTGCATCGAGACAACGGATCCGGTGTCGTTGCAGGCCTGGAATACCGGATCCCAGAAGTCGGTGTGAATCGAGGGCAGCCCGAGTTTCGTCGGATTCTCCGAGAAGGCAATGGATTTCGCGCCCAGGGCCGCGGTGCGCTCGATCTCGGCCGCGGCGGCCACCGGATCCCACAGCGGGATGATCATCATCGGAATGAACCGGCCCGGATAGGCCTGGGCGAATTCCTCGAGAATGAAATCGTTCCAGGCGCGCACGCACAGCAGTGCGAGCTCCTTGTCCTTGGCCTCGTGGAAGATCTGTCCGCAGTAGCGCGGCAGGGAGGGAAACAGCATCGACGACAGCACATGCCCCTGATTCATATCGGCCACGCGCGCCGCGGGGTCGTAGCAACCCAGCCGCATCTCCTCGTACGTGATCGGCTCGGGCGAGAACTCCTCACGCTTCTTGCCGGCGACGGCGTTCAAGCCGGTGGTGACGATCTGACGATCCTCGTACACCCAGAATTCCGACTTGCCCTCCCGGACGATCCGAGGTCCGGTCTCGCGCCATTTCTCCGGCAACCGCTCCTGCCACAGCCGCGCCGGCTCGATGAGATGGTCATCAACCGATATGAACCAGCTGAACGACATGGGATCTCCCAACTCCGGTAACAAAGCGAATACTTACATACAAGGTAGCGGGAGAACGTGCCCGGCGCCAGGGCAGATGACGATTCGTTGCGGCCTCGCGCCCACTCCCTCCCCGATTCAGACGATGACCGTGCGCACCCCTTCGGCACTCGACAGCAACGCCATGCCCTTGTTGATCTCATCGAGCGAAATGCGGTGGGTGATCATCGATCCCAGATCGAGCCGGCCGGACTCGGCGAGCCGGATGAAGCGCGGGAAGTCACGCAGGATCTGCGCGCCGCCGACCACCGAACCCGCGATCCGCTTGCCGGAGAACACCGTCGAGATCGCCGGCAGTGTGAGCACATCGGTGGTTGCGGGCATGCCCACCAGCGTGACCACACCCTCCACCCGGGCCATATCGACGGCTTGGGTGACCAGTTCGGGCCGGCCGACCACCTCGAAGGTGTAATCGGCACCCCGCCCGCCGGTGAGCGCGCGCACCTGCGCCACCGGATCGCCGTCGCCCGGATCGACGGTGTGCGTGGCTCCCACACCGAGGCTCGCCTCCCGGCGCCCGGCCATGGGATCGACGGCGATGACGGTGGCGGCGCCGGCGATGTGAGCCCCCTGGATCACCGACTGCCCCACCCCGCCACAGCCGATCACCGCGACCGACGATCCCGGCGTCACCCCTGCGGTATTGAGCGCGGCACCGAGTCCGGTGGTGACCCCGCAGCCGAGCAGGGCGAGCTGCTCATCGGCCAGATCGGTGTGAACCGCCACCACCGACGCCTCGTGTACGACCATCGCCTCGGCGAACGTCCCGCAGCCACACACCGCCGCGGCGAGCCGGCCGTCGGCGAGCTGGAATCGCTTCTGGGCCTTGACTTCCGCATTGAGTTCACAGTGGTTCGACATCCCGTTCACACACGACCAGCACTGCCCGCACGCCGGAGTGACCGAGGCGAGCACCCGATCGCCCACCTTCACCCGCCGCACCTCGGAGCCGACCTCCTCCACCACTCCACAGCCCTCGTGCCCCGGGACGATCGGCAGCGGCAGTGGCGACAGACCATTGATCACATTCATATCGGTATGGCAGATACCGCTGGCCGACAGCCGGACCACCACATCGTGCGGCCCGGGTTCCGGAAGGGGCAGATCTTCGATTTCGAGGGACTGGCCGACCTCGTAGGCGACTACGACTTTCACTGCATACCTCTGACGAATCGTTCGGACACACGGCGCGGACCACCGCGTCGTCGCTGAATCAAGCGAGTGCTCACTCATATTAAGAGGGCGGCGGCCGTCTCGGCGGCAATTCGCCACCGTCTCGCCGGTGAACCGGGCGCGACCTTGACATCTTCTACCCTCGATGCCAAGTTAGTAACTGTGTGCTCACTTACTGCGGGCCCACTTCCCCTGTCGACGGGCACTTCCGGAGGTAGCGCAGCGATGGAATACGGGTTGATCGATGCCGACGGGCACTACTACGAATCCGACGACTGCTTCTCACGCCATATCGAGTCGCGATTCGCCGACCGCACCATCCGGGTGCGGCGTGGCGACGACGGACTGGGCCGAATCTTCCTGCGGCAGCAGCGCACCTTCATGAGCGTGATGCCCGGCGACTACGCCTCGGCGCCCGGCGCGCTGCAGGGCCTTTTCGTGGGCGGAGTCGCCGAGGGCTTCACCCATCGCGAGGTCGTCACCTCGAAGGACCACCCGGAATTCGCCGATCGCAAGGCCCGGCTCGCGGTACTGGACGAGCAGGGCGTGGACGCCACGCTGATGCTGCCGACGATGGGCGTGGCCGTGGAGTACGACCTGCGCGACGACATCGATCTCACCTACGCGAGCCTGCGCGCATTCAACCGCTGGCTGGAGGACGACTGGGGTTACGGCGCGGACGGCCGCCTGTTCGGCGTGCCGATGCTGTCACTGCTCGATATCGACGAGGCGGTACGGGAGTTGCATCGGGTGATCGACGCCGGCGCGCGCATGGTCCACCTGTGCCCCGGGCCGATCGCGGGCCACTCCCCCGCCGACCCGATCTTCGATCCGTTCTGGGCCACCGTCTCCGATGCCGGAATTCCCGTGGTGTTCCACGTATCCAACAGTGGTTACCAGCATTTCTACGGAACACACTGGTCGGAGAACCCCGACAATCCCTCCCATCAGCAGTCCCCGTTGCAATGGGCACTGTGCAACACCGAGCGCCCGGTCGTCGACACCCTCATCGCCCTGACCCTGCACAACCTGTTCGGCCGCCATCCGGGAGTCAAGATCGTCTCCATCGAGAACGGCTCGAATTGGCTACGGCCACTGCTCAAGACGATCGACAAGGCCGCCGCGCTGGGCCGCCGCGGGCCGATGCTGGGCGGCACCCTCCCACCCCGCCCGAGCGAAGCACTCGCCGAGCACCTGTGGGTGTGCCCGTTCCCCGAAGACGACGTCCACGACCTGATCGACGCCATCGGCCCCGAGCACGTCCTGTTCGGCTCCGACTACCCGCACCCGGAGGGGTTGCGCGAACCGCGGGACTATCTGCCCCGGCTGGAAACCTGCGATCCGACGGTGCGCCATCAGGTGCTGCGGGGCAACACCGCGGCATTGCTCGGATTGAGCTGAGGAACCGATTCGGGCAACTGCGGCACGTGCCATGGCTGCATCCGGCCGTGTCATCGCCGCCCAGCGCCCGGTCACCATCCTCACCTCCGACCCCGAAGACCTCACATTGTCGTGCGGGGCGAGGATCGAGATCGTCACGGTGTGAGAACACCGGCGCTGTCGTGATTCACAGCTGTTTCACCACCGCGCCGGACTCGTCGAGCATGGTGATCGACGGTGTTCCGTCCGGGGCGACCAGCAGTTGAATTCGCGGGCGCCCCTGCGGATCACACAGGAACAGCCCGGTTCCGTGCTCGGTGTCGACGAACAGATGTACGCCGGGCGGATGGACCGCCTCTTCCAGCGGCGCTTTCGCATCCCCGAGGTGCGTCATGCTCAACGCTGCACCGCCGGATTCGCCTTCCCAATTGGCGCCCAGGTGAATCGCATCGCCATTGGGATAATCGAACGAGATCATGGCGTCGCTGCTCCCGGCGATGATGCCGCCCTTCTCATCGCCGTTCTCGTCATTGAACAGCAGATACGTCACCTCCGGCGAACCCTGCCTGGTCTCGGCGGGATAGGTCTTGCCGCCCAATATGATCGGCGGTTTACGCGCCGACATCAGCAATCGCTGCTTCCCGCGCTTGTCGACCACCGTGAACGACTCTTCGGCAGCCGACGGCTTTTCCTCCCCGCCAATACTTTTCGCCGCGCCCACCCCGACTCCGACACCTGCCGCGGCCACCGCAGAACCCAGAACAACCGAGCGCCTGCTGACCTTCCCCTTCGGCTTGCTCTCGTCCGTCACCGCTCGATCATATTGGCACACCATTCCGGCCGCGGGCGTTCACCGCCGGCTCAGACGGTGCGAAAGCCACGCCTCGATATCCCCACGAGCGGCGGCGGCCATACCGGTGGAGCGGAAGGTGAATGCGTGCCGGGACTCGGGGTACACCCGGATGTCCACATCGTTTCGCGCGGCGGAGAGCCGGACCGCGAGAGCGAGACTGTCCTCCAGCACCGGATCCGATTCCCCGATGATCAACAGAGTCGGCGGTAGGTCACGGAGATCTCCGTAGAGCGGGGAGATATCCGGGTCGGTTCGATCGCCGACATGACCGGCGTATGCCTCGATGAAGTACTCGTCGGCATACAATGCGCCGCCGGGAGACCGGCCACTGAGATCGTAGGCGCCGAACTGCAGGACGGCCCCGGAGAACCGATCTGCCAGGCCCCGATCCCGCAGGCGCAGCAGCGTTGTCATGGCCAGATTGGCTCCGCACGATGCGCCGCCGATCGCGAGTCGCGTCGTTCCGAACAACGACTCGGCTCGCTCGATCAACCAGAGCGCCACGGTTTCACAGTCGTCGGGCGCCGCGGGCCACGGACTTTCCGGCGCCAGCCGGTAATCGACGCTCACCACCGCCAACCCGAGGGCATCCGCCAGCGCGGCATTGCGAGCATCGTTGTCCGCGGCCGAGCCGAGATAGAAGCCACCGGCATGGATGTCGAGACAGGCACCGCGGACTTCGGTATCGCGCGCAACGGTGATCCGCACCGGTACTCGATGTCCGTCGCGTTCAGCGATGCGCGATTCGGCCCGCCCGGCCGAAGGGGCGGCCCGGCCGGAACGAACCTTGTGCAGCTCTTCGAAACTCGCCGGTCCGACACCAGCTTTCGATGCCTCGTTGAATCGCCTGCTCTCCTCGATATGGGCGTCGAGTTTCGCATCCATCAACCGCCCCAGTCCGATTTCCATATCGCTCCGTCCACCTCGCGCACCGTGCCCGTCGCGGGAATGCAAACAGCCGGAGCTCGAGGTGGCAAACAACCGATGCGGGGCGTCACACAACTATCGGTTGCCCCCGCAGGTCACGTGTCGTTCGAGTCGCCCTGTCCTGCCACAACCGGTCGCGGTCATGTGGTCGACATCAGCCGTTCGCCGATGTCGACTGCGCACCGGCGTCGACGCTGCCGGGATGTGCGACGCAACGACTGGAGGGTGGTGTCTCGTCCACCAGCTGGAGGGGCCGACTCACTCCAGCTGACGCACCACCTTCGTGGCGATCAGTTCGTCCACGCGACTCTCGTCGAATCCCAGCTCGAGCAGCACTTCCGTCGTGTGCTCACCGACACCCGGGATCATCAGCCGTGGGCCGCCGGTGACGTCGGGGCCGGAGCGCAGGAGCGGGCCGATCTGTTCGAAGTAGCCCCAGTCCGCGGTGGGGAAGCCGACGACGCGGCCGAGCTGGCGGTTCACCGGGTCGTCGAGGATCGCGTGGCGGAAACCGTTGCGGTCCATGGCTTCCACGGATTCGGCGAACAGCTTCGCCGCGCGCAGGCGGGCCACCCATCCGGCCGCGGGCGCTTGCGCGAAGGCCGCCTCGAGCACTGGTTCGACCGCCCTGGCCGCGGCGTCACTCGGCCCGCCGCGAAGCGGAACATAGTGTCCCAGATCGACTTCGGTGAGCTCGCCCAGTCGACGCCAGGACTCGGGATCGGCGACGACGAGTGCGAACCACCGATCGTCGCTGCCGCGATACAGGCGATAGCCGGGGCCGTAGCCCGTCTGGTCGTGGTCCAGCGATGGGCCGCCGACGAGTTCGCCGTCGCGCACGAAAACACCGCTGTGCATGAGCATTCCGGCACCCAGCAGGCTCGTCACCACTTGCTGCCCATGTCCCCGCACGGCCCGGCAGTACAGCCCGAGCGCGATTCCGGCGGCGGCCACCCAGCCGCCGGCCATATCGATCGGGATCCAGGTCGCCGCCAGCGGTGCGTTGCCGGCACCACCGACCGCGCGTTCGAAACCGGTGAGCGCCTGCATGAGTGCGTCGTTGCCCGGATAGGCGGCGCGCGGGCCCGAGGCGCCGAACGCGCTCGCATGGCAGTGGACGGCGTTCGGGTTCAGCCGGGCGACGGTGTCCGCGTCGATGCCCAGCCTTTCGGCGACGCCGACCCGGAAGTTGTGCAGCACCACATCCGCCGAGGCGAGCAGTTTCTCGACCACCGGGCGCGCCTCGGGTGCGTTGATATCCATTGCCAGACTGCGCTTTCCGCGCTGGCAGGCCGCGACCGCATAGGCGGCGGCACGCATCGCCTCACCGCCGGGCGGCTCGATCTTGATCACTTCGGCGCCCAGGTCCGCCAGGACCTCGGCGGCCAGCGGCCCGGCCACGAAGGCGGAGAAGTCCACCACCCGCAGGCCCGCGAAAAGTCCTGCGGCACCACGCGTTCGAGGAGGTTCGGGCGCGTCGGGCACCGGTCGCAGGGGCCGGATCTCGAACGGCGAGCCCATCATCAGATCCTCGTGGCCCTGCTCGGAACGCACCACCGCCAGACCGGTTTCGACGGTGTGCCCGTCGCGCAGCACCTCGCCCGGGCCCAGCACGGGTTCACAGGCGACACCCGCCGCACGCAATCGCTCGACCCACACATCACGCGGCTGGGTCGCGAAGAACGATGTCCAGCGTTTCGCCCGGTCCTGCAGTTTGCCGCTGGTCTGATCGGTGTAATACCCGTCCGGACTGGGCTCGTCGCCGAGCACCTCGATCACCGCGCGATACATTCCCTTACCGCCGAACCACACCTGCAGCAGTTCACCGTCGCCACAGCGGTACATGAAGTTCGGGAAGGTCGAGCCGTGTTCCCAATAGGATTCGACCTCGGGCGCGGCCCGCTCGGAACGGCCGATCATGCAGCCGAGGGTGGCGAGCATGCCGTCGTAGAGCGAGGTTTCACTCCAACCGCCCGCCCCGGTGCCGACGCGACGGCGCAGCAGCGCGAAGATCGAGGTCAGCAGCAGGAAGGCGGCGCCCATTCCGGCGGCGCGCACATCGGTGAAGATCGGCCCGCGGCGATGCCCTTCCAACTGTGAGCAGAATCCGGCACGCGCTTCCACCAGGAGTCCGAAGTCCTCGGCGATTCCGGCTTCGGTGCGGCTCGGGCGGCAGCGGCCGTAGACGAGTGCGGGATTGGTCGCGGCGCAGTCACGGAAACCGAGACCCCGGGCTTCCACCAAATCTTCCGGACCGTAGACCAGCGCGACATCCGCGGTGTTCAGCACCTCGGCGATCTCGGCCACATCGCCGGTGGTGACGATGCGCTTGTCGCGATGCCACACCCGCCCCCACGGCACCTCGGCGTCGATCGGCACCTCGTCGCCGACTATCCGCACCACCTCCGCCCCGAGCCCCGCCAGCAGCATGCCGGGTAATCCACCGGCCGGCCCGAGTCCGAGATCACTGACCCCGACCGCGACCTCGACTACCGTCAGCCCTGCGCAGGGCCGTTCGCTACGCATGATCACATCCCTTTCGAACCACCGGTTCGCTCAGCCGAAAGCGCACCGGCACAGCGGTATTCACATGCTCATCGAGCAATCTCGGCGGGCACTTCCAGGCGTGGCAGCACCTCTTCGGCCGCGAGCCGCACCACCTCGAGGGTGTCGGTCCGGGTCGCCGGGGCGATGATGAAATGCCGCACCCCGGCATCGACGTATTCCTGCAGCCGCACCGCGACCTCGTCGGGTGTGCCGGCGGGCGCTATCCGGTTCAGCATCGCGCCGGGCTTGTCCCCGTAGGCGCCACCGAGGAAGTCCGCCACCTCCTCGCGGGCGCGGTCACCGTCGCGGCGGACCGAGCAGTACAGATACATGGTCCATTCGAATCCGGTCAGATCGCGGCCGATCGCGTCGGCCTCGGCGCGAATGGCCGTCACCGAGCGGGCGTAGGCATGGGGCGACATCAGATACGGCATCCAGCCGTCACCCCGGCGCGCGGCGCGGCGCACCGCCGGCCCCTTCCGGCCCGACACGATCAACGGCGGGCCGCCCGGGCGCATGGACGCGGCGTCGTCGGATGTCCGGACCGGGCGCAGGTGCAGATCCCGGAACCGGAAGTGCGTGCCCTCGTGGTCGACCGGCTCGTCGCGCCAGAGTGCGCGCAGCACATCCATGGCCTCGTCGGTGCGGGGCCCACGTTCGGACAGCGGCACCCCGACGGCCTCGAATTCGTGGCGGAACTCCCCGCCCACGCCGAGGCCCACGCTCACCCGCCCACCCGAGCGGGCATCCAGGTCGGCGAGCTGTTTGGCGACTATCACCGGGTGATACAGCGGCAGCAGCAGGGTCGCGGTTCCGACCCGGACGCGTTCGGTCCATGCGACCATCAGCGACAGGCGCGTGATCGCCTCCCCGGTGGGACTCGGCGGCACAATGTGGCCGCCCTGCCAGATCGAGTCGATGGGCAGACGTTCGGCAGCGGCCAGCCAGTCCCGATCCGGTTCCGGCATCGCGGCTGCCCCGAAGACGATGTGGTCGGCAGACATCCGACTCCTTCGGCGAGCAGTGCATCGGGCCCGATCGGCACCGACTACCCGTAAGATAGCAAATGCTCACTTATCATGATAGTGGTTGTAGGCAAGGAACCACTCGCAGCGGAGGCCGGATGAACGCGAAACCTGGTATCCCGCCGATGGTCACCGAGGAGACCGCTCCCTTCTGGGAGGGCGCCGCCGCCGGTAGGTTGCTGGTCGAGCATTGCCATTCCTGCGGTGCCGATTCCTTTCCGCCGCGCGGGATCTGCCGCCGGTGCCGCAAACGCGAACCCACGTTCGTCGAAATCACCGGAACAGGAACGGTTTACAGCTACACGGTCAACTACCAGCGCTGGCTTCCGAACCTCGAGGTGCCCTACGCGATCGTGCTGGTGGAGTTTCCCGGACATCCCGGCATCCGAGTCGCCGGAAGGTTGCGAGGCTGCGATCCGGAGCAGGTGATGATCGGAATGCCGGTCGAGATCGGCTTCGAACCCGGCCCCGACGACGTCGCCGTGCCGAGCTTTCTGGCCGCGGATTCGGACGGGGCGCCGTGAGCACCGAACCGTTCGAACATCGTGCCGTCGTCTCCGGTGTGGGGCAGTCCGCGATCGCCCGTCAAGTGGATCGCTCGGGGCTGCAATTGACGCTCGACGCCATTCTCGCCGCGATCGACGACGCCGGTCTGACCGTCGACGATATCGACGGCCTGGCGATGTTTCCCGGCGGTGGCGTCGCCAACCTGCCCGGATACGCCAACGGCAATCTCTATGAGGTCCAGGACGCACTGCGCATCGAGACCAGCTGGCGGCAGGGGCTGGTGGAGGGAATGGCCCTGCCGTTCTACGGTCCGGCGCAAGCCGTCGCCACCGGGCAGGCCCGGCATGTGGTCATCTGGCGCACGGTCAAGGAAGGCAGTGCCGCGCGCCGTGCCGGTGGCCGGCCCGCCTACGGCTCCACCAAACCGATGGCCGAGGGTCCACAGGCCTGGTTGCTGCCGATCGGGATGCTGTCCCCGGTCTGCCAGATCGCCCCCTTCGCGACGCGGTACATGTACGAATACGGGCTCACCCGTGCGCAATTGGCGTGGATTCCGGTCACCCAGCGCACCCATGCCGCCCTCAATCCGGACGCGGTGTACCGCAAGCCGCTGACGGTCGAGGACTATCTCGCGGCCCGGATGATCTCTTCGCCGCTGTGCCTGTTCGACTGCGATGTTCCCGCCGACGGCGCCACGGCGATCGTCGTCTCCGCCGCGGACACCGCCGCCGATCTGCGGGCACCGGTCCGCATCGAGGCGATGGCCGGTGTGGTGGACGGCCGCCCGGCCTGGGATCAGTGGGAGGACATGGGCCGCGTCGGCCATGCCACCGCCGCGGCACTGTGGGCACGCACCGGTCTACGCCCCGCCGATGTCGATGTGGCACAGCTCTACGACGGTTTCAGCATCGAGGCGATCTGGTGGCTGGAGGCAATGGGCTTCTGCGGCACCGGTGAGGCCGGGGCGTTCATCGAGGGCGGCGCTCGCATCGCCCTCGACGGTGAGCTGCCGCTCAACACCTGGGGTGGGCAGTTGTCCGGGGGCCGGCTGCACGCCGGATTCGGCCACACCGCGGAGGCGGTGCGACAGCTGCGCGGTGAAGCGGGCGCCCGGCAGGTCGCCGGCGCCGAGGTCGCGGCAGTGACCAATGTCGGCGGCATCGAGGCCGGCGCGGCACTTCTGACCCGCTGGTGAAAGAGAACAGAGGAGACAAGCCATGGTGGAACGTCCCGGCCGGGTGGACGGCAAGGTCGCGATCGTCACAGGTGCGGGGTCCACGCCCGGCCCCGGTATCGGCACCGGTAAGGCGACGGCGGTCGCTCTTGCCCGCGAGGGCGCCAGCGTTCTGCTGGTCGACCGCTATGCCGAACGCGCTGAACAGACCCTGCGGATGATCGAGGACGAGGGCGGTAAGGCCGCGGTGTTCGCCGCCGACCTCACCGAGGCGCGGTCCTGTGCGGCCATGGTGAAGACCGCGATCGACACCTTCGGCGGCCTGCACATCCTGGTGAACAATATCGGCCTGGCCGCGGTCGGCACGGTCGTCGACGTCTCCGAGGCCGACTGGGACCGCTCCTTCGACATCAACCTGCGCACCGCGTTCCTGGCATCCAAATACGCGGTACCGGTGCTGGCCGAGGGCGGCGGCGGTTCGATCGTGAACATCTCCTCGATCTCGGCGCTGCGCGGTGACGGGACGGTCGCCTACTCCGCGGCCAAGGGCGGCCTGATCGCCATGACGGTCGATATGGCGTATTCCCATGGCCGCCAAGGCATTCGGGTCAATGCCATCGCCCCCGGGCACATCACCACTCCGATGGTGCTGTCGGTGTCGGCGCCGGGACCGCGCGCCGAGTTCATGAACACCATGCGCTCGGAGGCCGGGCTGCTGGGCTCCCCCGGCGACGGCTGGGACGTGGCCTGGGCGGCGGCCTTCCTGGCCAGCGACGAGGCGCGGTGGATCACCGGCGTCACGCTGCCGGTGGAGTCCGGCGTTCTGAGCGTGACCCCGTTGATGATGGCGCCGCATCTGCGCGGCGTCCCCGACCCGGCCGATGCCCAGCCGCCGGCACCGGAATCCGGCCACTGAGTTCGGCGAACTGTTGTACATCGCGCCGCCGGACTCTAGAGTAAGTAAGTAAACACTCTCATATTTGAATAATCTCCCTGGTACAGAAGGAGTTCGGGATGGCTGACCCCGTTGGCGCCGGAGCCGCCCTGTGTGAGCGATATGCGGTCGCCGATGTCGACTCCCACATCATCGAGCCGGCTGATCTGTGGACCGCACGGATATCGAAGAAGTGGGGCGATCTCGTTCCGCACGTTCGCTTCCACGAACGGCGGCAAGAGGACTACTGGTACATCGGCGACAAGAAGCTCTACGGTGTGGGCGCGTTCGCGCAAGCGAAATGGCCGGAATTCCCGCCGTCGCATCCGAAGAAGCTGTCCGAGGCATTCCCCGCCGCGCTGGACGCCAAGGAACGGCTGGCCTATATGGACGAGGTCGGGATCTACTACCAGGTGATGTATCCGAACATCCTCGGATTCCACAGTCACGTGTTCCTCAACCAGATGCCGCACGAGCTGGCCACCGAATGCGTTCGCGCCTACAACGACTGGCTGGCGGAATGGTGCTCGGCGGATTCGCGGCGGCTGGTTCCGATGATGATGTTGCCTTTCTGGGACATCGACGAATCGGTCATCGAGATGAAGCGGGCCCACGAATTGGGCCACAAGGGTGTGCTTTTCGCCGCCCGCTACGACAAGGTGGGCCTGCCCAGGCTGGTCGACGACTACTGGGAGCCGTTGCTCGGCCAGGCCCAGGACATGGGCCTGTCGATGAACTTCCACGTCGGATTCCTCAACAACCCCGATGATCTCAAGGGAGCGGTCGACCAGTCGCAGAAGCTCGACTTCACCAAGGAGAGTGCACTGGTCCTGCTGGGCAACGCGCAGAACGTCGCCGAGGTGGTGGTCAGCGGCGTGTGTCACCGGTATCCGAATCTGAACTTCGTCTCGGTGGAGAACGGAGCCGGCTGGTTGCCCTTCCTGGGCGAGAGTATGGACTGGCAGTGGCTCAATGTGGGTGCGCACCACGAATATCCGGACCGCCTGTTGCCGAGCGAATACATGAACCGGCAGGTCTATGGCATGTACTGGTTCGAGAACCGGTCATTGCGGCCGGTGATCGAGCAACTGGCCGACAATCTGATGTTCGAGACCGACTTCCCGCACGCCACCAGCCTGTCGCCCGGGCCGGCATCGGAGTCACCGAGCCCGCGCGACATCATCGAGCGCTCACTGACCGGAATTCCGGACGAGACGGTGGCGAAGGTGTTGCAGCACACCGCGACCAGGCTCTACAACCTGGACCCGCCACAGCGAAACTGACCGGGACCGGAGACCACCCGGCGACGGCGGTGTGCCTGACCGATGCCGGTCGCGCACACCGCCGGCCGGTTGGACGACACAG
>NZ_JBFAUW010000007.1:143736-315721 GCF_040679495.1 Nocardia sp. NPDC052254 | reverse complement strand
CAGGAGGCGGCGTGCGTGACAATGCGCAGCCCACACACGCTGCCGACCGGGTGCGGGTGTCCCGCATGAGCACAGGAGGCGGCGTGCGTGACAATGCGCAGCCCACACACGCTGCCGACCGGGTGCGGGTGTCCCGCATGAGCACAGGAGGCGGCGTGCGTGACAATGCCCAGCCCACACACGCTGCCGACCGGGTACGGGTGTCCCCGCATGAGCACAGGAGAAGTCGTGAGTGATCGATTGATGTTCCGGCGGGAGTTCTTCGTCGGCGGCGCGTGGGTACGCCCGGCCGGCGATGAGCGGTTCGCCGTGATCTCGCCGTCGACCGAGGAGGTCGTGGGCGAGGTTCCGGTCGCCACCACCGCCGATATCGATCGCGCTGTCGCGGCGGCCCGGATCGCCTTCGAGGAGGGTCCGTGGCCACGGATGTCACCGGCCGAACGCGCCGATGCGCTGACCCGCGCCGCGGAGATCCTGCGCACACGCGAAACCGATATCGCGGCGATCACCGTCGACGAGATCGGTTGTCCGGTGAGCCAATCCAGGCAGGCGCAGACGGGGATGGTCGCGGCGCTGTTCGACTACTACGCCGAACTGATCCGTGACTTCGCCTTCGAACAGACCGTGACCGCCGGTGACCGGTGCGGTCTGGTCACCCGGGAACCGGTGGGCGTCGTGGCCGCCGTCGTCCCGTGGAATGCCCCGGTCACCCTGGCCGCGTGGAAGACCGCACCGGCGCTGGCCGCCGGCTGCGCGGTGGTGCTCAAACCACCCCCGGAATCGCCGTTGAGCAATTTCGTATTGGCCGAGGCACTCGACGAGGCCGGACTGCCACCCGGAGTCATCGCCGTCGTGCCCGGCGATCGCGAGGTCGGCGAGTATCTGGTCACCCATCCCGGCGTCGACAAGGTGGCCTTCACGGGTTCGACGGCGGCCGGTAAGCGCATCATGAGCGTCTGCGCCGATCAGGTGAAGCGGGTCTCGCTGGAACTCGGTGGGAAATCGGCGGCCGTCGTGGCCGACGACGCCGATATCGCGACCGTGCTGCCCGCGATCGTCAAGGGCGCCATGCACATGTCCGGGCAGGTCTGTGGCGCGCACACCCGGGTCCTGCTCCCCCGCGAACGTTATGCCGAGGCCGTCGACGCGGCGGCGGCCGCGGCGGCCGCGGTCCGCATCGGCGACCCACACGATCCCGCGACCCTGGTCGGCCCGCTGGTGGCCGAGCGGCAGCGCACCCGCGTCGAGCACTACATCGCATCGGCCCGCGAGGCGGGTGCGCGAGTGGTGACCGGAGGCGGGCGGCCCGGCGAGCTCACCAAGGGCTGGTACGTCCAGCCCACGATCCTGGCCGAGGTCGACAACTCGATGCGGGTGGCACGCGAGGAGATCTTCGGCCCCGTCCTGTGCCTGATCCCCTACAGCGACGACGACGAGGCCGTACGCATCGCCAACGATTCTCCCTTCGGCCTGTCCGGCGGCGTGTGGTCCGCGGCGCCGGAGCGTGGCCTGGCCATCGCGCGCCGGCTGCGCACCGGCAGTATCGCGATCAACGGCACCTATCCGCCGTTCCCGCGGGTTCCCTTCGGGGGCTTCAAGGAATCCGGTCTGGGGCGTGAACTGGGCGTCGACGGTCTGCACAGTTTCCTCGAGGCCAGAAGTATCGGACTGCCCGCCGCCCTGCGGCCGGGCAGCGAAAGATGAACGGCGCCACACCGTTCGAGCTGTGAAGGAAGTGATGTCCGATGCGAACCGGATCCAGCGTATGCGGTACGGAATTCGACGACGAGCTGTTCGTCCGTGCCACGGTCGAATCGGTCGGCGTCTGCCCGGCGCGCGCGGACTACATCGAAATCTGTTTCGCCACCACCGAAGGTCACTGGAAGTGGTGTTTTCCGGAGCCCGACCCCTCGGACACCGTCACCGAACCGACCACCGAACTGGCCTTCACCCTCGATCACTATGGGGCCCAGGCACATCCGATCGTCGACGGGCGGATTCAACCCGCGATTCCGAGTGCGGCCGCGCTGCCCATGGTGATCGCGGGGACCCCCGTGCACATCGCCCGGCGGCTGGTACTCATGTGCCGGTGAGGATCACTCACGCGGTGAGTACCACCTCGCGAGCCGCGAGGAACCACGATCGCTCGAACAGATCACCGGGCTCGATTCGGAAGTTGCTGCGAAACCAGTCGATTCGGGATCGAAGCCCGGTGACATCGTCGAAGTAGACCTCGTTCACCGCGTCGTAGGCGGCGGGATTCGACTCGACGGGATGGTTCTGCACGTAGGCGAGTCCGCGTGCGGCATCGGGTATCCGGACCGAGGTGGCGCCGGGCCCGCCCACCGAGCCCGCATGCGACTTCCAGCGGGTCGCGAATTCCGCGGGGCTCAGCTCGGCCGCGCGCACCGCCACCGCCATGTGTTTGAGCCGATCCCCGCCATCGTCCCAGCGATGTTCCAGCCAGTCCTCACCACGAAGAATATGTTCGCGGGCAATCACTTCCACGATGTCACCGGTGACCTCGGCGGCCTTCACCAGGGTGGCGCACCAGCGATCGTGGCGGCGCAGATGCCCGACGTCGCGGAACCACTCGGCCACCACACCGTCGTGCCGGGGGCCGGGGCCGGTCAGATCCGGCAGGATCGTGCACACCGCGACGCGCAGTGGCCGCAGTCCACCCGGCGCCTCGGCCGAGGCGGCGCACAGCAGCGGCCACCGCCTGGTGAAGTCATCGAGGGGCAGATCGGCGTTGCGGGTGGCGAACCGTAGCCGTTTGATCACGAGGAGGCTCCCGATATATCCGAAACCGGTTCCGCGACAGTCTCTTCTTGATGCTCCCGCCGCCAGGCCGCGATCCCGGAGCGCCAGCGGGCGACACTGTTCTCCTTGATCCCAGCGTACCCGCGGATCTCCGATACCGAGGCCGCAAGCCGGACTTTCCGGTCATAGGGCACTCGCGCGGCCGGATCGACGACCTCGGTGATCAGCTGCGCGTATTCGACTATGACCGCGCGCTCGGTGCGCCGATCACGATCCCACCCGAACGGATCGAACGGGGTGCCGCGCAGGCGCTTCATCCGGCGCAGCACCCGGAAGCCCAGGGCGTACGGCTTACCCGCGGGCAGCTTCCGGTTCATCCCGAGCCGGCGCAGTATCGGCGGATGCAGTTGGTAGGTCACCGAATACGCGCCGTCGATGCCCAGTTCGGCGGCGACCGCGTCGTAGTCCGCTGCCAGATGCAGTCGCGCGACCTCGTATTCGTCCTTGTAGGTGAGCAGCGCGAACCACGACTCCATCACCGTGCGGGTCAGCGCCCAGTCGTGGTCGGCGTCGTCCCGGGCGGCGGCGTACTCGACGAGATCGAGGTAGCGACGAGCCCGCCCGGCGCTCTGATAGTCGACGACCTGGGCGGTTCGCCGCAACAGTCGCTCTCGCAGCTCTTCCGCTGGATTGCGCTCGGCGACAAGAGCTTCCGACGTGGCCAGAGCAGCGGCCGTCGGCTCGTAGCCGCGGGCGGTCGGGGCGACCCGCGTTCCGCCCACGGCGGTCGTGACGGCCTCCGGATCGTGGACGAGCCAGCGTCCCCAGTCGAATGCCAGCCGATTCGCCGCTGCGGACCGGCCGGACAGCGCGCTGTCGATGTCGGCTGCCGACACCGGCAGTCCGCCACGCTGAAACGCCGCGCCCAGCAGCACCACATTGGCCGGGAGGTGATCACCGAAGACCCGTTCGGCGATCACCCGCGCATCCACCACCGTGGTGCGGTCCGGCCCGATCCGCTCGGTGATGACGGCTTCCAGCTCTGTCACCGCCGGCGCCTGGGCCTGGTTCTGCAGCATCGCCGCGGTCGGTGTGACGGTCCGGTCGACCACCGCCAGCGCGTGTCCCGCACGCACTTTCGCCAGATGGTCGGCGGAGGCGGCCTGCAGGATGTCGCCGGACAGATAAAGATCCGCGCCGTCACCGCTGACCGCCGCCGAACTCAGGGCCGTCCGGTCCACCGCGAGATGCAGATGCGACACCACCGCGCCCGCCTTCTGCGACAAGCCGGTCTGGTCCATACCACCGACCGTCCAGCCCGCGGCCTCCGCCGCCCGCACGAGAATCCGGTTCGCCGTGACGATTCCGGTCCCGCCGATGCCGGTGAAATAGATGCTGTAGCGATCGCCGACGATCGGCCGGGCCGGTTCGGGAAGCACACCCGAGGGCAGGTCCGGCCGCTTTCGGGCCGGCTTGTCACGTGCGCGCCCACCGGTTTTCGGTGTGATCGTGACGAACGACGGACAGTCGCCGTCCAGGCAGGTGTAGTCGCGATTACACGAGGAATCGTGAATGTGGCGCTTGGTTCCGAATTCGGTGTCCAGCGGCAGCACCGACAGGCAGTTGCTCTTGGCACCGCAGTCGCCGCACCCCTCACACGCCGCCTCGTTGATCACGACCCGGCGCGGCGGCTCCGGTAGCAGACCGCGTTTGCGCAGGCGCCGTGCCTCGGCCGCGCAGCGCTGGTCGTAGATGATCACCGTCACCCCGGGCACCGTCCGCAATCGCTGCTGCTCCTGCGCCAGCCGATCGCGGCCCAGCACCTCGACTCCGTCCGCCCAGCGGGCCCGCCGCCCGTAGCGACCGGGTTCCTCGGCGCAGACCACGATCTCGCGCACCCCCTCGGCCTGCAGCGACCGGGTGAGCGCGGGGACGTCCTGCTGTCCGGTGACCTCCTGGCCGCCGGTCATGGCGACGGCGGTGTTGTAGAGGATCTTGAAGGTGATGTCGGTGCCCGCCGCCACACTCGCCCGGATCGCCAGCGTGCCGGAGTGGGTCAGCGTGCCGTCACCGAGATTCTGGATCAGATGCGGTTCGTTCACGAAGGGCGACAACCCGATCCACGGCACGCCCTCGGCGCCCATCGGTGTCGGCGGCAGCGTTTTCAGGTCCTTGTTGCGGGCCTCGAAGTACATGATCCCGTGGCAGCCGACCCCGCCGCCGACGAGCGCGTCGCCGGGTGCGACCGTGGACCGATTGTGCGGGCAGCCGCTGCAATACGCCGGTGCGCGCGCGGGGGTGATCAGCAGCGGCAACTCCATCCGGACCGCCGGGGCCGGACGCAGGGCCGGCACAACCCGATCGATGACCTCGCCGATCGTCTTCGGATCCAGCACGCCCGACGACGAGATCAGCGGCCTGCCCTCGCCGTCGCGCTTGCCCAGCACCGGAATCCTGCTGCCGGATTCGTGCAGGGCGGCGCGCAGTTGCGTTTCGAGGAACGGCCGCTTCTCCTCCACCACCAGCATCCGCCGCACCGAGCCCGCGAATTCGACCACGGTGTCCTCGACCAGCGGGTAGGTCATGCCCAGGCGCAGTATCCGTATTCCGGCACCTGCCAGTCCGTCCGGCTTCACACCGCGCTCCGACAGCGCCTGCACGACATCGAAATAGGTCGCCCCGGAGCAGACTATCCCCAGATCGGCGGTGTCGGGACCGACCGTGCGGTCCAGACCGTTGTCCCGCGCGTAGGCCCGCGCCGCCCGCAACCGGAGCTCGTTGATCAGCTCCTCCTGGCCCGGCACCGCATGCGGGCCGATCGTCGCCTGCGGGTGGTGCTCCCAGATCTGCCCGTCGATACTCAGCCGGGGATCGACCGGGTGGTGGCGGCCGGGGTCGAGATCCACGGTGCCGATGCCGTCGGCCACCACGGTGACGATCTTGAGTCCCACCCAGGCGCCGGCGTACCGCGACATCCGGAACGCGTGTACACCGAAATCGAGCACATCCTGCTGATCACCCGGAATCAGTACGGGCATACCGGCATCGGCGAAGGTGTACTGGCTGTCGCAGGCCAGCGTGGACGACTTCGCCGCCGGATCGTCGCCGCAGAACACCACCGCGCCGCCCCCCGGACCAGCACCCATCGCATTGGCGTGTTTGAGGACGTCCCCGGAGCGGTCCAGGCCCGGCCCCTTGCCGTACCAGGCGCCCACCACCCCGTCGACCTCGTCGTAGGGCAGGGCGGCGCCCATCTGACTGCCCCAGACGGTGGCCGCGGCGAGTTCCTCGTTGAGTCCGGGCCGGTGCACGATCCCGTGCCGCCCCGGCTCGTGCTGTTCCAGTTCCAGATCGAATCCACCCAGCGGCGATCCCGGATATCCGGAAACCATTGTCGCGGTGCGAAATCCGTCACGTTGATCCAGTTCGTGGCGCAGCACGAGCAGACGCACCAGCGTCTGCACCCCCGACAGCACCGGCGTCGCAACCGTCACGGATAGACCTCGGGATCGACGTAGGCGAAGGCACCGTCCTTCATCACGGCGCGCATCTTCGAATGGTCCTGCAGCACAGTGATGTCGGCGGTCGGATCACCGTCGACGACGATCAGGTCCGCGAGCAGTCCCGCGCGGATCTCACCGACCTCGAATCCCGCCGCCGGGCCGATGTTCCGGGTGGCGGTGTGGATGGCCTCGATCGGCGACATGTCGATCAGCTCGACATAACGCTGCAGTTCCGCGGCATAGGTGCCGTGCCGGGTCCACTGATGGCCGAAGTCGCCGCCGGACAGGATCTTGATCCCCGCCGCCTTCAATTTGTGCAATCCGTCCACCTGGGCTCGCAATTCGTCGCGATAGCCGGAGGCGTCGACGCGCTCGGCGGTCATCCCCCACTGCTCGGCTCCGCCGGACACCACGGCGTAGAGATAGTGCAGTCCGGGGCAGACCCAGACGTCGTCCCCGCGCGCTTCGAGTGCGGACAGCGCCCGATCGTCGAGGAAGCAGGCGTGATGGATGATCCGGACGCCGGTGCGCGCGGCCATCGCCACACTCGCCGCCCCCCGCGCGTGCACGACGATGAAGGCCCCATAGCTGTCGGCGACTTCCACTGCCGCCGAGAGCATCTCGTCGTTCATGTAGATGTCCTCGGACGGGAATTCCGGCACCACGCCGTCGCCGGAGATGAACAGTTTGAGCGAGCGCACACCGCTGTCGCATTGCCGCGCGACGACCTCCCGGATGTCGCGGACGCCGTCGACGACCTCCATCAGGCCGCCCTCTTCGCCGCCCAGACCGCCGCGCTCGGCGATCATCGCCCCGCAGGGAATGATGCGCGGCCCCGGGACCAGCCCGCGTTCCACCGCGTCGTGAATGAGCAGATCGTCGTCGGGCTGGGTGGCGCCGGCACCGATCAGCAGCGTATATCCGCTCTGCAGATAGGTTTTCGCCACGGCGGCGACATCGAGCATGTGCCGCCCCGGCGGCGTCGCGGCCACCGCCGCGTGATCGAAGACGAAATCCAACGGCCAGCTGATGTGGGTGTGCGCGTCGCCGAGCCCCGGCAGCACCGTCGCACCTCGCAGATCCACCACCCGCACAGCCCCCGGATCGACCTGGATATCCGCGCCGATCGAGACCTCGGCGATCCGATTTCCCTCGATCAGGACGTCTCCCGCCAGGGGACGTTCGGCCGGATCACCGCCGCAGGTGAGCACCCGGCCGTTGGTCAACAGTATTCGCTCCACCATCAGCGACCTCCAGTACTGAGCGAGTACTTACTTTATCACTGACTACCTCATTCCGAGAGTCGAATTCTTCTATACGAGAATCATCCATCCGCTCGGCACGCCGCGCGGCGGAATGCTCGAATGCCCACCTGTCGATCACGCATCGGTCCCGGTACAGCTGTCACCATGGTCAGCGAGACCGCCGCCGGCGGTGAGAATCACAGCGTCGAAGGAGCGTGATCGCATGCCCGCCGAAACCCTGGCGACCGAATCCGTGGATGCCGTCGTCATCGGCATGGGCCCGGGCGGTGAGTTCGTCGGCACCGAACTCGCACGCGCCGGGCTGGCGGTGGTCGGCGTCGAGGGCCGGCTGCTCGGCGGCGAATGCCCCTATTACGCCTGTGTCCCCACCAAGATGATGGTCCGGGCCGCGGGCACCCTCGCCGAAGCCCGTCGCGTCGGGAAACTCGCGGGAACCGCACAGGTGCAACCGGATTGGACACCGGTCGCTCAGCGGATCCGCGAGGAGGCCACCGACAACTGGGACGACCGGGTGGCCGTGGAACGATTCGAGGACGCGGGCGGCAGCTTCGTGCGGGGCTGGGGCCGCATCACCGCGCCCGGGCAGGTCCGGGTCGACACCCCCGAAGGCCCGCGCGAATTCCAGGTACAACGGGCGATCGTGCTCAACCCCGGTACCGCACCGGCGGTTCCGCCGATCGAGGGCCTGGCCGACACCCCGTACTGGACCAATCGCGATGCGGTCACCACCACCGAAGTGCCCGAATCGCTGATCGTGCTGGGCGGCGGTCCGGTGGGCGCCGAGTTCGCACAGATCTTCTCGCGGTTCGGCAGCGAGGTGAGCATGGTCGTGCGCAGCCGCCTGCTGCCGCGCGCCGAACCCGAGGCGGCCGACACCGTGGCCACGGCCTTCGCCGAGGAGGGGATCGCCGTTCGCACCGGAGTCGATGTGGCCCGAGTCGACCACGACGGCGAATATTTCACGGTGCGGCTGAGCACCGGCGACCCGATCCGCGCCCGGCGCCTGCTCGTCGCGGCCGGACGCAGCACGGATCTGGCGGCACTGGGAGTCGGCGCGATCGGCCTGGACGAACAGGCGCGCGGTATCACCGTCGACGAGCAGATGCGCGCCGCCGAGGGGGTGTGGGCGATCGGCGATGTCACCGGGCACGGCGCGTTCACGCACATGTCGATGTATCAGGGTCGCCTGGCCGCCGCCGATATCCTGGGCGCTCCGGCCGAAGCCGCGCAGTACCACGCGGTTCCGAACGTCACCTTCACCGAACCCGAGGTGGGCTCGGTCGGCATGACCGAGGCGCAGGCACGCGCGGCGGGACTGAGCGTGTGGACCGGCCGCGCGGAGATTCCGTCGTCGACCCGCGGCTGGATCCACGGCCCCGGCAACGCGGGATTCATCAAACTGGTCGCCGACGCCGATCGCGGCATCCTGGTCGGCGCCACCTCGGTCGGCCCGGTCGGGGGCGAGGTCCTCAGCGCACTGGTCGTGGCCGTGCACGCCCGCGTCCCGGTCACCACACTGCGCGAGATGATCTACGCCTACCCCACCTTCCACCGCGCCATCGAGTCCGCACTCGCCGATCTGGGCTGACCGGTCCAGATCGCCGATCCCATCACGAACGGGCCGACGGGGCACCACAATCGGGGCCATGGCCGATGCCGACGACGTCCGGCGGATCGCCCTGGGACTGCCCGAGCCCTTCGAGGCGCCGCATTCCACATGACGTCGTTCCGGGTGCGCACGGCACCACGCCACCCTGGTCCGCGCGCTCGACGCGGCCACCGAATAGAACCGCACCACCCGAGAGGTATTCATGTTGTCGCTGCAGGAGATTTCGGACCGGCTCGAAATCGAGGATCTGATGGTCCGGTACTCCCATGCCGTGGACACCCAGCAGTGGGATCTGCTGGACGAGGTATTCACCGCCGATGCGCACATCGACTACTCGGCGATGGGCGGTGCGTGCGGCGGTCTCACCGAGATCAAGACGTTCCTCGCGACGGTCATGCCGAACTTTCCCGCCTTCCAGCATCTGATCAGCAATTCCTCGATCACCGTTGACGGCGACAATGCCACCGGGCGCACGATGTGCAACAATCCGATGCTGGTCGGCGAGCCGGGAAACCAGAACCTCATGCTGTGTGGTCTGTGGTACCTGGACACCTTCACCCGCGTCGGCGGGAACTGGCGGATCGCGCGCCGGGTCGAGGAGAAGAGCTACATGTTCCTGGCCGCGGGCCCGGGGAACGGCTCACAGTAAACACTCGGCTAGAACCTGTTACAGTTCGCGCGTGGGCCTCGGCATATCTTCATCGATTCACCTCGGGGCGGCCGCGTGATCGCCGATTTCACCGAACACTGGCTGCTGTACTGCTCGATTCCGCTCGTCGCCGCGCTGATCGGCTGGACCACCAAACTCGTCGCCGTCGAAATGCTGTGCCGCCCGCTGGAATTCCGCGGTATCCGGCCATGGTTCGGCTGGCAGGGCGTGATCCCCAAGGCAGCGCCGCGGATGGCGACGATCGCGGTCGATCTGATGTTCTCGCGGCTGATCGATCCGAAAGAGATCCTCGGCCGCATCGATGTCGCCGAGCTCACCACGACGCTGCGCGAACCGCTCGACGAGGCGGTCGCGCACACCGTGGACGAGCTGATGATGCGCTACGAACCGCGACTGTGGGTGACCATGCCGCAGTTCGCCCGCGAGGCGCTGATTCGCCGGGTCCAGCGCGATGTCCCGGATCTGATCGACGAGATCGTCACCGATCTGCGCACCAATCTGGACCAGATCATGGATCTGCGCGCCATCGCCATCGACACCCTCGTCACCGACAAGGCGCTACTGGTGGAGATGGTGCGCCGGGTCGGCCACCACGAACTGCGGTTCATCGTGCGATCCGGTCTGCTGTTCGGCACCCTGCTCGGCTTCGTGCAGATGTTCACCTGGGCCCTCACCCATTCCTCCTGGCTGATGCCGCTGTTCGGCGGCTTCACCGGTCTGGTCACCGACTGGCTGGCACTGCAGATGATCTTCCGGCCGGTGCGGCCGTGGAAGATCTTCGGCCGGATCGGCTGGCAGGGCCTGTTCCACAAGCGCCGCGAGCAGGTGTGCGTGGACTACGGCGATCTGATCGCCACCGAGATCCTGACTCCCGCCAAGATGCTGGAGGCGGTACTGAACGGGGAACGGTCCGACCGGCTGGCCTCGATCCTGGCCCGCCGGATGGACGAATTCATCGATTCCCAGTCCGCACCCGCACAACCGCTGGTGACACTGGTGGCCGGCGACACCATCGCCCGGGTGAAGCGCGAGATCGCACCCGAGATGCTGGCCTATATCCGCAGTGCCGCAGCCGGATTCGAGGACCATGCGATGCGGACGCTGGATCTGCGCAGTCTCGTGATCGAGAAGACCCGCCAGCTCACCGACGACGAATACGAGGGCCTGCTGCGCCCGGCCTTCAAACAGGACGAGTGGAAACTGGTCGCCATCGGCGGCGTGCTCGGCTTCCTGGTCGGTGAACTGCAGGTACATCTGCTCCTCAGCTGAACGCCGCCGACCAGCGGATTGGTAGTAATCCGCCGCCATCGGCTATTGTTTTCCTCGCACCGCCGCGAGGCGGATTGCGGATGTAGCGCAGCTGGTAGCGCATCACCTTGCCAAGGTGAGGGTCGCGGGTTCGAATCCCGTCATCCGCTCAACGAATGAGCGGGATCGGACTCCCGCAGAGAAGCCCGATCCCGCAGTCGGCCACCGGGTGTGGGACGGCAGCCGACGTCTTTCCCCCTTCGTCAGCCGCGATCTCCGCAGACGACGTCGACCGCGCGCGCCAGGATCGCGAGCCCGTGATCGAGTTCGGACTCCGTGATCGTCAGCGGCGGAAGCAGTTTCACCACCTCGTCGCACGCGCCCGAGGTCTCGGCCAGCAGGCCCGCCTCGAACGCCACCCGGCTCACCTTGCCCGCCTCGGAGGCATCGGAGAAGACCAGGCCGTGCACCAGTCCCCTTCCCCGCGTGGACAATCCGGGGACGGCCTCGGCCAGTTTCGCGAGTGCGGCGCGGACCCGGTCGCCGTGCGCGAGCGTCGCGCGCTCCAGGTGATCGTCACGCCAGTACTGCTCGAGTGCCACCCGGGCGGTCACGAAGGCCGGATTGTTACCGCGAAAGGTCCCGTTGTGCTCACCCGGCGCCCACTGATCCAGCTCCCGCTTCATCAGCACCAGCGCCATCGGCAACCCGTAGCCGCCAACGGATTTCGACAGCGTGACGATATCGGGGGTGATGCCGGCGGATTCGAAGGAGAAGAACGGGCCCGTCCGCCCGCAGCCCATCTGCACATCGTCGACGATCAGCAGGATGCCCCGCGCGGACACCAGCTCGGACAGCCGCCGCAACCATTGCGCTCCGGCGACATTCACCCCACCCTCGCCCTGTACGGTCTCCACGATGATCGCGGCGGGTTTGTCCAGCCCGGAGGAGCTGTCGTCGAGCATGCGCTCGATCCACCCCAATTCGCCTGTGCCGCCCAGATAACCGTCATAGGGCATGGGATGCGCGTGCGCCAGCGGCACACCGGCGGCGGCGCGCTTGGCCGCATTGCCCGTCACCGCCAGGGCACCCAGGGTCATACCGTGGAACGCGTTCGTGAAGTTCAGTACCGTGGTGCGGCCGGTGATCTTGCGAGCCAGTTTCAACGCCGATTCCACCGCGTTGGCCCCGGTGGGTCCCGGGAACTGCACCTTGTAGTCGAGTCCGCGCGGAATCAGGATCAGATCACGCACCGCCTCGAGCAGCTCCCGCTTCGCGACGGTCGACATGTCCAGGCCGTGCACGAGGCCGTCACGCCCCAGATAGTCCAGCAGCGCCGCCTTGAGCACGGGATTGCTGTGCCCGTAGTTGAGCGCGCCGGCCCCGGCGAAGAAGTCCAGGTACTCCCGGCCGTGCTCATCGCGCAGCCAGGCACCGCGTGCGGTGTCGAATACCGTCGGCCAGACCCGGCAGTATCCACGCACATCCGATTCGAGCGCATCGAAAACAGTGGTCATGGGAGGTCCTCCGCGGCAGGAGCCACCGCGACGACCCCAGACTGAAACATGACTGTTTCTAACATTGCGGTGGAGCTCGCGGCAAGGTTTCCAGCAAATCCGCCGGCGCCTCCCGCGACACCGACCGTACCGACCGCCCGGGTCGCGGTGCCCGGTTCTCCGGAAATCGGGCTGCGACACCGTTGCGTTCCCCGGTAGCGTGGAACGTTTGTGCGCGCAGTCTCGGGGGTCTATACACGCTTGTTCGGAGCCGGCTTCCGGCGACAGTGGAACTATCGGGCGGCAATGTTCGCCGGACTGGCGGCAAACGTCGTATTCGGGCTGATCCGCGCCGCGGTGATGCTCGCAGCGGTGCGCTCGACCCCGGAATTCGGCGGCTATACCGGTGGATCCATCGGCGCCTATGTCTGGCTGTCCCAGGGCATGCTGGGTGCCCTCCGGCTGATGGGCCCGCCGCCCGATATCGCCGAGCGCGTCCGTACCGGCGATGTGGCGGTGGATCTGCAGCGGCCCATCGATGTCCAGACGTTCCATCTCGCAACCGATCTCGGAACCGCCGCCTGCACGCTGCTGCTGCGCGGCCTGCCGTGCGCGGCCGCCGGTCTGCTGACCGCACAGTTCACCCTCGGCGGCGGCATCGCACCCTATCTGCTCGGCATCGTGAGTGTGGTTGCGGCGGTGACTCTTTCACTGTTACTGCTGTTCTCGGTGGGTCTGCTGGGCTTCTGGCTGATCGAGACACGCGGGGTGCGTCTGCTCTATCAGATCGTCTCCACATTCTTCGCCGGACTCTTCTTCCCGGTGCACATGTTTCCGGAGCCACTGGCCTCGATCGCGCGGCTGACCCCGTTTCCCTGGATGCTGCAGGGGCCCATCGATGTGCTGTCCGGCCGGGTCACGGGCGCGGGGGCGATGGGCGTCATCGCGGCTCAGCTGATCTGGATCGGGCTGGCGGTCGGGATCGGACGGCTGCTGCTGGCCGCGGGCCGGCGCAAGCTGGAGGTGCAGGGTGGCTGATCCGGCACCGTACGGCGGCAGGCTCACCCCCTATCTGGTGGTGTTGCGCTCGCGGATGCGGGCTCAGCGCAGTTACCCGCTGTCCTTCGCCACCGATATGGCCTCGTCCCTGCTCATCGGCATGGTCGAATTCGCCGAGATGTGGCTGATCTACGACAATGTGCCGTCGCTGGGCGGTGTGGACTCCACCAGCATGCTGCTGCTGTTCGGGCTGTCGAATCTGTGCTTCGCGCTCGCGCAGGTCGGGGTGGGCCACACCGACACCCTGCCCACCTACATTCGTATGGGCACCCTCGACGCGTTCCATCTGCGGCCGCAACCCTTACTGCTGCAACTGATCACGAGCGATGTCTCGCTGCGACGACTGGCACGGGCCGCCGTTGCCGGGGTCGTGCTCACCATCGGGCTGACGATCAACCCCATCGACTGGCAATTACGCACGATCGCCCTCCTGACGATCGGCATCCTCAGCGGCACAGCGATATTCGCCGGACTGTTCGTCTGCGCCGCCGGACTGCAGTTCCACCTCATCGACGGTTCGGAACTGACCAACAGCTTCACTTACGGCGGCTCCTTCGCCGCCCAGCAACCCAGTTCGATATTCGACCGGCCCATGCGAGTGGCGTTCGGATTCGCCGTGCCGGTGTCGTTCACCGGCTATCTGCCCACCATCGAACTGCTGGGCCTGCCGGGCCCGCCCTGGCTACCGGCATCGCTGGCCTGGTTCGGACCCGTTGCGGCCCTCTGGGTTTGGCTGCTGGCCTTGCTATCCTGGCGGGTCGGGGTGCGGCACTATCAGGGAGGGGGCGGATGAACACCGTCGAGGTCTCGCAGCTCACCAGGCAATTCGTCCTGCGCCGCAAACAGCCGGGCCGGCGCCGCCGCCGACGTGAAGTCCTGACCGCCGTGGATTCGATGAGCTTCCACATCGAATCCGGTGCGGCAGTGGGCTATATCGGCGCCAACGGTGCCGGAAAATCGACCACCATCAAGATGCTCACCGGAATTCTGGTGCCCACCTCGGGGGTCGTGCGCACCTGCGGGCTGGACCCGGTGAGCCGGCGCCGGGAGCTGGCCGGGCGGATCGGGGTGGTGTTCGGGCAGCGGTCCCAGCTGTGGTGGGATCTGCCGCTGCGCGAATCGTTCACGATTCTGGCCGCCATCCACCGTCTGGCCCCGGCCGAATTCCGCCGCCGCACCGCTGAACTCGTCGACCATCTGGACATGGGCCACACCCTCGACACCCCGGTGCGGCAACTGTCACTGGGCCAGCGCATGCGCGCCGAGATCGCGGCAGCTCTGCTGCATCGTCCCGAACTACTGATCCTGGACGAGCCCACGATCGGTCTCGACGTCCTGTCCAAACAGCGGCTGCGCGAATTCCTCGGCCGGGAGCGGACCGAACACGGCACCACGCTGCTGCTGACCACCCACGACATGGGCGATATCGAGCGGCTGTGCGAGCGTGTCCTGGTGGTCGATCACGGCCGCCTGGCCTACGACGGCACGCTGCCCGGCCTGGCCCGAACCGTCGGCGCCCGCCGCGTCCTGGTGGTCGACCTCGCGCAACCGATCGCCGAACTCACCGATCTGGCGGATGTCACCCTGCTGTCCAGCGACGGTGGCGGCATCCGGCAACGCTTGGCATTCGACCCCGAAACCACCACGGCCGCCAGGCTTCTCGCTGCCATCTCCGAGCGGGTCGAGGTCCGGGATCTGTCCGTGGAGGAACCCGATATCGAAGATGTGGTCCGCCGCATCTATTCCGCCGGGCACAGCACTGCCCCGGCGCCGAAGGACGCCGGGGCAGTGGTGCGAGGGTAATTCCCGGTATCGGGAGTCGACCTCGGCCGCCATCTGGCGGGAGCTGAACTCAGCCGCCGAACGAACCCGTGAACAGGGTGTTCAGCAGGCCGCCCAGGGCGGCGCTACCGGTGTGGAAAATTCCGCTCAGCGCGGCGCTACCGGTGTCGATGATGACGGGAATCATCCATCTGCCTCTCTGTTGGGTGAAGCCGTCGACGCCCGAGCCGGGCGATCGACCGAAACCCACACTGCTGGCCGGAGCTTAGCGGCAGCTGGCCGGTAGCTGAGAGTGCAATAAGAGCGCCTGTGTGGAGTGTCTCCGTAACGAAAGACCCTGCACCATCGATCACAAAGCGACACTACCGCTTGTCATCTGGGCGTTTGCTCTCCGCGGAATACAAACTCACCTCGCCACCCTCGCCGAGAAAAGCGTTGACCAGCATCGTTCGCTCGGCATGCATGGCATCGGCATCGGGTGCGGCGGTGGTGATCGAAATCTGCGGGATGGCAGCCCAGTTCACGACATACCGTTCCGGCGGGCCACTCGCTCCGGAGACATGTGCCAGCCGGAAGACCGAGACCGTGCGGCGTTCCATCAGATCACGCACCACCTCGGCGATTCGCTCCGGATCTTCCAGTGCGAACAGGAAGCCGAAGGTCAACTCCGGCGAGGACACATAGGCGGGCACAAATCCTCAGGCTAGCCAACCGGCCCCGCCCCCGCAGGCGCCGCGCCGAATCGGTTGCCTGCCCATCGGCGACCACCCGCACCACGCATTCCGAATGATTCGCGGACACCGCGCCGACCGATGGTGGATCTTCGCGATCATGTAATCGCGACGTAATGCGTATAACGATTACCCGGCACCTCGGGTGTTCGGCCTGTCAATCGTTGCGCGCCAAGTCAGGACACGCTTTCCTGAATAGGTCCCCGCAGTCGGACTGTCTGTCGCATCGTCGCGTTTCCCGGTTGATTTCCGTGCGGATCGCGACCGGTCGGACGACAGCCGCACCGGCGGGACTACGCCGGAGCCGGGGCAACTCCTCCCCCGCAACTCCTCGGCCCCGGCGTAAACCGATTCGAACGATCCGACCGCTGAGACGAGGGTGGGAAAACAATGGCGACCGTATACGCCGGTGACAACGACACGATCGGCGCGCTGCCCTCGGTATCGGTATTGCTACGCGCATTCCGATCGCCCGGTGCGGCTCCTGGCGACCATCCGGTGCTGGCGGCCGCCCGGAAACTGGTCCGCTGCCACGAACTGCGCCGACATGCCTACCGCGACGCCCACGCACCGCAGGTGAGCAGCGCCCGGGTCGCCAGCTGCAGCCAGACCGTCGACGGTGTCGACCGGGAACGCGCCGAACTGGTCGAGCGCATCAATATTTGGGTCGCCGACAATATCGCCCACCGGGCCGGCGCCTCGTTGCACACCGAAACCCTCGGCGCCGTGATCGACAGAATGGCGGGCAAGTGGGTTGCCGCCCAGCACGCACTCGGACTTGGCGAAACCGATCCACCGCTGGAGAACATCGCTGGATCGGCACTCACGGGTGAAGCGCATCTGCATTGGGTGCGCTTGGCCGAACTGGCCGACGGCTATCAGGATCTGATCACCGATATCGCCGAACACCGGCGCCGGCTGCCGGTGTTCTGACGATCTCGCGTTCAGCGTTCGGGATCGACGATTTCCACTTCGGCATCGATGACCGGCTGTGCCGCACTCACATTCGGGGCGTGCTCCGGCTCGTCGATCAACACATCGGGCTCGTCGCGACCGGAATTCACTCCGGCCGCGGATTCCCGATCACGGTCGGCCGCCGCGGCGGCTTCCCGCATTTCGATGGCGTCGGTGATCCAGTCACCGATCTCACGCGTCACTTCCGATACCGTGCCCGTGATGATCGTTGCGATATTGCCGACGTGCCGTGCCCCCGACGACGTCAACTCCTGAATGAGATCTTTGTTGCTCTCGAATTTCCCGATCATTACCCGCCAACCTCGCTCGCACGCTCGGACTGGTGCTCTCGCATCACGATAACACCAGGCTGTGCCCCCTTCCCGACGAGCGCCGGGGGCAGTGCGAGCTTGCAGATCTTCAGCCATACCGAGCCGATCTGCTTACTCAACCGGCCGGTGTTATAGGGCAGTCCGTATTTCTCGCACAACGCACGGACCTCGGGCGCGATCTCCGGATACCGGTTGGCCGGCAGATCCGGGAACAGATGGTGTTCGATCTGATGCGACAGGTTGCCCGACAGGACGTGGAACAGTTTGCTGCCGGTGATGTTGGCCGAGCCGAGCATCTGCCGCACATACCACTCACCGCGGGTCTCGTTCTCGGTCTCCTCTTCGGTGAACGTCTGTACGCCCGACGGAAAGTGGCCGCAGAAGATGATCGAATACGCCCACACATTGCGCACGATGTTGGCCGTGAAGTTACCCGCCAGCGTGGACGCGAAAAGGGGCCCGCTGAGCAGCGGAAACACGACGTAGTCCTTGAGCACCTGCCGGCCGGCCTTGCGGACCTGTCCCTTGACCAGGCGTTTGATATCGGACCACTTGCGCTCACCCTTGACGATGTTGTC
This sequence comes from Nocardia sp. NPDC052254, assembly GCF_040679495.1. Taxonomy (NCBI): domain Bacteria; kingdom Bacillati; phylum Actinomycetota; class Actinomycetes; order Mycobacteriales; family Nocardiaceae; genus Nocardia; species Nocardia sp. NPDC052254. Next base: position 297,731 of record NZ_JBFAUW010000007.1, on the reverse strand, counting down.
GGCCTCGAGATCGTGCAGCATCACGCCCCACTCGAACAGCAACATCAGCGCCAGCGCGTACACCGGGTTGCCCAGGTAGTACGGATTCCACTCCTGGCCCTCGTCGATGCGCAGGACGCCGTATCCGATGTCGCGGTCGCGGCCGTGAATATTGGTGTAGGTGTGGTGCATGTAGTTGTGGGAGTGTTTCCACTGATCACCCGGGCAGACGTTGTCCCACTCGAACACGCGGGAATTCAGGCCGGGCTCACGCATCCAGTCCCACTGGCCGTGCATGACGTTGTGGCCGATCTCCATGTTGTCCAGGATCTTGGACAGGCTCAGCGCCGCGACGCCGGCCAGCCAGAACGGCGGCAGGAATCCCAGATACATCAGACCGCGACCGGCGATCTCGAAACCGCGCTGCGCCTTGATGATCGAGTAGATGTATTCGCGGTCGCGCTCGCCCAGATCGGCGGTGATACGGTCGCGCAACGCGTCCAGCTCGCGGCCGATCTCGGCGACCTGGTCCGGGCTCAGAACCAGCGGGCCGTTCTTCGTTTCGGTGAGGATGGTCATAGCTGTTCTCCTCTGTCAGATTTCGATGTCGACATCGCCGACCGCGGAGCTGACGCACAGCTGGATCGGCTGGTCGGGGTCGTTGTCGAGTTCGCCGGTGCGCAGATTGCGGGTGCAGCCGGATCGCTTGACCGCGGTGCAGGAGAAGCAGATCCCCATCCGGCAGCCGAATTCCGGTGTCAGACCGGCGGATTCGGCCTGCTCGAGCAGGCTGGACCCGGTGTTGCCGGACTGCTTCCCACTCACCGAGAAGGTGGTCGTGCCCTCGGCCTCGGCCGTGTCGGCCGGTGCCGCGGTGAGCACGAATTCCTCGCTGTGCAGACGATCGTCGAGCTCTTCGGCCTCGTAGATGCGGCGGACCGACGCCATCAGCGCGGGCGGACCACAGACGTAGGTGTGCGCGGTCGCGAAGTGCGGCGCGATGCGTGCCAGCTCGTCGTAGTCGAGGAATGTGGCACCGGGAACCGCGGCGCAGGTCCACGGCGCGCCGTCGAGTCGCTCGGACCGCCCCAGTTCCGGATAGCCGAGCACGATGTCGACATTGGCGAAACGCCGCCCGATATCGGCGAGCACATCCCGATGCGGCACCTCTTCGGGCGAACGGGCGTAGTGCAGGAACACCACCTCACCCGGATATCCCTCGGCGGCCAGCGTGGACAGCATCGACAGAACCGGAGTGATTCCGCTGCCGCCGCTGATCAGCACCACTTTCTCCGGTCGCCGCTCGGGCAGCCGGAAGACCCCCGACGCGGGCGCGAGGTCCACGACCATGCCGCGCTCGGCATTCCGGTGCAGATATTGCGAGACCAAGCCGTCCGGATGCGCCTTCACGGTCAGCGTCAGCGTGCGCCGCGAACCGGTCTCGGCATCGATGGGCGAGTAGCAGCGGGTGTGCTTGACGCCGTTGATCAGCACTCCGACCTGCACGAACTGCCCCGCTTCATGACCGGTCCACTGCCAGGTCGGGCGCAGCGTGAGGGTGACCGAGCCGGGGACCGACCGATCCACGCCGATGATCTCGGCGCGCATATCGCGCACCGTCAGCGTCGGGCGCACCAACTCCAGGTAACGGTCGAGCGGATGCGGCGTGGTCAGTGTCTGGACCAGATCGAGCAGTCCCACCATGCGGATCTCCCCAAGCCTTCGTCGGAATGGTCATGTGCAACAAATTTCAGTGCACATCTGTACACTGAACAAGTGTGCCTCGCGGTACCGCAATAGTTCAACCTGCATCTGGTGTGACCGATGCAACATCTCGTGGAATGGACCAATCGTGAACGGATGTATGCTCAGCGAGATGAGCGAGCAGGCCGAGACCCGGATCGAGCGCAAGGAGCGCACGCGGCGAGCACTGCTGGACGGCACCCTGGCCCTGGCCGCCGAACGCGGCTTCGCCGCATTGAGCCTGCGTGAGATCGCCCGTTCGGCCGGAATCGTGCCGACCGCTTTCTACCGCCACTTCGAGTCACTCGACGAGCTGGGCACCACCCTGGTGGACGAGGGCGTTCGTCAGATGCGCCTGGCGCTGCGCCAGCTACGGCGCACGCCCGACGCGCGCCTCGCCGAAACCGTGCGCTTCGTCTTCGCCCAGATCGCCGGCCGTGAGGATCTCTACGGCTTCCTGGTTCGCGAACGCCACGGCGGCTCCCCCGCCCTGCGCACCGCCATCGCCACCGAAATGCAGCTCATCACAAGAGAATTGGTGGTCGACATGTCGCGTATCCCGGCATTGGACGCCTGGCCGACCGACGACCTCGAACTGGCGGCCGACCTGATCGTCGCCACCGTCACCGACCACATCGGCGATTTCGTCGCCGCCCCACTGCGAGACCGCCCCGAACTGGTGGATCGGACCGTGGGACAGGTCCGGATGATCACTCTCGGCATGGCCGCCTGGAAGCCGCGAACCGACTGATCCCCCGGCCTCAGCGACGAGCCGACTCTTCCTCGCCCCTCCGGAAGCCCACGACGCCGGCGGCGAGCGAAACCGCGGTCAGGACACCACCCGACGTAACGGCGATCAGCGCCAGTCGCGCACGCTGCGGACCGGAGTCGGCGTCGCCGAGCAGATCCTCGTAGGTCCAGGTGCGTACGACGGTACCGCCGGAATACTCGACGCACTTGTCATCGAGATGGACGCTGCCGAAGCTGCCACACTTCGGCGCGCCCGGTTCGTCGATCGCGGCCGACCAGTACGCGAAGCCCGCGACGAACAGCATGAAAAGACCGGTCAGGATGCCCAGCAGACCGAGGATCAGCATGGTGTCCGATACCGACGACCAGCCGTCCGCTTTGCCGGGAGCGACCCGCACCCGGGTCAGCAGCAGCCCGGCGACGACGACAATCACATAGAACAACGGAAGCAGGCCGACGATCCACCAGCCCCAGCCGCTCGTCGGCGACAGCCCCGCCGGCACCACGCAGGCCGATCCCACCACCGTCGCCGCGATCGCGACACATACCCAGACTCGTTCGAGAATTGTCGACCACACTCGGGAAACCCGAACGCCACCCATCGAACCCACCCCCCGCCTTTCAACTCCCCGTGGCAGATACAGAAGGGCGCCCCGTGGAACCGTGCGGTTCCGCGAGACGCCCTTCCCGTATCCGAGATAGTGCAGAGCACCGGGGCTGATGATAACCGAAGCGAGCGATACTCACAGGAGTCTCGCAGCAAACGCTTCCCGAATCGGGGATATGCACCACGTTGCATAGTACGGCGAGTATCGGCTACTCTCGCCGCATGGCCCTCGAACACGCATTGCTGGTATCGCTGAGCGAGCGGGCCGGTTCGGGGTACGAACTGGCGCGACGGTTCGACAAATCCATCGGATTCTTCTGGAGCGCAACGCATCAGCAGATCTATCGGGTCCTCAAGCGGATGGAGGAACACGGCTGGGTCAGCAGCGAGGCCATCGCTCAGGAAGGTCGCCCGGACAAGAAGGTCTACACCGTCAGCGACGACGGCCGCGCGGAACTCGCGCGCTGGATCGCCGAACCGACCGACGATGTCGGCCCGCTGCGCAGCGAACTGGGCGTGAAGATCCGGGCCGCCGCCCACGGCGACCTCGCGGCACTGTGCGCCGAGGTCGCGCGTCATCGCGATCAGCACGCACAACGGCTCGAGCTGTACCGCCTCATGGAGAAGAAGGACTTTTCCGCGCCGGACCGGCTCACCGGCACCGCGCTGTACCAATACCTGGTGCTGCGCGGCGGGATCCGAGTCGAGTCCGGCTTCGTCGAATGGTGCGACGAGGTACTCGCCGGTCTGCGCGGCGCCCTCCCGCCATCGTTGCCGACCGATCCGGAAGCCACAGCCCCGCAACCGGATTCCGTCATCGAAAGGTGAATCCATGACCGCGAATTCCGCCGATTCGCACGCCTATCCCCATCTGTTCACCCCGCTGGAGCTGGGCCATCTCACCTTGCGCAACCGGGTGGTCATGGGTTCCATGCACACCGGACTCGAGGATCGGGCCTGGGACACCAACAAGCTGGCCGCCTACTTCGCCGAGCGGGCGCGCGGCGGGGTGGGCCTGATCATCACCGGCGGTTACGCCCCCAATCGGGAGGGCTGGCTGCTGCCGCTGGGCGCCAAACTCACCAACAGGACCGAGGCGTACCGGCATCGCACGATCACCGACGCCGTGCACGCCGAGGGCGGCCGGATCGCCCTGCAGATTCTGCACGCGGGGCGGTATGCCTATGTGCCGTTCAGTGTTTCGGCCTCCTCGATCAAGGCGCCGATCAATCCGTTCCGTCCACGCAAGCTCTCGGACAAGGGCGTGCGGCGCACCATCGCCGACTACGTGCGCTGTGCCGAGCTGGCGAAATTCGCCGGCTACGACGGTGTCGAGATCATGGGTGGCGAAGGCTATCTGATCAATCAGTTCCTGGCGCCGCGCACCAACAAGCGCACCGACCGCTGGGGTGGATCGGCGGAGAATCGGCGCCGGTTCCCACTGGAGATCGTGCGCGGGATCCGCGCCGCGGTGGGCCCGGATTTCGTCATCGTCTTCCGGCTGTCCATGGCCGAATTCGTCGAGCACGGCCAGACCGAGACCGAAATCCTCGCCCTGGCAACCGAACTGGAATCCGCCGGGGTCAGCATCGTCAATACCGACATCGGCTGGCACGAGGCGCGGGTGCCGACCATCGTCACCTCGGTGCCCCGCGCCGCCTTCGTGGAGTACACCGCGAAAATCGCCGCGCGCGTGAATATTCCGGTCTGCGCCTCCAACCGCATCAACATGCCCGAGACGGCCGAGGAGATCCTCACCCGCGGCGATGCCGAGCTGGTGTCGCTGGCCCGCCCGCTGCTGGCCGATCCGGACTGGGCGGCCAAGGCGAGCGCGGCGCGCGAGGACGAGATCAACACCTGTATCGCCTGCAATCAGGCCTGTCTGGACCACGCGTTCGTGCACAAGACGGTGTCGTGCCTGCTGAATCCACGCGCGGGACACGAGACCGAGTTGCGGCTGCTGCCGACTCGGCGCACCCAGCGGATCGCCGTGGTCGGCGCCGGTCCGGCCGGATTGTCGGCGGCGGTCAACCTGGCCGAGCGCGGACACAAGGTCGATCTGTTCGAGGCCGACGACAAGATCGGCGGCCAGTTCGACATCGCGCGACGGATTCCGGGCAAGGAGGAATTCAACGAGACGATCCGGTACTTCACGCGCAAGCTGGAATTGAGCGGAGTCCGGGTGTTCCTGCAACGCCGGGTCGGCGCCGAGGAGCTGGTCGAGGGCCGTTACGACCATGTGGTCGTGGCCACCGGCGTGCGCCCGCGTATCCCCAGCATTCCCGGAATCGATCATCCCAAGGTCCTCACCTACGCCGAGCTGGTGCGCGAGCAGAAACCGGTCGGTAAGAAGGTCGCGGTGATCGGCGCCGGCGGAATCGGGTACGACGTCAGCGAATTCCTCACCGTCGACGGCCATCCCTCGCTGAAACTCGACGAATGGAAAGAGGAATGGGGTGTGGACAGTACCGATCCGGACGCACCGGGTCAGCTCACCACCGCACGCCCCTCCCCCGCGGCGCGCGATGTCGTACTGCTGCAACGCAAATCGGGCTCCTTCGGTAAGACCCTCGGCAAGACCTCGGGCTGGGTACACCGCGCCGCGATCAAGGCCAAGGGCGTAGAGCAGATCGGCGGTGTCAACTACGAGCGGATCGACGATCGCGGACTGCACATCAGCTTCGGCGAGAAGCGAGACCGGCCGACCGTCATCGAATGCGACAACGTGATCCTGTGCGCCGGACAGGAATCGGTGCGCGAGCTGGTCGAGCCGCTGCAGCGCGCGGGCGTACGCACCCATCTGATCGGGGGCGCGGAGCTGGCCGCCGAACTCGACGCCAAGCGGGCGATCGATCAGGGCACCCGGCTGGCGGCGGCGCTGTAATGGCCGTACTCACCCGACTGGGACTCCCGGGCGACGACACCGCCTGGAACGCACTGGGTTTCGCGACCGATGGCGCGACGCTGCGCATCGGGGAGATCTCGTGCACGCTCGGTGTCGGTCCCGGCTGGGGATTCGAGGGCACCGAGGCCGATGCGGGAATCCTGGGTGTGCCCGAGGTACTCAGCGATACCGACGGTGACTCGGCACATCCCAACGGCGTCACTTTCGTCGATCACGTCGTCTACTGGGTTCCCGATCTGGACACCTCGATCGCGGCACTGGGCGCGGTGTTGGGTACCGCTCCGCGACGGCGCTTCCATCCGCGCGGGCCGGAGGGCCCCGAGATGGCCTTCTACCGGGTCGGCGAGGCATTCCTCGAGGTGGTGGCGGCCGGGCGGCGCGAGCCGGCACTGGTCGGCATCGCCTTCGGTACGCCGGATCTCGATGCCACGGTGGCCGCGGTACGAGCCGCCGGCGGACCGGTGGGCGACCCGAAACCGGCGGTCCAGGGCGGCCGGATCGCCGGGGTGTGGCACGGCCATCTGGACTGGGGCATCGCCTTTCTCGAGCCGAAGCCACGCACCCGGTAGGCTCGGCGACCGTGAGCTTGCCTGCACCCACCGCCGACAATCGTGCCGTCGTCACCGGAGCGTCCTCCGGAATCGGAACCGCGCTGGCCGAGGAACTGGCCAAACGCGGATATTCGGTGATCCTGGTTGCGCGTCGCGGTGATCTACTCACCGAACTGGCGCAGCGGCTGACCGCCACCTACGGGGTGGCCGCCGAGGTCCGCGCGATCGATCTGTCCGATCGCGAACAGCGGGCGCCGCTGGCCGCCGAACTGGCCGAGCGCGAGATCGCCATCCTGTGCAACAACGCCGGCGTCGCCACCTTCGGCGCGGTCGCCGATCTGGATGCCGAGTTCGAGCGCTCGGTGATGGAACTCAACGCGGTCGCCGTCCACGACCTGACCCTCGCGGTGCTGCCGGGCATGCTCGCCCGCGGCGGCGGCATCCTCGTCACCGGTTCGGCGGCCGGCAACATGGCCATCCCCAACAACGCCACCTACGCGGCCACCAAGGCATTCACCAACACCTTCTCCGAATCGCTGCGCGGCGAGCTGACCGGCAGTGGCGTCCACGTCACGCTGCTGGCCCCGGGCCCCGTCCGCACCGACAATCCGGACCAGGAGGACGTGGGCACCAAGATCCCCGATTTCATCTGGGTGTCGGCCGCCTACACCGCCAAGATCTCCATCGATGCCCTCGCGCGCAACAAGATGCGAGTGGTTCCGGGCCTGATCAGCAAGGGTATGAGCGTGGCCGGGCAGTACGCGCCGCGAGCGCTGACCGCACCGATCGTGGGCACCTTCTACAAGCGCCTGGCGGGCTGATCGGGCACCGCCGGACGGACCCGTCAGGACCGCGTCAAGATCGCGGAACCGGAGGTCAAGACGGCGTATCGAGGCGTTCCGGCGCGAATGGCCCGGCGTATTCCTGACAGTGGCACAACCGCTGAAACAGGAGTACGCCGTGACGTTGCTCGAGATTTTCCCGTCCTTACGTTCGGGGATGCCGTCCCCGCGACTGGACACCACCGTCTGGCCCTGCCGGACGCACCACGACGATCTGGGCCGCATCACCGTCGACGGGGTCGCCCTCGACGATGTCGCCGACCGCTACGGCACCCCCACCTATGTGCTGAGCGAAACCGAGATCCGGGACCGCTGCCGCGCCTACCGCAAATACTTCCCCGGCACCGAGATCATCTATGCCGCAAAGGCTCTGCTCACCCGGTCGGTGGCGGAATGGGTCGCCGCCGAGGGGCTGGGCGTGGACGTGTGCTCGGCGGGTGAATTGGCGATCGCACTGTCGGCCGGGGTCGATCCGCGCCGAATCATCCTGCACGGCAGCGGAAAACCGTTCGCCGAGCTGGAATACGCGGTCGCTGCCGGAGTGGGCCGCATCGTGGTCGATTCGCTCACCGAGGTGAGCCTGCTCAGCACACTGGTCACCCGGCGGCAGCGCATCCTGATCCGGATGACACCGGATATCGACGTCGACGGCCATCCCGCGGTGCGGACCGGGGTGGCGGACCAGAAATTCGGATTCACTCTCGACGGCGCGGCCGCCGAGGAGGCGATTCGAGCAGTCATCGGGCACCCGCTGCTGGAACTGGCGGGCTTCCACTGCCACCTGGGCTCGCAGATCCATGATCCGGACCATTACGGCGAGGCGGTACGCAGGCTGGTCGCGCGGATGGCCGAGGTGCGCCGCGACCACGGAAAGCTGCTCACCGAACTGGATCTGGGCGGTGGCCACGCGGTGGCCTACCGGACCGGTGACGCCGAACTGAATCTGCGCGAACTGGCCGACATCATCGACGACGCACTCGACGCCGCCTGCGCGCGAAATCGCTTCCCCCGCCCCGTGATCGCGATGGAACCGGGACGCGCGATCGTGGCGCGAGCGGGTGTCACCGTGTACCGGATCACCGCGATCAAGCGGGTCGAGGGTGGTCGCACCTACGTCATCGTCGACGGCGGAATGAACGACAACCCACGCGTGGCCCTGTACGGCTCGCGCTATACCGCCGTGGTCGCGAATCGGCATCCGACCGGCCCGGAGATGACCGTCACCGTGGCGGGCCGCTACTGCGAGGCCGGCGACATCCTCGCCACGGATGTGCGCATGCCCGCCGATCTGCACGTCGGTGAGCTGCTGGCGATGCCCGCGACCGGCGCCTATCACCACAGCCTCGCCTCGTCGTACAACGGTGTCGGCCGCCCGCCGATCGTCGGTGTCCGCGACGGCCGGATGCGGGAGCTGGTCCGGCGCGAGACGGTGGCCGACCTGATGGCCCGTGATATGGGCTGAGGCCGCCGGACTATCGGAACGCCGCGGCGTTTCGCGACGCCCAGTCGCGGAACGTCCGCGCCGGCGAACCGGTGACGCGGGTGACCGTGTCCCGGACCGACCTCAGCTCGTCGTTGGCGTCGCCGCCGGTGACATCGAGCAGTGCGTCGGCGGTGTCGGCATCCATCGCCGCGAGCATCCGTCGCCGCGCCGGCGCCCGGCCGATCTCGGTGACCGACAGGGAACGTCCGAGCACCGAGCCGATGGTTTCCACCTGTTCGCGTGCGCTGATCCCAGCCGGGCCGGTCAATGCGTAGATCTGTCCGCGATGTGCGGATTCGGTCAGCGCCGCATGGGCAACACTCGCGATATCGCCGGGATGGACGGTGGGCAGGCCGACATCGGCGAATGGGATCTCGACGCCACCGCTGTCGCGAATCGAGTCGGCCCACCACAGCGCGTTGGACGCGAACTGCGTCGGCCGCAGGATGGTCCAATCCATATCACTGTCGCGGACGAGTTGTTCCACCTCGGCGTTCTCCCGGGCCGGGCCCAGATGCGGGTGGGTCTGCACGGTGATGGACGACACCAGCACGACGTGTTCGACGCCCGCCTTCCGCGCTGCCGTGACGATGCCCGCATCATCGCCCAGTCGCGACGGCAGGAACATCGCGTTCACATCCGAGAGCGCGGACCGCAGCGAATCCGCGTGCCGCAGGTCGGCCCGGACCGGCTCCACGCCGTCCGGCAGTGCGGCGGTGGCGGGATCGCGGGTCGCCGCCCGCACTCGGATGCTGTCCTGCGTGGCCAGCCGGAGCAACAGTTCACGGCCGATATTTCCGGTCGCGCCGGTCACCAGGATCGTGCCGGTACCGGTCGGTGCGGTGATCATGCAAGCACCGTAAAAGCTCAACCAAAGTTGATGTCAACCGCTCCGGGAGGGCCGGTCAGCGTTTGCGGGTGCCGAACAGACTCCGGCTGATCTCCCGTCCCGCCGCCGAGGCCGCCGAACGCAGGAAGCTCTTCACCGCCGGATTGCTCATGATCCGGTCCGCCGCCGAGGTATCGGGTTCGCGCGCCTGTCCACCGGAGGGCGCCGGCTCCGGTTCCGCCTGGGCCGCAGCAACTTTCGCAGCCAGCATCTCGTAGGCGGACTCGCGGTCGACGGTCTGCCCGTACTTCGCGTACAGCGGACTCGACTGCGCCCGTTGCCGAATGCCGTCGTCACCGATGGTTCCCATCAGCGAACGCGGCGGGCGCAGCCGGGTCCAGGCGACCGGGGTGGGCGCACCGACCTCCGACAGCACGGTCACGACGGCCTCGCCGATTCCCAAGGAGGTGAGCGCGTCCTCGAGATCGTAGGTGGTGGTCTTGGGATAGGTGCGTACCGTCTTCGACAGCGCCTTCTGATCGTCGGGCGTGAAGGCGCGCAGGGCATGCTGAATCCGCGCACCCAGTTGGGAGAGAACCGGATTGGGAACATCCGTGGGCAGCTGGGTGCAGAAGAACACGCCGACGCCCTTGGACCGGATGAGTTTCACCGTCTGCTCGACCTGTTCCAGGAACGCCTTCGACGCGTCGGCGAACAGCAGATGCGCCTCGTCGAAGATGAAGATCAGCTTGGGTTTGTCGACGTCACCCACCTCCGGCAGGGTCTGGAACAGATCCGCCAGCACCCACATCAGGAAGGTGGAGAACAGCACCGGCCGCGCTGCCTGCGAACCCAATTCGAACAGCGTGATCACGCCCTGGCCGTCCGCGGTCCGCAACAGATCGGCGGGGTCGAGTTCGGGTTCACCGAAGAAGGTGTCACCGCCGTCGGCCTCCAGATTCACCAGCGCCCGCAGAATCACCCCGGCCGTCGCGGCCGACACCCCGCCGATGCCCTTCAGATCCTCCTTGCCCTCCGGGCTGGTGAGGTGTTGGATCACCGATCGCAGATCCTTCAGATCCAGCAATGCCAGCCCACGGGAGTCGGCCCAGTGAAAGATCAACCCGAGCGTGGACTCCTGGGTTTCGTTGAGGCCGAGGACCTTACTGAGCAGCACCGGCCCGAAGGAGGTGATGGTGGCGCGGATGGGCACACCGATCCCCTCGGTACCGAGGGAGACGAACTCGGTCGGGTAGCCGCGCGGTGCCCAGTCGTCGTCACCGGTCTGGGTGGCCCGTGCGGCGAGCTTGTCATCGGATTGCCCGGGTTGTGCCAGCCCCGACAGATCACCCTTCACATCGGCGAGCACCACCGGCACTCCCGCCGCCGACAGTTGTTCGGCGATCCCCTGCAGCGTCTTGGTCTTACCCGTGCCGGTCGCACCCGCGACCAGACCGTGGCGGTTCAGTGTGCGCATCGGAATCCGCACGCGGGCACCACTGTCGATCCGGCCGTCGACCAGTACCGCCCCCAATTCCAGTGCGGCACCTTCGAATTCGTACCCCGCGGCGATCTGCTGTGCGGCGCCGCTCTGCGCCGCATCGGCGCCGGTGTCGGGTGTGGCGGCTGATTCCGCGGCCGCCTCCGCTTCGGCAGCCTCCGCTGCCGCCGCCGCGTCCGCCGCGGCCCTGGCCGCCTCCGCTGCGGCTTTGCGCGCCGCCGCTGCCTTCGCCGCCTTGTCTTCGGGAGTACTCATCGTCGCTCCTCCGATTCGCGGGACACCCGCACCAGGTCGCACCGACGACCAACGGCGCGATTGTCGATCTCTGCCTCGCCCTGCCCATTGCCACCGAACGCACGATCACACACCCAACTGCCGAAACTGTAGCGGCAGGTTTGCCAGAAAGCGGGTTCAACGGGCCGGATCGACCCCGGACTGGGGCGGTGGGTCCGATTCGCCTCGTCCGCGCACTAATGTGGCCGGAGTGTCCGACAAACTGATGGTGTGGATGGATTGCGAGATGACCGGGCTGCGCCTGGACAGCGACAAGCTGATCGAGGTGGCCGCGCTCGTAACCGACAGTGATCTGAATGTCCTGGGCGAGGGCGTCGATATCGTCATTCACGCCGATGACGACGCGCTCGCGGCGATGCCCCCGGTGGTGCAGGAGATGCACGCCAAATCCGGGCTCACCGAGGAGGTACGCCGCTCCACGGTCAGCATGGAACAGGCTCAGCAGCAGGTTCTCGACTACATCCGGGAGTGGGTCCCGGCCCCCGGCACCGTCCCACTCGCGGGCAATTCGATCGCCACCGACCGCGGCTTCATCGCGCGCGACATGCCCGATCTCGACTCCTACCTGCATTATCGGATGATCGATGTGAGCTCCATCAAGGAGTTGTGCCGGCGCTGGTACCCGCGCATCTACTTCGGCCAGCCGGAGAAGGGACTGGCTCATCGCGCCCTGGCAGACATCAAGGAATCCATCCGTGAGCTGCGCTACTACCGTCGCACCGCGTTCGTTCCCGCGCCCGGTCCGGCCACGACCGAGATCGCGGCGATAGCCGCCGAGGTCAACGAGGGTTTGGATATCGCCAAGGGTCCCGCCGAATCCGCCGATTAGGTTTCCCGGCGGGGTTCGCGCTACGATCTAGCGCGCCGGTTGATACCGGTGATGGTGACCGTAGTTCAGTTGGTAGAGCACCAGGTTGTGATCCTGGCTGTCGCGGGTTCGAGTCCCGTCGGTCACCCTGAGAGGGCGGGGCGGAAACATTGTTTCCGCCCCGCCCTCTGTGCTTTGCCGGCTGATTCCGCTCGGCTGCGCTCCCCTCCGACGCGAAACCCGGCCAGCCGTCATTCCAGGAACCGCATCGGGCGCCGATGACATGCTCCGCGCCGACGACGTGGTGGTATTCACCGCCACCATCAAGGGGATTGCCCGCATCATCAAATTTCATGCGGCAGAACTTGTTTCGTCATTCGGTTTTCCGGAAACTCTCACTTCCGATGCGCACCGCCGGGGGCCGCATCACCACAGGACACGCAGCGCCCGAGATATTTCGATCTCTTGAAGAAATCGCTGCGGACAGGATTCGCACACCAGAATCGGACACGTACTCCGGACATCCGAGCGAGAGCTCACCGAGAGAGGACAAGATGCAACGTCGAATCACCGGCAGCCGTCTCCGTCATCGCATTCCCTTCGGCCGCGCGGCACTGGGACTGACGATCGCCGCCGCGGCCGTCGCACTCGTGCCCGGCACCGCGGCCCAGGCCGATCCGGGCGCGGTGTATTTCGGGACGTCCGGCGGCACCAACTGCGTTCTGCACGACGACGGCAGCTTCGCGTGTGGTTTCGGCCATTCCTACAGCCCGCCCATGGTGACGATGAAGGTCGCGGGCGCGAATATCCCGATTCCGTTCGGGGTCAACCAGGTTGCCTACGATCGGTCGTTCCCCGCGACCCACCCGGCATTCGGTTCGGCGAGTGCGTACACCCTGCCCGGCGGCAACCCGGACATCTCCGCTGTCGCCACCTCACAGGGGACGTGGGGACCGGTCGTCGAGTACGGCGGCACCACATGTGAGACCGGCTTCCACGGCAGCTTCAGCTGCACCTCGCAGGGCCACTCCTTCAGCACCTGGATGAGCAACCTCAGTATGGGCTGATCCGTGCCCGGTCGCGGATGAGCGGAACAGACTCATCCGCGACCGGTGACCATGAATATCAGCGGGAAATCGTCACGTCGGCACCACTGAACAGCAGGTCCGGCTGCCGCACGGGATACGTTGCGGGCAGTTGGCGCGCGGTCGGAGCCAGCTCGGCCAGGCGGGCCAGGAATACCTCGACCGCTGCGGTCGCCAGCTGCCGGCCCGGGCAGATATGTGCGCCGAAGCCGAATGTCAGCGGCATCTTTCCGCCGCCGCCCAGCTCCAGTGGATCCCCGAACGCCTCGGGATCGCGATTCGCCGCGGCGAACAACACCAGGATCTGTCCCTTCGGCAGCCTCGTACCGCCGGACAGGTCCACCGGACGGTCGGCACGCCGCTTCCACGCCACCAGCCCCGGGTCCAGTTGCAGGATCTTCGCCGCCACCTGCGCCGACTGCCGTGGATCGGTCAGTGATTTCCACCAGAGCCGATCGGGATCGGCGAGCATCCGCTGCACGCCCTGCTGAATGGTGCCGCTGATGGTGTGCACACCGGCGGCCAGCGAGTTGGCCATCGCCGCCACCGCGACGCGCTCGGGAATACCGCGTTCGCGCAGGTGCCGCGCGAAGTCCGGCGCTCCCCCGGACGCACGCGCGGCCACCACAGACCGCTTGCTCGCCGCGAACAGGCGTCCGAGCCCGGCGACCGCATCGGCCAGTTCCCGCCCGCGCATACGCCTTCCCAGCAGCCCGGACTGCGCTCCGCTCCACCGCTGGAGCTGCGGCCACAGCTCCGGCGGTATACCGACGGCCGATCCGGTGACCCGGGCGGCGTAGGCGACCGACATCGCCGTGACATCGAGTTGCGCGCCGGCGCCCACCTCGCGCATCGCCGCCCGGACGTGCTCGGCGAGTTCGTCCAGCCGGTCGGCCCGCGCGGATGCGGGAATCGTGAAGTACCCGTCCCGCCCGGCCATGGTGTCCCAGACCTGCTTGTGCATCGCTGTATCACTGCAGTTCGCGGTGGCCGCGGCGGGTAACGGGATCAGATCACGCACCAGATGCGGGATCGCCCGCGCAGTCGCGGCGATCCGGGGAAACCCGACCAGTGGGTCCAGGGCGTTGGCATTGGAGATCCCCGGGGTCGTGGCGGCCAGGACCTCCTTCACATCGCGGTATTTCCAGATCATGTAGAGCCCGGAAGAATGCGCGAAGCCCGACTCGGGCAGGCGGTGCAATGCCCGGTAACGCAGATCGCGCTCGGCGTAGGTCATCTCGTTCGCGGTACGCACGGCCAGGGGAAACGGCTCGGTCATCGGGACGGTCACAACAGTTCGCGCGCCACCTGCGCATGCAGTTCCAGTAGCTCCGGAATCTGTTCGGCGGGGCGGCGGCCGAATCCGCATTCGGTGGCGATACCGAAGTCGCGCACGACCGAACGCGCGGCCGCGATGCGGCGGCGCGCACCGTCCACGCCGTCGGTGGCATGGACGAGTCCCAGATACAGGCGCGTCGATTCCGGCAGTCGCAGCTCGGCCAGTGGTGCGAAGTACTCGTGATCGTCCCGCGAGCGGGGTACCGGCATGTGCACCCAGTCGATGGCCCGGGTCAACCCCGCCTGCACAGCCGTGATCACCGCGACCATCCGACCGGTGTCGGCGGGTTCGGCGAAATGCCGATGCCCGAAATCGCCGTAGCACAGGTGATACCCGAGTTCCACCCCGCCGGGGACCGCCGCGCCCAGACGGATCAGCCGCGTGACGATCTGCGCGAATTTCGTCTCTGGATCGGCACCGAACCACGAGGGGAAGATGCCCTCGAAGAGGGCGAACTCGACCGGGCAATCCCACTGCACCGCCAGGTCGGCGATCGGGATCTCGGCGACGATCCGGTCCAGTTCCGCCAGCAGGGCCAGCTCGTATCGCTGCTCGAGAATGTCCTGCGGATCACCGACGAACGCGCCGACCACCGAGATGGGGCTGGGCAGGCAGACCTGGAACCGCACATCCCGGTCGATGTCGCCCCGCTCGCGCAGATCGGCGAAGATCCGCCAGGACTTCAGTGCGGCCTCCGCGTAGCCGAGCGCACCGAAATCTATCGAGCTGGGATCCACACCCGGTGCGGGACGGACCCGTTCGCTGGGCCCGTATTCCGGGCTCGGCGGCGGCACCATCTCCAGGTCGGGGTGGGCACCCATTCGCGGTAACTGCCAGACCGTGAAGTTGTCACGTTCACCGGTCTCCCCATCGGGAATGCGGGCGAGCCAAGGCCCGATCCGCCGGGCGGACTCGGTGAGAACCGACTCCGCGTCCGCCAGCGGCACACTGCCGCACAGATGTACATCGCCCCGTGGCATTGCGAACTCCTCGCACTTCGCCGGGCCGTGTTCGAACGCGGTATTCGCGGGTCACGGCGGCGGCTCATCAACGCGAAGAGAGTAGATCCGCGTGCCGTCGACGCGTTCCCACGCGCGAGAACCCGCAGCGAATCGCGCTCAACGACTCGTATCGGCGTTGCCGGCCTTCCATTCCGCCCACGGAATGTTCCAGTCACCGAGCCCGTCGACACCCGAGAGCGTTTCGCCCACGGTGTTCTTCACGATCGCGATATCGCCGCGTTTGGCGTTCTCGTACACCCAGCGCGCGTCCTCGGGACTGAGGTTCAGACATCCGTGGCTGGTGTTCGAATAGCCTTGCTGTCCGACCGACCATGGCGCGGAATGCATGAAGATCCCGCTGTAGGACATGCGTGTCGCCCAATCCACCGGCGTCCGGTAGCCGCTGGGACCGGTCGCGGACACCCCGTAGGTCGACGAATCCATGATCATGTGATCGAACTGGTCACCGATGATGTAGATCCCGTTCTGGGTGGGTGTCGAATCCTTGCCCATCGAGGTCGGCATCGACCGGATCACCTGGCCGTTGCGTTCGACCGTCACCGTCTTGGTGTTGTCGTCGGCGGTGAATATGGTCGGTTCACCGACGGTGAAGGCCGAGTGGATGTCGCTGTCGCCGATCACACCGCCACCCAGATCCCGGCCGTAGGTGTTCACGTCGACCGTCACCTTGGTGCCCGGCGCCCAGAAATTCTCGGGGCGCCACCGCACCTCGCGATTGTTGACCCAGTAGAAGGCCCCCTCCACGGCCGGCGTCGTGGTGATCTTGATGGCATCCTGTACGGCCCGCCGGTCGGGAATGTTCTCGTCGAACTGCACGGCCACCGGCTGCCCGATGCCGACCATCGCGTCCTCCGCGGGCAACAGCCACGGGTGGGTGCGCACGCGCGGTGACAACGTGGTGAAAGTGGTTGTGACCGAGGAGGTGCCGCTCAACCCGACCGCATCGGCCTGCAGCCGGTAGGTACGCCCGAAGCCCAGCTGCTCGGTGAGCTCCCACGAGGTACCGTCCGGCGCGATCCGGCCCGGCACGGGATTGCCGTCGGGGGTGAGCAACGTCACCGCCGTCAGCAGACCGCCGTCCACCCGGACCGGGAACCGATCACCCGGCGACACACCGGCCGCGCCGTCGGCGACCGGCATCACGAGTTTCGGCTTCGCCATCTCGATCACCGAGTTGGACTGGATGGCCGGCCCGTCGCCGGTCGCGCCCGAAGTACTGCATCCGGTGGCCGCGAGCATCGACAACGCGCCCAGCCAACCTGCTACCAGCTTCCACTGCCGACCTCGACGTTCACCCATGACGAACCCCGTTTCATGCCTCATACGCAGCCGGGAAACCCGGCCACTCCGCTAAACCCACCACGCATGCGGGAATCGGTTGAGACCACGCCCACCCATTCTGTCAGGTGGAAGGTTCCGAACCGGGTAAACACGACGAGCCGCCCCGCACACTCTGTCCGTTTCATCCCTTCGAGACCTCGATCCGTTACCACTTACACCTACACCTCGAACTATCTCCTAACCAGGCGATTTCACTTTCCGACCACCCAACTGTTATGGTTTCTCCCGCACCGGAACGGAGCCTGCAGGCCCGATCCGGATGTCCAAGCGCCATTAGCTCAATTGGCAGAGCAGCTGACTCTTAATCAGCGGGTTCGGGGTTCGAGTCCCTGATGGCGCACCTATCTTGACCAGCAGTTATACCTCATACAAACCTTCAAGTAGCACTCGACGTGCCGACAAAACTGCCGACAGCAGGGTTCGCGTCAGAGGTAGCTGCAGCTGACAGATGGCGAAAAGCGGTCTGATCTGCGCGTTCTTCTCGATTCTCTGCCCCGGCCAGCTGCAGCCCAGTTGCATGGCACTGGTCACATATCCAATCAATGGTTCCACCTTCGGGACACATGGCGCACACCGTTCCAATGCCCCAGCTGTACCGACCATGCGCCCGCAACCACACTGGCATCCCCGGAAAAACTTTGCGCCACAACAGAATCACCGTCAGAGCCAGTAGTTCACCGTCCTGATTGCGGCCTCCCGCTCCGAATCGACCGCTTCGAGCATGCCGGCCCGGCCATGCCCGACATCACCCACCGGCGTTCGGCATGACCGAACCACACGGATCGATCCCGTGGGTAGCGAGGCGGCTCGTCACCCGCGGGCCGCGTTCGCCGGGCTCGACCGGATGGCGCACCGGGCCGGGGCGGCAACGGATGTCGTTCTCAGCGTTCTCACAGCGGACCGATGTGAGTCTGGTGACGTGCAGCAAACGACTCGATGGGCAGTCGGTGCCGCGGATCCGAGGCACCAGGCTCCCGAGCCGGCTCCGGCCCACGGATCACGCCTGCGAGAGGTCGTCGGCAGCTGAAGCCACCCGACACCGATCGATACCAGAACGCGTGCCCCGGTGTGTGAACAACGGTAACCGGAGCACGCCAGGCCCGTTACCGATCGCGGCCGGATACGGAGGCATACAGGCTTTCCTCGAATCAGGTGAGAAATAGTTCCGACATCGACCGAGAATCTTCGTCATTCACATTTTCGAGGCTCGATGATTCGCACACGATGAATGGGCATCTCTCGATTTTTCGCGCTGCCCGACATCGCGGACATGCTCTGAGATACCTTGCGCCAGTTGCTATTTCAAAAATGATCTTGATTTTTACACCTTCCCATCGATGGGACGCGAGTCGTGGAATATGCGCGTACGCCGGGTTAGCTTTTGTCGCGATGAGGGTTACGAGACGACAGTTCTCCCCAGTTCCGCGTCTCGGCATGTCGGTTTTGTTCCTGCAAATGCTCGAAGGGACCTCGAATGCGGTTGTACCTTCTTTCCCTCAACCCCACCGATTCCGTATATGAAGGGTTTCTGCCCGCCGCTCGGCGGCTGGGCCTCGACGTGGTCATCCTGACCGATTGCCCCGGACCACATCTGGCGCGATGGCCGGAATCGACGGTGGTGCGGTCGCGCGTTCGTGACCCCGAGGCCGTCCTCGCCACCCTCGAAGACCTCCCTCCCGCACAGGCGATCTTCTCCAACAGCGACCATCTCCAAGCGTGCGCGGCGCGGGTAGCCGCTCAGCTCGGATTGCCGGGCAAAGACTTTCGCGTCGCGCAGCGGGTGAAGGACAAGGCGGCAATGCGGCGGCAGCTGCGGCACGCCGGGCTCGACGAGGTCTGGGCTCATGAGCTGGCGGCCGACGAGGATCCGTCCACACTCGCCGCGCTCGAGTTGCCGACGGAGTGTGTGATCAAGCCTCGTGAGGGCGTCGCGAGCGAAGATGTCTTCCTGGTCGACAGCCCATCCGATGCGATGCTGCGCTGCAAGGAGATTCGGCAACGACGTCCCGGGGCCGCGCTGGTGCTGGAGGAGTATCTCGACGGACCGCTGTACACGATGGAGACCTTGGGCGACGGTTCGAACCGGACCGTCCTCGGTGGATTCGCCACCACGCTGTCGCCACCGCCACATTTCGTCGAGTTGCAGCACACTTTCGTCGCCGCACATCCCGATCCGTTCCGCACCCAGGTGCTGGAACAGCTCGATGCGCTCGGCATCGGATTCGGTTGCTGCCACACCGAATTCGTCGTGTCCGATGGGCGCGCAAGGCTGATCGAGGTCAACTACCGGGCGATCGGCGACCAGTGCGATCTGGTGCTCGATCGCGTGCTCGACACCGCGGTCTTCGAGCAGATCCTCCGTATCCACCTGGGCGAATCACTGCCGACCGGCTACCGGCCCAGCCCGGTCGCCACAGCCCGCGTCGACCATGTGTGCGCCCCGCACTCCGGCGAGCTCGTCGCCGCGCCGATCTCGACCGACACCATGGTCGGCGATGTCGAGCTGAGCTATCGGGCACTGCGCGATATCGGTGTGCGACAAGATATTTCGCATACGAACCGAGACCACATCGGCGTCCTGCGAACCGTGGGCCCGGACAGCGCCGAGGTCGATCGCGCCGCCGACCGGTTCCTGGCGGCCCAGACGTGGGCGGTGACGCGATGACCGGGGTGGACGAGCACGAACAGCAGCTGGTGTCCCGGGTCCTGGCCGCGTTCCTGCGCGAAGACGTGGTCGGCCTGCGTAGCCGCGGCCGCGTGGTGCACCGCTCCGACGGACACTGGCTGGGCCTCGACGGCGACGACACCGTCCTCGTTCCGGTGACCGCCGACGGGTTCCTCTGCGAGGTCACAGCGCGAGAACCACTGTTGCTCAGCGGTTCCGGCTCCCGAGAGGTGCGCACCCTCACCGAGATCATCTCCGCGATCGCGAGGTTCGCCGATCCGCGTGACCGCGCGGGGTTCGTGCGCTTCGCCGAGGAGAGTGCGCGGTCGCTCGTGGCGCGGCGACTACATGCCGGTACCTGGGACCAGCTGGTGACCGATCTCCGTCACAGCTACGGCGGGCGCACCGCCGGCTGGACCGGTTTGGGTGCCGGAACGGCCTTCGACGCTCTCGCCGCGCGCCACGATCACCCGGTCTACCCGACCTCCCGCGGTCGCCGGGGATTCGACGAAACACAACTACGCGCCTACGCGCCGGAGTTCCATCCCCGCTTCACCCTGCGGTGGCTGGCCGTCCCGCGCACGGCGACCACCATCGCCGCCGCGGCCGACCAGGCACCTTACTGGCCGAGCCCGGCGGCGATGGGGCTTGCCGGACGCGCGGGCAGCCACGTGCTGCTCCCGGTCCATCCCCTCACGGTCGGGGCCCCACTGGAAATGGCGTTGCGCGAGTGCGGGCTGGCCGACGAGTGCGTACTCGCCGAATCCTCCTACCTCGAGGTGATCCCGACGTTGTCCATGCGGACCGTCGCCATCGCCGACGATCCCACCGAGCACGTGAAACTCCCGTTGGCCACCGCGACGCTGGGCGAGCGCAACGTCCGCAGCATCAAGCCACGAACGTTGGCCGACGGCGCCCGGACCCATCGGCTCCTGCTGCGGGTGCTGCGACTCGAACCTGCTCTCGCCACGAGGATTCTGCTCGCCGACGAGTCCGCCTATCTGCACGCCGAGCACGACATGCTCGCGGTGCTGCGGCGCCGATACCCCTCGGGGCTCGGGGACGCCGTGGTGGTGCCGATGGCGGCGTTGCTCGCCGACGCCGCCGAGGGTGGCCGCGTGATCGATCACCTGGCGGGCGAGTTCTTCCACGGTTCGCCGACCGCGTTGTTCGACTCCTGGATCACGCTGCTGTTCGACTGGCAGACAACACTGTTCGGTTACGGCATCGCACTCGAGTCACACCAGCAGAACATCTCGGTGGTCCTGGACCACCACCGCGGGGTCACACGGCTACGGCTGCTGCTGAAGGACAACGACACACCCCGGGTGAATACCGCACGGCTCGCCGCCCGCCTCGGTGCCACACCCCCGGTATTCGACGACCCGCGCATAGCGGTCGGCGACGATCGCGCGCTGACCGATCTGTTCACCACCATCACCGTGCACCTGTGCGCCGGCAGCTACGCGTTCGAGCTGAGTCGACTCGGATACGGTTCTCGGACAACACTTCTGGCGCTCGTTCGGCATCGGCTAGAACAGGCCGTCGTGCGGTTGACTCCTTCCGACGCTGCCCGGTTGCGCACCGATGTGCTCGAGCCGAAGACCCTGCCCATCAAGGCCATGGTGAGCGCGGGGACGTTGTTCGACAAACACCGGCACGGCGTGGTCGATGTGAACAAGCACTACCTCGACGGCCCGAACTACCTGCGTTGGAAGGGAAGTTCGCAGTGACCGCCACCCTGTCGCCCACGCGGTCATCGCGCCGGTTCGGACGGCGGGAGATCTACGCGGTCACCGGATGCTATTTCGTCGCGTCCTTCGCCGCACTGGGCCTGCCGCCGTATTTCACCGAAATCCTTCCCGCACTGGGTGATCCGACAGGCCGCTGGGCCGGACTGCTCTACATCGTGCCCTCGGTGTTCGCGGGGCTCGGCGCGCCGCTGTGGGGGCGGCTGGCCGACCGGTACGGGCGCAAACCGATTTTGCTGCGCGCTCAACTCGGCCTCGCCGGCGCGTTCGTCCTCGCCGGTCTCGCCGATTCGCTGCCGGTGTTCGCGGTGGCGCTGGTGCTGCAAGGGGTGTTCGGCGGAACCTACGCCGCGTCCAGCGGCTACCTGGGCGCGGGGCTACACGGGCCCGACCTGGCCCGTGCGTTGATCGTCCTGCAGGGCAGCGCCCGAGCGGCGCTGGTCGTCGCACCGATCGCCGTCGGCGCGCTCACGCACTGGCAGCAACCACACCACCAGTACCTACTACTCGCAGCGCTGCCGCTGGCCGCGGCCGTGCTGGTCGCCATGCTTCCCGAGCCCACACGATCGGAGCACGAGTCCGACTCCGGCAGCGCCGCAGTGCACAACCGCACGGCGCACGGTTCGCGTCGCGTCCTGTTCGCGGTCGAGTTCGCGTTCGTCTTCACCACCGTCGTGTCATTTCCCTATTTCGTCTCGTTGCTCTCCGAGCGCGTGCCGGGGCTCCCGGCGATCCTGGTCGGATCCCTGTTCGCGCTGCCGCATCTGATCTACCTGCTGTCGTCGCTGGCGGTGCACCGGCTGTCCGGTGACCCGTGGCCGTTGATCGTGACGGGATTCGCGGTCCTGGCCGCGGCACTGGCGATGCACGCGGTCGCCGGCTCGCTCCCGGTGTTCGTCGCGGCCCGAATACTGCTGGGAGCCGGTCTCACCCTGGTCCTGGTAGGCCGCACCGTACTGGCCGCCGACTGCGCGGCGGGACGTGCCGCGGGCGGCATGTTCGGCGCGCTGGAGTTCTTCACCAAGGCCGGCGCCGTCGCCGCCGGTCTGGCGGCCACAGCCGCTGTAGCGCATTTCGGTCCGGCCGCGGCGCCGCTGTGCGGCGCCGCCGGAGCGGTCATCGTCCTCATTGTCATTGTGATCCGGCGTCTTTCGCGCCAGATGGAGTCTGATCATGTCACCACGTCGTGACCCTGCCCCCACGACCGGCACCCTGCCGGCCGCCTTGCCCACCGCCGACGACATCGTCACCCACACCCTGCTCAACTGCCTGCTGCGGGAGGTGTCGGGCCCCGAGCACCAGGCCCGCGTCCTCGACGACCATCTGCTGCTGCGACTCCCGCGCCGCGACGTCCTGCTGCGGGTGCGGCTGCGGCGCGTCTCGATGGTCGGCGCACACCGTTTCACCGGTCCCGTGTCCACACGCACGCGCGCCGGATGGGTCGAGGTGAGCTGGGAACAGCTGGCCGAGTACGTCCACACCGAGCTGACGCTGTACACCGGCGTCGGCAACGACGAGTTCCTCGACCAAGTCGCCTCGACCCACCGCACGACGACCATCGCCCTGCGGTCCCACGCCACACGCACCGCCGAGCCGGCGCCGGACTACCTGGCCTCGGAACAATCCCTGCTGTTCGGACACCGCTACCACCCCACACCGAAGGCCCGCAGCGGCGCACCGGAATCCTGGCAGCGCTACTCGCCGGAGACCGCGAGCGAGTTCGGCCTGCGCCTGCTGGCCGTGCGCTCGCACCTGATCGCCGAGGAAACAGCGGACCCCGCGGCCTGCGCGGCCCTCGACGACCTGTACCCGCAGGTCCCGCACGGCTACCGGTTGCTTCCCGCCCATCCCTGGCAGTTCGAGATGCTGCGCACCGACCTCGAGCACGCGATCGATCGCGGCGACATCGTCGACCTCGGCGTCGGGCCGGTGAGTCACGCGGCCACCGCGTCGGTGCGCACACTCTACGACGGCCGCCATTTCCTGAAATTCAGCCTCAACATCCGCATCACCAACTGCGTACGCAAGAACGCCGCCTACGAATTGGCCGGTGCCGTCGCACTGACCCGCATCCTGGCACCCGCCCTTGCCGACCTCCGCCGGCGGTTCCCCGCCGCGGTCGTCCTGCGCGAACCCGCCTACCGCAGCCTCGCCCTGCCGGGCCCGGACGGCACCATCGACCAGTCGCTGCTCGAAGGATTCGGCGTGATCATCCGTGATGGACTGGATACCACGCTCCTGCCCGGGACGACGCCGCTGCTCGCCGCGGCGATAGCCGACGAGTACCCCACCAGCGCCGCCCAGGTGTCGCGACTGCTCGCCGACAACCGTCCCGAGACGGCGCTACGCTGGTGGACCGACTACCTGCGCTTGCTCGTACCTCCGGTACTGGCCGCCTTTTTCGACCACGGGATGGTGCTGGAACCACACCTGCAGAACGTCGTCGTCGCCGTCGACAGCGCCGGGATGCCCGCGCAGATCTTCCTCCGCGACCTCGAGGGCACGAAACTGCTCGCGGACCACCACGGCGACGCCCTGGCACGCACCCGCCCCGATGTCGCGGCCCGGATGACCTACTCGCGCTACGACGGCTGGAACCGTGTCGTGTACTGCCTGGTGGTCAACCATCTGTCCGAGATGGCCGCCGCCCTCGCCGACGTCCACCCACATCTCGAGTCCGCCCTGTGGGACGCCACGCACACCGTGCTGTCGGACTGCGCCGACACCCACGGGTGCCCGCCGCGCATGGCCGCGCTGCTGGCCGGAGTTCCCTTGCCCGCCAAGGCCAATCTGCTCACCCGCTGGGAACGCAAGGCCGACCGCGACGCCGGATACGTGCGCATCCCCTCTCCCTGGGCGCCGCGACAGACCGAACGTCACACCACCGAGCATCCGCGGCAGGAGGTTGCGCGATGACCCCGCCGACACGAGCAGTCACCGAACGACTGGCCGAACTCCGGTCCGCCGACCTGCCGGCCTATCTCTACGACCTCACCGCCCTGCGTGAGCACGTGGCATGGATACGGTCGGTCCTTCCCGACACCGTCGAGATGTACTACGCCGCGAAGGCAAATCCCGAACCCGCGATCCTGACCACACTGCACGGCATCGTCGACGGATTCGAGGTCTCCTCGGGCGGTAAACTGACCCACGTCGCCGCCGCCGTACCCACCGCGCCCCTCGCATTCGGCGGGCCCGGCAAGACCGCTCACGAACTCACCGCAGCCATCCACCACGGCGTCCACCGCATCCACGTCGAAAGCGAACACGAACTACGCGTACTCGCGGCGCTCGCCGCCGCGCGGTCACGGCCGATCGATGTTCTGCTGCGCGTGAACCTGCCCGTCGCCGATACGGCGGCGGCCGGTAGCGCGCTCGCGATGGGCGGGCGCGCAACACCATTCGGCATGTCTCCGCAACAAGCCCACTCCTGCGCGGCCGCCCTCACCGCCGGGCAGTTCCCCCACCTACGCTGGCGCGGCGTCCACGCCCACCTCGCCAGCGGACTCGACGCAGACGATCTGGTCGAACTCACCGCATCGATCGTGGAGTGGGCCCGAGCGCTGGCCCGCACCTGCCAGACCGACCTCGCCGAAGTCAACGTCGGCGGCGGCATGAACGTCGACTACGCCCCGGACGCACCGACTTTCGACTGGAAGACCTACAGCGCGGGCCTCGCCCGGCTCACCCGAGCCTCGCCCGCGACCCTGCTACGGATCGAGCCGGGACGCGCCCTGACCGCCTATTGCGGCTGGTACGCCACCGACGTACTCGACGTGAAAACCAGCCACGGCACCGACTTCGCCATTGTCCGCGGCGGTACCCACCACCTGCGGACACCGGCGGCCAGAGCACACAGCCAGCCGTTCAGCCACATCCCTGTCGAATCCTGGCCACACGACTCCCCTCGCCCAGCCTGCTCGGGCGGCCCGCTGACCGTCACCGGCCAACTCTGCACACCGAAGGACATCCTCGCCCACACCCACACCGCGGCCACAGTGCGCGCGGGGGACCGCCTCGTCTTCGGACGCGCCGGCGCTTACGCCTGGAACATCTCCCACCACGATTTCCTCATGCACCCCGCACCGACCTTTCATCACCTCGACCGACCATGACGCACAACGCACCGGTCCGCCGCCGAGCGTTGGCGGACCAGCAGGTCCGGTTCCGGCCGGATCGTCGGGGACCGTCCGTACCGGGCGGCCGGAGGAAGTCGTCGTGGGCAGCCATGCATCGGCGAACATCGCAGCCGAACCCGCAGTGCCGTCCCATATTTCGTGCATCGGCGGGGTGTTGCGCATCTACCTGTGGCGACTGTGCATCCCCCACGGTGGCAGCGACGATCGTCGCGACGGGGCCGCGCGCACGGCGTCCACTACCCGCGTCCCGTCAACCGGAGTAGTGCCCAGCCGCGACACGGTCTACATCTCAACTCGCGACGATCGATTCGTAATACGAGAACTGATGCCCCTTCGAAGAACAGTAGAAGCTGCCGTGAAATCCGACCCCGCAGGTAGCGCCCGCATGATCGACAGTCCCTGTTCCGATGTCGGGGTTGCCGCCGGGCAACGTGTTGGGTGTCCCGGCGTCGAAGCCGGGACGCGCCGGCAATGCTGTGGCGTCGATGACCATCTCCCGAACCGGAAACGGCATCGGCACCGCGACTCCGCCGAACGACACCGAGGTCAACAACGGTCCCACCGGGTCGGTCAGGTCGCATCCCACCGCACCACCGGCATCGATCGAACATTGAAAGCGGCCGTGGCTGAAATAGACGGTGTCGGAGTCGGCCTGGGCCGTCGGAGCCGTCGAGACCGCGAGCGCGGCGGCGAACGCGACCATACCGAGTGCCTTGTGCATGATGCGAATCATCAACTCTCCCTGGTCTGTTCGTGAAGCGTTGCGCTTCCGACGAATCCGGGTCTCCCGGGTCTCATGACGTCGAATATCGCATACCGAACGGCTCTTTCAGGGCAGAAAGTGGAAGTCTCGACGATCTGTGGCGGACGGTTCATCGGAGGTGATGTTCGGGATCGGTGATGTATGTCAGCACGCTGTGCCAGCGGGACCGCGGATTCTTCAGCGCGGCGGGGTCCACCGATGTCATCGCCTTCAGGGTTCGGGCCCGCGCGCCTTCGGGATCGAACGGTGGCTCAGCATCGCCGGCCCACTCGACGTCGAAGTGCGGACGCTCTGCCTGGAGGATGTACAGGAAGTGCACGAAAGACCGTAGCGAGCTGTTCCACACGTAGATCTCGGAATCGTCGGGCAGGCAGTAGACCGTGCCGGTCTCCGGGTCGAAAGCGATGTCGTCGTAAGGGATCATGCCGATGCTGATCCACCGGTCGGCTCCCGGCGGGACGACGGAATAGCGATCCGCCGGCGGGTCTTCCCGGTCCCCGACGCACTCGAAGCGCTCGGCGATCTCCGGGTCCATGTCGAACCACGGGTTCTCCCAGACCGGAAGGCCCACCGTTCGCAGGACTTCCCTGGCGTCCGAATCCACGACCACTCCGACATTGCCCGCCGGAACCGTCACGAGTTCGTCCGGGGCGAAGACGGTCTCGAGCATTTCCCGGGTGAGAGCGGAGGGACTGTTCACGCACTGTTCCTGTCACTGGCGGCGGTATCGGACGATCGACGGTCACCGACACTATCGACCGGCACGCAGGCCGGGCAGCAGTCACACCCAGCGCTGGGCAGCCCCGCCCGATTCGACGCAAGGAGGTGAAATCACGCCGCGAACAACGACCACGGGTCCGATACCGTGGTCGGCGGCTCACCGCATCCGAAGAAAGGCTCGCCGTCCGATGGGTAATCGCTGGTTACGTCGCCTGTCCCCCGCCGCGGAGGACGGATCCCACACCCTGGTGTGTTTTCCGCACGCCGGTGGCTCCGCCATCTCGTTCGGATCGCTGGCCAAATGGGTCGGACCGGAATACGACGTCTTCGCCGTTCAGTACCCGGGTCGACAGGACCGCAGGCTCGAACCGCTCATCGACACCATCGACGATCTCGTGGCGGGGCTGCTTCCCGAGCTCGCGGATGCGGCTCGGGCGGCGGAGAGTTTCTCCATCTTCGGCCACAGCATGGGATCCGTCGTGGCTTTCGAGGCATGCCGGCGACTGGAGCAGCAGGGCATGACCGCCACGGCCCTGTTCGCTTCCGGCCGGCGCGCCCCGTCGTGGACGCGTTCGGACCGGACACCGATCCACACATTCGGTGATCGGGATTTGGCGGACCATCTGTTGAATTTCGGTGGCACACCGGCAGCCCTGCTCGAGGATCCGGAGTTTCGGGAATTGATCCTGTCGATCACCAGAAACGACTATCGAGCCATCGAGACTTACCGGTGCGCGCCGGACGCACTCGTCGGATGCCCCATGGTCGCCCTGACCGGTGACCGTGACCCCGATGCGAGTCTCGCCGATATCGAATCGTGGAGCGCGCACACCTCCGGCAGCTTCGTCACGAAGTCGTTCCCGGGCGGTCATTTCTACCTCGACGCGAATGCCCGCGCGGTAGCTCAGCTGATCAGGGACCAGAGTTCACGAGCGCTGTCGCGGTAGTCGACGACACCACCCAGCGCCTGGGTGCGTCACGGTCGGCCCGCTCGGCCGGTCACACACAAATCCCGATACCCATCGATATCGGCCGCGACAACGCCCGCACGCGACAGACGTCCGACCTCGAAGGTAGCCGGGGGCCGGAGTTCCCCTCCGAATCCGGCCCCCAGCTCATGATGCGGTCGGTCCGCGGTGACTCCGGGTGGGTCGATTTCCGGCACGACCGTGCGGACAGGGCGCCGACGTGCACCGGCGGGATACGGACGGACTGATGGACGCCGGGTACGAATACCGCGACGGAGCGGTCGCGGCCGTCTGTTCAGGGGAAGCGGCGGGGCCGATCACCGGCACAGTGTCGGATACGGTACTCATTTCTCGCCTCACCTGCTGATCGCACCACTCGGCTCGGTGGACAGACGGGTGCCCTGGGCACACGTGTCCTGCGAGCTTCTTGCGTCCAGCCAGGGGAATGAGCCGCCCAGCTTGGGACCAGCAAATCATGGGAGTGCAACATGTCGCAATTCCGCTACATGGGACGGCGGGTTTCTCACAGACCACCGATCCGGTCGGGGAAAGGTAGCCGTCACCCCGTCCTACCTGCGGGTTCGTGACTCCGGTCTCCTCCCATGGCGATCGACGAGCCCGGCGTGTTTGAGTGGGACCCATGGAATCCTCGAGCGCCGCGCTACCGCTGGATGCGTTGCCGTACCCCCCGGGGCGGCTGCCGATCATCGGTGATGTGGCCAGTGTGGACCGGCACCGGCCGACACAGCACGAGCTGAAACTCGCCCAGGGCGGGCTGGGCCCAATCTTCCAGCGGAAACTGCTCGGCACTCGGCTCGTGATCGTGGCCGGTGGGCGCTTGGCGGCGCAGTGCAACGACGAAGCGGCCTGGGGCCGCGTGCTGCTGGGACCGCTGGCGAAGCTGCGGCCGCTCGCCCCGCACGGCATGTTCACGGCGAGTTCGCGCGATCCGCTGTGGGGACAGGCGCGGCGCATCCTCACCCCGGGGTTCGCCCAGGCCGCGATGCGTACCTATCACGATGCGATGGCCTCGGTTGCCGACGATCTGGTGACCGAATGGACGGCCGCGGGTGGCGCGAGCGTGGACGTGCATTCGGCGATGACGCGCGCCACCCTCGAAGTGATCGCACGCGCCGGGTTCGGCCGCGACCTGCGGTTGTTCGACCCCACCGGCGAGGGCACCGACTCGCACCGGTTCGTCCGGGAACTCGGCAGCACCCTGCAATGGGCGTCGGAGTCGACCAACGACATACCAGTCGTCGGCCATGTGCGGGAAGCACTTCGGGCCCCGGCCGTGCGCCGCGACATCGCCTCCCTGCAACAGTATGTGGATCAACTGATCGCGGACCGGCAGCGCGAGAACACCAGCGAGGCAACCGATCTGCTCGGCCTGATGCTGACGGCGGCGGATCCGGAAACCGGAGAACGGCTGCCGGCGGCCAATATCCGGGATCAGACCCTCACCTTCCTGATCGCCGGGCACGAAACGACCGCCGCCCTGTTGGAGGTGGCAGTGCATCACCTGGCCCGCGACGCCGACCACCAGCGCCGAGTCCTGGCCGAAATGCCCTCGCAGACAAAGAGTCTCGACTACGAAGATGTGACCAAGATGCGGTTCACGCGGCAATTCCTCAACGAATGCCTGCGCCTGTGCCCGCCCGCACCGGGCTATTTCCGGATCGCACGCACCGATCAGAATCTCGGCGGCTATCGGATCCCCGCCGGCCGTGCCGTATTCGTGCTCGCGCTGGCCGCACAGCGCGATCCCGAGGTGTGGGGCGCCGACGCCGAGGACTTCGCCCCGGACCGTTTCGATTCCGCCGCACTGCGCGACTTCCCCGATCGGTTCTTCCAGCCGTGGGGTACCGGCCCGCGCTCGTGCATCGGGCGCGCCTTCGCACTGCACGAGGCGACCCTGATGCTCGGCCGGCTGGTGCACGCCTTCGATCTGCGCACCGCCTCCGGTGCACCGCTCACCCTGCGCGAGCGCGGGACGTTGCGCCCCGAACCGTTCGAATTGACCGCCCGCGGCCGCGCTGTGGCCGCCACGACCGAGAGCTGAGCGTTTCCGCCGATGTCATGGTTCCTGATCGAGGCCCTGGGGTCACTGGACACCCCGATGACCATCCTCGCCAAGGACGGCGAGCGCCGCGATTGGGTTTCGTTGCGTTCGCTGCAGCGCAACGAGGGTGTCGATGCCGGTGAACCGACCGACCGGGTCCGCCGATCGGGGTCGGTCTTCGACCAGATCGTCTCCGGCCGCGGCGGTCGACGCCGGGTGCGGGCCGTGCCCGTCCTCGGTCCCGAGGGCGAGGTGTATGCCCTGCAACTGTGGATCGGCGCACCGGACGAGCCTGTTCCCGAACCCCGGCCGGCCGCCGGAATCGGTTGGTACGCAGGAGATCTCCAGGTTCAGCAACGCCTGGAATCCTGGATGATGAGCACCGACGATGCGGACGGATTCAAACGCGTGCGCTCACCGGGCGAATTCTTCCGCAAGGTCGTGAAATTCGACGACGCCACCGCCCTGATCGCGCTCGGCACGAGCCCCGAGCCCGATGCCCGGTTCACCTCGAACATCACCGTGCTGCACGACAGCGGCCATCTGATGAACTGGCAGATCTTCGCCCGCGGCCGCACCGATCTGGACCGGCCCGGACTGCGCGGGCTGACACATGATGTCTCCGATGTGGAGCCGCCCGCACTCGGCCCCCACGAGGCACTGGGCCTGACCGACGAACCGGGGCCGGACACACCCGCGGCGGCGCTGATGGCGTTCCCGCTCTCCGGCGCCCCGCTGATCGCGCAATGGATCGGACACGTTCCCACCTGGATCGACTGGCAACGCGAGGGCGACGCCGAGCTGATCCACCGCGAGGACTGGGAGGCGGTGGCCAAGACCGCGATCATGCTGCAACCCGGCATCCCCGGCACCAAGGCCGTCACCGCGGCCCGCTTCCGCGCCCACACACCGAGCGGCTGGCAGCCGGTCACCATCACTTCCCGCCGCTATCCCGGTGAGGTCGGACACCGGCTGCACATCGTCCGGATCGCGCGGGCCGGATGAGCCCGCTCGGCGGCTCCGGCACAACGGAAGCGGATGGTCCCGATCCCCCACGGTGACTACCCTTTTCGCGTGACACCCACTCGATGTACCGGTCGCTTCCTCCGGACACCGTCCTGCCGGGCACATGAGCCGGTGGCCCGCCCATGACCGCGTCCGGGAGCGAGCAGTCCGTATCCGACAGCATCCTGTTCGGGGATGTCCTGGTGACCCGCACCGACGGATGTGTCACCGCCCGTCTGGAATCCGATGACACCCTCGTCGTGACGATCGAGCGGCAAGGCCCTCGGACACGAAAGAACGTGCCGATCGGGACGCGCGATCCCGGCCGGCTCACCGCACGGGTGAACGAACGGGACATCGTCGTGACCCCGGGCTCGGGCGGGATGTTCAAGCGGACGTACCGCGTTCTGGTGCACATCGGTGACCGGCTGCTCAGCATTCGTCCCAAGACCGTGGACACCTGCGACTTCGTGGCCGGAAAACCACACGAGGCCGAGAAGGCCTTCGGTGAACTCCGCGCCCGGCCGGACGGCTCCCTCGAGATCTCCTGGGCCGCTCCCACGACGATCGCGGTACTCGGCACAACGATCGAGCCGCCGGAGCCCACGGCCGAGGATGTTCTCATCGGCTGTGCACTCGCCGCGGCCTTCGGCACCGGCGCGCTGTCGCTGACCGCCATCGCGATGGGCCTGGTCGCCGCCGCGATTCCGGGATGAGGCCGTTGCCCGAGGTAGATTTCGCGCCCGAACTCGAGTAGTTCTACTCGTGGTCCTCGCGCCGGCAACGGCGAGGCTTGTCGCATGTACTCGGCGCACGGAAATTCCGCACAGTTCCACGGCCCCCGCGATGGGTATCCGGCGATCGCCGCGGCCGGTCGGCACCGGACACCGCTGATTCTCGGGTTGCTCGCCGGCACGCAGGTGACGGTGGTGCTGGGCGCGCTCGCCCTGCGGCTGGTCACCCCCGGGTGGATGTTCGTGATGCTGCTCTTCGGGGGATTCCTCGTGGTGCTGGCGCCGATCGTGATCGGCGCGGTGTTCGGTGGTTACGCGCTGAGCAAGGGCGGGCCCGCAGTGCGGGCGGGTGCGGTGGCCGCGATCGCGGCCACCGATCTGTCGTTGCTCGCGTTCGCGGCGACGCTACCCGACATCACCGACAACGCGGCCGATACCGCCGCCCCGATTCTCGTGCTGGGGTCGGACAGGCACGAGTTCGCCTCGTCGACTGTGACCGTCTGCGGTGATATCGCCGGTATCAGCGCGGTGTGTCACCTGGTGGCGGTGGCTACCGTGATCTGTCTCGGCATCACCGCCATGTGCCGGGAGAG
Organism: Nocardia sp. NPDC052254; assembly: GCF_040679495.1. Classification (NCBI taxonomy): domain Bacteria; kingdom Bacillati; phylum Actinomycetota; class Actinomycetes; order Mycobacteriales; family Nocardiaceae; genus Nocardia; species Nocardia sp. NPDC052254. The sequence goes on along the minus strand of NZ_JBFAUW010000007.1, from coordinate 265,252 downwards.
ACGGCCTGGCTAGGCTCGACGGCAACTGTTTCACGACCGGGAATCGACCATGGCCGACTACGCACACACCGACCACGCCGGCAAGGGCCGGGCCGAGAAGGCGCGCCGACTGGCCGCATATCTCTGGCAGCGCGACATCTCCGGCACCGACCTGGCGGTGCTTCCGGCCGCGACCCGGCGCAAACTCGCCCGCGCCGCGGATGCCAATCCCCCGAGTACCGACGAGACCTGGACACTGGTCGGGGCGCTGCTCGACGAGAAGGACGCGTGGGCCGCCCGGAACCCACAGCATCCCGCGGCCCGCCGCGATTTCGCCGACGAGAAGATCCTGTGGGTCAAACCGCCGGTCACGCCGTGGCTCACCGGTGGCGGCGAGGGACCTGCCGCATCCTCTTGACGCAAGAAATGAATAGGGTTTCACTTCTTGAATGACCGACTACGAGAATCACTCCGGCACCCGTCCGGCCGCGTGGCGCGAAGATCTGCGTAGCGGAGCGGATTCACTGTTCGCCGACCGCCCCACCCCCGAGCAGGGCCCCGACTATCACACCCTGACCTACGAGGTGACCGGCCGCATCGCCCGCATCACCTTCGACCGGCCCGATCACGGTAATGCGATCACCGCCGACACCCCGATCGAATTGGCGCACGCGGTGGAGCGCGCCGATCTGGATCCCCGGGTGCACGTCATGGTGGTCTCCGGACGCGGGAAGGGCTTCTGTGGCGGGTACGACCTCTCGATATTCGCCGAGAACGGCCTGGCCCCCACCGCCTCCGCCGCACCCACCGCCGGCACCGTCCTCGATCCGGCGGTGCAGGCTCGCAACCACAATCCCTGGGGCACTTGGGATCCCATGGTCGACTACCAGATGATGAGCCGGTTCAACCGGGGATTCTCCAGCCTGCTGCACGCGAACAAGCCCACGGTCGCGAAACTGCACGGCTTCGCCATCGCCGGCGGCACCGACATCGCACTGTTCTGCGATCAGATCATCTGCGCCGACGACACCAAGATCGGTTACCCGCCCACCCGGGTGTGGGGTGTACCCGCAGCGGGCATGTGGGCACATCGGCTCGGCGATCAGCGAGCCAAACGGCTGCTGTTCACCGGCGACTGCCTCAGCGGCAGGCAGGCCCACGAGTGGGGGCTCGCGGTGGAATCCTGCCCGGCCGGCGAACTCGACGACCGTACCGAGCAACTGCTGCAACGGATTTCACAGATGCCGATCAATCAGCTGATCATGGCGAAACTGGCACTCAACAGCGCGCTGCTGGCCCAGGGCGTGGCCAATTCGAGCATGGTCGGCACGGTCTTCGACGGCATCTCCCGGCACACCCGGGAGGGATACGCCTTCCAATTACGTTCGGCCACCGCAGGTTTCCGCGAGGCCGTTCGCGAACGCGACGAACCGTTCGGCGATTGGAAGCGAGCCCGGTTCTCCTCGCCCGGCGACTGACCGGTCATCCGATCTCGGTCGCGCGCTCGGCCTCCGCGGCGACCTTCGCCGCCAGCGACCGCACGGCCCGCGCCTCGGCCGCACTGAGCCGATCGACGAACAACCGCCGCACCAGTTCGACGTGATGGGGTGCGGCCCGCTCCAGGGCCCGGCGCCCGGCCTCGGTGAGGCAGACCAGGCGGCCCCGCGCATCGTCGGCGGCCGTACTGCGCTGCACCAGCCCGCGCGCGTCCATCCGTGCCAGATGCTTCGACAACCGGCTCTTGTCCCAGCAGATCTGCGCACCGAGATCGCGCGCCCGCAACGTGCCGTCGGGCGCCGCCGACAGCGCGACCAGAATCTCGTAATCGGAGACCGACAATCCGTCCCGGGCCAGTCCCGCCGCCATCGCCGCATCCAGTCGCTGCCGCAGCCTGATGAACGCAGACCAGGTCTGTTGCTCCTGATCATCCAACCATCGCACCATGGGAATGATCCTATCGAGCTATTAGTTGACATGGACACGAACCGCCCGAGGAGGACACCATGCCAGCGATCACCGTCGACGACATCCTGGTGCTGCCACGGCTGCCGCGCCCCGAGGCGAGCATGCGGCAGCGGCCGGTACGCACCGTCACGACCGCGCACAAACAGCTCGAAGGCGCCGGATTCGAGGTACGCCGCCCCTTCCCCAGCCTGGACGTGCGCTCGGCCGACCCGTTCATCCTGCTCGACCACATGGGCCCGGTCGCCTATGAGCCGTACGAGGCGAAGGGCGCGCCCTGGCATCCACATCGCGGCTTCGAAACCGTCACCTACATGCTCGACGGCACCATGGTCCATCACGATTCCAACGGCGGCGGCGGGACCATCTCCGAGGGCGACACCCAGTGGATGACGGCCGGCTCCGGGATCCTGCACGACGAACTCCCGGCCGAGGATCTCGTGATCTCCGGCGGGGTGTTCCACGGCGTGCAGCTGTGGGTCAATCTGCCGCGCTCACTGAAGATGGCGGATCCGCGGTACCAGGATCTGCGCGCGAGTGAACTGAAGCTGGTCACCTCCCATGACGGCGGTGCGCTGGTGCGCATCATCGCGGGTGCGGTCGGGGGGTTCGAGGGACCGGGTTCGACCTACACCCCGATCGCCTACGCGCACGCCTCCATCAGCCCCGGCGGGCGCCTGGAGACGCCATGGCCGCAGGACTTCACGGCGATGGTGTACGTCCTGTCCGGCAGCGGATCCGTGGGCGCGGAAGGCCGTCCGCTCACCGAGGGGCAACTGGCGGTCCTGGGACACGGGGACGCTGTGGCGATCACCGCCGACGACCACCAGGACGGCCCCACCGGTCAGCTGGAGGTGCTGCTGCTGGGAGGTGCGCCGATTCGGGAGCCCGTCGCGCAATACGGCCCGTTCGTCATGAACACCAAGCAGGAAATCATCGATGCCGTAACGGATTTCGAGGCCGGTCGAATGGGACATATTCCGGCGGAACACATGACAGGCAAGCGGTTGGGTGAATGAGCGGCTCTCGGCCGCCCGGTTGACAACGACGGTCGCCATCGAAACAGTAGACTCGGCGGTTCCCGGCCCTCCACTGCGGGGAGTGTGGCCGGCCCGTTGTATCAACCGCAGCTGACATCGAGGAATACATGAACGTTCGCAGGCTTTACGTGACCGCCGGCACGGGCTTGATCACCCTGGCCGCCCCGATCGTCCTCTCGGCTCCGGCCTCGGCCGACGGGTTCATCCCGTCCGGCTCGGCCGGTACGGGGTCGTCGGGTATCGATGACGCCGTCGGCGCCACCGGGTCATCGGGTCTGACACAGACCGGTTCGGCAGACGGCACGTTCAAGAACTGTGACGAAGCCCGGGCCGCGGGCCGTGCCCCACTGTTCCGCGGTGAGCCCGGCTACTCGCCGCACCTGGACCCCGACGGCACCGGTATGGCCTGCCCGACAGCCTGATCGGCACCGGAAATACGGAACCCGGCGTGACACCGTCACGCCGGGTTCCGTCGTTTCCACGGCCTCAGCGGCGGAAGACCCTGATCAGCACCAGCACACCGACGAGAGCGCCCGCGCCGATCAGGCTGTACTTCACCTTCGGCTCGTTCACCTTCGCCAGGACCGCGTGTTTGGTGTTGTCCGCGATCCGCTGCGGGTCCGCGCGTACCGCGAGCTCGTCGAGTGTGCTCGCGAGCCGGTTGCGCGCGGCATCGATCTCCCGCTCGATGTGCTCGGTATCCCTCGCCACGTTGTGTCTCCTGTTGTCTGTCGTTCGTGTAGGTCGCTGGGCGTCGAGTGTATCCGCCGCCACCGATGTCACGTCCCGTGTCGCATCCGTGGACTACCGTGCTGGACATGACCGACAATCACAAACCGGCGGCGGACGCGAAGGGCCCGGAGGAGGCCGCCCACAAGCTCGGCCCCGGCGATCCCGCGCCGGATTTCACGCTGCCGGATGCCGACGGTAAACCGGTTTCGCTATCGGACTACCGCGGCCGCAAGGTGATCGTGTACTTCTACCCCGCCGCCAGCACCCCCGGCTGCACCAAGCAGGCCTGCGACTTCCGCGACAACCTCGCCGAGCTGAACGGAGCCGGTCTCGACGTCATCGGCATCTCGCCGGACAAACCGGCGAAGCTCGCAAAGTTCCGGGACAACGAGAACCTGACCTTCCCGCTGCTGTCGGATCCCGATCGCGAGGTCCTGCGCGCATGGGGCGCGTTCGGCGAGAAGATGATGTACGGCAAGCGCATCACCGGTGTCATCCGGTCCACCTTCCTCGTCGACGCCGACGGCAAGATCGAGGTCGCACAGTACAACGTGCGCGCCACCGGGCACGTGGCGAAGCTGCGCCGCGACCTGTCGGTATAGCGGTACGGACTGCCGAGGGGCCCCGGGACGGTCGTCCCGGGGCCCCTCGGCGTCGGCGGTGGCTCAGTCGCGCCCGGGCACCATCGTCGTCACCCACCGCAGCGTCAGCCGCCAGTGGTTGTCCCACCACGCGTTGAATTCGTCGGTACCGATCGGCGGCGGCGCGGACTCACCCGGGAACAACAACGCGCCGTCCGGTGCTCCGACCGGCTCGGTGGGGTTGGGCACGATCGTCTGCTGTTGCTGGTGCGGCGCATCCGAATCCGGGGCCTCCTTCACCAGCCGCTTCGGCTCACCGCTGGAATCCGACCCGCGCAGACTCAGCATGGCCGCCCCGCCCGAACCCCAGTTCGCCGGAGCCGGACCGGTATTCGCGCCAGTGTCGGGGGCGGCGTGCCGCGGACCGGAGGACCGGATGCCGGGCTGCTGCGGGCCCGGCAGTTCCGGAACCGAGTCCGCCGCGGGCAGTCCCGGTTCCGGGCGCGCATGCCGCGGCCCGTGATTGCCCTCAGTCGTGGTGCGGGCATCGGCCAGGCGTGTGGTGGCGTCCGAGCGCGGATGATCGGTGAACTCGTGGATACCACCGAGGGTGAGCCCACCGGCCAGAACGCTCGCGGCGGCGACCACGGCGACCGAATTACGTGTGATCGGTGAGGATTCGGCCGGCAGTGCCACGAACGACTCCGGCTGCACGACCAGCGCCGCGCCGACCGCGGAACCGGCCACGGCGACCGCACACGGGATCACCGGCGCCTCGAAACCGGCCGACAGTACCGCCGGCATGCCCGGACGGGCGGCGCCGACCACGACGACGGCGCTCGGCCGGACCCCGGCCGCGTCGAACTGATCCCACGCGGCCGCCACACCCGGCTGGATCGAATCCTCGGAGACGAATCCGGCGGTGGTCGACGTGGCCGCGACCACCCGGTCGCGATGCGGCGAGATGAGGGAGAACCCTTGATATCCCGGTGTCAGCTCACACACCAGCAGGTACTCGAATTCACCGGCCCAGGTCATCGCGCGGGCCAGGGCGAGATGCGCCGATTTGGCCGACACCAGCGAAGCCTCGTACCACTGCCCGGCCGCCAGGCCGCTGACCACCGCACGACGGCCGGCCGCATCGCGATAGCTGACCGCGGCACCGGCGATCTCGTACTCGTCCCCGACATCTCGAACGAGAGCGTCGAGCATGGATTCGATCAGTGCCGGGACACCGGCCGCCGATCCCGGACCACGCGCTCCGCCATCGAGTTCGGCCACGCGATGCGCGAGCACCCGATCGACAAGTTTGCCGCTTCCGCCGCGCAGAGCCACCGCGTCCACACGGTCGCGAGCGATCGAAGCGCCGAGAGTCACCACAGGTCGAACCACCAAAGATCAAGCCTTCCGTGTGCAGGAACCGCGCCGGAGAAGCCGCGCCGAGCAGCGGGTGCAGCGCCGCGGCGGGAATGGATCGGATATCGACAGACCCCCGCCGATGTAGATCTACTCGGTATGTGTTCGTCACCACATACGGCGTGGATGGGTTATGAATCCGACCGAATTGCGCGCGTCGACGTCGCAGTCGTGTGCCATCCGCGTGTCGCTACCGCTAGCCTGGTGGTTGTGGTGGAAGCGCGCACGGCACCGAGGTCGAACCGACGCCCTGACCCTGCGTTGGAGTTGCAGGACGACCCGCAGGAGTTGATGCCGCGCCGTCGTCCCACCCAGGAACGCAGCAAGCGCAAGTTCGACGCGCTGCTGCAGTCGTCGCGAGAACTGCTGGTCGAGGTCGGATTCGAATCGTTCACGTGTGAAGAGGTCGCCGCCCGCGCGGAAGTCCCGATCGGCACCCTGTACCAGTTCTTCGCCAACAAGTACGTCATCGTCTGCGAGCTGAATCGGCAAGACCTGGTGGCCGTTTCCCAGGAGCTGGCCGATTTCCACGGCGAGATCCCGTCGATGGACTGGCTGCGGCACATGAACAAGCTCGTCGACCATCTGGCCGAGCTGTGGATGACCGATCCGTCGCGACGCGAGGTGTGGCTGGCCATGCAGTCGACACCGTCGACGCGTGCCACCGGCGCCATCCACGAAAAGGAATTCGCCGAGGCCGTGCAGCAGATGCTGCGCCCGTTGATGCCGCGCACCCCGCGCGTGCGCCGCTCGATGATGGCCCAGGTGCTGGTGCACGTGGTCTATTCGATGCTGAATTTCTCGGTGCAGGACGGCCTGAGCCACGAGGCGGCCGTCGCCGAACTCAAGCGGCTGATGGTGGCGTATCTGCTGATCGCGGAGAAGGAATCGCGCACGGGACAACGCGATACCGCGGGCTGAGGTCCGTCGCCACGTTCTGCTTCCGTCGTTCCGACGAAGACCGGAACCGATACGACGCGTGAGCGGGACGTCGCCGGTTCCGGCCTTCGCAGGAGCGACGGCAGGTCATGGCCGGGGCCACGAAAGCCTCAGGAGTTCTCGATCAGATCCGCCAATTCGCCCGGATCCTCGAGCACGACCATCGCGGCGGCCATATCGCCGTCGTGCGTGATCGACAGGTGCACCCGCACCCGAGGCAGGAATTCCGCTGCCAGGCCGTGCAATTTGATGCTGGGCCGGCCCCAGGCGTCGTTCACCACCTCGATGAGCGGATACGGATTGTCGCCGATCTGCGGGCTGCGAGCGAACCGGGACGAGGCCCAGGCCTTGAGCACGGCCTCCTTGGCCGCCCACCGCGCCGCGAAACTCCGCGCCGGGTCGGTGCCCTTGCTCTGGCAGTAGCGCCGCTCACCCGCGGTGAAACTCTCCCGGAGCATGGTGGTTCCGGCCCGTTCGAGCTGTTCGGCGAATTCGGAGATGGTCACCAGATCCAAGCCGATACCGAGGATGGTCATGAATCCGAAGATACGGATCGCGCGAACCATCCTCGGTATCGGTACATCGTTACCGGGGAGTTGTTACTTGACGGCATCCCGATCGGCCGCCAACTCGCCTGTCCCGCAGGAGCCGTGGGCCAGGTACAGGCCCTCGGTACCCAGGCGCGCCGAGTCCGACAGCAGCACATCGGCCTCGAGCTGGCGAATCTGCTTGGCCGGGGTGCCTTCCCCGCCCAGCCGGCGATCGGCCGGCCGCTCGTAGAGCGGCTCGCCACCGCACATCGCCTCCACCAGCCGCTGCCGGCCCGCGAGACGACGCTCCTCGGCGCGACGCAGGTAGTCCTCGCGGCGCTGCGGATCCAGCGCCTCGACGAAGGCCTGCGGATGCACGACCGCGAGCAGCCCGGAGACGTGCCCGAAGCCGAGCGAGGTCACCAGACCGGCCTTGAGCGCGAACCGATCTCCGAACCGCAGCGGCTGGCGTGCCCACACCAGATGCGGGTACTCGGCCATCTTCTCGTCGACGCAGTCCAGGCTGCGGTTCGGCGGAATCACGCCCTGTTCAAGCACCTGGCACAACCCGATCAGCTGGAAGGCGGCCGCACCGCCCTTGGCGTGACCGGTCAGCGACTTCTGCGAGACCACGAACAGCGGAGCACCGTCGGAGCGGCCCAGCGCACCGGCCAGCCGCTCGTGCAGCTCCGATTCGTTGGGGTCGTTGGCGGCGGTGGAGGTGTCGTGCTTGGACAACACCGAGATCTCGTCCGGTGCGACACCGAGTTTGCGCAGTGCCGCGGCCAGCCGCGATTCCGCACCGCCCCGGCCCGCGCTCAGGGCACCCAGGCCCGGAGCCGGAATCGAGGTGTGCACGCCGTCGGCGAAGGACTGCGCGAACGCGACCACGCCGAGTACCGGCAGGCCGAGTTCGGCGGCCACGTCACCGCGAGCGAGCAGAACCGTTCCGCCACCCTGGGATTCGACGAATCCGCCGCGGCGGCGGTCGTTGGCCCGGGAGAAGTAGCGGTCGCTGATGCCCTTGGCGCTCATCGCGGCCGAGTCGGCGGTCGCTGACATGTCGCCGAAGCCGACGATGCCCTCGATACCCAGATCGTCGTAGCCACCGGCCACCACGACCTCGGCCTTGCCGAGCCGGATCTTGTCGACCCCCTCCTCGACCGACACCGCCGCGGTCGCACAGGCCGCCACCGGGTGGATCATGCCGCCGTAGCTGCCGATGTAGGACTGAACCACATGCGCCAGTGCGACGTTGGGCAGCGCCTCCTGCAGGATGTCGTTGGCCCGCGGCTCACCGAGCAGGTTGTCGATGTAGAGCGAGCGCATCGACGACATACCGCCCATACCGGTGCCCTGGGTATTGGTCACCATCGCCGGGTGCACCCAGCTCATCAACTCGGCCGGGCTGAAGCCGCTGGACAGGAACGCGTCCACGGTGCACACGATGTTCCACAGCGCCACCCGGTCCACCGAGCTCGCCATATCGGGCGAGATACCCCAGCGGGTCGGATCCCAGCCCTCGGGGATCTGACCACCGACGGTGCGCGACAGCTTGGCCTTGCGCGGCACCCGGATCTCGGTGCCCGCCTGACGGATCACCTGCCAGTCGCTGGAATCGGCGACCGGGTTGATCACGGTGTGCTCGGGGTCCGCGGCGTGGAAGGCCCGAGCCTCGGCCTCGCTGTTGACCACGAAACTCAGATCCCGATCCAGGAAGACCGAGGTGAGCAGCGGCGCGGCATTGTCGATCATCGAGCCGTCGTCGCCGTAGCGGCGGATACCGCACCGCTGCACGACGGTGTCGTGGTACCGCTCGGCGATCTCCGATTCGTCGACGTACTCGCCGCTCTCGGTGTCGTACCAGCCCGGCTTGGGATCGTTCTCCCAGGTGACCAGACCGGTGGTCCAGGCCAGCTCGAGGACGCCGGCCGCGGACAGCTCGTCGGCGACCTCCATCTCGAAGCGGGTGCGCGCGGAACCGTAGGGCCCGAGCTCGCCGGCGCCGATGATGACGACCATATCGGCGAGATCGGCGGTGACCGGACCCCACGCGGGGGTGGGCAGCGCCGAGGTCAGGGTCGGCGGAACCGGCAGTGCCGCAATGGTTCCCGCCTCGTCGGCGGTCTCCGCCGCCGGCTCCCGCTCGGCCTGTTCGGCCAGCTCCGACAGATCCAGCTTCGCACCGGCGAGTCCGCCGGTCAGGTCGATCTGCTGCGGCGCGGTCGCGGTGACCGTGCGGGCCCGGGAGGTGCACCACTTGAGCAGTTCGTCGGCCATCTCCTGGGTGGACCAGGTCTGCACACCGGCGTTCTCCACGGCGGTGACCAGCGGATCGTTATGCCCCATCAGACCGGTGCCGCGCACCCAGCCGATCATGGCGTGTACCAGGGTGACCCGCTGCGCCCACGACTTCTCGACCCGCCACTTGGCGATCACGGCGTCGAGTGCGGCCTTGGCCTCACCGTAGGCGCCGTCGCCGCCGAACATGCCGCGGTTGGGCGAACCCGGAAGCACCACATGCAGTTTCGCGTCGACATCATGGTCGGCGCCGATCCAGGACAGACCACCGATCAGCCGTTCCACCGACCACAGCAGGACCCGCATCTCCATCTCGGCGCGAGCTCCGGCCTCGGTGAGGTCACCGCCGACTCGCGGTGCCGCGAACGGCAGCAGCAGCGTCGGGGTCATCGCGGGCTTCACGAGAACCTTGGCGCCACCGGCGTTGTCGATCTGCTCGTTGCCGACCCACTCGATCAGCGCGTCGATATCGCTGTAGGAGGCCATGTTCGCGGGCACGACCCACAGCGCGGCGCCCGCCCGGGCGTGCTCGCGGTAGAGCTGCTTGTAGAAGGCGAGGCGATCGTCGTCGAGCCGCGAGGTCGTGACGATGACCGTGGCGCCACCCGAGAGCAGACCACCCGCGATCGACGCGGCGATGGATCCCTTGCTGGCACCGGTGATCACGGCGGTGTCGGCGGACCAGACACCCTCGTCGGCGGTGTCGACGGCGATCTCGGCGATGCGCTGGTAGGTCCCGGCCAATACCGACCGGGCCTCCTTCATCGCCTGCTGCCGCCACCAGTTCGCCTGCGCGGCAACGGCTTCACCGGTTCCGGCGAAGCTCACGATCCGGTCCTCGCCCAGATCGCCGTCGGCGGCCAGCCACAAGGTGGCCAGATCCTCGCGGGCGCTGGCCCAGCGGTCGTCGATCAGCACGGACTTGCGGGCGTCGAAGGCCGGAGCCACCAGACGCGGCCAATCCGAACCCAATTCGGCCGAGACCAGGTCGACGAGCGATTCGTCGGTCGCCTCCGGAGCCGACACCTGATCGGTGAGACCCAACTGCTCGAGCATCACCCGGGCAGTCGTCGCCAGCACACCGTCGCGGCCGGTGATCTGCTCGGTGAACTCACCCAGCGCGGCGGCATCCACGGTGGCGCCACCGCCACCACCGGCGGCGGGCAGTGCGACGCTGATACCCCGGCGGCCGGCGACCGCCTGTACGGCCGCGTCGATCGCCGCGTCCACGGCGGCACCGTCGCTCAACGCACCCGACACCAGGCCACCGAGGTCGCCGCCGCGGATGCTGGCGCCCTCGCGGGTGCCCAGTGACACCTCGGCGGTGACGTGGTGTGCCCAGCCGTCGCCGAGCTCCCAGACCTTCTTCACCCGATCGGCGATGGCGGCCGGGCGCTTGCCCGACGGGCCGAAGACCTTGCGCAGGTGATCACCGACGGCATCGGACAGCACCGAACCGAACGGCTTGTAGGTGCGGGCCAGACGATCGACCGTGGCCGACAGTGCGCCCATATCGGCATCGGCGGCACCGTCGATCGCACCGAGCGACAGTTCCGAACCGAGGTCGACCAGCAGCTGATTTCGCCGCGAGGACACGCCGTCGCACAGCGCCTCGATGGTGTCCACCGGGCCGATCTGATCCATCCGCAGCTTGGTCCACAGCGCGATCAGCACGCGGGTGGCGTCGGCGGCGCTGAAGGTGATGTCGTCGGGACGCGGGCCGCCCGTCGCCACGGGCGCCGGTGCCGCGGCGACCGCGGCCGCCGGCTCGGCGGCCGGAGCCGATTCGGCCACAGCTTCCTCCGGCTCGTCGACCGGCGCCGGATCGGTGTCGGTGGAGTACACCACGCCGGCCTCGCGCTCGATGTTGAGCACCTCGACCGTGGTGGCCGAGTACTGCGGCAGCTTCAGGGTGTTGCCCGCCAGGTTCGCGACCGTCGGGGTTGCGGCCAGACCGATCTCGACGAAACGCTCCACCCCGAGGCCACCCTGCGCGGCATCGGTGAACAGCAGATCCTGGGTCTCGATCCAGCGCACCGGGCTGGCGAACTGCCAGGCCAGCAGCTCGATCAGCAGCACCCGGCACAGGTCGTTCGGACGCGCCGACCAGGAGTCGAAATCGTCCAGCACCGCGCGCAGCGGTTCCGAGGGCACCAGGTCCGCGATCTCGGCGACGAACTCGCGTTCCAGCGTGAACGGCCGCGGGACCAGGTTCGGAATGTAGCGTCCGGCAAGGATTTCCGGGTGCAGGTTCGCCGGCAGCAGTTCCTCGAGCTTGTGCCGGAACTCCGGCACACCCTTGCGCAGCACCGTGGAGTGGAACGGCACGTCGATACCGGGCACCAGCACGAAGGCCCGCTTACCGCCGAATTCGGCACGGCGGCGCTCGATTTCGGCCTCCAGCTCTTCCAGGCCGGCGACCGTGCCCGCGATCGCGTACTGCGAACCACGCAGGTTCAGGTTCACGACCTCCAAAAATTCACCAGCACGAGCGCCGATTTCGGAGACGAAGTCGATCACCTCGGCATCGGGCAGCCCGATCTGCGAGGGCCGGATCGCGGCCATCCGATAATCGCTGCGGCCCTGGGCATCCCGGGGCACCAGCTCGTGCATCGCCGAGCCGCGCTGGAAGACGACCTCGAGGACGGCCTCGAGCGGCAGCACACCCGCCACCGCGGCCAGCGCGTTGTACTCACCGACCGAGTGGCCGGCCAGCATCGCGCCCTCGACGAAGGCACCGGCCTCGCGCAGCTCGGCCACCTGGGCCACACCGAGGGTCGCCATCGCGACCTGGGTGAACTGGGTCAGGTGCAGAACACCCTGCGGGTGGCGGTATTCCACGCCACGGGCCTTGAGGTAGGTCGGGTTGTCGCGCACCACGGCGAGGATGGAGAAGCCCAGTGCCTCGCGGGTGTGCTTGTCGGCGCGATCCCACACCTGCTTGGCCGCCTTCGACCGCGACCGGGCGTCCAGTCCCATCCCCTTGGTCTGGATACCCTGACCGGGGAAGGCGTAGACGGTCTTCGGGGCCGCGAGCCGGGCGGTGGCGGTCATCACCAGATCACCACCGGTCCGGCAGGACACCTCCACGATCTCGCAGCCGCGGTCGACGGCGATCCGCTCGACCCGCACATCGATCTGCGCACCGGGCCGGACCATGCCCAGGAATCGGGTGGTCCAGGCGGTGACTGTCCGTGCGGGCAGCGGAGATTCGGGATCCACGGCCGATACGGCGTGCTGCGCCGCGGCCGACAGCCACATACCGTGCACGATCGGGCTGCCCAGACCGGCGAGCTTCGCCGCGGCGGAACTGGTGTGGATCGGGTTGTGGTCGCCGGAGACCTCGGCGAAGGCGGCCATCGCGCGCGGCGCGGTGAGCTCGACATCGCGACGACGGCGGCGCGGGGTATCGCTCGCGGAGTCGGAGACGGACCCACCGGCCTGCGGCGGATCGGTCAGCTCACCGCTACCGTTGCGGCCGCGAATCGCGAAGCGCTCCACCAGGGTTGCCACGGTCGGGGTCTCGAGGCCGTGATCCCGCATCACACCGACGGTGACCCGCACCTCGACGACCCGGCCCAGATCGGTGTCGACCACCGAGGCCGATTCGGCCCGCACACTGAGCACCGCTGCCTCGCTGGGCAATTCGCGCACGAGGTCGATCCGGTGATCGAGGTGGACCAGGTCGAGCATGCCCTCGATGACACTGCTGACGCTGCCGTTCTCACCCTCGGCCCGGCTGGCACCGAGCACCGCGAACACGGCCGGCCAGCAGGCGCCGACCAGTACATCCGGCACCTGGCGGCCGATGGTGCTGAGGCCCGCGGGCAGACCCGAGCCGGTCACCCCGGCGTGGTCGGCGATCATGTCCGGCGTCCAGGCCAGATTGACGTGCGCGACATGAGATGTCCCCGCGGACTTGACCTCCGGCAGTTCCTTCCCGGCGGCGACGGCCAGCAGCGCGGACATGGCCGCCTCGGCGTCGGCCTCGGTGACCACCGGGGCGCCACCGCCGTACACCGACTCCGGCACGGTGATGCGGATCCGCACCTCGTTGGCCGGCGACAGTGGAACGGCCAGCTCCACATACGCGTGATCGATATCGGGTCCGGCGGCGGGAGTCAGCGTGGCGCCGGTCGGGCGGTGCACGGCGCCCTGGGCATCCACGGTCCACGCGTCCAGGTCACCGAGCCGGTGCACCGGGTTGGCGGCGGTGCGCCCGGCCCACTGCACATCGGGTGCGGCCAGCACGACATCGATGGCGCCGGAACCGATTTCGGCGCGGCGGCGGCCATCGACGGCGGCGGGGGTGACGCCGCCCCGGATCAGCGTGTAGGCGGTGTCCTGCTCGAAGCGATCGAGCAGCTCGCCCACCGGCTCGTCGGCGCGGGTGATACCGGCGACCGATACCGTGCCCGGAATGACGCAGACCTGATCGGCGGTGTAGCGCGGATCGTGGGCCTGCCACAGCGAATCCGAACGCCACCACCGGCGCACATCGCCGTCGACGACCGGCACGAAGTTCACCGGCTTACCCGGGGTCTTGCACAGCGAGACGAAGAAGGGCACGTCGGCGGGGTGCAGGACGGTGTCCGCGGCGGCCGGGTAGTGCTCCTTCAGCGCGCAGATCACGTGCACCGGCTGCTCGAAGGCGCTGTCCTCGGCGAACAGGGTGGAGATGCGGCCACGGTCGGCGGGGTTGAGCCGGGCCTCCGCACGACGCACCATCTCGGCGAACCGGTCGCGCCAGGTGATGTCGGCCCAGACCGAGCGGGTGGCGTCGGCGATGGCATCGGCCAGATCGCTGCCGCAGTCGAAGCCGTCGCGGCCGGGCCGCATGTTCTCCGGCAGCAACGCGGCCAGTTCGACGTAACGCTCGAGCCAGCGCAGGTAGGTCATGGTCGCGACATCGCCGAAGTACGGCTTGGCGGTGCGATCGAGTGCCTCGATGATCTCCACGCGGCGGGCGGCGACGGCCTCGCCGTCACCGGCGACCTCGTCGAGCAGCCGGCCGGTCTGCGAGGCCGAGTTGTCGATCTCGTGGATATCGGCGCCCAGTTGGCTACGGCCGGAAGCCATTCCACCGGTCGCGGTGCCGGCGGCCACCCAGTCCGGGGTTCCGGGGGTGTCGACCAGCAGCTGCTTGACCTCGGGTGCGGTGGTGGCCTCCAGGGTGGCCATGGCCGCGGTACCGACCAGCACACCGTCCAGCGGCATCGTCGGGTAACCGTGCGGGACCGACCATTCACCGGTCAGATATTCGGTGGCCCGCTCCGGGGTGCCGATTCCGCCACCGACACACACCACCACATTCGCCCGGCTGCGCAGTTCGGCGTAGGTCTCGAGCAGCAGGTCGTCGAGGTCCTCCCACGAGTGGTGGCCACCCGCGCGACCGCCCTCGATATGCACGATGACCGGGTAGTCCGGCACCTCGTCCGCGATCCGCAGCACGGCACGGATCTGAGCGACGGTGCCCGGCTTGAACGCGACATGACTGATGCCGGCCTCGTTCAGTTCCTCGATGAGCGCCACAGCCTCGTCGAGTTCGGGAATGCCCGCGGTCACGACCACGCCGTCGAACGGGGCGCCGGCCGCGCGCGACCGCTGCACCAGACGCTTACCGCCCAGCTGCAGCTTCCACAGGTAGGGGTCGAGGAACAGCGAATTGAACTGCACGGTCCGGCCGGGCTGCAGCAGGGTCTGCAGTTCGGTGACGCGGTCGGCGAAGATCTGCTCGGTGACCTGGCCGCCACCCGCCAGCTCCGCCCAGTGGCCGGCATTCGCGGCGGCCGCGACGATCTTCGCGTCCACCGTGGTGGGAGTCATACCGGCCAGCAGGATCGGCGAGCGGCCGGTGAGGCGGGTGAAGGAGGTCTCGACCACGATGCGGCCGTTCGGCAGGCGAATCGGCTTGGGCGCGAAGGCGCTCCAGGCCGGGGCCACCTCCGGCGCCGCGCCCGGTGTGAACAGGCTGCGCTGTCCGGGGCGGGTCGCCACTGCGACGATGCCCACACCCGTGCCCTTGAGCGAACCCTGGGTCAGCCGGCTCAGCAGGTCACCGGGGCCGATGTCCAGAATCCACTGCGCACCACCGGAAACCGTGGTGTCGACCTCCTGCACCCAGTCGACCGGATCGACCAGGATGCGGCGCGTCAGCTCGGCGGCGACATCGGTATCGATATCGCATTGCGCGGCCCATCCCGAGACCAGCTCCACGGTCTCCGCCAGTGCCGGGTGGTGGAACGCGATCTCGACCTGCACATCTTCGAAGACCGGAGCGAAGACCGAGCCACCGCGCTTCTTGGCATCGCGGTCGCGGCTCTGCTCGGCATGGATCTCGGCGCACCGCTGCCGCACCCGCTCGAGCTGGGACACCGTGCCGGACAACACCGCCCGGCGCCGCCCGTTACGAATGGACACCACCGCGGCGACAGCCGGGTCCACACCCGCCGACACCTCGGCCACGACGGCACGCAGCTGCTCCGGATCGACATTGGACACCGCCACCATCGGCGACTTGTCCCCCACCGGGATGACCCCGCGCCGGCGGCCCACCAGCGTGGCGGCGGCACCGATCAACTGAGCCAGCGCCAGCAGTTCGACGTCCCGGGTACCTGGCGTGGCCGCGGCCTCGGCGGCCAGCAGCCCCTGTGAGTGCCCGACGATTCCGGTCGGCGCGTGCTCGGCGGTGTCGAGCCCCTGCATCCGCAGCGACCGCAGCGCCGCCACCTGGGCGAGGAAGACACCGGGCATGGAGACCGCGGCCGAACGCAGCGCCTGCGCGGACGGCGCCGCCGATTCGGCATCTTCGGCATCGTCGTCGAGTTCGTCCTCGAGCATCCAGGCGATCGGATCGAAGCCGACCGGACGGACCACCAGAAGGTGCGCCGCGACCGGGGCCAGGCGCGCCTCGGCCTCGCGCACCAGTCCGGTCAGCTCGGGCTCCAGGGCACTGTCGCGCCCGATCTCCTCCAGCTCACGCAGCCACTGGGCACCCTGACCACCGAAGGCCAGCGCATACCTCTCACCACCGAGCAGGCGATCCAGCAGCGACGACTTGATACCCGTATCCGAAACTCCCCCAACGACCTTCGCGTTCGGTTCGGTCCCGGTGCGTTCGTTGATCGTCAAGACGTATCGACTTCCTTCTCGTGGCGGCTCCCCCCGCGGGGCCCGCTCCTGGTGTGCACAGGTGTCCCTCGCCCCTGAGGACCTGAGGAAGCCTCAGGTTCGCACAAAATCATGAGGAAAGCCTCACGTTTCCTCTCACCCCCCACACCTACCCTCGAGTATTTCGGTACGTACGTACAAGAATGACTTCAAACATGACTCGAGCTCATTTTTGAACCCCCAGGTGGCAGGGTTACGCCCCGGTAAGAAAGTTGAGGGTTCCTCATATTGGGGGTTACCCAATCGTTATATTCCCAGGTCGTGTTACTCGTGGGTAGACGACACCCGTGCGCAGCTTCGCGATCGGCGCACGGACCGGTAGAGTTTGGACGGTCGTACCATCACGCGCGAGTGGCGGAATTGGCAGACGCGCTGGATTTAGGTTCCAGTGTCCTCGGACGTGGGGGTTCAAGTCCCCCCTCGCGCACGATTTCGTGTCACTGGTGACACATTCGGCGTCGGCGTGTGTGAGCGCACTCAACCACGCGAAGGACGACCAGTGACAACAGTGCGTGACCTGACCACTTTTGTGGCACGAATGCTATTTTTCGGTGCTTTCGTTCGAACCTCATTGCCCCGCGGCGTGTGGGGGTGGTGCGCGTGATCGCACCGGTGATCCCACCGCAGACGCCGTTGCAGCAGCTGATCCACGGCCCACATTCGCTTGCCCCGCTGCCGGTCCCGCTTCGAACGCCGACGTGGTCATCGGGGTGTCCACGGTCGGCCAAGGCGGGCGGGTCGTGGATCGCAAGGTCTTCTCCGCATTGGGCTGGGAAGCCGACGAACGGCTTACGCTGCGCTGCGCCGACGACGGAATCCTTGTCGCCTCCTCCGACGCCGAGGGCCCGATCCTGATGCGCGACTGGTCCATTCACATTCCCTTGCGGCAGCGGCGCCGGGTGCAGCTGGTCATCAGCGACCGCGTCCTCCTGCTCGGCAGACGCACCCACGGCCACTTGGCGATCGTCGCGCCCTCCGGGATGGAGACGCTGTTCGCCCCCGCCCTGGCATCGCTGGAGCGGTGACACGATGGCCACCAACACAACACCGGCGGCGTCGGCCGAGGCGGTCGCGGCCGCGCGAGTCCTGCTCGCGCAGATGGGAATCAGCCCCGCCGATCTCGTCGACACCACCGCGCTCGTCCCAACCTTCGCCGACGTAGTCCCGCAGGTCCGGGCCACGCTGCGTCCCGGCACGATGCGCACCTACGACGCGCATCTGCGGCGGCTGGAAACGCAATGGGCGACGCGACGCCTCGACAAGCCGACCCAAGCCGACCTCGAAGCCATGGCCCGAGCCGTACAAGAGCGCGCCCGCGCCAACCGCGCATCGCGCGGCGGAGGAAGCGCGGTCGAGCATTTCGTCAGCGCGGTGCGCTGCGTGTATCGCTATGCCGAGAGCACAGGCTGGATCCGCCCCAGCGACAACCCGGCCCGCAAGGTCGCCAAGCCGACCCGAAAACCCTCGCAACGCTATGCGATTCCGTCCGGGCAGCTGGCCGAGATCTGCGCGGTGGCCGCCGTGACCGGTGACGACGGGGAGCTGGACTCGTTGATCCTGCGCCTGCACATCGAGACCGCGTGCCGGCGCAGCGGGGCATTGGCTCTGCGACCGCACGACCTCGACGCCGACCAATGCCTGGTGTGGCTCCGCGAGAAAGACGGCACCGACCGCTGGCAACCGGTCTCCCCCACACTGATGCGTTACCTGCGTGCGCACGCCGCCGATCGCAACGCCCGTGTATCGGGGCAGCTGCTGCGCTACCGCAACGGCACACCGATCACTTCGCGGCGCTACGACCACATCTGGGCGCGCATCGGTGAAGAGTTGCCGTGGGTGGCGGTGCAGGGCGTGACCATGCATTGGCTGCGGCATACGACTCTGACGTGGGTGGAGCGCACCTTCGGCTACGCCGTGGCCCGTGCTTACGCCGGTCATCACGGCAAGGGCGCGGGCCCGACGGCCACCTACGTCAAAGCGAACCTTCTCGAAGTCGCCGCCGCCGTCGCCGTACTCACCGGCGAGCCCCATCCGTTGGCCACGGCCGGAGGACCTACGGCCACATGAACACTGCCGCGTGCACACCGGATCCCCGTTCACCAGAAGGACCGCACCACATGCCCGCACCCGACACAATCGTGCGCACGCCCACCTCGCCGAACAGCCCGGACCGTGCGCACGGTCGCGACCGTGCGCACGCCTTCTTCTGGTGTGTGCTCGTCGCCTCAGCGACGGTGAGCGTGACCGGCAACGCTGTGCACGCTGTCCTGCACGCACCGGTGCCGCCGATCGCGTTGCTGACCGCTGTGCACGGTGTCACCGTGCTGCAACGAAAGCAGGTGCGCACCACCGCTGCTCACCGGCTCGCCGCGTTCGCTCCGCTTCCTCATATGGATGAAAAGTCGTCAGGTCAAAGGCGGTGTATGTCGCGGCCTGCCTGGATTGTCGTGTTGCCGTCGCCGGTGGCGTTCACAGTCTGAGTGATCGTCGTGGTCGTGTTCCTGGTCGTGCCAGCCAAAAGCGGGGACAACTCGTCGTTCACCAGATGTCGGAGCTCTACCACCAGATCAGGATTTGAAGCCACGAACCGACGCAGACGAGCCCGCCACTCTCCGGCTAGCGCCTCGCGGGTCTGCGGGTCGTCGCCGGCAGCGACGATCTCGTCGTGGAGCTGGTCAAGATCGGCTCCGATCTGCCCCGCCTGCTCAGGATGGTGCTTACGCCACCACCCGACCACTACATCCTTCGCACCGGACCAGACGTCGGTCGCCATCAGCTTGACCAACGCTGTACCCGCTTCTACCACAACCGGATCCACAATCCCCCCATCAGCTCCTGGCGACATGATCCCCGCCATCATAGAGCCCCGGCGCCCCAACCTCATCGAGCGATGTCCACTCTCTGCCCGGAGCTTGCAGAACAGCTGGCGCCGCGGTCTGTTCAAGCGTTGCGCCCGGACCTGGGACATCAGCGGCCGTGGCAGCTTCCGGCGAAGGTGTATGTCGATGGTGCCGCTACGAATGCTAAGTCGACTGGCGACCTCTCGCGGGCCGTCCTCATTTGTCGAACTTACGACGGTAACCGGAAAAAATGTCTCTGGTAAACCTATCTACCTGATCGAATTTCCTGATCCCTCGATACGGGTGCGGTAACCCATCCCTGAAATCGCTGGAGTTGAACTTCGGCTGAAGAAGCCGGACGGAGTTCTCTGTTGCGAATTCATTCTCAACCGTGAGGGCGCCCTCCCGGATTCTGAATCGTGGGTCGAACTCGGACCGAATGACGCCGCAGATCTCGTTGCCGAACCGGGTTGCTTCGAGCATTAAATCGCACACGAGGCTTTGGGTATGCGAAAATTGATCGAGTAGCTCATCGTATTCATCCCGCGCATGGAAACCAGTTTTGTACACCCTCACGATCTCTAGATCTTTTCTTATGGGGTGTCGATCTGAGTATACGTCGAATTGCGTCAGAATATCTTCCAGGACCGACGTCATGCCATTGATGAGATTTTTCAAATTCTCATGCCTAGGTGGCCAAAATCTTTGTTGGACCCAAGTCGCAAGACTTCGGAGGCGGTCATATTCTTTCTCTAGCATACGCGGTGCGGGTGCCGCCAGGATGTAATTTGTAAAGGCGGGCCAGCGATCCCAATCAATTCTAGAATTAAATTCACCGATCAGTTGTGTCCAGATCTCTTCTTCAATCTTTGCCATTTGATGTAATTCGAGTTGCTGCGTCGCGCCGCGCTGGCCGAAGCGGTTTTCGTTGTGGCTGGATGAAACTTCCGACGGGTCCGGCTCTCTGACATCCGAGCTGGATGTTGAGTTCGTCGCCGATGGTCCGCCACCTCTGTTGAAGTGCGCGTCGCCTTCGACATAGATATGAACGATGTCACGGCCGGCTTGGTAGACCGAGTTGCCACTGCCGTGCATGACTGCCGATTGACGCATCTGATCTGTTGTCGCGCACCGCAGTTCGTCCACGAGATCAGGTGTTTGCGGTTCGAAGCCCATCCAGTCAGCGCTGGCGCTTGTTGCGTCTGGCTTGGATAATCCATCGCCTTCGCTAAGGCCCCTGGCAAGTGCACGTGGCGAGGGACGCTCTGGCCTGTCTGACTGAGAGCGCTCGCGGTCGCGCCAGAAATTGACGAAGTGGGCGTAGGGGTCCGTGTCGGATGCGGATTTCTGAGGAATGAAGAGCCGGTTGAGATCCGCATAGTGGGGTCGGAAGCCGCACCACATATCGAATATCCGAAGCATGGTATTCGGTCCGGGAGAATGGTGGAGATGAACGACGGCGACTCCAGCGCCGGCTGACTCGCTGGTATTACCGACGCTGGCCACGACTATCTTCCACATGGCTTCCGATCCCGTGCCGAGATCTCCGGCGATCGGATCGTCGCCGATCTGGTCCAATGCTGCGGCCAGCGCTGGTGCCAGTTGTTCGAAGGTTGTGGGTAGCTCAATGCCTGCTTCACGATTACACGATATGGGAAGAATATCAGTCTCGAAAAGCTTGTGTAGGCGGCGCTGCCCCCGCGGCCTGGCATAATCGGCCGCGCGCCAATAATCCATGAGTTTCTTGCGAAGCGCTGACTGTTCATCTCTCTTCGGAGATGCATGGACAAAGAGTATGTGTCGGAGAAGCGAGTCCTCGGCGTGGAGGGAACGATGGAACTTCATCGCACCGGTGAGAACGAACGCGTCAATTGCGGCGAGCAGGCCGGCCTCATCATTCCCGACGCGGCGGACGAAATCGTTCTCTGCCGCACCCGACGATTCAGCTTGCACGTCGTACGTGTCGAAAAACGCGTCCGGCCCGAGATAGCCAGGCAGTTTCGGTGCACATACTCTGAAATCGGTCTGGTCGACGGTGGATCTGTCGAGGTACGGACCTGCCGTGTACGTGACATATTGAGCTCGTGGTAGGGCGCGAAGCAGCGACTTGACGCTGCGGCTGACTTGAGAGCTGGGTTGTGCAATGTCCGTGTCCAGGTCGATTATGAGAGTAGGGATCTCGGCGACGGCCGACGGGTGGGCCTGAAGATCTGACTTCAGCTTCCAGAGGACGTCCCTATTCTTCTTGACAACCAGCAAGTGTGCCGCAACGCCACGCAGGTTCTTTGACGAGTTCAGAGGAAGATCGGGGACCCGCTTCTCGAAATTCAAACCGTTGACTACCGAGCCCTGTGTGCCATAGTCGAATTCGAGCCCCGTCAGGCGCACGATGCCAGGCGCCTTAGACATAGAGGGAAGGTCGGCGTCCGCTCGCAGCTGCACCCGACGACGGAGCTCGTTTCGGTTTCCTGTGAGCACGATGACGAGCCGGTATCCGGCATCGACTGCTTTGGCAATCAATCCGATCGCTGCGCTTGTGCGGTCGTACCCAATTTCGAACAAGATCACGCCAGCGCGGCGGCAGGGCTTTCTGGACGAGGGTGCAACGAGTTGGGCCAGAACCTCGTTCGCCACAGCTTCGGTTTGAGCGAGGACCGCGGGTGGCTGGCCGCACAGTGTGACAGCCTCCTTGTAGATAGTCCAACACCGTCCTTCCGGACGTCGGGTCGCTCCGCGGGGCGGAGCTGCCGCACCAGGCCGCGCCAGCAGACCCTCATGGTCAAGCTCTCTGACTCGTTCCCTCGGCGGTGCATCGCCGGCTGCGCGGATTGCCGACTGGGACTGGGGGTCTGACATGGCAACCATCCTGCCGCGTGACGTGGGGCGACGCATGGGAGTGTTGAGGTGGCGTCCACCCGCTCAAACATGCGCCAATCGGCCGCCTCCGGGCATGCAAGCACACACCTGGGCATGTGACACCGACCTGGGTCTGGGCGTTTCCCGGGCGTGGCTACCGCGATTGTCGGCGCACCGACGCTGCCAGCCCTCGTTGCAAGTCCGCGTAACACGTTCTGGTACAGCAACATCGGGCGGCAGCGGACCTGCGGTCAGTGGAGTGCGTGCATCGAACGGCAGCGACATGGTCGCCGACACAAGTGATGCGGACGCATCCGCAGGCGGCCGAGCGACAACCGGCATCGACCGCCGCTGATCGGAGCAAAACCAGCGACGCGCCGTAGAGATGCAGAACGAGGAAATCGGTAGGGGGATCGCCGTTTCGTCGGTTGAGTCGTCGTAGTGGACTCTATCCAAATACGTCATATCTCGGTCGTACCGGTCGCCGACCGCGAGAGGACCCCCAAGTCACACAGCTGGTGTGACCTCGAGCGATTCAACCGATGGATCCTTCGAGGCTCCAACACCACCGGCTGGTGCCCCTACCGGCCGATACCGACGCGCGTGGCCGGCGAACCGACCACGCGCCGACACAGAACAGATAGCGAGGAGGCGTACGCAGCTGTCAGGCTGCGTCGTCGTTCGGCAGCAGGGGCACGCCAGCGGCGTGAGCGGTGTCGTCGATCCATTTGATGAAGGTGAGTACCGAGCCGCCGGCGTACCGACGGACCCGATCCTGGATGGCGCGCAGGTCGTGGCCGGGCAGGAAGTCGCGGGTGGAGTATCCGCCACAGTCACAGGCGCAGAGGCGCTTTCGAAATTCGGCTTCTTCGGGCAGGTCGATGTAGCCGACAGGGTTCTGGGATTTGTTCGCCGCCGGGTCGGGCTGACCGATCCAGGCGTCGTACACCGGGTGTCCCTTCGCGAGCAGTGGGCCCTGGACGGCGAACCGGTCATCGTAAGGCACGACCTCGTCGATCTCTCCGATCGCGAGGACGGTCCCGCCGCCAGTGACCAGCGCGAATTTCTCTCGTCCGAGCCTGTCTGCGTTGGCCTTCCACGTTCCGCGGCCGGATTCCCACGCCTCTTCCTCGGTCATCCGCGGGAACCAGCCGACCCACTCCCGTCCCATCAGTTCCGCACCGTCGATTGGGGAGTACGTACCGAGCTTGAACCGAACAGCCATGATGGCATCCTCTCAACGTGAAACCGTGCAAGAGAGATGCTACATCTACTTTTCACCTCAGAATAGAACGATGCCATACCGTCATCTTCCCTCGGCCGTAGAGAGTCGGTGGCCATATGGGTGAACTGGATGTGAGGTCCAGATCCGCAAAAAGTTACGCCAAGCCTTCAGAACCCGTCTCGTACCTGGTGGCGCAAGCCGGAGCGGGCGGCAGGCCACGGTGGTGGTCCCGTATCACCCGCGCCTCGTCCTGCGATAGATCCCGCGAGGGAAGGAACCTCGCAGTGTTCAAGGGAGGCAGGGGATTCCGATGGAGTTGGTTGTAGGCGAGCAGCCCGAGTTCGAGTGGCGCCCGGAGCTGGAGGTGACCGTGACCGAGAAACTGCTCATGACTGTGGCGCTGGCCCGAGCCGCTGTCAGCGCCATCGCGATAGCTGGCCAGACGATCACCTACGGCAAACTGGCGACAGCTCTCGACGATCGGTTCAACTACCGACGGCCGGGCGTAATACTCGACCTGCTGTCACTCGACTGCATCCGCCGCGACGAGCCGTCTCTCGCTGCGCTCGTCGTCCAAGCCTCGACCGGCCGGCCAGGCGACGGCTACGTGCACGGCGACGTGCCGATCAAGAAGTACCAGAGACAGGTCCAAGAGTTCTGGCAGCAGCCATACCGGTGACCCTGGACGGTCTCCGGGTCCCAGACAGTCGCCCGAGATCCGGGTGCCATGGAGTTCCTGCACCGCCTGGGACTCCGAGCGTCGCCGGACGGTGCCAGACGATGACCTATCTGCGGTAGCCCGCTGTGTTGGTCGGATTGACAGCCAACCCGCTTAGCGTGACTTCTCGCGGATCCGGTCCCCACACCCCGTGAACGCGGAAGTTGTTGCCAAATAACAACGTTTATCGGGCGACTGGCGCGAATCCGATCTGCCCGAACCGTTCCGCCGCCCGGCGTTCGCTTCCGGGTTATCGGGCAACTTCGCCGATCGAGAGGAGACCACCGTGCGCAGCGGCACCGAAGTGGACGACGATCCGACTGTCGGCGATCCGGAGGTCGTGGCGCCGATCGAGGTGCATATCGCCGACTTCGTCACCGATCTGCGCAACATGAAAACCCGGCGAACACGATCCGCGCCTACCGCGCCTACCTGGTCGCCTTCGCCGAGCACGTCGACGGCGACCTGAAGGCGATGGGCGTGGATCCGGTGCGCGCCTTCCTGTCCGAGACCTCCGACCTGGCGCCGGCGACGCGCAAACACAAGCGCGCCGCGGTCTCGGCGTGCTGCCAGTGGGCGGTGCGCCACGACCAGATGCCGGCCAACCCGATGGGCAAGGTCGACACCATCACCGTGCCCAAATCTCTACCGCGTTCGGCGCCAGCCGCTGATATCTACCGAGTTCTGGACGCGCTCTGCGCGCGCTGGCCCCGCAAGTCGGGGCCGATCGATACGTCGAGCTGGGTGCTCACATCGCCGTCGACGGCCAACTTGAACCCTCGAATCATCGGGGACGCCGCATGCATCAACTGACACGACCCTTAAGACCTCAAGAAGGTCTGGCACTACCTCGCATGCTTCGGCCAGGCCGGGAAAAGAACCCACAACGGCCGTGGGCACTGACATTTCGGTAGCGAAAACTACTGACACCGAGTCGCGAACCCGCTGTTCAGCTACTGACATCGCGATGGCCTGGCGCATACCAGCGCCCGTGCTTATCCACCCCGCGACGCCGGGCCGCTTGCGGCAATGGAAAGCCAGAGGCAATCACCCAGCAACCCCACCATCGCACTCCCCATCACCCACTCACCAGATCATCACACCCCCACACACATTCACACCCACATTCCACTCAAACACATAACCCCCAACTCCCCTATCCCCCATAACCCCTCACCCCCATAACCACACAACACATGCAGACCTCTTGCACTCAGGCTGAGAATTTCCTTACGACTTGCGGTAATGCTGAAATTGATAAAACTACTACCCCTTCCAACCCTCGCATTCCGAATACCTATGGGTGTCTGATGGATACGTGACAGCGACGCTGCACAAAATTCTCGCCGGCACCAGCTACCTGTACTACCAACGCCAGGTAGCCGCCGCCGATGCCACCGACCTCGGCACATCCAGCCTCGCCGACTACTACTCCACCCGAGGCGAAGCACCCGGAACCTGGCACGGCACCGGCCTTACCGCCCTCGACATCTCAGCCGGCGAACAAGTCACCGAAGACCAGATGCGGTCCCTGTTCGGCCTCGGCCGACACCCCAACGCCACGGCCATCGAATACCAAATCCTCACCGACGCGATCGGCAAAGGCGCCAACCCCAAAGACGCCGTGCACGCGGCCAAACAGGCCAGTCGACTCGGCAAAGCCTTCCCGGCACGCCACGGCGACAACACCTTCCGCACCCGATGCGCCCAGGCATACCGAGAACACAACCTCGCCCACGGACTCGACGCCAACGCCGCCATCGATGAAGACACCCGCGCCCGCATCCGGACCGAGGTCGCGACAACGATGTTCGTCGAGAACTACGACCGCGCACCGCTCGACGATCGTGAACTCTCCGGGTTCGTCGCCCGCATCTCACGGCCTCAATCCGCCGCGGTCGCCGGGTTCGACATCACCTTCTCCCCCGTCAAAAGCGTCTCCGCGCTGTGGGCCATCGCGCCCAAACCGATCGCCGACGCCATCCAGGCGGCTCACGATGCGGCTGTCGACGATGCCATCGCGTGGCTGGAAAACAACGCCACCTACACCCGCCTCGGCACCGGAGGGGTGCGGCAAGTCGACGTCGAAGGGCTCGTCGCCGCACGGTTCACCCACCGCGAATCACGCTCCGGCGACCCTGATCTGCACACCCATATGCTCATCGCCAACCGGGTACGCACCCTCGACGGCAAATGGCGCACCCTCGACGGCGCCCACATCTACCGCAACCTCGTCGTCGTCAGCGAGATCTACAACACCCGTCTCGAACACCACCTCGAAACCAGCCTCGGCATCGGATTCACCGAACGCCCCGCACCCATCCCCAACAAGCGACCCATCCGCGAAATCAGCGGCATTCCAAACGAGTTGATCCGGCATTGGTCGCGCCGCGACGCCGCCATCAACGACCGACTCGGCACGCTCGCGGTGTCGTTTCAACAGCAGCTCGGGCGCGAACCGACACCGAAAGAAATGTTCGCCCTCGCCGAGCGCGCCACCCTCGAAACCCGCCCCGCCAAACACCTCTCCCGCTCCTACGCCCAACAACGCCACGACTGGCACACCGACGCAGCAACACTCCTCGGCGGAACAAAAGCTCTCCAGGACACCACCTCTTCGGTGCTCCATCGCCCTACAGGTGCGCGCCCGACGATCGACGAGGCATGGATTTCCCGCACCGCCGACGAGGTCGTCGCCATCGTTTCCGGGCAGCGTTCGGTGTGGCAACACCACCACATCCGTGCCGAAACCGAACGTCAAACCCGCGGCCACATCCACCCGACACAATGGCCGAACGTGGTCGAAGCCGTCGTCCGCGAAGCACTCTCGCCCACAAAATCTCTCGCCCGCAGCGACCCGGACATCACCGCCGAACCCGTCCTCCAGCACCCACCGACAGCCTTGCAACGCCGCGACGGAACCAGCGTCTACACCGTCCCCGGCAGCCAGACCTACACCTCCGCACGCCGACTCGGCACCGAACAACGCCTCCTCAACCTCTCGATACAACCCGGCGCCCGCACCCTCGCACCCGATCTGATCGCCGACGCGATTCACACCTACAACACCGATCCCGCCAACCACGGCAAGCCGTTGAACCCCGGATAGATCACCGTCGTCACCGAATTCGCGACCTCGCCCCTGCGCATCGCGGGCGCGAACGCGCCCGCCGGCACCGGCAAAACCACCGCCATGCGCGTGCTCATCAACGCCTGGCACGTCTCCGGCGGCACCGTCTTCGGACTCGCCCCCACCGCCGCCGCAGCCGCAGTGCTCGCCGAAACCACCGGCATCCGAGTCGAAACCGTCGACCGCCTCCTGTACGTCCTCGACCAACACACACCCGGCGCTCAGCCGATCACCGACTCCGCATACCCGCCGCCGCTACCGGAATGGCTGCTACAGATCGACGCCCGCACACTCGTCGTCCTCGATGAACACGTCAAACTCGGCGACGACAAACGGCTACGACTGTTCGAATTCCTCACCACCCGCGACGCCACCATCCGCTGCCTCGGCGACACCGCCCAACTTCCCTCCATCGAACCGGGCGGCACTGCCACCGACCTCACCGCGGCAAATACGGTCACCATGACCGACGTCGTCCGTTTCGCCGACCCCCACGAAGCGGCCGCGAGTCTCGCCCTACGCCAGGGTGATCAATCCGGCCTCGGCTACTACCTCGACCACCAGCGCATCCACTCCGGCACCCCCGCCGCTATCGCGGACAAGACGTACATGGCATGGTTCGCCGACCACCACGCCGGACGAGACACCCTCATGCTCGCCCCCACCCACGACCTCGTCACCGAACTCAACACCCGCGCCCGCACCGACCGCCTCACCCGCACCACCACACCCGTCGACGCAGAAATCGTTGTCTCCGACGGGCAACGCGCATCGGTCGGAGACGTCATCTGCACCCGCCGCAACAACCCCCGCCTGCGCCTCGGCGAGAGCGACTGGGTACGCAACGGCTACCGCTGGACAATCACTGCCATCCACCGCGACGGCAGCCTCACCGCCACACACCTGCGCGCGGGGCAACAACTCGGTGCCGCCACCGTGCTGCCCGCCCACTACGTCGCCGAACACGTACGCCTCGGCTACGCCATGACCATCGACTCCGCCCAAGGCATCACCGTCGACACCTGCCACACCGCACTCACCGGCAACGAATCACGCAACCAGTTCTACGTCGCCATGACCCGCGGCATCCACGCCAACCACGCCTACATCCCCACCACCCTCAAGTGCAGCGAACACTCCTACTGGACCGAACCCGCCGTCCTTCCCCACACCAGCACCGAAGTCATTCAACACATCCTCGCCCGCGACGCCACCCACACCAGCGCCCACGCCGACCTCCGCGGCACCCTCAACCCCCACAAACGACTCGGCCGCGCCGTCGACACCTACCACGATGCCCTCGGCCTCACGATCGAAAACGTCCTCGGCGAAGAAGTCCTGGACCGACTCGATCACGCCGCAGAACAGCTATTACCAGGACTTACCCACGCACCCGCCTACCCAGTACTACGCCAGCATCTCGCCGCCCTCGCCATCACCGGACACGACCCAGTCCGCGCACTCCAACGAGCAGCAAATGAACGCGAACTCGACACCGCACGCGACCCGGCCGCCGTCCTCGACTGGCGCCTCGACGCCACGAGGGCGCATTCCACCAGCGCGGGGGCGCTGCCCTGGACGCGCGCGATTCCGCTCGAACTCCGCAACGACGAGGCGACGCAACAGCTCCACGCCCGGGCCCGCATCATCACCACACTGACCCACCAGATTCACACCGACACTCAGGCATGGACACCAGCAACGGCACCCACATGGGCACACTCACTACTCCAAAATCGCTACCTCACAGCACAACTCGCTGTATGGCGAGCCGCCCACCACATCCCCGACACCGACCTACGCCCCACCGGACCACGCCGCTACCCAACCACCGAACGCCACTACCAACACCGGCTCGACACCCAAGTCACCGACGCCCTGGGCGATCTTCACACCGCCACCCACACCTGGTCCGCCCTCGCCAAGCGCATCGACACCCGGCTCACCACCGACCCATGGTGGCCCGTCCTCGCCCGACACCTCGACACCGCCGCCGACGCCGGCCACGACATCCAAGCCCTCCTCACCACCGCAGCCACGCAACGCCCGCTCCCTGACGACATGCCCGCCGCCGCCCTCTGGTACCGACTCGACCTCACCAGAGAAGCCGACGCAGAACCGTCACCACACGCTCGGGCGATCCAAGACGCCATCGATATCGCCCAACCAGAGGAAATCGAATTCGATGGCTTCAGGCCAGAACTGCTCGACCACGCGGAACCGGACACCGGCGCCGAGCCTGGCTACGATCTCGATCTCTAGAGACCCACGTCATCAATCAGCGGCACCGTGTGTGGGTGCATTGTGGTCCGATGAGCGGCTCATTCGATGCACTCGGTGGTCCGCGCTGGAGATCTCGACTGGCGCGGTGCCGTTGTAGGTCGCATACGCGGCCGCTGTCGAGAACCGTGTCGCAAGGCCGGTGCGGCCGACCAGCCGAGCTGCCAGTACCGGGCCGATGCCGTCAATGATCCGCAACCGAACGGGAAGTCGCCCGGACGCAGTCAGCTTGGTATGGGTGACAGACATGGGGCGATCTGGCGGATGAATTCTGCTCCGGGCCTACCGGTTTGATGCGGGTACCGCTGTCGCTGGTGTTGTCAGAGGCGACTCGTATCCTGCTGTTCATGGCAACGCGAAACCTGGCAACCAGGCTTCAGGCACTGATCGACGAGGCAGCGAACCTTGAGGCATTAGCAGACAAGATTCAGTGCGCCGACGAGGCTGCCGGTTTAGCAGCTGCCAGGACGTTATCGACGGAATACAGGAGTTGGTACAGCACCGCCTTGAGCCTTGTTTCCGACGACCTACGGGATCGGTTCCGTGCAGAATACGAAGGTGGCACGTGGACATATAAAATAAAATCATTTCTCGAAAAGTCACGCGAGCCGAACCCTTTCTATAATCCCGACCAAACCGCATCGGGCCTTAACTTCACCTTTTGGATGTGCCCGGTGAAAGAAAAATTCACCTCCCCTTTCCGGCAGCAGGTTAATTATCTCAGCGAGACACTTGCCCGAATTGGTTCAAACTCATCATCTGCGACGGCATTGGATTTTCTAGAAGGTGCGTCCAGGAAGCTTCCAGTCACCTTCGCACTCCTGACCACGGGCCACAGGGGGCGGACCGGCATTAGCGTAGACGATGAGTACGACGTGCAGCATATCCTACATGCGCTTCTCGTATTACACTTCGAGGAAGTCGAACCCGAGGAGCCTACCCCTAAAATGGCTGGCGCGTCGTCACGACTCGACTTCTTACTCAAACAGGAACGGGTTGCAATAGAAACGAAGATGATCCGACCGGGCCTGACCAGGAACAAACTTCGTAGCGAACTGGCTGACGACATAGTGTATTTCCGCGCCCATCCGCATGTAGATTCGCTCTTTATCTTAATCTACGATCCGTTGCGCAAAATTACAAATCCTACCGGATTTGAAAACGATTTAAACTCCGACTACGATGATTTCAAAATAAGCGTTGTGATTGCTTCTTAGGTATCCAACAATTCACGAAACCACATAGTAACAGGAAGACAGGCGTCGACCTACCCACGGCTATCGCTGAACGCATCTGATTGCAGACTAAGCAGCGAGGGCTGAGTTCCGATGCCTACACATGACCTGCGGTAACACTCGCCCAGGCAGAGCACAGGCGGCGCTGCCACCAGAACCACAAGCGCCGATCCAAACGCTACCCGACCAGGTTTCCAACACTGGAATGGGACAAATGCCAATTGCCGCACATCAAGGCTCGCGAGAAGACTATTCGTCTACCTCGGAAAGGCCGGGATGGCCCTTCGACGTTCGGTGGTCGAGATCGAGACTGAGCCTGGATGTTGCGCTACCGCCAGTGATGGTCCCGGGGTGCAGCCGCTGCCGAGCCGCAGTCGGCGAAGATCCACTCGAACGCTGACGTATCGACAACGCCGGAGGCGACGACATTGAGGGCGATCCCGGCGCTGGCCCACTCGGTGGTCGGGGCGACCCCACACACCCGGCGATTCAACGCCCGCTTGGCAATCCCGTAGCCACCCTCCGGGCAACCCACGGCCGGATCGGCGGCCAGATATCTCACAGCGGCCGTCTCGTTGCAGTCGAGGTGAGCCTCCATGATTCGACCGTCAGCGGCGCCAGCAACGACGTCGAGGACGCACCCACCGCCTGAGGAGCGGCCCTGCGCGCCAGCAACGGACGCAGCCCTTGCAACGTCGCTACCGCACCACAGTAACTCGGCTCCAGCAGAAGGGTTTTCCCGCCGCCCATGATCGCCAGTACCGCATCGATCGGACGGAACTAATCTCCTGGTTGACGAGGGACCGTCGCCCGTTCGGCGTAGGCAAATTGGCGTGGACCTCGGCATTGTCAAGATCGCAGCCGATCACCTCAGCACGACCGCGCTCGCAAAGCACCGACGCAGTCGCCGCACCGATTCCGGAAGCCGAACCAGTAACCACATAGGTCGGCCCCGCAACACCTCTGCGCGAAGTCATCGCGTCCTACCTACCCGCCCAGTCTCCTGGCTCGGCCACCAGTGCCGGGATACGCCATCACCGGACCTGTTGGGTCCAAGGCACTTTCGCTTGACATCAACTGCGAGTGTTCTTATCTTAGGGATGTCGCGCCCGTCAACTGCGGGCACTGCACACTGGGAACCGTCCGAGTGGCCCTCAAGAGGGCCGGGGAGACGGCCGGGCAAAGCAGTTAATGCTGTGATGCCCTGCCGGTCACCGCGTGCTGTGCATCAATGGTGACGAGACGCAGCGCGGACGATGCAATGCCCCCGCGTGCCGCCGATGAGCGGGCAGGGCTTCCGGACTTAGCCGGAATGACCTCGTGGCAAGCAGGTTTGGAGCCATCATGGCGACACCCATTTTCTCCGACTCCGGCGACTCGCAGCACGAGTCAAATCCGCCTAAGCAGGACATGGTTCCCGGTGCCGTGGAGACGGTCTCGCTCGATGTCGGCGGAGAGCCATTGGAAGTAGTGAATTTCCACAGCACACTGCCGATTCCGACTACTGCGAAGGACCGCAGTACTTTCGTTCGCGCGGCGGAAGCCGTGGGATTGCTCGACGAAGATGGTCAGCACGCGATGGCGCGGGCGCTGGTGCGGCCGGAAGCGGCGGCGCCGTTGATCAAGAATGGCCTGCTGGTTACCGAGACGGTCGAGAAGGCGACTCTCAGCCAGGTTCCCGGACATGTGTGGACAACGGAATTGTGGCCATTGCTGCAACCTCGGACCGAAGCCGAGTCGCTGACCGTGTCTCGGCCGAAGGTGCGCGGCACTCTCGACAGTGCCGGTAACCCGCTGGCCGAGCTGGCGCTCACGTTCAAGGACGTGCAACACCTCGCTGACTACATGCACCAGACGATCGTTCACACACGCCGGACTGGGAACGACTACGCGCCATCGATCCTAGCGAGACGCGTCGGCAGGCCAGTCCTGGCGCATGCCGTGCGGCTGGAATTCGAGGACGGTTCCCAACCGTTCCAGGTCTTGGCCGTGCGAGATGGCTTGACTCGGCTCGTCTGTGCGATCGCAGCCCGCTTGGGCGATAATGCTACTCCGGACGAAATTGCTGCCCGAATGATCAGCGATCTGCTCGCCACAGCACCCCCGAGGGCCGGCAAGGCGCCCGATGCCTCGCAGGATCACGCTCGCGGTCGCGAACGGGTAGCCAACGAGCTGCGGGCCCGCTTCACTGCTGGGGTCGCGACCGGATCCCCGACCGAGGAAGCGGTACGGATTGGGCAGACGTTCACGCTTCCGGCGCAGATCTATGTCGAAGTCAAGGCGACACCGACAGCGATGCTGCCAGCGGATGAGGTATTCGCTGAGGCGATCAGAGCGGTCGTCGGCTCCATCCACACGGAGTTCCGTAGCTGGGACACCGCCGCGCAGGCCATCGACGTCGGTGAGAGAGCGCTAGTACGCGCCCAGCACACCGGTCATCTCGAACAGGACGTAGTCAAGCTCGCGACAGGGGTGCTTGGCCCGGAGTACACAAGTCGAGTGTTCGGCGACAACACCATCCCCAACACCGCCCTCTGGCGCGCAATCTATTTGATCAGCACTGTTTCTCAGCCCAAAGCATACGAGGCACTCAAGAACCAGCTCCGGTCGTTGCTCGGAATGACCAAGATCCACAACAAGCGGTTCGCCGGCTATCTCGGGCCGTTGGTCGACATTCCATGGCGATCCACCAAGGGCCGTAGCCTCCAGCCAGCTCGGCGCGCATGGAGCAGCGGTGGTCCGATCCCATTCACCCTGTTCGGGACCGATTGGGAGCCAGTGCCGACGGATGATTTCCTCTCCCTGGTACCACGGTCACTGGACGGCGACGCAAATGCTCGACGAACCCTCCAGGTAGCCGGTGGTGTCGCCCTGGTTGCCGACCGGCTGCTCGCCAGCAACATCGGCAGTGCTCTGCACTCCGGCACAGTCCCGTTCCGCGCCGAGCCCAACGACATCATCGCGAAGTTGAGTGCACCGGACAACGTCGTCGGCCTCTATCAGCTCGCCTACGCTGCCAAAATGTTCCGGTCCGACCAGCCAGCAGTAAACTCCTTCAGCGAAAGGGACTTTCGGGATCAGGGCAACCTCCCTGCCGACATCTATACGGTGCCATCGGTCGATCCTGCGGACCCGAGCCAAGTTCTCCTCGATGCCGCCGGGCAGCCCCGACCGCTGACCCAGTTCGAAGTCGTGCGCATTTCTGACCCCGTACGTGCTGCCCAAGCCGTCGCTGAGGCTGGTGTGGAGAGCCAAGAGGGCTACACGATGCCGCAGAGCCCAGAAGCCCAGGCCAAAACCCTCAGGCAAAAACTGAGGACCGACTTGGAAATCGTCGACGACACCCTGTCCAGTCTGCTCGGACTTGCCGGGGGCGGGTCGGTGCTCGGCACTTGGGGCGACTGGTCTGAAATATCAACTCGGGCACAGAAGATCAGTTCACAGATTACCGTTCACGAACCTCCGGAGGAAGACGACCACCACTCGAGCGAGACCGACAACGACTACGACGATGAGCTGACCGAGGACTAACAGAGTGATTGCGGATCCCCGCAGATCTGCAGGGATCCGCAATCCGACGCCGTCGTGACCGACGAAACCGAGACGAACTCGCGGCTCCGTCTGACCGTCAGGCTGCACAGTTGGCCAGCGCTAATCGACTCGATCACCGACCGGAGGTTTTGTGCATCCCAGCCGTGCAGGTCACCATGACCTGCCTACCTCTTCGTGCCGCAGCCTCTAGAGCATTACGGCGTGGCGTGGCCCGCAGGCCAGATCTACGTTCCGCCGCTGTGTGATGCTTCTGGCCCGACGGTGAAGCCGGCGCCGCGGACGCGGTAGACCACGTCGCGGCGGCCGAGTTCTCTTCGATTAGCGTCTACATCCGCTCGGGCGCGGCGATTCCCAGCAATCCGAGCCCATGGGACAGTGTGGCCGCTGTGAGCCGACACAACGCCAGCCGGTTGCCCCGCACAGGTTCGTCCGCACTGAGGACCGGGCAGTTGTCGTAGAACGTGGTGAAGTCGCGCGCCAGCTCGTACAGATATCCGCACAATCGGTGTGGTTCGAGAGTTTCGGCGACCTCGCGGACGGTCGAGCTGTAGGCGTCGAGTTCCAGGGCGAGTGCGCGTTCGGCCGGTTCCAGCACCAGGTCGACATCGACGAGCGGTACCGGTTCGCCCGCCTTGCGCAGGATCGAACGGATCCGAGTGTGGGCGTATTGGAGATACACCGAGGTGTTTCCGTTGAACGCGATCATGCGGTCGAGGTCGAAGGTGTAGTCCTTGACCCGCGAGGTCGACAGATCGGCATACTTCACCGCACCGATCCCCGCCTGTTCGGCGATCTTGTCCAGCTCCGCCGAGTCCAGATCAGGGTCCTTCTCGGCCACCACGGCACGAGCCTTCGCGAAAGCATCGTCGAGCAGGTCCATCAATCGAACGGTGCCACCGGCGCGGGTCTTGAATGGCTTACCGTCGGGACCGAGGACCGTGCCGTAGGCGATGTGCTCGGCATCGATCTCATCGGTGAGCCAGCCCGCGCGCCGTGCGGTTTCGAAGATCAGCTGGAAGTGCAGGGCCTGCCTCGAATCGGTGACATACAGCAGCCGTTGCGCACCCAACTCGGTGATTCGATAGCGGATCGTGGCGAGATCGGTTGTGTCGTAACCATATCCACCGTCTCGCTTACGTACCATCAGTGGCACCGGCCGGCCGTCTGGACCGTTCACTTCCTCGGAGAACACGACCAGCGCACCGTCGCTCTCGACCGCGATCCCCTTGCCGACCAACTCGTCGATCGTGTCCACCAGCATCGAGTTGTAGAACGATTCCCCCACCGAATCCTCGGCTGTCAGCAGCACCCCGAGCCGGGCGTAGATATCAGCGAACGCCCGCTCCGACTCCGACACGATCTCGCGCCACCGTGCGAGTGTCGCCGCATCACCGGCCTGCAACGCCACCACCCGTGCCCGCGACCTATCCGCGAACGCCGAGTCGACATCGAACTCCTTACGCGCCGCCTTGTACAACGCATCCAACGCAGACACCGACGAACCGTCCTGCTCAGCGAGGTCTTCATGGCGCCAGCGAGCATCCGGATGCTCATCCAAGTACTGGATCAGCATCCCAAACTGAGTTCCCCAATCCCCCAAGTGATTCTGGCGAACCACATCCGCACCCAGAAATCCCAGCACGCGGGCCAGGCTGTCACCGATGATCGTCGTCCGCAGATGCCCGACGTGCATCTCCTTCGCGATGTTGGGCGCCGAGTAGTCGACCACCGTCCGGCATCCACCCTCCGACGCAGCGACTCCGAGGCGATCATCGGCCAGCCGTGCCGCCACCTGTTCCCAGACTGCCGTGTCCGACACTCCGATATTCAGAAAACCCGGCCCGGACACATCCACCGAAACCACCGGCACCCCAGTCAATTCCAGACTCGACGCGAGGTCGGCCCCGAGTTCGATCGGCTTGGCCTTCACCCGCTTGGCCAGAGCAAGAGCGACATTGGACTGGAAATCGGCGTGCGCGGATCGTCGGACAACCGGGTCGGCCCCTGCCACGTCGGGTCGGACCACACTGACCGCACGAGACACGGCATCAGCGACAAGGTCGATCAACGGCAGAACCCCGGTTTGGGCCACGGGAAAAATCCTCCTGAATAGTAGGGATGAGCCAGTATCCCAGGCCGGCAAGCAGCAGGCCCGTCGACCTGTCAGCTCTGTTGCGGTCGATCCGTCGGTTTGCAGATGTGTGTGCCGTCGATGTCGCTGATGGATCCTTCGGCCATCAGTTCGCTCAACCCGCGCGCGAGTGTCGACCGCAAGTGCGCGCCGTCGTCGTATCCCAGGAAGTCCTTTCCAGCCGCGCTCGCACAACAGACGACGGCGCGGCTGATATCTGACATGCTCACGACCGCATCCGGAGTCATTGCCAACGCGAGCCGTGCCAGCGCTGCTTCTGCTTCCTGCAGGTGCATGCGATACCGAGTGGTGTTGCCACCAAGAAAGATGTGCGGACTGGTGAGGGCGTTGAGCAGCAGGCGCGCTCCAAATCGAGGGGAGTTCAGAAATGCGGGTTCAGCCACGACTGGAACTGCACGGATTGTTCCGTCCTCGTAGTCGAAGCATCGCAGTGCGATGGCGTTGTGGACGTCGTCGAAGGTGGCGAACAGCTTCGTCTCGTAGGCGACTTCGGTATCCAGGTTGAGCCCGAATCGATCGTGGAGGGCGCAGACCTCTGCGATGAGCCGGCTCATTCGTGTCGCCGGAAGTCGTTGAGGACCGATCAGGACGAGATCCAGGTCCGATGTCGCCGTGCCGGTCCCGGTGGCGTGCGAGCCGTAGACCAGCCCATATCCCTGGCGGCCGACGTAGTCGCGGCGGATGCGGCAGGCCTGTTCCACTGCGGCGAGAATGCTCATGGCTGCCGCCGCGGGATGTGGCAGACGGGGTGACCGCTGCGCCGGAAATGGATGACGTGAGCCCCGCTCGGCAGGGCGACCGAACCGTCAGACAGCGCGTAGTGATCGATGAATTCCTCGATCTCCGCACGGACTTGCGGGT
Organism: Nocardia sp. NPDC052254; assembly: GCF_040679495.1. Lineage (NCBI taxonomy): Bacteria > Bacillati > Actinomycetota > Actinomycetes > Mycobacteriales > Nocardiaceae > Nocardia > Nocardia sp. NPDC052254. The sequence continues at coordinate 227,753 of NZ_JBFAUW010000007.1, read as the reverse complement.
CTCGGACGAGTGCCGGATAGCTCTTCAGATGCACAGCCAGGAACCATCGCAATGCCGCTTCCCGGCTGGGTGCTACGGCGGATCCACCACAGCGCGTGTGCGACAGAACGCCATCCCCACGGTCCTCGGCGGCACGTAGCCCGTCGAGCAGGAGGTTCAGCGTATAACTGCGCCCGCCCTCGGGAAATGGCGAGACTCGTTCCCACAGTCGAGTGACAAGCCGCTGTTCGGGCGTCGCGGCGTCGAAGTGCAGAGCTATGAAATGTCCTTGCGGTGCAAGTAGTTTCACCATGTCTCCGACAAAATGCCTGGCTCGCTCACGAGCCAGGTCGACGTCCTCGCGAGGAGTGATCGCGTGCGCGGACATCTGCTCGAAGAACTCCCCTATCGGATAGCTCAACGACCAGAACGCCGCGACGACATCGAACCGCCCGTCTCGACCTTCACGCAACAACTTCGCCACCGCGTCACGAGTATCCGCCCACATCGTTTCGTCTACCGCGACGTTGTCGACCACGGCATCGATCATGGCCGCACTGTAATCACAGACCACCAACCGAGAGGCATACGCCTCCAATGCGGAAATCATTCGCCCTGTACCGCAACCGAATTCAACAATGTCCAGCGCCTGGCAGGGCGCGCCGATCGTGCGCTCGAGCAGGTCCGTGACCAGCGCTACGTCATCTCGGCCGTCGAAGTAGTGCGGCAACAACAGCTTGTCGTACACACCAGCGGACTCGTACACGGCCCGGAACTGACCGAGTTCACTCATCGCAGGCCTCCACCTGTCGGCAGAGCTCTGCCACGTAGTCCAGGACCTGGGTCATGTGACTTTCGGTCAGCCTCGGATTGTTCGCCATGAACCGCAGCGCATGCACGATCTCTCCGCGGCGAAGCACACCGTTGTCATCGGGCAGGGTGAAATGGTGGAGATACCAACGCCCGTCCTCGAGCATCCGCTGATGGACACGGGCGTTCAGCACGTTGATCTCCTCCAGGTCCGCGGAGGTGAGACACCCATCGGCGGAAACGCCGGACGGAAGACAAGCGAAGGCAACTGCCGCAAGCTCAGGTTCATGAAGGCGCCGCAACCCCGGCCGCTCATCCACCAACTCTGAAAATCGACGTGCCAGCGCGATTCGCCGATCGGCGATTTCCGCGAGTCCGGTTCGTCCGTTGGTCACCATCATCATCCACAGCTTCAACGACGACCAGTCCTTCGTGCCGATGAACGGCGTAGCCTGCCCGAAGGCAAAGTCCTCCTGCATGATCAGATCAGAGTGACTCGCGACCATGCGCAAACTGTCCGGCCGCCGAACCAGTAACGCGCTCAACCCGTATGGCACCGCCATGACCTTGTGTGGGTCGACTGTCACGCTGTCGAACAACTCGATGCCCGCCACCAGGTGACGCAGCGCGTCGCTGAATGTGGCGACCAGACCCCAACATGCATCGGCATGCAGCCAGATCGCCGGATCGGCGGCGCGAACCACGTCATGGACCTCGCGCAAATGGTCGACAGTCTGCGTACGGCTGTCGCCGGCATACGCGACCACAGCCATCACCCGACCCCGGTGCTCATCCAACGATCGCGCCAAATCGTCCAGGTCATAACGAAACCCGCGAGTCTTCACCTCGATCACACGCGTCCCGACGCCGATCCAGGCCAGCGCACTCCTCACGCTGTAATGGCCGATGCCACGAGGAACTACAACACCGAACCTCTCGACGTCAGTCACACCGCCCACCATCGTTTCCCGTGCTCGCGCTTCGCGTGCCAACAACATCGCGACGGCATTGCTCGTCGTCCCGCCGTGCGTGACCACGCCACCGACGTCCCACACCGACGACACATCGGCGACATCGGCATTGGTGTACCCGATCAACTCCCGCAACCACCGCAGTACCGCGATCTCGATGAAGGTGGCGCTCGGCGAATCGAAACTCTGATTGATCAGGTTCTGCTGCGTCAACATCGCGAGCACACCACCGACCAACGCTCCCGGATCATCACCGGTATCACCGAAACCGAGGAATCGAGGACTCGCCTCGTTCTTACACAGCGGCAGGACCTCAACAGTAAAGCGATCCAAGGCCTGCTCGACTGTCAGTCCCTCCGTCGGCAACTCGGTGACCACACGATCCCGAATCTCATCGGTCGACATCCGCCTTGCGAAAACATCAGGCTGCCTCTTGAACAGAATTCCGAGATCGAGGGCACGATGCAGCGGGGCGCTGGCCGTATCCGCGGCCCGCCATCGGTCGGGCTCGTTCGGCTTCCTCGGCATGGCTTTTTCTTTGATTCGGTGATGGAGATGCATTCTGCCCCTTTGCGTTTCGGATCTATTGGCAAGCGAGGTAACGGTGGAGCCGGCTATGGCAGTACCCAGAGGCGCTCACATGGGAGCCGCGGACACGTACGATCCGGCGGTGCGAGCGTGACGGTGTCGGGCCGGTGATAGGCAACCCAGTACTCGGCGAACCGGCGGGCCGCCGACTCGCAGGCAACGAACCTCAGTTCCTGTCCGCACAAAAGGTCGATTCGGACACGAAGTAACACATCCGGTTCGCTCGGAATCGGCGAATCGCACTCAGCTGCAGAAGATTCCGCGACTCTCATGACAGCCTGCTAGAACTCCCCGTCGCAGCGCTACCAGCTGACGGGTCAGTGGCGGTCCAAGCGCCGGCATCAAGTGCCAGGTCGTTGAGCCCGTCCAAGACGTCGAGCAAGATACCTGGACTCACGCCGTCAGGCAGCGAACCGGAGCCCTCGCGATGTGGGCGGAACGACAACCCACGCGCGGCAGCTCGTTCACGCGGACTGTCCACCGGCGGGACAATCTTGCCTGCGCGAACGAGGAAGCTGTAGGCGGTGACTTTCCGCGGGCAGTCGAAGGCACGACAACCTATGTGCTGCTGCATAATTCGACGAGCCGACTCGGCCGTGAGCGGGTGTTCGGGGTGCGAATGCGGCGGGCCCGCGGTACGCGAGTCGACAGCCGCCCAGGTAGCGGGAGGACTGACCGTCTCGAGGTCGAGCATCTCGCACACCCGGCTCGGTGTGTGATCGACGGTCTCGAGGTCGTAGACGATCAGGGCGGCCGCGCTCGAGCCCGCCGCGATTCCGAGCGCGTAACCGACTGGGTCGATGATCTCCGCAGGCGCTCGCACAGTGGAGGTGTAGGCGTAGCCCATTTTCTCGGCGTGGCGGCGGACTTTGTCGGCATGTTCCGGCAGTCGCAGTCCCGATACGTCAACGCGTACCAATCCGACTGCTCGTGGTTGCTGCTGTGCTGCCATACAGGCACTTTCGCCCGAGCCCAAGTCACCTTTCGTCCCACCGCATGAGCTGTTTCGGCTCATAGAGTCTCTTTTGGTCGCATTCTCGGTAGGATCCCTCTGGTATCGCACACACCCTCGGTGCAGGAGGTCAGGCGGTTCGACCATGACCATCGCCCTCAAGGTCCTTCTCCAAGACCAGCGCTTGCATGAACACTCCGCCTTCTCAGCGGAGTACAAAAGGCACGCCACAGCACTGGGATTGGACAGAAACGCGGCGACCCCGCCAACAAAGGGCCAGTACTACAAGTGGCTCGCCGGAACCCTCAACAGCGTTCCACGAGGCCATCACTGCCGCGTCCTGGAAAGCATGTTTCCGGGTTGGACAGCGGAGGATCTCTTCTCCTCGACCGAGCTGGTCGCCGACCGTTTGAAACGGCTGTCCCGCAATAGTTTCGGCCGAGGACAGCTTGTCGATTCCGTCTCAGCGGCCCTACAGTCGCGAGACATCAGCGTGACGGGCTGGGGCCTCGCTCGTCTACCGGCGGCAGTTGGCACCGGCGCACCGCAATTGCCCGATGCCGTGGGCGATTTCGACGCAGCTGATCTCCCTCCAGATGCAAGGCGGATCGGTAAGAAGCTTGCAGCACTCGCTCAGGTTCTTCGACTCAGCCCAACGGAGACGGTCCAGCTGGCCGGCTTGGTGGGCAACGTGGTGGAGTTGGAAGTTCGAATTGAAATCCACATCGACGGCAACGGCGGCTCCCGACTGGTCTATACCCACGACCTGTTCAATATGTCCGGCGAGCCACTGACCCGCGTCGCCCGCCAGCTATGGTTCGAGCACGCCGCACCGAACGGCCTGCGCATCGAACCTCTCCGCCGAGATCACCGCCAAATCTCCATCGACCGCACCCACAATGCGGGCCCCACGATGGCCAAGTTCTCCTGCCAGGTTTCGCCTGCGATCCAACCCGGCGAGACCGGGGTGATCAGCTACACGTGCACTGGTGGCCAGTTCATCGACGCCTTCTACTGGCGGCAAGACATCCTCCGATTCACCCGGCGCTTCACGATTGTGATGCGCCAGGCAGGCGGGCACCGGCTCGTCACCTGCACCGGCGAGCAAGTACAACCGAACGGTCTGATCAACAGCGCGACCGAGGACCTACTGTGGGATTACGACGGCGACGACATCGTGGTCACGCTGACCAGAGACTATCTGCGACCGAACGAATCGGTGACGCTACGTTGGGAGACCAATCGTGACCAGGCAACTGCGTGACGCCGCCGAGCACGTTCTACGCGCCTGGAACCGATATGAGATCGAACGAGGCGCGCACCCCGTCATCGACTACGACTGCTCGCCCACAACCTCGGACGTCCCGGCAGTCGACAACAGGCTCGAAGCCCTGCAACGGCTGTCGGAAATCAAGGCTGAAGCCGCAGCGACCGGCGACACCGCCCTCGCTACCAGAATCGACGCAGACATCGCCTACTGCGCCGCACTGCTCGGTGAGCATGACTCGCTCGATCGATACGTTCTCCGCACTCAGGGATGCCAGCCCCAGGGATGGTCGGGTGAATACGTCCAGCAACATCTCGAGCGAGCACAACACTGCTTGGCCGCACTCGGCATCGACTGGGGTCCCAAGACCCTGGCCGACTTGATGGAAGCCGAAGGCCCACTCGATGTCTCGGACAGTGCGGACGCGATCCGCGAAGCCGCGGCCGACCTCGAACCGAGCGTCCGCACGGCAACAGGGTCGACCGCGGACTACGACCTCACCATCGAATCCGTCGACGTCGATGCCTACTGGAGCTACTGGCTCGACGGCGCCGGCCAGAAACCCCGACTGCGAATCAACCTCCGAAACGCCCGCTTCACCGAGGTCGTAGCCCGCCAATTCGCACTCCACGAAGTACTCGGCCACGCACTGCAATTCGCAAGCATCTCCGCACGATGCGCCCAAGAAGACGTGCCGTGGATCCGCCTATGCTCGGTGCACTCCCCGAACCAAGTCCTGTTCGAAGGGCTCGCCCAGGCGATGCCATTGTTCGTCACCCCCGACGACCACGACCTCACCGCCCGAGTGCGATTGGACCATTACCACCAACTCATTCGCGGCCAGTTGCACCTCGCGCTCGCAGCCGGAGAGCCCATCCTCGACCTCGCCGAACGTGCCCGACGCAGCGTGCCGTACTGGACTGATTCCCAGATCGCGGACTTGCTCACCGACCGCGGCGCAAACACCCTGTTGCGGTCATACATGTGGTCATACTCCGCCGGAATAGACTGGTTCGTTCGCCTTGCTGACACCCCCGGCGCGCCAGCAGAGCAAGTCCTCCACGCCGTCTACCAGGCACCGCACACCCCCGACGAACTAATGACGTATTGGCCTGAGGGCCCGACCATCGGGGCCGAGTGATCACGGGCAATCGGCCCATTTTGATTCAGGCTCGCCAGCGCGACTGTAACTGCACGACGGACCAGAAGGCAGACCACTCGAAATCGTGCGTGTTGACTGGAATACCGACATTCGGTTCGACAACTTCGCGAACTGCCACTGCGCAGTGACACCAAATCTGTTGTAAGCCAACATGTAACGAGGTCGACGACCTCCGCTTGGTATTTTCCGACTTCCAGGTTCAGGTTGTGCGTTCGCTCAATTTGTCCATGCCGCAGCAAGGTTTGCGAGCGGTGCAGGATCCGTAGGGGCGATGTATCGGTAGCTCTGGGGTGGCCGGAAGCTAGCGTGAGTGCGCAACCAATTGAGCGTCAGCGGTTCTGGCAGAGCTCGGGGAGCGGCGATCGAAAGTGCTGTGGCTTGTTCGGCGCCAGCGAAATAGTCGGAAAACTCGCGTCGCGACAGGCCCACGCTGTCGCGGTATCGGCGCCAGATCGTCGCCGGGCTGGCGGTGTCCCGATCCTTCAGCGTGGCGACACCTACGACGGCCATCATCGGGGAGCTGGCGTAAAGAACGAGCAGCGTACCGGGGACTGCCGATACGCGGGTCCGCCGCAACTCGACCGTCTTCGTGCCATCGAGAATCGCCTGCGCAAACCTGGGGCGAAGCGACAACAGGAGGGGGCGTGGCTCCGCCAGAAGTTCGCCTTCGGGTGCTGGTGTCGCAGTCATGGCTCGAACCTTATCCATGGACGGTGCATCGAACACACATTCGATACGTGGCCTTTGGATGTTACTGGAGGTGTTCGGTTCCAGCCTGATATAGGGCGGCGAAGAGTTGTGGATTGATGCGCTGAGGGCCATAGAACGTCTTCGGCCCTCCATGCTGCTCGCGGAGTCGGTCATATGTTCGGTTGGAAATTGGCCTGTCGAACAACTCGGTATCGGAGAAGCGGAGGGCCTGCAGAGTCGGTCTGCCAGCTGCGAATTCCTCCAAGTCTGGCAAGTCGAGCACTCCGTAATGCCCGAGAGCGGCATGAAGCCGCGCCGGGCTCCCAACGTCGATAAGGTCTAGCAAAGACGTGCCGACAATCGCCGCGGAGGTGTAGCGAGTTTGACTGACGCGCCACACCACCCGCGCGGGGGCAGTCAGCTTGGCATCGTGGGTTCGGTAGTACACCTGTTCACGGCCCAGCGACAGTTCGACGGGGCGAGTCGTGAGCTGGATCGGATAGCCGAGAAGGTCACCGCTCCACCGGGACTGGATCGGAATGACATAGTACGGCAGAGCGGTGTCAATGAGCTTGGCCGGCCAGAGGGATCGCTCGATCTCGGCAGCCGCACGGGCCGGAAGTCCAGGCCGCAGTAGCGGTCCCGGCCCCGCGCCGACGAGTCGACGAGTCTCATTGGCAGCCTCACCTATGTCCTGACTTGTCCCGCACATAGGAACGACCCAGGCGTACCAGTCATCACCGTGATGATGGAAGGAATCTGTCGCCAACGCGCGCGTGAGGACGCCACCAACGTGTCGATCGGAGACTTCGATGACACGGGCACCTTGCTCCTGGGCAAGTCGACGTAACAACCAAAGAAGTTGGCGGGCGATAGTATCGGACAGCTGGTGACCAATCGTCCGTATCAGCGGTACGCGAAGGATCTGCCCATCAAGGCAGGCGGCATAACAGGCGATGGCAGGTTCGTCGACCGTGTGGACCAGCCACCGCGGCACTTGTTCTCGAGCGAGCGTTCGCAGTAGATCGCGCAGTTCGCCGCGTGTTTCGCCGGATGTTTTGCCGATGAATTCGAGCAGACGGTGCTCATCGTCTGCGCCAGCTCGAATTTGGTCGTATGCGCTGTTTTGCAGCCGCGCAGGCTGGTAGGCCGACGCTTGTGCAAGTTGGTCCAGGTGGGTGACAACGTGGTCCGGGTCCAGGACATGGAAGGAGGCCAGGGCCTGCACAGCCTTCTGCAGCTCTCTGAACCGCCTACGCAGGTTGTTATCCCATGTCAGCAGAACGCCGACTCCTGCGGCCACAGCCTCCGCAATTTGCCACAGATCCCCTTCGTCCTGAGCAGACAGCTGCTTGTGTCGTGTAGTCGATACGTGAATGAGCTGTGCGAATAGCTCCTCAGCTCGGCTGGCGCTAGCAGTTCGTCGTGGGTAGTGGTTCGCCGCCGCCTCCATCGAGGCTCGTTGCGTCTCAGGACGGCGAGCCAATTCGCGGTCGACAGCATTCGTGACGACCAAGCGGAGTCGACCTACCAAGTGGTCAGCGACCAGTACCTGGGATCGTTTCGCATTCGCGGAATCTGCCCGGATGTGCAAATCCATGAGGATATTCAGGTCGAGCGCCGCTTCCAGCAGGTCAGGCTCGCCGACCAAGAGCTCGGGTTCAGTGAGAAAGCTGAAAAGGTCCGCATGGCCGTGGTCCAGCCACCATACGGTCATCGGGCTCCGGTCTTTACCGCGGCCGACAGTGCGACTGCGGGCCCGGAAACCCAACTTCTCCCACATGGGGTTGAGCTCGTAGTCGTCTCGACACTTGGCGAGTATGCCCAGCTGCGACGAGTGCTTGTCCTGGATCTCGGCTACCAGTGCGCGGGCCACGCCCGACTTGCGGACCTGCGAGACTACGCACAGGTGCGACAACATGACCTGATTGTTGCGGGGCAGCCGGAAGAGGGCATATCCCACGAGCACACCGTCGATCCGTGCGTCGATCAAACCGCCCCAGTGTATGGCATCCTGAAACGCTCCGGCAGGCATCATCCCCAACGTGCGGCTGTACCGTTTGCTCAACTTGATGATCTCGTCGACGGCCGGATCCCCGGGCCCCACCTCGCTGATCCTGAGCGTCCCCATAAGACGTCGATTCTACCGGCTATCTCGCCGCCAAGCATGGGATCCGACTCTGCCGCAACCAATTTCGAACCAGCATCGATTTGCTTCGTTCGTAGGTGTCGCAAGAGCGGACGCAGCGTTCGCGTATTTCGTCGGTAGGCGCCTCGATCGACCGTAAGTGCTGGGGAACGATGAGAAGTCTCGCGTAAGTCGAGGTGGCCAATACCTACTTACCACGATTGGTCTTCCGCCCGTAAGGCCTGTCTAATCAAGATTCGACATACCACTTTCATTACCAACGCAAAAATGTCACGCTTGAGTAGAACTGGCGCACGCGAGGACTCGATCACTCAAATTTGAATCGAGGCTCATTGTGGCGCATACTGCAAGTTCCGACGACGGGCACCGTCTGACCGGTCTCGACATCTCGGCGGCCCAGACGGATAATGCGACCCGCCGGGCTCGAGGATTACCTCTCCCCTCCCTGAGGCGATTACCCCTCGGTCATCGGCTGGGGCCGCATATCGCAGTGTCGAAAGTCAGCCCCGGCGGCAGACTGGCCATTGCAGGCCCCGTTCGCCATCTGGAATGGGCACCGGGGCAGCGGCTTTCGACACAGCTAAATGATGATTGCATAGAGATTCGACCTGCAGGTGATGGAGAAGTCGGCGTTCAAATCGATCGTTACCTCCACCTGCACCTGCCGGCATCATTGCGACACGCGTCCGGCATTCGGTCCGGCGACACGGTGCTCGCGGCCGCGCTCACCCCCGCCCTCCTCAGGATCTACCCATTGATGAAGCTCCAAGCATTGCTGTTCCCATCCGCGGAGCGCAATCGAGCGCAGCGATGAAGGAAGCCGATGTTGAGGCTGCTCGAATCGTGCTGCAACGCCTGGGCGTCCGTCCGGAGGACCTCGTCAACGGCGTCGCAGCGCCGACAACCATGCCGACCTTCGGCGACTACATTCCGCAACTCCGCGCCGCTGTACCCGCCGGAACATCGCGGGCTTACGCGAGTTATTGGAGGCGCATCGAAACCCTCTGGCACGATCGTCAGCTCGACGAACCGACCGCCTTGGAACTCAAACAGCTGGTCGAAACCGCCAGAAAGAACGCGATCGTGCGACGCAACTCCCGAGGCGGACGCTCTGCCGCCGAGCACATGGTCGCCGCCATCCGCTGCCTGTACCGCCACGCCCACGACGACGGCTACCTCATCCCAACTGAAAATCCAGCAACAACATTGGCTAAACCGCGACGGGCACCGAGCCCTCGCGGCGCCCTCACCGACCAGCAACTGTCACAAATCATCCAGATCGCCGAAACCACCGGCAACGACCCCGAACTCGACGCCCTCATCCTACGACTGCACATCGAAACAGCCTGCCGCCGCGGCGGCGCACTCGCCCTGCGTCCCAAAGACATCGACCCAGACCACTGTCTGCTGTGGCTGCGCGAAAAAGGCCAATCCGACCGCTGGCAACCCATCTCCCCAACCCTCGCCGCCGCGCTGATCGCCCACGCTGACCGAGGCACCAATCCCGAAGACCAACTCCTGTGCTACCGCAACGGCAGACCGATCACCGGCCGACGTTACGACCACCTCTGGAACCGCATCGGGCGATACCTCCCGTGGGTGCGCACACAGCAGATCACCGCACACTGGCTGCGCCACACCACCCTCACGTGGGTCGAACGCAACTACGGATACGCGATCGCCCGCGCCTACGCCGGCCACTCGGCACAACCCGGCAACGTCGGCACAACAATGACCTACGTGCGCGCAACACTTGCCGAAACTGCTTCGGCTCTATCAGCATTGACCGGCGAACCACACCCCCTCGTCTCATGTGGACAGACGTCTGAAAGTTGAGGGTTGCTCGAGCGTGGTTCAGGCGAGCCGATCCCATACCCAATCATCACGCATGTAAACCTGCCTGCTCTGTATCCTTGCGTGGTACTCGGATGGGTTGTCTTCGTGCAGATGAGGGGAAATGGCGAAATCGCCGCGTTTTCAGGCGGAGGAAGTTGCTCCCGCCCTGGGTGTAGCTACTGTCGAGTTTCTGGGCGGAGGCGCGTTCGGTGACACGTGGAGGGTTGGGGACCGGGCCGTCAAGATCATCTGCGACGACAAGTACCCTGCGGATCGAGTCGCTCGCGAGGTGGGCGGGTTGTCCCGCGTCGACAGCCCACACGTGGTGAAGCTCTACGATGCTGGGGCAGTGCACTTGGGTGGGATGAATCGTCCGGCACTGACGTTCGAGTACGTTCCCGGTGGCGACCTGGACCAGAAGGTCTCCTCGGAGATCCGGCCGTCCAACGAAGAAGCCGCGGCGCTGCTACGCGGCCTACTCACTGGCCTCAGCGACCTGCATTGCGCTGAAGGCACTGTGCACCGCGACATCAAGCCAGAGAACATCGCACTGAGAGGCGGCAGCTGGGCCGAGCCGGTCATCCTTGATCTCGGGCTCGCGAAGGCGATGACGGAAGAGACCCAAACCGTGTACCCAGCGATGCTGGGTACTTGGCTGTGGGCATCTCCCGAACAGCTCGAGCACAAACCTGGCCGCAAGCAATCCGATGTGTTCTCTGTCGGTGTGACGGTTCGCTATGCGATTACCGGCGAGCATCCTTTCATCGAGGACTGGCGGTCGATCACCTCGCTGGATGAAGTCACCAGCGCAATCGCGGCAGGTCCCAAACAGCTACCGGACTCGGTGCACGCCTCCCTGAAGACGGTTCTAGATCGTATGGTCCAGCCGATCCAGAACGAACGCGGAAGCGCCGCCAGCAACCTCAGACTGTTGGGAGACGCCGCGTGACCGATCAATTCGACGGCCTATTTGACTGGGATGAGTCTGAGGACCTGGATGCGCTAGACACCGATGAAGATCCTCCTCTGGCGGATGACATCATCGATGAACAGAGGCCGCGCGTCATCACCGCTCTTCCGGCTGGTGACGGTTCATTGGTCCTGAGAGGTCCGGGCGCAGGCCGGACGATCGTGCCCTCGTCATCCGCATTGGCTGGCGTACCAACAACAAGCGCTGGCAAGCTCCCCACGCGAGACGAGGCCCTCGACGGCAGCCACGCGCTCATGATCGTCCACCGGCCACACCAGAATATCGATGACATCCCCCGCCTACTCGCATCGATCCTGGCTGAAACAGCAAGCGACACAAGCTTAGGTGTTTCGGTGCGGTTGCCGCAGGCGAAGCCCACCGCCCACGCGAAATGGTTCGACGAGTGCGCGGCAGCTGCGGTCAAGATCGCCGACCCTGCGTGCTATTTACTCGATCCCGCCATCGTTCGCGTGAAGCCGATATCGGAACGGCAGAAGGGCTACGCGCCATACCTCGCCGACCCGCCGCCGTCTGTCACCGAGGTCCTGGATGCACAACGCGAGGCCGGGGCCAATCTCCTGCTGTCGTCCGGTCGAGCGTTGGACCCTTCCGAAGGCCAATCGGCGCTCGATGTCGTTTTCACTGAGGCAACCGCGGCCTTGGCCTCGTTGTCTGGGAATGAGCGGCTCGCCCTGAACCTCACTCTGCCGTCACAGTGGTTGACACGGCCGACTGCACGGAACCTCCTCCTTGATCAACTTATGGAGTTTTCCCACTTCGATCTTCTATATGTTCGCGTGCAACTACCAGCGGGCCTATCCCCCTTCCAGCAGCCAATCGACCCAGACCTTCTTGAGGGATACCGAAAGCTCGCGTGCTTCGCTGCCGACGAGGAGCGCACCCTGCTGCTACCGCAAACAGGACTGACGGGGTGGCTGCTGCTCGGGCTCGGCGCCACGGGATTTGGTGCCGGTCCATATGGATCCAGCCATGCTTTCAGAGAGGAGAAAGCACAGCCAAGAGGGGGGAATATTCAAGAGGTCGAGCGCTACTTCGAACCAGCGCTACTTCATGCAGTCGAACGAAGCGTGCACGACGTACTGAGTGAAGACCCCACCTACGTTCTGTGCGACTGCCCATACTGTCCGACACTGCATGAGGGAGCATGGACACAACGAGGCGCGAAGTTGCACCAGCTGCATTGGCTTGGACGTCTCGCTGCTGACGTGATGTCAGGTAGATCTCCGATATCCAAGGTTCGACGACGCGTCCACGCAGCCCAAACGGCCGCCAACAGCGCTCTCCTGTCAGGACAAAACATCCCTAGACACCTGCAAGCCTGGGATCCACTCCTGTAGTCGCCAGCAGCGTCTGCCCAAAGACCGGGTGAATGTCGCCAGACACTCGGCCGGCCAAGTGCAGCCCTGCCGCACGCTCGGCCAAGAGTTCGCGCTCAGCGTTAACGCACCGACGCGAGCGGGGATCGATGACAGCACGCACCACCCCGTCCAAAGACACCGTCGCCAAACCGATTCCGTATGTTGTGAACCAGTGCTGATTTCCCAGTGCTGCGCGGGCCGCTGCTTCATCGATCGCAACCCACGCCGCATCCGCCACACCCCTGTGTCGGGAAGCCTGAGCAATAGCTCCGCGCCAATCACGCAACTTGGCCTCGACGGTTACGATCCGCTTTGCAAGTGACCGGTACCGGTACATCGGCATCCACTGCTTGCCGACCCTCTCCAGATGCCCGCCAGCGACGAGGCGCGGTAGCACCGACCGTCGTAGGTACGTCGAAGTCAGATGCACGTGCGAAGCCACATCGTCGGCAACCCACGGCCGGAGTGCTCTACCTCGACCACCCGCGACCGCCATCATGACGCGGAGCTCAGTTAGGTCCGTCAGTGCCGTCCGAGGCGCCCGTTCGGCGAGCCCCTTCTCGTCGAACTGGATGAAGACAATGTCAGGCACACCAGCCGTACAGGGGATCTCAAACAGCGGATTCATTCTGTGGGCGAACAGAGGCGATCTCGCCAGGTAGTCGAGCATGTCAGCTTCAGCGCGGAACCCGGTACCAGATGCGCACGCCGCCGCCGTCACACCAGCCACTCTAGACACACCGCCTCTGAAGGGGAACCTCCCCGGAGAGTGCCGACTTTACAGGCCGTTCGTCCGCGCGGTCGGGCCACAGGCCACAGTCTCGACAAGCCTTCGTGCATCACTGAACCGTCCCGTTGGGCCGCCCGTCCCATCTCGATGAGGCACGGACTCGGAACCGGTCATGGCTTCTCCGAATCCGCCCGGCGGCGATGATCTGCCGTAGCTGATCCATGGCCTTCGGCGGCAATGGCCGCCCCCAAAATTCTGATGCCGATCACTGCCAGCTTCGGCACACTGATGCAGTGGGATATACAGACGATCCGGAGGGATACGAGAGGGCAGTCGAAGCCAAGCTGCAGCCAAAGAGCATCCGGTTCGCCTTGATGTTCGCTAGCCTGCTCCAGATGCTCCATGAGCGGCTGAAACTGGTTGTGCTTGACGAGGTTCGAGAATTCTACAGCGTCGGCTGCGATGACTCCGGCCGCAGCGTCGTCAACGAGGATGCCTACCGGCGCGAGGTGCTGGATCGGGCACCGAAGAACAAGTTTCGGGCCTCGCTGCTCTGGCTGGTCGAGTCCGAAGCCATCACCTTGGCGCAGGCGGACCGGTTGGACGACATCTACGCCCATCGGCACGCGGTCACCCACGAACTCATCAAGTACATCGTCGATCCGGACGAGCGGCTAGACACCGATCTGTTCGTCGAGGCAGTGGAGATCCTGAAGGCCATCAAGCGGTTCTGGGCAGAGATCATGGTGTTCACGACGGTCGATAACCCGGGGGAAGTCGATCTAGATCAGGTTTTTACTCTCGACATGATAGTGCTGCAGCGCTGTGTGAACGCGGTGATCGAGGGCACGCGGGAACGGGCCGGCGAGTAACGGCGACGGAATCGGCCGCGCAGGACTGGCCGTGGCCGTGTTGTGAGACGGTGCATCTGTGTTGCCGAATGCGACAGCACGCCGGGCCTGGTGACCGCAACAGAGTCGACCGATCTGCAGGCGACGCTTCCGATCAAGGAGCGTGCTCCGATGACCAGCTACAGCCGCGAGAAGTTCGGACAGGTATGGGCCGACGACAACGACGCCCCCGGCGGGCACAACGGCCGCGATTACATCGCGCGCCGCGACCTCTCTGACGTGGCACCAACAACCGGCTGCGAAATCACCTCCGGCACACTGCACGACACCGAAAAACGACAATGCGCCCCAAGTCGCCCGCCGTGCCATGACGATCCTGACCGACACATACTCCAGTCGCACCTCTAGCCAATTGCGTCGTGTCGCTGAAAAGCTCACTAGCCAAAGATATTTTGGCGACGCCCGCAAAACTCGAGCACGAACTACGCCGGGCCTTACGACTGCCCGAGAGAAAGGAGAAACACGTGAACTTGAGCACCACAGCCGCCCCGACCGACGAGGCCCGCCGCGGATCCACAGTAGCCGTGCTGCCCATCGGCAGTTTCGAACAGCACGGCGAGCACCTACCGCTGATGACCGACACCGTATCGCCTGCACCATCATCCAACGCCTGGCCGACGCCTACGGGGTGAAGGTTAGGTTCCGCCCTCTTCACAACTGATAGTCGGCTTCAATCACCAGCTGCCCAACAGAAACCGCAGGTCACGCCCGTTTCCATGTTCACAGTGCCCCGCCGAGGGCGCGAACCCGCGACAACAGCCCGGTCCCGCCTGCGGCGTCCACCGGATAGCCTGGTGTCGGCCAAACGCCCTGTCCCAGACCCTCGCACACTGGTTGGCCTCAGGCGGCTCTGAGCCGACACCTCCACTACATATCCACACGAAATCTGCTACTGTCCAAACCCGTTGGAAGCAGCATCAACAGATGCGCTCATACACCCGACCGGCCCAGCCGTGTCGCTGCGGGGCGATGTAATCCCCCCTCGCGCACCGCTCGAACACTCATTCAAGGCAAATCTGCCGGAAGAGCGTGTCTCGAACACTCCTCGCACACAGACCCCCGGCACATTTGCCGGACGTGCGTGCCAGGGAGTTCGAGCCTCACTCGAACCCCTGGGGCGAGCTCGAGGGCGGCTTCCGAACTGGTCGAATCTTCGGGTATGCTGGCATCGACTTCCGGCCTCGACATACCTCGAATGCCCGAGGTATGTAAACGACCCCGCCTCCATGATCACCCGCACGGGTCGCCCGAGCAGCTACTCCGCGGTCCGTTGAACCGCTCCGCTCCGAGCAGGCAGCCGAGGCCGGTAACGCCGTTTCCGGGCCGCATCGCAATCGAACCGATCAGCGCCAACGAACGAAACCCGTTGGCGGCGAATCACACTCAATTCCTGACCACGGCCACAGCTCGCGCCTCCGGAAGAACCGACGGCAGTAACACCGGTCGGACACCGCGCGTGCCGACCCGCCCCCGACCCGCAGTCACACGGGCAATACCTTCCCCTGTCGACTCCTCCAACCAGCGCGCCGATCCGCGCCCGCACTCGCAGCAGCGGGACAAGGTCCGGGCTGCGACCGCTGGGCCACGAGCCAACGAGGGATAGTCCCAGCATGGCCACGAACGCGGTAACCGCTTGGACCACAAAGTATTACGGTCTCGCGGTGGAGCAGGTGCGCCGGACCGGTCGGCGCATCGATGACGAGGTGTTGGCCCACATCTCGCCCACGCACAGCGAGAACATCAACTTCTTCGGCGCGATCGAGGTCGACATCGACGCCGAACTCGGGCCTACCGGGTACGGGCCCCTGCGGGTGCGAGACACCCTGTTCTGACCCACGGTGGTGGACCTCGCGCGGTGTGTACTCTCCAGATCGTCTCGATGACTTCGGATCTGTTGTTCCCGAGGCGGGCGCGGTGCTTGGCAGAACGAGCCTGCTGGGGCGTGGCCGAGCTCGCGGCCGGGGCGGGAAGACCGAAAGCGATACTGGCCACACGGACTTCGGTGCCGGAGTCAGGACAAGAACTTCTCGAGGGCGGTCAGCCATTGCTGGGGTTGGTCGATGTGGGCCATGTGACCGGCTTCGTCGAGCACCATGGCCTCGGCGTTGGGAAGTGCTGCGGCAGTTCGCTCGGCCAACTCCGCTGGGAAGACCATGTCTTGGCGTCCGTGCAGCAGAAGTATCGGCACAGCGGTTGCCGACAGAGCCTGGATCGGGTTGTCGATGCGTGGGGACTGCAATGTTCCCGCGCTACGCGCGCGGTCCCATTCCGCCGAGAACCGGACCGTATCCAGGCGCCGCAGGTAGTCCGGCAGCGCTTCGGGCCGCCACACATTGGCCCGGGCACCGGCCAACGCTGCGGCTTGAGTGCGTTCTGGACCGAGTGCGGACCGTGCCCAGATCTCGAGTTCCGGTGCCCGGCGATCCTGTCTTTCCTGCCAGCCTGCGAAGGCATCTGCAGGAACCGGGAGGAGACTGCTGGATGCGATGATCAACCGGTGGACCCGCTCGGGCGCGGTCACAGCGAGTCGTTGTGCGAGCAGGCCACCATAGGAGAAACCCAGCACATCGGCGGCGGCGATGCCGAAAGTGTTCAGGATCCCCAGCAGATCAGAGATCACCGCGTTCGGGTGGTATTCCGTGATGGGCAGGCCGCGGGACGAGCGCCCGCAACCCCGCAGATCGGGCAGCAGCAGACGACGCGTACCGGACAACCCCGCGAGAGGCTCGCGCAGGTAGCTGTGGTCCCAATCGGGCCCACCGTGAATGACCAGCAGCGGATGCCCAGCGCCGACTTCTGTGTACGCGACGAACAGTTCGACATCACCGGACACGATGCGTTGTTTCCACACGCTGTCAACGCCTACCACGTCGCACGCTGTGAGATACCTTGCGAGAGCGCACTCTTCGAGCGCGTGGCTGGTCGACCAGCCCATTCCACGCGATAAGGCACTCGACTTCGGCGCGACAGTCGCGCTGACGAAACTGCCGCGTATAGGCGCTGGATCCAGTGCTACCCGCCCGATGACTGGCGCAGTGCAGTTATTCCAGATATGCGCTATTCCCTGCAGGCGCGGAGCCGGCATTGACCCGCAGGGGTGGAAGGGGGCGCCAGGACACCGGCACCTGGCGCATGAGTAAGGCACAGTCGAGCACTGCGGTGCCGGGCGGGAACCGGTCCTGGTCGTCGAAGACCGTGGACCGAGCCGAGCGGACCTCGACCGGCTCGACGTGCCACGAGTTCGTCTGGAGTTCGAGCCCATCGAGGCATCGACCGCCACGCGTGGCCGAGAATCCCGCCGAGCCATGCCGAAAGAACTCCGATGCCTGCGTGAGATCGGCGAACAGTTCGCTTCCCTGGAACCGCTCGGCGATCCGGACATCCACGCTCACCGAGATCGTCTCGTCATGACTGTCGAACGTTACGTGCAGGTCCTGACCCCGCCGACGACGCGAGCCTGGCCGACCTCGCCGAGGAATACAGCGTCGGCCGCTCCACCATCCACCGCATCATCAGCGGAGCCGCACCACGAGCTTGAAGCTCATGTACCTGGTGACACGTTCCTTACGGTTACCCCTGGTGGGGAGAAGGACCGTTGGCGGGAGGCGATGCTGCGCGAGACCCGCGCCGGCACATGGCTCGACGTCCGCCACCAGCCTCAGGCCGCACCGGCACCAACGAACGTCACCGACGCCGAGCGCGAGAGCATCTTCAGTTGTTCGCAGCGCACTGAGACCACCTCGACATCGGCCATGCGCACCAACGGCTCTCGCTCAGCCCCATCGCGTTGCGGCACAACGTCAGTCGCACCCCCGGCGGGAGTGTGTTCAAGCCCGGTTACGCACGACGATCAACTCGGCCTTGACCTCACGGACGACCGTGCGGCGTTCGATGGCAATCGGCCGGCACACACGCTCGCATGGTCTGCGTACCGCAGGCTCGCCGGTCGCGCGAGATACCTGGGTGGTGTCGGCTCGGCCTGGCGCTCGTGTACGGCGAAGTAGGAGCTTCTGACGCCAGTGTCATGGTCTCTCGCGAGTCGACATCGCGCTGTCTCTCTTCGAATCCGCCGCTTCCCTTTGCCAGGTCAGAGCGACGGTCGCAGTACGGTGACTGATGTCGATGGCGCAGCCCGCCGTAGAACAAGGTGTCAGGAAGGGCATGCGCACAACGTAGCGGGTGAACCTTCGTGGGCCCATTGAGGCGAGCAGAGGTCAGGTGCTGCTGTTGAGTAGTGCACCCTGATTCGCGTGCTGGCAACTTCTCTGCGTTCACTGGCGATTGTTGCTAAGTTGAAACGATCGAACATACGGCGACTCGAGCAGCGGCAGGCGACACATCGGTTCGCGATTGCGATCGAGTCGTATTCGCTTGACATGAGGAACGCCGATGTACAGCACAGTCCAGGGGGCGCAATCCGCCGCAAGGCAACCGGTCTCGGGCCAGGTCGAGGATGGGTACGCCGTCCACAGAACCGCGGTTGCCCAGTGGTGACCAGGAAGAGCCGAGACCAGCCACTCGATGAGCATCGGCGGTGTGGACCTGAGAACGTGTCCATGGTCAACCGACGAGCACCGGCGGTGTGGACCGGTCACGACCGCGTCGCCGGAACAACCGCGACGACAACGCCCTCGGTGACACAGCTCGTCGATACGGCTGCCGCCATCGACGCGGTCGAGTGGGACGATCTCGTCGGGCCCGGCGATTTGTTCTGTAGTCATGCCTGGTTGCGTCACCTCGATGAAGCGGCGACCGCACAGCAGGTCGTGACCGTTAGAGCCGAGGGCAGGTTGATCGGTGCCGCACCGTTGTGGGACGGCGAGAGCGAACCCGGCCTGTTCCATCTGCCAAGTTTCTTTCCCGGACTGCCCGGACCGTGGCAGCACCCGTTCGTCTGGCTCGGCGCCCGCCGCTCGGTGCGCAACGGCCTGATCTGCGTGCGCGGGCCGCGGCGGGCGCCGACACTGTCGCAGCTACTGAACGGTGGCCGCGAGCACGCGAAGGAGAACGGGCGGGCCGGAGTGATACTGCCCTATCTTCCCGTCGACGCCGCGACGGAACTGGCACGCGCACATCCCGGTGCGCAGGTCCTGCTGCATTCCGCCGACGCGGTGATAGCAGTGCCCGAGCACGGCACGGCCGAACTCGTCGCCAACGCGAGCGGGCACAACCGCAAACGGCGCCGCCGGGAACTGCGCGAATTCGCTTCTGCGGGTTTCAGCCTGGAATGGGTTGATCCGACGCCCGAGGTCATAGCCGCGATCGTCCCTCTGATCACGGCCACTCGCCGCCGCTACGGCAGCCGACAGGGCGACGAGTGGTTACATCGCGTTTTCGCCGCCCAACGCCGCGTCGGTCTGCTCGAAGATGCCAAAGTCTTGCTCTGCCGAAGAAACAACGCCCTGGCCACCGTCGCGGTGTGTTATCGACACGGCGACAGCCTGCACGGCAGGTACTTCGGCGCGGACGAGACGAGGAGCCGAGATGGCTACCCGTACTTCGTCACGACCTGCTACGCCCCCATCGATTACGCCGCACAACAAAGACTTCCGCGCCTGTTTCTTTCGACTTCATCACTGGAAGCCAAGATCCGGCGTGGCGCGACGATCGAGCCGCTGGCAGCGGTCGTTGTCCTGGCCGACGGCGAACTCGACATCGCACGCGCGGCAACACACAACAGCGAACTGGCCCGTGCTTACCTGGATCGGTTCACCGGCTACTCGGCCTCGCTCAGCTCCGACTGGCTCGATTTCCTGTCCTGACCGAAACGAAAGGCACCCGATGTTGCACCTGGTCTACCGATTCCGGCCCACGGCGAAGGCGAGAGCGGATCTGCCGGGGTTCTGGCGGTGGATCGCCGATCGCCAGCTCTGGTTCTACGCGGACCTCGATATGGTGCTCGCCACCAAGTGGTTCACCGTGACCATCGGCGACGACGTGCACTGCTTGGAGCATCACGTCACCTTCGCCGACGAAGCCGAATGGGGTAGGTACCGTCGCGAAATCGGCGCCCGCTCGGGCGATCCGGAGTGGGAGAAACGACGTACCAGCCAGGACGAGTGGTACGACATCATCGATGCTCGCATACTCACCGACCCGAAGATCCCCATCCCGCTGCCCACACTCCAGCGGTCGACTCCGGTGACCGGCAGTGCGGCACTCGTCACGCGCAGCCGGCTACTGCTCGATCGGGCCAGGTTCGTGACACTCGCGACCAGCGGGCCGTCCGGTCCGTGGTCGTCCACCGTGAACTACGTCGTGCTCGCCGATCCGCTGCGGCTGCTGTGGTATTCGCTGCGCGAGGCACAGCACTCACGCAATATCACCGTCTGCCCGCAGGTGTCCGGCTCACTGTTCCTGAGCGGGCTGACCGGTACCGAGGCGCCCTCCGGTATCCCGATCGACGGTGCCCAGTTCACGGGCAGCTGCCGCGAAGTCACCGCTGCGGAATTACCCGCCGCCCACCAGTACTACTACGAAACGAACTTTCCGGATCCCGGGGTCCGCGCCGATTGGATGCTGCCCCTTGCCGAGTTCCAAGGCGAAGGCCCCCGTCGTTTCTATCGTCTCGATATCGACCGGTGGTGGCTCTATGACGCGCAGCGCTGGACCGAGGACAAACACGACAGCAGAATCGAAGTCAGGACAGCCGACCTCGCGCAATAATGGCAGCGGGCTGGACGCCGTGGTGGTGTAGTCGGTGTCCACTCAGGTGATGGTGCTGGCGAACCGGTTTCGTGCCGCAGGTTTTCGGCACGGTGACAGTGTCGTTCTGCCGTTCTGCAACTTCCGAATACGGCGCAGGTCGTAGTTGTCACGCCGGCGTTGATATCGGCAGGCATCCGCCCGGTCCTGGCGCTGCCCGCACAACGGGAGCGCGAAATCGCCCACGTCTGCGAAACACCGACAGGGTGACGTCGGTGGCATTCAGCCCGGACGGCACCGGACTCGCCACCGGCAGCTGGGACCACACCATCTGGTTGTGGAAAGCGAGAAGCACCGACCCCACAGGAGGCGTGTAATCGTGGTCCGCTGCGCTTGGCTCATCGATGGCAGCGGACAGCACCACGAGCAGTGCAAGATCTTGGCCCCTTCGACGCTCCACCTCGCGCACCGCCTGGTGCGGCATCTGCGGCCCGTCTTATCCCGGTTGCCGGCCGAGCCGCGCGGTCGATCCACTGCCCGCCCCAGCGGCGGGTCGACGGGGATCAGCCGGCCGATTCGAGAAGCTGTCGCACCTGTTGGCCGATCATCTCGGCGCCGCCGGGGTCGACGCCGCCGCCTGCTTGGTGGCCCCAGACGCTGGAGATCGTCAACGCTTTTCCATTCGGGATCTGGGCGACGGCCGCCGCCTCGTCCTCCGGCGGGAAGTACAGATCGGTCTCGCATGCGAGTGAAACGAGGGACGCCTCGATCGCGCCGAGTGCCGCGGCCAGGTCGCCGTCGAACCGAGAACCACGCGATATGTCTCCGGTGATCCAGGTATCGAGCTGGCTGAGTAGGTTGTCGACATCGAGATCCGAGAAGTTCGCGATCCAGAATTTCTCGGTTGTCTCCTCGGGAGAGGAGAATTCGAGTGCGCGGTAGGTTTCCTGGCGATGGAAAGATTGTGAAAAGCCCCAGGCCGCGAACACTCGCGCGAATGTCTCCAGCGCGGTGCGCGGCGGAATCGTGAGTTCTCCTGCTTCGTTCGACGACGCGGTGAGCGCTGCGCGCAGGCTGTCGACGAAGAGTCGGCCGTGGGCCGGGGTCCGGGGCGCACCGCAGTACGGGAGGGCGCGCCGGACCATGCCGGGATGGTCGACTGCCCACTGATAGGTTTGCATCGCCGCCATCGAACAACCGAGAACCAGGACCAGCTCGTGGATTCCGAAGCATTCGGTGACGAGTCGATATTGCGCTTCGACGTTGTCCCGCATGGTGATACGCGGGAATTTCGGTCCATCGAAGGGTGCCGGGGTGTTCGACGGGGACGAGGAGAGCCCGTTGCCGAATGTGTTCGGGACGATGACGAAATACCGGTCGGTGTCGATGGGGCGGCCGGGGCCGATCAGCCACTCGTTGGCCTGATGGGTTCCCGCGAACCAGGTGGGGAACACGATCGCGTTGTCCTTCCCGGGGGCGAGCTCACCGTAGGTTGCGTACGTGAGAATCGCCTCGGGTAGCGTCTGGCCGCTTTCGAGCTCGAAGTCGGGCAGGACGAAGTGTTCAACAGCCATGATCGTTTCCTTGCTTGTGGTGATGAGTGTTATTCGGTGACTCCGAAGTCCGACGACGCCCGGACGACGAGTTCGGGTGGCAGGGATCGGCTTTCCGGGTTCTCTCCAGCGATGATCCGCGCCAGGGTGGCCACGGCTTGACGACCCATTCCGTGCATGTCGGAACGCACCGAGCTCAGCGGTACGGCCAGTTGCCGGGCGATGGATATGTCGTTGAAGCCCACGACCGCAAGATCGTTTCCGACGGTGCGCCCGTGCTCGCGGGCCGCCGACATGGCGCCGATCGCCGCGAAATCGTTCACCGCGAAGAGCCCGGTGATTCCGGGACGGGCACGCAGGAGGCGATCTGCTGCTTCAGCACCGGATTCGGCGTCGAAACCACAATGCGCCAGGAGTTCTTCCGGAACCGGATACCCGTGTTCGGCGAAGCACTGCGTGAATCCGCCGCACCGATCGATGCCTGTGCTGGCATAGGGCTGCGCGGCGATGACACCGACGGTCCGGTGTCCGTTGGACAGCAGATGTTCGGCGGCGAGCCGGCCGCCGAGATGGTCGTCGCAGGTGATCGAGGTATGCCCGGGCGCCGTGCGGTTGACCAGCACATAGGGAACCCCGCGGTGGCGCAGTTCGTCGGCGGCCGCGCCATCGAGACGAGAGTCGCCCAGGATGACGCCGTCGACCTTGCGAGAGATGGCGAGTTGTATCTTCTGCTCCTGGACGGCCGGATCGTCGAAGGTGTTGGTGACGAACGCGGTGAGCCCGATCTCGGTGGCGGCCTCGTCGATACCTTCGAAAATTGTCGAAAGAACCAGGTCCGACAGCCGCGGAACCAGTGTCGCGATCTGATTGGTCCGCTTCGTCCGCAGCCCCGTGCCCAGCGGGTTGGGGCGGTAGTCGACCTCTTTCGCATAGGCCCGAACCCGTGCGACGGTCTTCGCCGAGGCCGCCTTCGCGCCGTCGGCGGCGGAAGCGTTCAAGATGCGGGACACCGTGGAGACGTGCAGCCCCAGATCGGCTGCGATCTGTTGCAGGGTCGCGGAGCGCGGGGTCGACATCTTCAGTGGGTCCTCTTCAACTCTTGACAACATGTTCTGGATCACATTAGCCTTCCGACCACCTCCTACCCAAACGTTTGGCTTTACTTCCGCACCGTAACCCAAACGTTTGGCTTATGGCAATAGTTCGTCAGACGAAAGAGTCGATGCCATGTCAGTCAGTCCTGTGACCATCGCCGTAGTTCAGTCCGATCCGCAGGTCGGCCTCGAGCACCGGGAGAAGAACCTGGCCGACGGCCTGGCGGCCGCGGAAACAGCCGCGGCCGACGGCGCGAATCTCATCGTGCTGCCGGAACTCTCGTCCTCGGGCTACTCCTTTGCCGACCGCGCCGAGGCATTCGCGCACGCCGAACCCATCGACGGCCCTTTCATCGACGCGTGGTGCGAATTCGCATCCCGACGCTCGGTGTACATCGTCGTCGGATTCGCCGAACTCGACGGAGTGCGGCTGTTCGACACCGCTGCACTCATCGGTCCCGGCGGCCTGATCGGCACCTACCGCAAGACCCATTTGTGGAATCAGGAGAAACTCTGGTTCACCCCAGGTGATCTGGGATTTCCGGTATACGACACACCCATCGGCCGGATCGGAATGCTGATCTGCTGGGACATCTGGTTCCCGGAAGTGCCGCGAATCCTGACTCAACAGGGCGCTGACATCATCTGTTCCAGCAACAACTGGGTCTGGACACCACCGCCACTGTTCGACGAATCCGGCCGGTGTATGGCCGACTACCTGACGATCACCGCGGCTCACTGCAACAACGTGTTCATCGCCGCGGCCAATCGCGTCGGCCTCGACCGCGATGCCCGGTTTCTCGGTTGCTCGATGATCGCCGGTACCAACGGTTGGCCACTCGGTGATATCGCTGGTCCGGAGGAAACCACAATCGTCTCCGCATCCGTCGACCTGATGACTGCCCGCAGTGCGCCGATCTGGAACGACCTCAACGATCTACACCGGGATCGCCGCACAGACCTCTACGACCCGATGCTGGGATACACACGCAGCGAAGGCTTTCCGCGATGAAGGGCTCGGTGCCGGCACGCGCGCTGCTCGATGCCCGGCATGGTTCCGCCCTGGGTGCGGCGATTGTCGCCGGGGTTGTGTCGGTATCGGTTGTGGCGACCCTTCCCGCACTTGCGCGCACCACCACGGGCACGCGTTGGCCGCGCTGGTTCGACGTCGTCTCCTCGCACGTCCGCGAACTCGGCGCCGCCCTCCTCGCCGACCTCGCCGATCCGGTGTTCTACGGCACGGCGGCAGCCGGACTGCTGATGCTCGCCGGTGGCGCATTCGCACACGCCATCCGCGACAGGAATGTTGCTTGGCGAGGATTCGCCGTCGCGTGCGGCTCCGGACTCTGGGCGTGGATGGTCACTTCCGGGCTCCTCGCCCTGGTCCTGAGTCATATCGCCTGGGGCTGGACCCGGTCGGCGGACATCCCGTGGCAACCGCTGTTCGTGCCCTTCGTATCCGTGTCGCCCGCGGTGGTGTTGATGTACGGAAAGGGATGGCGGGTCGCACTCACCGCCGCGATCCTGGGCGCCGGGCTCACCACACCTGCCGCGATCGCCACCGCGGCATTTGTCTGCACACCCCTGCGCATTCCGCAGGTAGCCGGTTTCACCGCCGCGATGGCGGTCACCGCGTACACCTCGTTCGCCGTGTGTCACCGGTTGCCCTGGCTCGCGACACGCTCGCGCACCTACGCGAACGAGGCCCGGCCCGACGGGCGGAGCACCGTCCCCTCACCTGGGCCGCAGTCGGCCACCTGGATACTGCGCCGGGTTCTTGCCGACTTCACCGAGGCGCCGTTCTTCGGCAACGAGTGGGCCGGTGCGGGGTTGATCGTCGGAGCCGTTCTCGCCTACCTCGCGATACACCCGTCCGAGGGAATCCCTGCTCTGTTTCCGCAGATCCTGGGTGCGCAACTGGTGGCCGGCACACTGTCGGTGATCGTCTGGCGGGGCCGGTGGCGGGTGCACGGATGGTATCCGAGCTTCGTCCCCATCGTCTCGGTCGCGCCCGCCGCCGTGATCGCCTTCTCAGCGGCACCGATTCCCACCGGGATCGCCCTGGTGCTCGGTGTGCTCGCCGGACCGCCACTGGCTTTCCGGCTCGGTGATCTCCTCCCCCGGCATGTCCACAGATTCGTCGGGTGCGTCGGCTCGATGGCGATCTGCGCGGCCACCATCGTTCCAGCTATCGGCCTGTTCCTCTGATCCCGAATAGGACCTCACTGCCATGAGTCCCATCAAGACTTCTCGCTGTCGACCGAACACCCGCACCACAGTGCCATCCATCCGCGACATGTCCTCTCGGCTGCGCACCGGCGCGACCACCGCGACCGAACTCGTCGAGCAGGCACTCGCACGGATCGAGGCGGTGAACACCGAGATCAACGCCTTCACATATGTGGACCGGGCCGGTGCGCTGCACCAGGCCGCCGGCCTCGACCGCGAACTACACCACCGAGGCGTACGGGGGCCCCTGCACGGGATTCCCATTGCCGTCAAAGACGTTATCGACGTCGCCACCATGCCGACCGAGTGCGGTTCGCGGCACATGGCCGGAAACATCGCCGCAGCGTCCGCGCCCATCGTGCAGCAGCTCGAGGAACTCGGCGCGGTCGTGCTCGGCAAAACCGTCACCCACGAATTCGCCTACGGGCCGACCGGAGACTGCTCGGCCGCCGGGCCCGCTCGCAATCCGTACGACCTCACGCGAATGGCGGGCGGCTCCAGCGGAGGCAGTGCCGCGGCGGTCGCCGCCGGGATCGTCGCCCTCGCCCTGGGAACCGACACAGGCGGATCATCCCGCATCCCGGCCGCGCTGTGCGGGACCACCGGTTTCAAACCGCGGTACGGACAGATCGGCACGGACGGCGTATTTCCCCTGGCACCGAGCCTGGACCATATCGGTTTCCTGCTCGCCGACCCCGCCGATCTCGAGCTCATCAGCCGGGAACTGGGACTGGAATCATCCGAAACCCCGGACGGGAACGGGCCGATCACCGTCGGTTGGCTCGACCCGTCCCAGTTCGGTCCCACTGACCCCGCTCTGGTCGAACGCTGCCGCACCGCACTGTCCCGGCTCGAGTCCGACGGGACGATCAGGCTCGAGGAGGCCCGGCTACCGCGGCCGCAACGATTGCAGGCCATATTCGAGGTGATCCAGAGCTTCGAAGTGGCCGCTGTGCACGAGACCATGGTGCGAGACCATATCGACCTGTATCAACCCGATACGGTCGACCGTCTACTGCGTGCCCGACAGGTGACCTCGAACGATTACGCGGCCGCCCGCGCGGAACTCCCAGCCGCCACAGCGGAGGTACTCGAACTGTTCACGGGGTCGGATGTACTGGCCACGACCACCACACCGATGACTGCTCCCCCACTGGGGCAACGACTTTCGACTGTGGCCACCGAGCCGATAGCCACCAAGAATGCGCTGCTGTCGATGACCAGTATCTGGAATCTGGTCGGCACGCCTGCCCTCAGCGTGCCGGTAGGCCACATCCGCCAATTGCCGGTCGGTCTGCAACTCGTGGCGCACCGTTCCCTGCGACCGCTGATCGCACTGGGCACCGCCGTCACCTGCGCGACCCACGATCCGACCTGCTGAAGGCAATCGCGTGGCCGACACCGAATCAAGAGAGACCGGGTGGGCAAAGCCGCACCCGTATCCGAAAAGAGAGATGAGATCGTGAATATCTTGGCCCGAACAGCGGCGGTCGCCGTAATGGCTGCCGCCGCGACCACGGCGGCGACAGCAATCTCCTGCGCCGCACCCGCGGACTTCGATCCGACCCGCGATCACACAGTTGTCCAGGTTGATCGGCAGCAGGCCCCCGGGCCGGATACGACGGCCGGAGCCGCACTCTCGTCGGCCTCTGGAGTGAGCCAACCGGTGACACCGCAACAGCGGCAAGCGGCGATCGACCGAGCTGTCGGCGCGACTGCCGCGGCCTACGGTGGCGCCGCGGGCGGAGGACAGATGCTCGGCACTCTGCTCGGCGTGGGTATCGGCTGCTCCGTCGGCGCCGCGACAGCGGGAACGCTGACCCTGGTCGCCACGCTGGGGACGCTCACCCCGCTGGCAGTGGCAGGCGGTTGTGTCCTCGGTGGAGTCACTCTCGGAGGACTGGGCAGCGCGCTCGGCGGCGCCGTGACCGGCGTGCCGGCACTGCTGCAGACCGGCACGCAACAGTACAACCAACTGCGCGCCGACGGCGTCCTCTGACGCGATCCGAGCCCACGGATTTCACGCTGCCCCACCGACCCATCTCCGCTCGACGATTCCGAGGACGAACCATGAAAGACACGATCATCAAGTCGGGAGCTGTCACGGCACTGACCACGCTGGCACTGGCGGGCGTCGTCAGCACTGCCACCAACTCTGCCGCCACCCCCGCGGCCCGCCCGTCGCCGACCGGCGGCTCCGACACCGTATCCGTTCAGGTGGCACCCGGCGCCGCGTTCACCGGCACTCCATCGACCGACACGGCGACACTGCGTACCCCTGCGGGTGCGCTGTCGGTGCGGGACCGCCGGATCACCGTCGCCGGCAGCAGCGGGAGTCCCCTGTTCGGTGCGAGCGAGGCCGATCAGATCTCCTCCGGTCTCGATCGGCCCGACCTGGACAGCCGTACTGAGCGGAGTTCGACCACGCTCGTCGCCGACGTGGCGGCGCCTGCCGACGGCATCGCCGACCTCGCCGAAGCATGGCGTCGAGCCGGCCCCTACACCTCATTGGCCTCCGGCGTCGGCGCCACCGCGGGCGCACTGACCGGTATGGCGATCGGCTGCCCCGTGGGCGCTGTGACCGGCGGAACCTTGATGACCGTGGTCTCCGCCGGAACCCTGACGCTCCCGGCGGCAGCGGCAGGATGTTTGGCCGGCGCGGGTGTTTCGGCCGCCTTCGGTGGCATGGTCGGCGGTCTGGCGGCAGGACTACCTGTCGGGATCGCTGTCACGATGCAGAAACTCGGCGAAATCCAATCCGAACGAGCCGACCCCGCACCGCAGACCTCGGCCGCGCCCAACAGTTGGTCCCTCTGAGCTGATCCCTCTGAGCGAGACGTGGCCGCGTCGGAAACATCCAGAGATGTCATGGCAACCGTGCCGCTCAGCACCACGCCCGCAACGCCGTTCGTGATCAGCACTTCATGACGGCCTCAGGAGTTCGGGGCCGTCTGGGCGGGCTCGTAGGCGCCGCCGCGCTGCCGGTTGATGACGGCGAACCGGTTGGTGGCGTTGATGAGGGCGATGAAGGCCACCAGGACGGCGAGTTGGTCCGGGTCGTAGTACTCGGCGGCGCGCTCCCACGCCTGGTCGGTGACGCCGCCTGCGCCGTCGGCGATGCGGGTGCCCTGTTCGGTCAGTTCCAGTGCGGCGCGCTCGGCCTCGGTGAACACCGTGGTCTCTCGCCACGCGGCGATCAGGTTGACGCGGGTGGCGCTCTCTCCGGCGTGTGCGGCGTTCTTGGTGTGGACATCGGTGGCGTAGCTGTCGCCGTTGATCTGGCTGGCGCGGATCATCACCAGGTTCTGGGTCGCGGTCGGCAGGGTCGACTCGCCGATGAGCACCGGGGCGGCGGCCCCGTAGTGCCTCAGGGCCTTGGCGACGACCGGGCTGGCGAAGAGATTCAATCGGGTATCCATGGCGGCTTCCTTGTGGTTGTCGTTGATCGAAAGTTGAGCCCGGATCGAATGATCCTGGGCTGTCACCGGATTCGGCTGTCGGTCGGTTCGTCAGGCCGGGTAGCTGCCGGGCTGGTAGTCGCCGCCCTGCTGGCGCACGATCACGCCGAGCCGGTTGGCCGCGTTGATCTGCGCGACCAGGGCGACCAGCGCGGCGATCTGATCGTCGTCGTAGTGCTCGCGCACCTGTGCCCAGGTCTCGTCGGAGACACCGGGATTCGAATCCGCGATCCGGGTGCCCTCCTCGGCGAGCGCGAGGGCGGCCCGTTCGGCGGCGGTGTACACGGTGGACTCGCGCCAGGCCGCGACCAGGTTGACGCGCGTCGCCGGTTCACCGGCGTGTGCGAGGTCCTTGCTGTGCACGTCGGTGCAGTAGGCGCAGCCGTTGATCTGCGAGACGCGCAGCATCACCAGATCCTGGGTGGCCTTCGGCAGGGTGGATTGGGAGATCACCAGGCTGGCATTGCCGAAACGCTTGGCGAACTTGGCTCCGAGCTCATTGGTGAACAGGGCGAAGCGGGGTTCCATGATGTCGTCCTCAATATGTGGTGTTTGGTTGAACGACCACAAGATGCCGGGCTCCCCACTCGTCGTGACAGCCCGGAGCTGTGACTCATCCCACTGATCTTGGGTGTCACAAACCGGACGTGACCGGCATCGTGTGCGTATCAGTGTCGAGCGAACAGACAGGGACCACTGCCGATGAGCACATCCACCGATGACGCCACCGCGGCGTTCGTGACCCACCGCAACCTGCTGTTCACCGTCGCCTACGAAATGCTCGGCTCGGCCGCCGATGCCGAGGACGTGCTGCAGGAGACCTGGATGAAATGGGTGGGCGTCGACCTCGCCACCGTGCAGGATCCACGTGCGTATCTGGTGCGGATCACCACCCGTCAAGCGCTCATGCGGCTGCGCGCGCTCGGCCGCCGCAAGGAGTCCTACGTGGGCCCGTGGCTACCCGAGCCACTGCTGACCGTCCCCGACGTGGCCGAGGATGTGGAACTGGCCGAGCACGTGTCGATGGCGATGCTGCTGGTCCTCGAGACCCTCGCACCCACCGAGCGCGCGGTCTTCGTGCTGCGCGAGGTATTCGACCTGGGGTACGACGAAATCGCCGACGCCGTCGGTAAAACCCCGGCTGCGGTCCGTCAAATCGCCCACCGCGCAAGGGCCCACGTCGCCGCGCGCCGACCCCGCGGGGTGGTCTCTCCGGCCGAGACCCGAGACGTGATCGAGTCGTTCCAGCGCGCGATCGAAACCGGCGATGTGCAGGGCCTGCTCGATCGGCTTGCACCCGACATCGTCTTCCTGGGCGACGGTGGTGGCATCAAACAGGCGGCGTTGCAACCCATTACCGGCGCTGACCTGGTTGGCGAGCTGCTTGCGAACAGCCTGCCCAGACTCGGCCGCGAGATGACGGCCGAACCGGCACAGATCAACGGCTACCCGGCCCTGATCCTCCGCCTCGCCGGGGAGATCGATACGGTCCTCGCGGTACGTATCGACAACGGCCTGATCACCGGGCTCTACTCCGTACGCAATCCCGAAAAGCTCTCACGCATGGAGGCAGAGACCTCGCTGCGCCGCTGACGCCGGTCCGGGCATCGAACGTTTCCAGGCTCATCCCCGCCATGATCGGAAGAGGGTGTCGCGCACTCGCAGCGGCCGGTATCCGGTGGGGCCGAGCCGGGCGAGTTCGGCGTCGCGAACGACCTCGAGCGCGCCGAAGAAGTTGATGTTCTCGCTGTGCGCCGGGGAGATGTGGCCCAGCACGTCGTCATCGATACGGCGACCTTGACGGCAGATCTGCTCGATCGCGAGCTCGAAATACCCTGTCGTCCAGACGATCACCATATTCGCGGGGAAGGCAGGGCGCCAGGCTCGTTCGGTCTCGGCTTCCAGCAGCAACCACTCACCAGCACTCCGTCCGGCGACAACCACACCACCGGCAGCGAAACAACGCATCAGGTGTGGAGCTGTGCCGCGACGTGATGCACAGGCCGATCACTCAGATACGACAGCGACCCCCAGGGCATCTGCCATGCCGATCATCAGAGAGCCGGGGGACTCCGGTCGTCACAACCCCATGCGCATCGGCGGGGGTTTTGGCCGGTTCACCTCGGCCTCTGTCATATCTACTGAGCGGTAACGGGTCTCGGCCGGATTCGGCCTGCGAACGTCGCAACCTGTGGATATGATGTAAGGGTTTGGCCGCGTCGAAATTTGCTGCGGTCGAGCAACTTTCACGTACCGGACGGTTCGTTCGGGGATGTGGAAGCTCAGCGTATGCCGACCGGGCCAGACGAGCAGGAGTCCAGGTATGTCAAGACCGTCACCCGGGGCGACGCAGAGAGCCTCCTCATCGTGTCCTCCATCGGCGTGACCGATCGCCGCTGCCTGCCTGCACACGGTCGCGCCGCGTCGGCAACGACGGCGCCTCCGAGTGGGTTCTCGAAAATTGTCCCCCAGGATATCCAAGGAGCGTTTCCACGTGAATTCGCCGCAGCAGACTCAAAGTCTCTCGGACGGAACTTCGAAGGTAGACCATCATGTAGTCAATGAACGAGTCGCGATTTACACCGAAGATTTCGCAAGGCAGCCGCACGCATACTACGACTACATGCGTCAAAAGTACGGAACATTGGCGCCGATCTGGATTGACGAGGATGTTCCGGCAACACTGGTCATAGACTATGAGACGGCGAAGAAGATTCAGTACGACTCCAGTCATTTCCGGTCGGACCCGAGGGCGTGGCAACAGAATCTCACCGATAGATTTCCTGGCAGAAGGTTCGACTTCTTGCCGATGGTGGAGTGGCGCCCGAACGCATTGCGCAGCAATGGAGACAGTCCCGAACATCAGCGCTATCGCGCCGCGACCAATTTCGCGCTCGACGGGATCGACCAGTTCGCCCTGATCAATCGAGTGGAGGAAGACGCACACGATCTCATCAATTCGTTCTGCGTCGATGGAGCATCGAGGGAAAAACCGCTCGATCTGATCAAAAACTACATCGACCCGTTGTCATTTCGAATATTGAACATGATGCACGGATCCAATGACGTCATCATGGCGCAGATCGCCAAGGCCAGCGCCGATTTGTTCGAGGGGCAGGATACAGCCGAGACCAACGCACAGTTCGGTAAGGCGTTCGGTGATCTGATCACCCTCAAACGTGAAGAACTCAGTTATCAGCACGCCAACCAACTGCCGCTCAACGAGGACATCGTCAGTCGGTTCATCCGACACCCCAGCGAACTTTCCGACGAAGAGATAGCCCATCAGCTGGTCACCTGCCTCTCAGCGGGTACTCAGCTGATCTCCGACCTCGCCTCCAGTGCGATGGTGCTATTGCTGCGCCCCACCGAGAGTGGTCTCCCGCTGTCCAACCAAGCCGCCGTGAACGCGGTTCGCGTGAACGACCCGCCGCTGGCCAACTATCTGATCACCTACCCCACCAACCCGATCAACCTCGACGGGGTATGGCTGCCCGCGAACGAGCCGATACTCATCAGCATGGCGGCATGCATGAGCGATCCGCAGCATAGGCGCAGCGATCAGCAACACGCCCATGGCGACCTCCTCACCGTCGGCTGGAATATCAGTGGCGGCATCGGACCGCACCAATGTCCCGGGGCCGCACAGAATGCGTCCAACAGGATTGTCGATGGCATTCTCAGCTACATTTTCGACATTGTGCCGGAAATAGAGCTTGCGGTACCCCCCGAGTACTTGGAGTATCGGCAGGGACCGTTTGCCCGAGGCCTCAAAGCATTGCCTGTCACTTTCCCTCCGACTCCCGCTGCACCCTTGAACCGTTGAACCACTGAAATTAGCCCAGGGCCCGGCTGGTAGGAGAATTCATGCGATGACGAATGTTGGATAGCAGAACGCCGAGGCGGCACAATCTTGCTGCCTCGGCCAAAGAACAGCCCTCGCACCAGAGGTAGCTCCGCGCCACGAGCGCTATTTCTGGGCGCGAGAAAAGGCGTTACCAGAGTGGGTGCTCGATATGACGACAACTGATCTACCTCTGCCCTATCCGGCCAATCCGGTCGATAATCCTCTTACCGAGTCGACGCTCGGATCCGAAGACTCACCGACAACCGCTGCACTGCGCCGAGCGATCTACGGTGACCATGGGCTTCTACACAGATGGGTGAGCAGCATCGTGGCCGGCCTCGGCGATGTTCCTCGATCCGGCCTGACTTATTCCGAAGAAACTCTCATCGCACCCAGGCTGCTTCCGGTGGTCATTTCGCGGCTGGGCCGTCCCGCCCGCGAGATCGCTGCCGACCATCAGCTGCGAGGCGCCTTGTGCGACAGTGCACAGGTGTCGGCGACGCGGCTGCTCCTGATACTGACCGGCCACTTCTCGCTGTGCATCAGCGCGATACTCAGGCTCGGAAATGGGAGCGGGTATCAGCAGGACATCCTCGACGAGCTGGACACCGCGCGAGCTGTCGGACTGCTCTGCTTGACCGAACTGGGCGGAACGAATGGCGCCGACCATGTGACCGAGGCCCATTGGGACCCGGACACCGACGGCTACTGGATCACCGGCGACGGGACCGCGTCTCAATATTTCATGCCCAATGCCGCCTCGGTGGTGCCCAAGGTCGCGGTGGTCACCGCGCGCCTGATGATCGACGGCGAGGACGAGGGGGTCCTGCCGTTCCTCGTCCGTTTACGCGGTAAGCCGCGGCTGGGCCGGCGCGTCCTCGTGCGGCTGCTGCACATCGTGGCGCCGAGATCTCGGGCTCTGCAGAATCTGCGTACATCCGCCGGCATGGCAAAGGGGGTCGATGTTGCCGCGCTGCCGGACAAGTCGTCGGCGCCGATGGATCACGGAATCTACCGATTCGACCGCGTGTGGGTTCCGCGTGATGCGCTACTCGGCGGCGACTGGGCGCGGATGGACCCCGACGGGAGCTTTGTCTGCGATGTACCGAAGCGCCAGCGGTTCCATCGTGCGATAAGTGTCCTGAGCGATGGACGGTTGGACCTGGCCAACGCTGCGATTGCCTCGGCACGGGCGGCGCTGGCGGGCATGGCGAACTACGCGTGGCAGCGAAAGCCCGGACGGGTGGTGATGGCCGATCGCGATAACGTACAGCTGGACCAGGTCTCGGGCCTCGCGGCGGCCTACGCCACCAGCGTGCTCGGGCGCCGGATCCGAGACATGCGCGCCACGACCAGCGCGGATGACCGCAGCGTGGCCGTATGGTCGATGCTCGCCAAGCCGCTCCTCAGCAATACGGCATTGCGGATCGTGATCAGCTGCCAGCAACGGGTCGGAGCCCAGGGAGCGCTTCGCAGTAACCTGTTTCCGGACTGGATCGGCAACATCCAGGCCATCATCACTGCCGAGGGCGAAAACCGGATCCTGCAGATCAAGGCAGGCACGCCCGCCATCGAAGAGCTGCGACTGCCAGGCACCCCCGAACAGCTGCCGTGGTACATCGAGATGTTGATGGATCGCGAGAGCCGGATCGCGGAAAGCATTCGCCACGGCGACTTCGACCGGGCCAGCGCCGCGCTGGGTCCCGAATCGAT
This sequence comes from Nocardia sp. NPDC052254, assembly GCF_040679495.1. Classification (NCBI taxonomy): domain Bacteria; kingdom Bacillati; phylum Actinomycetota; class Actinomycetes; order Mycobacteriales; family Nocardiaceae; genus Nocardia; species Nocardia sp. NPDC052254. Next base: position 192,820 of record NZ_JBFAUW010000007.1, on the reverse strand, counting down.
GGCTGTCGAGATGGCCGAGGCGACGAGCCAACGGCTGGCCGCTACAGCTCTGTTTCTGGAGTCCGTTGCCAGTTCGGATCCGGCCGCTGCGCGGCTGACGGAGTCCGCGGCTGCGGCATATGCGCTGGGATGTATTCACGCAGCTGCGGTTTGGTTCGTCGATCACCCCCGGCTGCCGCAGGTGGCAGTCGCCCTCCGCGAGCACCGCGGCGTTCTGATCGACAACCTCGAGATAATGCTCGACGCCTTCGAGCTGCCCGATCTGTCACATGCTCCCGTCTTTTCCGAGAATTACCTTGAAAAGTACGAGGATTGGACAGGTTGGGCTGGTTCGTTCCCGGCAACATAACAAGGACGGGCCCGCCAGGCTCTGGCCGGCAGCATTCGAAATTCGATCCGTGCAGCCACGGTGCTCGTGGCTGCACGGATCGCGCATTCATACTGCCGAGGTCCGACACGAGCACATATGCCGGCACATCGGTGGTCGCGCTATGCCACCGCCGGTGTCGGGGCATCGGTCGCGCCGATGGGCCCGGCCGTCGGCGGGACGGGCGCGGTGATTCCCACGATCGTCCCGACCGCCGCCCCGAGTGCGCCGCCGAGCGCGGCAGCGGGACCCGCGACAACCGCGACACCGACGGCCGCGCCGAGCAGTGGGCCGACCACCACACCGGTCGGCAGGAACGGCAGGCCGACGACGAATCCGGCTGCGGCGCCGAGCATTCCGGCGGGAATCGCGAGTGGTGCGGACACCGCCGCCCCGATCCCGGCCCCGATGGCCGCGCCGACGCCCGCATCGACGACGGTCGCGGCGCACCGGTCGGGATCGGCGGGGACCTGTGCACAGAACGCCTCGACCGGATGCTGGTCCACGGCCGGTGGCGCATCCACGGCCTCCGCGGGGGGCGCGGTCACGGCTTCGGCGGATGGCACGTCGACCGGCTCGGCCGGGGCCGGGCCGTCCTCGGCGGGCGAATTCCGTGGAACGGCAACCCCATCGGCGGGCGGCGCCGGCAGTGGCAGCGGGAACGGGAGCAGCCCTTGCACATCGCGCGCGATCGATTGCCAATCCAATGCCGGCGAGGGCATGACGGGCGACTGCGGGGCATCGGCCGGGGAAAGAACAATGTCGGCTGGGGATGCGGTGGCCACTCCAGCTCCCAGAAAGACCGCGATTGGCAACATGCCCGCAATCAGCATGGAACGTGACATCCGCCGATGACCAGCATCCGGCATTTCACACCTCCTGAGCGATTGTCTCTCTGTGATCCCCGACCTCTAGCAGGTTTTCTTATGTTACGGATGAGGTAGTTTAAACACCCACTACGGCCGGTCAGTAGAGAACTGCCGAATCCGTATACGACCGAGAAGAGCGAATTCACCTCTCGGCACGTCCGAATCCAGCCATCCTGCACGGTCGAATTCGAATATCGGGCAAATAGGTAGCCATGCTCCAGCGGAGCGCGACACGCGCCGCTGTCACGAGATCTCGGACCACCATCCGGCTATGCTTGCCAGTCGTTAGCGATATGGGTCTGTTCACGCGAGTTCGCCGCCGCTGATATACATCCGATTCGAAGCAGGATCAGATATGCGACCTTCCGCCGTCCCCATCACCATCGGTGCGATCTCGGCCGTCTTGGCCGCCACGGCCTTCTGGGCAGGTGGCGCCGAGCAGAGCCGAGCTGAGCCACCGGCCGGACCGCCTCCCCCGCCGCCTGCCGCCGAGGCAACCGGCGCCGGGATGCATCTGACGGTCTCGGTGGGCAACGTGAAGGTGGATCCACCGGGCGATCGGACGCCGAACTTTCTCATGACGTTCGCGCATGCCGCCCAGTTGTCCGGGGACTACGCGGTGAATGTGGACGGCGCTCCGGTGACATCCGGCCAGTCCGTCGCGGGTTTCATCCTCGGCTGCGCTGTCAGTGTGGCCGGTGGGGTCACCGTGGGCATCGAACCCGGGCAGGGAGTGGAAGCCAGCATTTCTCCCGACTTCACCCCGCCCAGCGTGGCGGCGGCCGCTCCGGCCGCGCCTGCGGCAGCACCGAGTACCAGTACCACCCCCTCGCCCCCTTCGACCCCCTCCAGCCCCTCGGTCAGCCCGCCGTCCCTGAGCCTCGGGCCCAGCGTGGGCGGCAATCTCGACCTGACCGAGGTTCTGACCGCCACCTTGGGACCGGGCCAGGTCACCACCGCGACGACGGCAACGGTGGACCTGAGCGACAAGACGACGTTCCCCTATCACCTGATCTTCAACAACGCCGCGTTGAACGTATCCCAATGCGCGTCACCGGTATCGGCCGTCCCGTTCGTCACCGCCACGGTGAGCAGTGCCCAGGGCATGCTGCAAACCACCGCTTACGGCGCCCAGTTCACCTTCTGATGATCGCGCCCGTCCGGCCGAAGTACGACCGCTCGAACCGCAATTCGGGTCCCCGCCCCGGGCGAACACGTGAACACCCACCCCGCGATATTCGTCGCGCCGGACCGTATTCAGCGGATCGCTGACCACCGGAGGATATGTCGCGGCGCCTCGATTCCCGGCCAACGCCGTCGTCGCGTCACGGTGACGGCACTTTCGATCCGCTCACACCGGCGACCACGGCCGAGCCGAGTCCATTTCGGTCACCACCGGATTCGGTGATCGCGTCCGCCGCCGGCCGATGCGCGTCGGCGGCGCGGGTGGAGTAGTCGAGGAGGCGTTCGCGTTGTCCGGGGGGGGTAGGTGTCGATGTTCGCGACGATGTCGTTCGGCTTCCAGCCCGCCATTCACCCCACGGCGGCTCGATGGAGCGAGACTACGCGGCGCGGCGGCCGGGGCAGTGGACGGCGTACGAATGCCGGGCGATAGCGTGCTGTTCGCCCTCGGCTCGGCGCCGGGCAGCGAACAGCAAGCGATCCGGGCAACCGCATCGCCGTCGAGAGGAGTCCCGTTGCCGACCGGCGCAGCACCCGAACCGTCGAGCTACTTCGTCCGCGTGGACGAACACGCCTTCGAGCCCACCGTGCACGTCGGCGGCGCCTGGAGTGCCGACGAACAACATTTCAGTCCACTGGGCGGGCTGATCGTCCATGAGATCGAGCGGTCACGGACCGGGCGTCCGCCGATGATCGCGGGCCGCATCTGCTTCGACATCCTCGGCCGGATCGCGTTCGACCGATTCGAGATCCACGTCGAGACCATCCGTCCGGGGCGGACGATCGAATTGGTGCAGGCGAACGTCGTGATCGGCGGGCGGGCCGTCGTGACGGCGCGGGTGTGGTATCTGACCGTCCAGGACACCGGCACCGTCGCCGGGAATTCGTTCCGGTCCACAGCCGCGCCCGGCACACTGCAGCCGTGGCCGCTGACCTCGGTGTGGCCCGGCGGGTACATCGCCTCGCTGGAGACACGTCCGGTCGGCACGCCGACTCCCGGACGCACCACAGCGTGGGTCCGCTCCCCGATCGACCTCGTCGCCGATGAACAGGCGGGTGCGACGGCTTCCTTTGTGGCACTGGTGGATACCGCCAACGGCATCGCGGTGCGGCAACCGCCGACGGAGTGGATGTTCCCCAATCTCGACCTCACCATCCACCTGTTCCGCGAGCCCACCGGTCGATGGACCGGCCTCGACACCTCGGTTGCCTTCGGCGCGACCGGTCAGGGGCTGACCAGTACCGTGCTGCACGACGTCGACGGCCCCGTCGGACGAGCCGAGCAGATTCTCACCGTCCGGCCGCAACCACCCGTCGCCTGACACACAGGGCCATCGATCACGGACGGTGTCACCCTCCGCCGGCGACAGCGAGCAACGGCACCACGATGCCGACCGCGGTGTCGACCAGCCGATCGCGTTCGATCATCAGATTGCCGTCCGCCCACTCCAGATAGACCGCGGTCAATGCTCCCGCCAGCGCGGTGCCGACGGTCGCCAGCGCAGCGTCACTGCTGGTGAACAGCGCCCCGGCACCCTCGCCGAGAATCGGGGCCAGCGCCCGGATCACCGCGGGGGTGCGACGGGTGATGTGCCGGCGCAGAGTGTCGTCGGCGAGAGGTTCCCGGAGCAGCACCCGGGCCCGGCGGGGATCCTCCTCGAAGAAATCGGCACAGGACTCCAGTGCGGCCCGGATGGCCGCCTGCGGGTCTCCGGCGTTCGTGATCGTCGAAAGACGTTCTCGCAGAGCCCCTTCCACGCGGTCGTAGACGGCGGTGACCAATACCTCGCGATTGTCGAAACTCTCGTAGAAGTAGCGCGGGCTCAGATTCGCCTGCCGCGTCACCGCACGCATGGTGACCGCACCGGCGCCGGCGGTACCCAGCAGGTCGAATGCGCAGTCGAGCAGCTGGTCGCGCCGTTCGCCGGAGCGATCCTGGAGGGTCTGGCCGCGCCAGAGTTTGGGTGCGGAGGTCACCACGTCATCCTCCCATCCGGTCCGGGCACCTCATTGACATCGCTCGATTCTACATGAATCATATGATTCACCTTGCGGTGCAGACCACCCCCATCTCGCGGTCCGCACCCCATCGACCAGGTGAAAGGCATCATCATGTTCAGCGAGGAACAGTTCCAGCAGGCCTTGCGGCAGCCCCGGTTGTCGAAGCCGGTACCGGAATTCCTGAACTCCAACCGTGCCGTGCCGATCCGCGCGATTCCGGAGGCGGAACTGCAGGCCACCACCCTGGAGTGGTTCGGTGAGTTCGAACGGAAGCTCGAGGCGTACAGCAAGCTCGGCGTCGATCTGAGCTGGGTGATGACCTGGGCGAAGAAGTACTGGTGGAGTTTCCTGGTCCGGGACATGAGCCTCAATCACGAGCTCTACACCCCCGATGTCCGCTACACCGATGTGACCACCTTCGGCCGCACCATCGTCGGCATCGACGAGTTCGTGAAGTACAACTTCGCCTTCTTCGACGCGATCCCGGACTGGCGTTACGACCCGCTGCCCGATCAGGTCTATCTCGACGTGACGCCGGAAGGCAACGTACGCACCGTCATCCGCTACATCGGCAGCGGTCACTGGACCGGCCCGCTGCGACTCTATCCCTATGACGATTCGGCGCCGGTCATCCACGGCAACGGACGCTTCATCCAGTGCCCGGCCGTCGACCGCTACCACTTCAGCGCCGACGGACTCATGGAGGAAGGCGAAACTCTCTACGACTTCCTCGACGCCACCCAGCGCGGCGGTGTCCTCCCCCGGGACGACAGCTGGCAGTTCCGCGCACTCATGGCCGCCTCGAAACTGCCGGCACTGCTGTCTCGATTCGGGAACATCCGGTAGTCACACAGGCCGGTCGCATCGCGTTCTCAGCGCCGTCACAGCAGTCCTTCCGCACAGTGGCGGTATGACCGACGAGAAGTGGCCGACCCGGCCCACAGGTGAGGCATGAACAGCGCATTCGATGGTTCGGGTATCGACGGTTCGCTGTTCGTCACGATCACCGGCTTCGCGCGGGACACACCCTGGCTCAACACCGCCGCGCAGTGGTCGACCGACGCCGTGCTCGTGGTATTCGCGGCCCTTGTCGTCCTGGCCTGGTGGCGCGCCCGACGCGCGGATGTCGCCACCATGGCCGCCGCGCTCACCGCTCCGCTCGCGGTCGCGATCGGATTCGGCGCCGTGGAGGTGGTGAAGAATCTCGTCGCCGAGGCGCGTCCCTGCGTTTCGATGCCGCACACCTACATCATCGACACCTGTCCGGTCACCACCGATTACGCGTTTCCCAGCGGCCACACCGCTTTCGCCGCAGCGACGGTCGGGGCGCTGTGGGTGGTCGAGCGCCGACTCGCGTGGGTCGCGGCCCTGCTCACAGTGGTGGAAGGGTTCAGCCGCGTCTACGTCGGCGCGCACTATCCGCATGATGTCGTGGGCGCACTGGTGATCGCCGGTCCCGTCGCACTGTTGTGCGCTCTTTCCGGGAGACGCCTGCTGCCCGCCGCGGTGGCGCGTCTGCGCTGGGGATTCACCACCGCGTTCGTCGGTCCGGGGCCTGCGGCAGGCGAGGTTCCTCCGAAATCGGTGGTCGATACGCACGGCGAGTGGTCCACCACGTCGGCGGAGAGCGACTGTACTGGACGGAATTCTTTATAGCCCAGGACAATTCATGTGGAACGATCCAGTCGAGATGACGATTGGAGGCCGATGATGCCCATCGAGCACGAAGCCAAGGTTCTCGATATCGACCCCGAGACCACCGAACGCACCATTCTGGACAAGGGAGGCCGGAAGCTCGGCGAACGATTCATGCGCCGCTACGTCTACGACATCGCTCCCGGCGACAAATCCAAGTGGATCCGCCTGCGAGACAATGGAAACAGCGTCACACTCGCGGTCAAGCAGATCACCGGCGACGCCATCGACGGAACTCATGAAGTGGAAGTGACCGTCGACGACTTCGGTGCCACCAACGAACTTCTCGGAATACTGGGCTTCACGCCGAAGTCCTACCAGGAAACCGAGCGCGCCAGCTTCACTCTCGACGGCGCACAGCTCGAAATCGACAACTGGCCGCTGATTCCGCCGTACCTGGAGATCGAAGCACCGACGACAGCGGAGGTCATCCGGGTCGCCGAGCTGCTCGGCTACACCGAATCCGAGCTCACCGGAGAAAACACGATCAAGATCTACGCCCGCCACGGGATCGATCTCGACACCGTTGCCGAACTTCGCTTCCGAGAGCCCCGGGGCACGCGGTAGGCCGTGGCGCCGGCGGGGCTCACGTCATCGGGGGATCTCCGCCGGGCCGGCCGCACACCCGCGCCGAACGCAACGGCGGCGGCCCGTAACGCGTCCGTGTCGATGTGACCGAGACGTCATGCATGCGACTCACCAGCGGTGATCGTATTCCGTGCGACGTCGCGATTCCCAGGGAACTCGCAGCCGAGGCTCCGGTCGAGCGTGATCCGCGGCGATACGATCGACCCACACCGCGGTGACCGGGCTGCGTCGCCCGATCGTCCCGATTCGCCGAGGAGTGTGATGGACGAAATCAACGGTCTTCCCGCGCACGTACTGCTCGTACATTTCGTGGTCGTCCTCGTCCCCCTGACCGCCGTACTCGAGATCGTGTGCGCACTGTGGCCCGCCGCACGACGCGGCGCACTGCTGTGGCTGACCCTGATCCTCGCGGCGATCACCATGGCCCTGACACCGATCACCATCGATGCCGGCGAGTGGCTCTACGACCTGCGCAAGAATCCGTCGCCGACGCTGCGCGAACACGCCGACCGTGGCGGCACGATGCTGTACTTCGCCATCGCGCTGCTCGTGGTCGCCGTACTCCTGACGGCCTTGCGACTCGCCGAACAACGCCGCCCGAACCCCGCCACCCTCGCCCGGGTGGCCGTCGCGATACTCGCCGTCGTCGTCGGCATCGCATCGATCATCCAGATCTATCGCGTCGGTGATGCGGGCGCACATTCGGTGTGGGGCAACGAGATCACACATCTGAGGAAGAGCGGATAACACTCGCGCCCAGAGGTCGAATCTCGTCGTGCCGAAACAGGCCGTGCTCCCCCGCCGCGCTCACTCCCGTCCCGGCGACGGCCGGACCCGGCACGTCATCGGTCTCGTCGTGGTACCCGATGACCCCGCGCCGAACCCGGCCGAGGAGCCCGGCGCCGATTAGTCTGACGCCATGAGCTCCAGCGCGTTCGGACCGGGTGACGTCGTCATATTTCCGCGCGGCCCGTTCAGCGGCATCTGCGGAGTCGTACGCGAGGTCGATCTGCGCCGGGCCACGCTGCGCCTGGAATTCAGCGAAGGAGTGGTACACCGCGAAGGGAATGTGCTGCGCGAGCGCCGCCACGCCATGACCGTCGCCTTCGACGAGGTCGAGCTCATGTGAAACCGGCCGCGCCCGGGAACGCCCATGGTCATGATGACCGAACGCCACCGATCGGCGCACGAGAGACGGAGGCCGTCGTGCCGAACGAAAAGCAATCGAGGTACCGAGAACTGGCGGATCGCATCCGCACCGGCAAGGGCGCCGTCTCGGCGGAGCTGCGCGATCGCACCTTCCGCAATGCCGACCTTCCACCAGCCCTGCGCCCCTTGATCGACAAGGTCGTCAGCCGGCCCGCCGAGATCACCGACGCGGACTTCGCCACGGCCGGCGCCGCCGGTTTCGACGAGGATCAGCTGTTCGAGCTGGTGACAGCCGCCGCTGTCGGGCACTCGTCACGCATGTACGAGTCGGGACTCGCGGCCTTGGCCGAGGCCACCGGCGGGAAGGCGGACGGCTGATGCGTCCCGGAATCCTGAACCACGGTTACCGCCCCGGCACCAAGATCCTGTTCCGGATCATCCGCCTGCTCACCGGGCAGCAGCTGCCCGACGCCGCGAAACTGACCTTCTACCGGCCCGATTTCTATGGCTCCCACGCCAAGAAGTTCACCCATGAGGCGATGCGCGGTCCATCGGAGTGGTCGGTCGCGGATCGAGAACTCATGGCAGCCTACGTATCCCAGGTCAACCAGTGTGCCTTCTGCATCGGCGCGCACACCGCGACGGCTCGTATGGCCTACGCCGACGATGCGAAAGTCTCCGCGGCACTGAGTGATCCGGATTCCGCACCGATCCCGGACGGCCTGCGAGCCACGCTACATCTACTGGGCAGGCTCACCAGGGGCGCCGCGGTGACCGCCGACGACATGCGCGCGGTACTGGCCACGGGCGTCTCCCCGGCCGGCATCGAGGACGCGCTGGCGGTCTGCGCCGCCTTCGACATCACCAATCGTCTCGCCGACGCCTTCGACTTCGAACTGCTCAGCCCGGCGGGATTCGATTCGGGCGCAAAGTATCTGATCGAACGCGGCTACCGCTGAGCCGAGTCGCCCACTCCGGGAGCCACGCGGCCACCGATCACCCCTTGCCGCGCGCAATCGCCAAGAGTACTGTCCAGACAGTTGTCCAAGGCGAGGTGCGTGAGCTATGAGCGAAAAATCCGTCGGAGCGTCCGGACGCGGCAGCGCGACCGAGGCCGACTACGTCGTCGTCGGCGCGGGCAGCGCCGGCGCGATCGTCGCCGGCCGGCTGGCGGAATCCGGGGCGAGCGTGATCCTGCTGGAGGCCGGGCGCAGGGACAACACCCGGCTGGTCACCATGCCGGGATCGATCGCGATGGTGCACACGGTGCCGCAGCTGAAGAAGCGCGTCACCTGGAAGCAGTACTCCACCCCGCAGAAGCACGCGCACGATCGCAGGATTCCGATGACCCGGGGCAAGGTGCTGGGCGGATCCAGTTCGGTCAACGGCATGCTGTTCGTGCGGGGCAACAAGGCCAACTTCGATTCCTGGGCCGCCGAGGGCTGTGCGGGCTGGAGCTACGACGAGGTGCTGCCGGCCTACAAGCGGCTCGAGAACTGGGAGGACGGGGCCGGCGAACTGCGCGGGGCCGGCGGGCCGATCGAGGTCACCCGGCAGCAGCACCTGACCCCCATCGCCCGGCAGTTCACGCAGGCCGCCACCGAGACGCTCGGGGTGCCGGAGATCGCGGACTACAACGGTGAATCCCAGGAAGGCATCAGCACCTTCCAGCAGAGTGTGCGTAACGGGCTGCGCTACAGCTCTTCCCGCGGCTATCTCACCAACCGACCGAATAAGAATCTGACGGTGGTGACCGACACGCACGTCGCGCGCGTCGTCGTCACCGGCGGCCGGGCCACCGGCGTGGAGGTGATCGGCAGGCAGGGCCGGTACCAGATCCGCGCAGGCAAGGAAGTGATCGTTTCCGGCGGCGTCGTGGGGTCGCCGCAGATTCTGATGCTGTCCGGAATCGGCCCGGCCGCGAAGTTGCGTGAACTCGGTATCGAGGTGCACGCGGATCTGCCGGTCGGACAGAACCTGCACGACCACCTGTTCGTGCCGATGACGTTCATCTCCAAGAACGCCGTACACCGCAGCACGCCCACACATTTCGCCCCGGCCGTCCTGCGCGAGCTGTATCGGCCGGGCAGCAGCTGGTTCGGACGGACCATGTTCGAGATGGTCGGATTCGTGAAAACCTCCTTCGCCCACGATGTTCCGGACATGCAGATCCACACCCTGCCATGGGGATATCCGACGCCGAATCAGGACGAGGACACACTGCACACCGTGGACCGCCGCGCGGCGCTGACCATCTTCCCCACCCTGATCTATCCCAAGAGTCGCGGTGAGCTGACCCTGGCCTCGGCGGATCCGCTGGATTCCCCGCTCATCGACCCCGGCTATCTCACCGATCCCGCCGACACCGAATTCCTCATCGAGGGTATGCGGATGATCCGGGAGATCATGGCGCACAAGGCCATCGCGGGTGATGTGGTCGAGGAGCTCGCTCCCGGTCCGGACTACTTCGACGAGACGGCACTGCGCCGGGAGCTGCCGACCCGGGTGCATTCGGTGTATCACCCGGTCGGCACCTGCCGGATGGGAGTCGACGAACGCGCGGTGGTGGACCCGCAGCTGCGGGTCCGCGGTATCGAGGGCCTGCGGGTGGCCGATGCCTCGATCATGCCCAGCGTCACCGGCGGCAACACCAACGCGCCCTCGTACATGATCGGCGAACGGTGCGCCGAATTCATCACCGCCGGTTAGCTGTTGACACTCCAGCGAGCTCCCGCGTCGTCGCGACGGCGCACCAGCTCCGAGCCCGGAGTGAGCCGGGCGCCGAACGCCTCCCACAGCGAACCGTCGCAGACACGCTCCACGGTGAAACGATGCTTGCCGTAGCAGGCGCGCGACAGCACCGACAGCCGGGACTTGCCGATCAGTCGGTAGAGCTGCCCGCCGATTCGCACCGTCGAGTTCATGTACGCCCCTCTCGTCGCTGTCTGTTGTCCGACAGCGGCAAGAATCGCAAGATGCGCCTGAATGGCTCCTGAAGTGAGCTGAAGTCCTTTTCAGGAGCCGGTCGAAACCCCGGGTGTGCCGTCGCGCCGGACGGCGCAGTATGCTGCCCGCGCAGCTGGTTCGCCATGATCACGGTGCCGGGAGCCCCCGCTCGGTCATCGGCGTCGAAGCCACACGCGGCACACGGTGTGCCGACGTGGGGTGAAGAGGGAACCCGGTGGAATTCCGGGACTGTCCCGCAGCGGTGAGCAGGAACGAACGCCGTCACGAGCACTGGATGCGCGCATCCGGGAAGCGACGGTCAGTAGGTCGGCCCGATTCTGGTCCGGTGCCCGCGAGTCCGAAGACCTGCCCGTTGTGCCGGATGCGCCGCATCCGGCGGTCGCCGCCTCGTGGATCGGGCGCGTCACCTGCCGTTCGCACCGGTGTCCCCGGAGCGAGGTGGATCGGGGTGTGCTCAGTAGGGCGGTGGCTGTCCCTTGCCAGCCGACGGAGTTCATCATGGTCGCTTCCACTGCCCGTACCTCTTCGCTCGACAACCTGTCGCTTGTCGAGCTCGATCCGGAGCTGGCTGCCGCGATGGCGGGCGAGCTCGCCCGTGAGCGCGACACCCTCGAGATGATCGCGTCGGAGAATTTCGTGCCGCGCGCGGTGCTGCAGGCGCAGGGCAGTGTGCTGACCAACAAGTACGCCGAAGGGTATCCGGGTCGCCGCTATTACGGTGGTTGCGAGCATGTCGATGTGGTCGAGGATCTGGCGCGTAATCGGGTCAAGGAGTTGTTCGGCGCCGAATTCGCCAACGTGCAACCGCATTCGGGTGCGCAGGCCAACGCCGCGGTACTCATGTCGCTGATGAACCCGGGTGAGAAGCTCCTCGGTCTCGACCTCGCCCATGGTGGTCACCTCACCCACGGCATGCGCCTGAACTTCTCCGGCAAACTCTACGAGGTCCATTCGTACGGCGTTTCCGAACAGGACCATCGCATCGATATGGATCAGGTGCGCAAACAGGCCCACGAGGTACAACCCAAGGTGATCGTGGCCGGCTGGTCGGCCTATCCCCGGCACCAGGACTTCGCGGCCTTCCGCGAGATCGCCGACGAGATCGACGCTTACCTGTGGGTCGACATGGCGCACTTCGCCGGTCTGGTCGCCGCCGGGCTGCACCCCTCACCCGTCCCGCACGCCGACATCGTCTCCTCGACCGTGCACAAGACTCTCGGTGGTCCCCGCTCGGGTCTGATCCTGGCCAAGCAGGAGTTCGGCAAGAAGCTCAACAGCGCGGTGTTCCCGGGGCAGCAGGGCGGTCCGCTGATGCATGTGATCGCCGCGAAGGCCGCCGCGTTCAAGATCGCCGGCACCGAGGAATTCCGTGACCGGCAGGAGCGCACGCTGCGCGGTGCGAAGATCCTGGCCGAGCGGCTCACCGCCGCCGACGTCCGCGATCGCGGAATCACCGTGCTCACCGGCGGAACGGATGTGCACCTGGTGCTGGTCGACCTGCGTAACTCCGTTCTGGATGGTCAGCAGGGTGAGGATCTGTTGCACGAGGTCGGAATCACGGTGAACCGCAACGCCGTTCCGTTCGACCCGCGCCCGCCGATGGTCACCTCCGGCCTGCGTATCGGCACCGCCGCACTGGCCACCCGCGGCTTCGGCGACACCGAGTTCACCGAGGTGTCCGACATCATCGCCACCGCCCTGGCCGGCAACGCCGACCTCGACGCACTGCGCGCACGGGTCTCCAAACTGGCTCTGGACCTCCCGCTCTACGAGGGCCTCGAGGACTGGAAACTGCTCGGCTGATCGGCCGCCGACTCGCGCTGCCGCAACCAGCCGACGAGCGACTCCCCCGCATCGAGCACATGCCGTTCGGCGAGGGCTCGGGCTTGTTCGGCATCGTGGGCGGCGAGGGTGTCGAGCAGTTGGGTGTGCTCGTGCAGGGCGTGCTGTTCGTGGTCCGGGAACATGCGCAGGAAATTCGACGGCACCACCCGCGACGCCAGCTTGATCTGGGCCAGTAACCGAGGCGAGTGCGCGGCGCGGTGGATCTCCTGGTGGAAGTGCCAGTTGGCCTCCCCGATGCGATCGTCGCCGGACAGGCGTTCGACATCGGCCGCGAGGGTGCGCAGGTTCTCCAACTCCTCGGCCGTGGCACGTTGCGCCGCCCACGCCGCGGCCTGACCGGTGAGCACACCGAGCAGGGTGAAACTGTCGCTGATATCGGCGGCGCCGATCCCGAGCACGGTGATCCCGCTGCGCGGCGCGACCCGCACGAGCCCCTCGAACGACAACTCCAGCAACGCTTCTCGCACCGGGGTGCGACTGGTCGCGAACTCCTCGGTGATGGCGTCGAGATCGATCCGCGCCCCGGCCGGCAGCACTCCGGTGAGGATGCGGTCGCGTAGTTCACGCGCGGCCCGCTCACGCACGGTTCCCGAGATATCCACACCCGCCATGGTCAGGGAGCCTAGCAGCGCGGCAATACCAAGTTTGAAATCTGATATATCAGATGTTAGATTTCTAACCATGGCTCAGCGGCGCGACGACACCATGGCACTGGTCGCCTTCATGCAAGCGGGAAACACTTCGGTCTACGCGGGCTCCTGGCGACACCCGGCAACCGAGCACGGTTATCTCGATGCCTCCTACTACGCGAAGATCGGCCGGCAGCTCGAAGAAGGCTGTTTCGACCTCATGTTCTTCGACGACCGGCTGGCGATGCCGGGCATCTACGGCGGCAGCGTCGGCGAGGCGGTCCGGCACGGCGCCCGCCCGGTGAAACTGGATCTGGGTGCGGTCCTGGGCGTGTTGTCCCAGGCCACTTCCCGAATCGGTTTGGGCGCAACCTATTCCACCACCTACTACCAGCCCTTCCATGTGGCGCGCACCTTCTCCACCCTGGACCATCTGTCCGGCGGGCGGGCGGCGTGGAACGTGGTCACCTCCGTCAACGATGGCGAAGCCCAGAACTTCGGCCTGGCAACACATCTCGGACACGACGAGCGCTACGACCGCGCCGACGAATTCCTGAACGTGGTCACCGGCCTGTGGGACACCTGGGAAGACGACGCGATCGTGCACGATCGGGCCGCGGGCATCTACGCCGACCCGGACAAGGTGCACGAACTCAACCACTCGGGGCAGTACTTCACCGCGCGCGGACCGTTGACCGTTCCCCGCACACCGCAGGGACGGCCGGTCATCATTCAGGCGGGCTCCTCCGGGCGCGGCCGCGAATTCGCCTCGCAGTGGGCCGATGTCATCTTCACCGGCGATCCCGGCCTCGAGGTGGCGCGTGCGCACTACGCCGATCAGAAGGCCCGGCTGTCGGATGCCGGCCGCGATCCGGCCGCGGTACGAATCTGCCCCATGGCCTACGCCGTGGTCGGTGAGACCGAGCGCCATGCCCGCGAGCGCGAGGACATGCTGCTCAACGATCTGGTGGATCCGATGGCTTCGCTGACGCTGCTGTCGGAGCTGATGAACTACGACTTCGCGCAGTACGCGCTCGACGATCCGGTCACCGATGAGCTGATCGCCTCGGTCAGCGGTATTCGCGGGCTGGTCCAGAATCTGCGCGCCCATCTCGGCGGCGAGACCGTGACGGTCGGCGATCTCGCCGGGCATCGGGCCACGCTGCTGCAGGGACCGCGGTTCGTGGGCACCGGCGCGCAGGTCGCCGGGCAGATGGCCGAATGGTTCCACGGCGACGCGTGCGACGGATTCGTGCTGGCCGCAACGCATCTGCCCGGTGCGTTCGAGGATGTCGTACGGATGGTCGTGCCACATCTGCAGCGCGCCGGCCTGTTCCGCACCCGGTACACGGGTACGACTCTGCGTGACCACCTGGGTCTGGCCCGCCCGCAGCGCCGCACCGTGGTGCCCCTCGGGACGAGTGCGTAGATGAACCCGGCGACACAACCGCTGCACGGAATACGGGTACTCGATTTCGCCACCCTGGCCGCGGCTCCGCTGGCGGCCACCTATCTGGGCGAGTTCGGCGCCGAGGTGATCAAGGTGGAGCAGCCCGGGACGGGTGATCCGTTGCGCGGCTGGGGCAATCAGCGCGACGGCGTCGGCTTGATGTGGAAGTCGATCGCCCGGAACAAACGCTGCGTCACCTTGGATCTGCGACGCGAACCGGGGCAGAAGTTGTTGCGACGCCTGGTGGAGCAGGTGGATGTGGTCGTGGCCAATACCCGTCCGCACACCTTGCGCGCCTGGGGCCTGGACTACGAGAGCCTGCGCGCGGTGAACGACCGCGTCGTCATGTTGCACATCACCGGTTTCGGACTCGACGGCCCCAAGAGCGATCGCCCCGGCTTCGGCACCCTCGGCGAGGCGATGAGCGGATTCGCCCATGCCACCGGCGAATCGAGCGGTCCGCCGACCCTGCCACCGTTCATGCTCGCCGACGGCATCGCCTCGCTCAATGCCGCCTACGCGGTGATGATGGCGCTCTACCACCGCGATGTCCACGGCGGGCCCGGGCAGCTCATCGACATCAACCTCATCGATCCGCTGGCCCGGTTGCTGGAGCAGAACCTGCTGGGCTACGACCAGCTGGGCATCGTCGCTCAGCGAGGCGGTAACCGCTGGGACATCTCGGCGCCACGCAACACCTACCGGACCTCCGACGGGAAATGGCTGGCCATGTCGGGCAGTTCACCTGCCTTGGCGCTGCGGGTATTTCGCGCGATCGGTCGTGCGGATCTGGTCACCGACGCCGATTTCGCCGATCCGCAACGCCGGCTGAAACGGGCGAGTGAGGTCGACGCGGTGGTCGCCGACTGGGTCCGGGTACACACCCTCGACGAGGCGATGGCCGTCTTCGAGGCCGAGCAGGTCGCTGCCGCACCGGTTTACGACACCGCCGACCTGGTACGCGACGAGCAACTGCGCCACCGCGAGGTCTTCGTCCGGACACCCGACGAGGAATTGGGAACCATGACCGTGCAGGCGCCGGTACCCCGGTTCTCGGCGACCCCCGGCAGCATCACCCATCTCGGCCCTCGCCTCGGCGCCCACAACACCGAGGTCTACCGGGACCTGCTCGGACTCGACGACACCGAACTGTCCGCCCTGCGCGCGCAAGGCGTGCTCTGACCGCTTGCACCGGTACAGACTGTTTCCATTACAGCACAAAGGATTTCGACCATGACCGACCTGTTGCGCCGCTCGGAGCTGGCACTGCCCGCCGTCAACGACCACATGTTCGACAAGGCGCTGTCGTGCGGCGCGGATCTCGTCTTCCTGGATCTCGAGGACGCCGTTCCCGCCGCGCACAAGATCGAGGGCCGTAGCAAGGCGATTCGTGCGCTGACCGAACTCGACTGGGGCACAACCGTTCCCGCCATCCGGATCAACGGGCTGGACACCCCCTGGTGTCACGACGACATCATCGAGGTCGTCACCAGGGCCGGGAACAAGCTCGAGACCATCGTCGTCCCGAAGGCGCGCACGGCGCGCGACGTCTGGTGGGTGGACATGCTGCTGACCCAGCTGGAGACCAAACTCGGCCTGTCCCGGCGCATCCGGCTGGAGGTCCTGATCGAAGAGGTCGAGGGGCTGGCGAACGCCGAGGCCATCGCCGTCGCGAGCGATCGGGTCGACGCGCTGATCTTCGGTGTCGGCGACTTCTCGCTGTCCCAGGGTGCGCGGGTGGACACCAATTTCGAGCCCCTGGGTGACTATCCGGGCGACTTCTGGCACTACGCGCGGAACAAGGTGCTGGTGGCCGCCCGGATCGCGGGGATCGACGCCCTGGACTCCCCCTATCCCGACTATCGCAACCTCACCGGCTACGAACGTGATGCCGGGCGGTCGGCGCTGCTCGGCTATACCGGAAAGTGGGCGATCCACCCCGATCAGGTGCCCGTCGCCAATCGGATCTACGCGCCCACCGCGGACGACATCGCGCTGGCCGAGCGTAATCTCGCCGCCTACCGCGCGGCCGAGGCGCGGGGACGCGGCGCCGTCGGCGTCGAGGGCGTACTGGTCGACGCCGCACACGTGAAGATGGCGGAGGCGACACTGGCCCGCGCGGCGCTCGTTTCCGCTCGCGGCTGATCCGGCGAGGCACGACCATGCTCGAATTACTCGAGGAACGCACCGACGGACTGGCGCTGCGGCACATGTTCGCGACCTTCCCCGCCGGGGTCGTCGCGGTATGTGCCGACATCGACGACGCGCCCTGCGGTTTCGCGGTCAGCACCATGGTGCCGGTGTCCCTGGACCCGCCGCTGATGCTGTTCTGCGTGCAGCGCACGTCGACGACGTGGCCGCAGTTGTCCACCGCCGAGCGCCTGGGCCTGAGCCTGCTCGGCGCGGACCAGCACGCCGCGGCCCGGGCACTCGCAGGTCCCGGCGGCGAACGCTTCCGGGACCTGCGAGTACATCGCGGCGATCGGGACGCCGTCTTCATCGACAGCGCAACCTGCTGGGTCGAGGGCTCGGTGCACAGCATCGTGGACGCCGGTGACCATCTGGTGGTCATCCTCGGCATCCATCGAACAGCCACTCGCGCGGGCGGGCGGCCGCTGGTCTTCCACGACCACGGCTTCCGCCGGCTGCAGGAACCCGAGGTGTGACGGGCTAGTTCTTCGGCTTGTTCAGTGTGTCGAAGAACTGGATCCCGCTGATCACCGCGACCGGAACCCCCAGGATGATGGTCCCCGCCGCGGCGCCGAGCGCGGCACCGGCGGAGCCGCCCGCGAGGCAGCCGCCCGGTGCACCGGCGAAGAAGATCGGGGGCATCAGCGCGGTGCCGACCAGCGCACCGGCCACACAACCACCGACCAGGCCGATGGCGGTTCCGACGAGCACACCCAGACCGGTCGCGAGACCGATCTGGTTGGCCGCCACACCGAGGGCGTCGTTGAAGTCGGCCTGATCATCGATCGGAGTCAGATCCGGTGTCGTCGAGGCGACCGCCTCGGCCGGATTCGTGCTGGGCGTCAGCACCGCGGTCCGGCCGTCGACCTGCGCCGCGATCGGCCAGTCCCGCTGATCGTGCTTGTAGGTCAGCGGCAGGCCGGCGACGAGATTGCCGTTGTCGTCGAGGATTTCGAATTGGTTGCCGCGCACGTTGAGCCGGCCGCCGTCGGTCCGCAGCACCACCGAGTGGTCGACCACATTGGCCGTGTAGTGGATCCCGGGCAGCACATCGGTGCTCACGGTCGAGCCGGGCCGTTCCTGCGGGGCCGCCGGGGCATCGGCATTCGCGGTACCACCGGCGACGGTCAGTGCCGCGATGGTCAGCGCGGAGCCGAGAACGAGTGAGGTCCTGGTCTTCATGGGATTTCCTTGGTGATCGATCGGAATGGCCTGGTGGACAGCGACTCTCGTGGTCGCCGTGGATACCGTCGGCGGCGATCGCGACGTGCAGGGCATGACTTCTCCAGATGCCGGCACGACGAGGGGACCGTCCCGCTCATGCGGGCGCGGTCATGAGACGAACGACAACGCGAGGTGCTGCGGACCGCCTGTCGAGGCGGTCGGCTCGGCACGGCGACAGCCGCGCGCCGAGCTCACCTCATCGACCACTGTGCGGCGTTGCGGCGGCATCCGAGGATGCCGCGATCACACCGGTCGCGGTGTCGATGACTGAATGTTTTCCGGCACAGACGAATACCGAATATCCCAGGAAGCTCCGGCAAGCTCCGACGGATGGTTCGCCGTCCGGCGGTGAAACCCGCGTGCTCAGTGGCAGGGGAAACCGAGGAAATGACGTGCGTCGTGCACGAATTCGTGGACATGCATATCGCTGCCGAAGATCGACACCGCGCCCTGATCCACACCGATGAAGTAGTACGCCAGCAGCGCGAGGATGGTCGTTCCCGCCAGCCACAACGCCGTGGTCGGGATGGACAGCGACACCGGCCGGATACCGGCCTGAGGTGCATACGACGTGGCCATGAACTTCTCCTCACCTGACGGGGATATCGCGTCCCCGGGCACTACTACCGGCGACGATCAAGGGTCCGACTCGAAGTTCCGACAAACTCCACACGGCGGCGCGACCGTCCCGGAATCTCACCGGGTTCCTCTACTCATCGCTCGTATCACCATAAGAGAACGCGAATGCCGAGGTCAATCCACCGGGGTGGACTCGTTCGAAAACCGCACTTCCGCCGGGCCGTCCGCGGCTCCGGTCACGCCCGCCGCGGCGCGATCCGATCCTTGACGAGCGGTACCTGGCGAGACGGCCGATTGCGGCGTCCGGCCCGGCCGCATGTAACCTTTTCTCCCGGAACTCGCACCTGAGGCGGGTTGATCCCCGTCCAGGGGCCAGAAGGGAGATACCGATGGGTAAGCGTGGGCGTAAGAAGCGCAGCCGCCGCAAGAATGCGGCCAACCACGGCAAGCGGCCGAACTCCTGAGCCGTCGCGCCGTGCGATAAACGCCGAATGCGGCATGTCATCGATGGATGGCATGCCGCATTCGGCTTTCATGAGTGTGTGCTCAGCGCTCCGGTTCGACCCGGGTCTCGGTGATCGTGACCGCCTGCCGGATCTCAAGGGTGAGCCGCTCACGCAGTGATTCGGGAGCCCGGTCACCACCGCATTTGCGGCTGAGCAGCCGCTTGAGCTTCTCCTCCAGGCCGTAGGCCTCGATACATGGAGAGCAATGGTCCATGTGGTGCTGCAGACGCGCCCGGGTGGCATCGTCGCATTCGCCGTCGAGCATGAGCCACACGTCGGTGAGCACCGCCGAACAGTCCAGCTCCATTCCGTCCCCAGCGCCCCGATCGTCGTGCTCGTGCCCACTGTTGCTCACTGGGTTACCTCCTGACGCGCGCCGTTGCCCGGTCGGTTCCGGTCGAACCCCCGCTCGTGTGCGACATCGGCCAGCAGCCCCTTGAGCTGCTTACGTCCGCGATGCAGCCGGGACATGACGGTGCCGATCGGAGTCCCCATGATGTCGGCGATCTCCTTGTAGGGGAAGCCCTCCACGTCGGCGTAGTACACCGCCATGCGGAATTCCTCGGGCAGCGACTGCAGGGCAGCCTTGATGTCGTCGTCGGGCAGGGCCTCGAGCGCCTCCATCTCCGCGGATCGCAGACCGGTGGACGTGTGCTCGGCCGTGGCGGCGAGCTGCCAGTCGGTGATCTCGTCGGTCGGATACTGCGCGGGCTGGCGCTGCTTCTTGCGGTAGGAGTTGATGTAGGTGTTGGTGAGGATTCGATACAGCCAGGCGCGTAGGTTGGTGCCCTCCCGGAACGACCGGAAGCCCTGGTACGCCTTGGCGAAGGTCTCCTGCACCAGATCCTCGGCATCGGCCGGATTACGGGTCATCCGCAGGGCCGCGCCGTAGAGCTGATCCAGCAGCGGAAGTGCGTCGCGCTCGAAGCGCCGGGCGAGTTCGGTGTCGTCGGCAGTGCTGCGCACGGTGGATTCCCCGACCTCTACGGCGGCATCGGACGAGGCGGTCGCCTCGTCTTCCACCGGGTCGTCGGGGATCTCGATGTCTTCCGGCCGGGAACCGCCCGCGCTCTCACCGCGGGGGCGATCGGCCGCCAGTTCGTCGTCGCTCGTCACGGAAGTCCCTTCGGTCGCCGTAGCAGTTGAATCTACCGCGCGCGCGGGATGCCGGCCGAACCCGGTGTCCGGGGTCACGATGTCGATCAGCGAGTACGCGTGCGAGTCGCCGATCGTTACCGGGCGTTCGTCGACGAGGACGGTCACCGGCTTCTCCTTCGAGCTGTCTGGGTCGCGTGCGGTTGTGCTGACAACCGCTCCGTGCTGGCGGAACAGTTCAACATGGCAAGCGCCCGCTGTGTTCCCGGCCGACCCCGCCGACAGGCAGAAATCCCGTTTGCCGGGTGGAAACGGACATCGGTACGGTGGCCGGCATGGCCGCATCCACACCCGCGATCGGAGCGCTGATCCGTGCCCGGGTCCCCCATGTGGTGCATTCGTATCCGCACGATCCGCGCAGCGACAACTACGGCGACGAGGCGGTCGCGGCGTTGTCGGAGCGGGTGGGTGTCAGCGCCGAGCAGATCTTCAAGACGCTCGTCATCGAACTGTCCACCGGAGCCGCGGCCGTGGCGGTGGTACCGGTGCCGCGATCGCTGTCGTTGAAAGCGGCCGCCGCGGCGCTGGGCGCGCCCAGGGCGGCGATGGCCGACAAGGTCAAGGCACAACGCATCACCGGCTATGTCCTGGGCGGAGTGTCACCATTGGGTCAGCGGCGTGCACTACCGACGGTGATCGACGATTCCGCCTCGAATTGGGATCGCGTGCTGTGCAGCGCCGGTCGTCGCGGGCTCGAGATCGAGCTGGCACCGGCCGATCTGATCCGTCTCACCACCGCCGTCACCGCTCCCGTCGCGGGCCCCTGACCCGTCGGTGCCCCCGGCAGCCGGCGCCGGCGCGGTCCGAAACATCGCCACATCACAACCGCTTTGTGTATACAAATAGTTGATTGCCGCAAGTAGTTGGTCGCCGCCGGTGACACGGCGGGGACGCACAGCAGGAGGCCGCGGAGATGGACGGCGAACAGGTGACCGACACGATCGGCCAGCAGCTGATTCGCCTCGGGCGCATCCGAGAGCGAACGAATGCCCAGGTCGCGGCCGCTTCTCATGGCGAGGTCGACACCTCCGCGTATCGCATCATCTTCCGGCTGCTCAGCGATGGGCCGATGCGGTCGGGCACCCTGGCCGAGGCCATGTACTCCGATGCCTCCACCATCAGCAGGCAGGTGGCCGGGCTGGTCAAACGGGGCCTGCTCCGTCGCGAGGCCGACCCCGACGACGGCCGCGCCAGTGTGCTGATCGTCACCGAAGCCGGCCGGGAGATGGCCGTGCACCTGCGCGCCCTGCGCAACGAGATGATCGGGCGCATCCTGACCGACTGGAACGACGCCGACCGCGAGCAGTTCGCGATCCTGTTCCATCGCTTCGTCGACGATTACGAGGCCGCGCGCCCGGCGATGCTGGCCACGGATGTACATCCGGAGGCAGTGGCACCCGAGAAGGACGGATAGCGACACTCCGGCCGGACACGCAGAACCACGGGTGCGATTCACAGGAATCACACGAACCACACCGCCGGCTGTGCGTTACTTGTCGGGCAGTTCGTTCTACCCCCGATTCGTTTCGAACCGAGGATGTGATGCGAAATGACCCACCGTCCGCGCGTGCGCAGCCTGATCGTCGCGGCCACCGGCGCCGCACTTCTCCCGCTGGGAGCCGGTCTGCTCACCACCGCACCGGCGAATGCGGCACCCCGCCCAGCGGTTCCCGCCCGCAATCCGAACTTTCCGCTGGGTGGTGGCGAAGCCGAGCAGCCGGGCAAGCCGGAGAAGGAGCCGCGGACAGAGAAGGATCCACGGGCCGAAAGGGCCGAGAAGTTGGGCGGAGCCACCGCCACCGACATCATCAACATGAGCGCGCACCTGCTGAAATGCGGGCTCAACATCGCGGCACCGACCGTGAAATGCGACTAGCCACACCGCAGCGCGCCGGGGGCCGGGGTTCAGATCAGGCTGATCTGCCCGGCCTCCTCGCCACTCGCGCCGGGCGCCGGGTCCAGCAACCGCGGCCCGTTGTTGCGCACCGAATTCACCAGAGGTGCGACCGGTCGCGCGACGATCGACGAAACCAGCTGCGCCCCTGGGGTTTCCAATAGATCGGCCGGTGCCGGATGGTCGGGATCGAGCCACGCGTCCCACTGCGCGCGCGGCATCATCAGCGGCATCCGATCGTGAATGCGCGTGAGGTCACCGACCGCGTCGGTGGTCAGGATCGTGCAGGACAGCAGTGGTGCCATGTCCCGGTGCTCCGGATCCCGCCAGACCGACCACAACCCGGCCATGTACAACCGGTGCCCGTCGGCATCGGACATGTAGTACGGCTGCTTGACCGCCTTGCCCGACCCCGTGGGGTGCGGTTCGGCGAGCCACTCGTACCACCCGTCCATCGGCACCAGACAGCGCCGCTTCTTGACCGCGTCCCGGAACGAGGGCGCGGTTGCGGCCCGATCGGCGCGGGCGTTGAACAGGGGCTTCCCCTTGGCCGGAACCCCCGGCTCACCGGCTTTGGCCCACACCGGCACCAACCCCCATCGCATGCGGCGGATGCGCAGCGCGGGATCGTCGTCGGGATGATCGTGATCGTGGCGGCGAACCACGGTGAGTACCCGGTTCGTCGGTGCGACGTTGTAATTCGCACCAGGCGCACCCGCGCCGGATTCGCCGGCCCGCGCAGCCGTGCCGTTCCCCGGGGCGATGCTGTCGCCGGTCTCGTCCAGAGCGTCGAGTTCGACCGCCAACCTCGCCGGATTCGCCGTGGTCGCATATCTGCCGCACATGTCTCCATGCTGCCATCGCGCACCGACGACGACCGTAAGCTCGGAGGTATCCGCGCGACGAGAACAGACAACTGAAGGCGGTTGACATCACATCTTGGGTGTGAGAACTTCTTGCCACAACTCTCTCAATAGGGGTCGCCGAATCATGTCCACCACCGAATCCACCGCTGAGTCCACCGCCGCCGCGGCGACGGCATCCGCATCTGCCCCGGCCACCGAGCTCACCTCGGTGAATCCGGCCACCGGCGAGGTCCTCGCCACTCACCCCATCGCCGACGAAGCGGCGGTTCGCGCGGCCGTCGCCAAGGCCCGCGCGGCCGCGCCCGTCTGGAGCGGACTCGGCTTCGCCGCCCGCAAGCGCGCACTGCTGCGCTGGTCCAGTCGCCTGGTCGCGCGCGCCGACGAATTCTGCGATCTGATCCACGCCGAGAACGGCAAGCCGCGCGACGACGCGTATCTGGAAATGATGCTGGCCCTCGAGCACATCGCCTGGGCAGCCAAGCACGCCGAGAAACTGCTCAAGCCCAAGAAGGTCTCCCCCGGCGCGCTGATGTCGAACTTCGCCGCCTCCATCGAGCAGCGCCCGCTCGGCGTGATCGGGGTGATCGGGCCGTGGAACTACCCGGTGTACACGCCCAACGGTTCCCTGGCCTATGCGCTGGCCGCGGGCAATACCGTCGTGTTCAAGCCGAGTGAGTACTCGACCAGCATCGGCAATTTCGTCACCCAGGCCTTCGCCGACGCCAATCCCGAACTGCCCGACGGCGTCTTCACCACGATCAACGGCTACGGCGCCACCGGTGCCGCGCTGGTCCAAGCCGGTGTCGACAAGATCGCCTTCACCGGATCCACCGCGACCGGTAAGAAGATCATGGCCGCCGCCGCCGAATCGCTGACCCCCGTTCTGCTGGAGTGTGGCGGTAAGGACGCGGTCATCGTCGCCCCCGATGCCGATATCGCCGCCGCGGCGGACGCGGTCGCGTACGGCGCGACCATGAACAGCGGCCAGACCTGTGCCGGTGTGGAGCGGGTGTACGTCGACAAGTCGATCCGTGAACCATTCCTCGCCGAGGTGAAGAAGATCCTGTCGGATGTGCACTCCGGCTCCGACAACAAGGCCTCCTACGGCCCGATGACCATGCCCTCGCAAATCGACATCGTGCGCCGGCACATCGAATCGGCGCTGGCCAACGGCGGCACCGCGATCGTGGGCGGCCCGGATTCGGTGCACGCCCCCTATGTCGAACCGGTGGTGCTGGTCGATGTCGACGAGGACTCGGACGCGGTGTGCGAGGAGACCTTCGGTCCGACCGTCACCATCCGCACCGTCGACAGTGTCGACGAGGCCGTCGAACTCGCGAACAAGTCGAAGTACGGACTGGGCTCGGCGGTCTACTCGCGCAAGCACGGCCTCGAGATCGCCCGGCGCCTGCGGGCCGGTGCGACCTCGGTGAACTCGGTCCTCGGATTCGCGGCCATCGCGGCCCTGCCCTTCGGCGGCGTCGGCGATTCCGGAATCGGCCGCATCCACGGTGAGCCCGGCCTGCTGGAGTTCACCAGCCCGCACTCGATCGCGGTGCAGCGCTTCGCGATTCCGGGCATGGCGCTGATGAGCTACAAGCGCACCGATGCCACCATGAAGCTGCTGCGCCGCATGGTTCCGCTGCTGCACGGTCGGAACAAATAGCGCCGCAAGGCTTTCCGTGGGCTCGCATCGAATTCGGTGCGAGCCCACGGCATTTCGTCATCGACCGGCGCCGAACATCGCGATCAGATCGCGCTCGTCTCCCGTCAGCTCGCCGGCCCCGACCACCTGCTCGACCGGCAACATCCCCGAGGCCGGGCTCAGCACCACGGCGATGTCCGCGCGCAGCACCGTCGCCGGACGCGATTCACCGTCGAGTCCGACATGCACTCCGGACGGATCGATCCGCACGGTGGCGAGAGTGCCGTCGACCTCGACCCCGGTCTCCGCGGGTTCGTCGGCCGCCCGTCCCCGCGCTGCGGAATCGATTCCGCAGCATCGCCCTGGACCACCCCGGATTCCGACCGTCCACCGCGGCACCCGGCAACCGATACTCCCCCGAGGAACATTCCGCCGTGGTCGTCGCCTTCCTCGACCTGCTCGGACAGTCCGGTATCACCCTCGTCGCCCACGATCGGGGCGGGCCGATCGGCCTCGCCGCGGCCGGGCAACGGCCCGTACCGTTCTCTCACCTCGTCCTGGCCAATACCTGGGCCTGGCCGTTGAACGGCACTCCGACGGCGAAGATCGCCTCCCGGGTCGCGGGCGGACCCATCGAAACTTCCCCACCACACGACGGTGATCGTGCACGGAGCCGGCCATTTCGCGCAGTCCGATGCCGCCGCGGAGATGGCGCGGCCATCACCAATTGGTGGAGCGCCTGACACAGCGCCCCTCCCATGAGAGAAGATGGTGCGGTGAGTTTCTGGCCCGCGCCCCATATCGACCATGCCGTGCACGCGACCGTCACCCTGCCCGGGTCCAAATCGATCACCAACCGGGCACTGATCCTGGCCGCGCTCGCCGACCGCCCCGCGACCATCAGCGGTGCCCTGCGCAGCCGGGACACCGAGCTGATGATCGCGGCATTACGCGCGATGGGCACCGCGATCACCGGCGACGCCGACGTGCTCGCGGTCACGCCGGCTGAGCATCTGCACAATGCCACCGTCGACTGCGGACTGGCCGGCACCGTGATGCGCTTCCTGCCGCCGGTCGCAGCGCTGGCCCAGGGCGATGTCGCGTTCTTCGGTGACGAGCAGGCTCGCGCCCGCCCACTGAACACGATCCTCGACGCGCTGCGCACCCTCGGAGTCGATATCGACGGCGACACCCTGCCGTTCGTCGTGCGCGGAAGCGGATCGCTGCGCGGCGGTGAGGTCACCATCGACGCCTCCGGTTCGTCACAGTTCGTCTCCGGGCTGTTGTTGTCGGCGGCGCATTTCGAATCCGGGCTCACCGTGCGCCATCAGGGCGCCCCGCTGCCATCCCTGCCACACATCGAGATGACGGTGCAGATGCTGCGCCAGGCGGGGGTCCGTATCGAGGCGCCCACCGATCCGCGCAAGGAACAGGTCTGGACCGTCCAGCCCGGACCGATCCACGCGGTCGACTGGGAGGTCGAACCGGACCTGTCCAATGCCACGTCTTTCCTGGCCGCCGCCGCGGTCACCGGCGGCGAGGTCACCATTCCACACTGGCCGCAGCTCACCACCCAGGCCGGTGATGTGATCCGCGAGATCCTGGTCCGCATGGGCGCCGAGGCCCGCCGCTTCGACGGCAAGCTCACCGTGCGCGGCCCGCGCAGCCTCGCCGGTATCGATATCGACCTGCACGATGTCGGTGAACTGACCCCGACCGTGGCCGCCCTTGCGGCACTGGCCGATTCACCGTCGCGACTGCGCGGGATCGCCCATCTGCGCGGCCACGAGACCGACCGGCTGGCGGCGCTGACCACCGAGATCAACCGTCTCGGCGGCAAGGTCACCGAAACCGAGGACGGCCTCGCCATCGAGCCCACCCCGCTGCAGGGCGGCCGGTGGCATTCCTACGCCGATCACCGGATGGCCACGGCGGGAGCCATTCTCGGCCTGCGGGTACCCGGCGTCAGCATCGAGGACATCGGCACCACCGCCAAGACCCTGCCGCAATTCGTCACCCTGTGGGAGTCGATGCTGTCCGGCGCCGACACGTTATCGGGTGAGGGAGCGGCCCACTGAGGCGCCGGGAGTACGACGAATCCGATGTCCGGGTCCGCCCGGGCAGGGGTTCGCGTCCCCGCACCAAGACACGGCCCGAACATCGAGATGCGATGTCGGCCATGGTGGTTTCGGTGGACCGGGGACGCTGGGGTTGTGTCCTGGGCGGTGATCCGGATCGGCACGTGGTGGCGATGCGGGCCCGCGAGCTGGGACGCACTCCCATCGTGGTCGGCGATCAGGTGGATGTGGTCGGCGACCTGTCCGGAAAACCCGACACTCTCGCACGTATCGTGCGTGTCGCCGACCGCCGAACCGTCCTGCGCCGCACCGCCGATGACACCGATCCGTTCGAGCGGATCGTGGTCTCCAATGCCGAACAGCTGTTCATCGTGGTCGCCCTCGCCGATCCACCGCCTCGCACCGGTTTCGTCGAACGGGCCATGGTCGCCGCCTACGCGGGTGGCCTGCGCCCTGTCCTGTGCCTCACCAAACACGATCTGGCCGCGGACTCCGAATTCGCCTCGGAATTCGCCGATCTGGATCTCACCATCGTTCATGGCGGCCGCGACGATCCCCTCGAGCCGATCCACCGACTTCTCCAGGATTCCCTCACCTGCCTGCTCGGCCACTCCGGAGTCGGTAAGTCGACACTGGTGAATCGCCTCGTCCCCGAGGCAGATCGCGCCGTCGGAACGGTATCCGGTGTCGGTAAAGGCCGGCACACCTCCACCCAGTCGGTGGCCCTGCCCCTGGTCGACGGCGGGTGGGTCATCGACACTCCGGGCATTCGCTCCTTCGGCCTGGCCCACATCTCGCCCGACGACGTCATCGTCGCCTTCCCCGATCTGTCGGAGGCCATCGAGAAATGCCCCCGCGGCTGCACCCATCTGGGCCCGCCCGCGGATCCCGAGTGCGCGCTGGACGAACTGCCGGGCAAGGAACGCCGCGTGGCCGCGATTCGTCTACTGCTCACGGCGCTGAACTCCAACGACCCGTGGGTCGTCGGCAACGGCTGAGCCCTCTCCCGACTCGCCACCAGCGGGAACGCGGCGCCACTGGGCACAATACGGTAAGCCCTCATAGAGTTCTTCCACTGTGGGAACACATGAGCAGCAGTACACATTCGCACAGCACGTCATGCTCCGATTGGCCAGATCCGGGGCGGTGGGATCGGCACGCGTCCGTTATCAGGCGGACGAGTTCGCGATCACGGTCGGTGACGATCAAGTGTTGTTCCTGAGCAATATCTTCCACCAGACCGACGGCATGGCCCAGGATGAGCGTGATGCGCGGATCGATCGGTTCCTCGCCGCGCTCATGAGTACCGACGCCCCCGAGAGGGCGGCCTGGAATGACGTCCGCGGCGCACTGCGGCCGATTCTGCGCACGGCGACCTATGGTCTCGGAGCACCCGGGAAGACGCCGGATCTACTGTCGCGCGAAGCATTTCCGTTCATCAACGAACTGGTGGCGATCGACCGGGAGGACACCCGCGCGATCGTCACCACCAACGACGCCGAACGATGGGGTGTGCCGGCCGAAGAGATCTTCGCCTGCGCCCGGGAGAATCTGGCCGCCACCCTGTCGGCGGCCGCGCTCTCACCGGGGGCGCTGAGCCGATTCGTCGACGATGGCAGCGGATACTTCTCGTCGTATCCGCTGATGTCGGAATGGCTTGCGGCACTGGCTACTCCGGATTTTCGGCCGGTCGTGTTCATTCCCGATGTGGACAGCTTGCTGCTGGTGCCCGACGATCCGGAGATCCTGGACCGGATTTTCGACATCGTCGAGGAGCAGTATCGGGAGGCGCCCCGACCGCTGTCACCGCAGGGCTACACACTCGATGATCACGGCACCGTCGTGCCTTTCGATCGAGCCGGACCACATCCGGCACTGCCCGCCGCCCAGCGGGCCGCCGCGGGCCTCGCCGTCACCGAGTACACCACGCAATCGGAGTGGATCGGCGATCGGTTCGACACCGACCTCGAAATCGAGGAGTTCGACCTCGAACCGGCCTTCCCCGCCACCCCGCTCTTCGTGGACGGAGACGACGGCCCATTCACCATCACCACCTGGGGCGAGGGCGCCGAATTCCTTTTGCCCCGAGCCGATTACATCGCGTTCTGCATCATGGACGAGCAGGAGGAAGTCAGCACCCTGTGCACCGTCCCGTTCGACACGGCCGCGCGGATCACCGGGATCACGGCCGTACCCGGATTGACTCCGGAACGATTCGAGGTCCGGCACTGGCCCGAACCGCCCACCCTCGCGGCACTGGCCCGCGCCGACGTCGTGCTGGCCTGATCCCCGGGGCCCGGACATCGCGCGCCGGCGCCGATGCGACGCCGGCGCGCGATGTCACCGAGCACCGACAGTGTTCGATATCGGTGCGGCATTGCGCGCCGGTATCAGCAGCTCGTCGAGATCTGTGTAGTAACGACCGGATTCGCACGGCTGGTCCAGCAGAATCCGTCGCGCGGCATGGGTGACGAGGGCACCGCCGAGCATCACGCCGGATGCCAACTGGGGCCAACTGCTCAGCGTGTGTCCGATGCGGCCGATCGACTCGGTGATGGCGGGGCTGGCATTGCCGACATCGACCATCGTCAGCATGAGCTCCAGTTCCTGCGCCTTCGACACCTCACGGATATCGGACGACACGAGAGCGCCGAGCCGGCCGTGCAGGACCGGGCGATCGGGCTCGGCGTCGAATCGCTCGATATCGAGCATTCCCCGATCGTTGCAATCCATCACGACCGGAATCCGGCGCGCGCGGGCCTGCTCCCGTGCGACCACCTTGATGTAGGCGGTATCGCATTCCTCCACGAGCAGGTCCAGGGGACCGTCGCCGCCGTCGAAGAATTCGGTGATGTTGTCGTCGGTGAGCCCATTCGGGAAGAGCTCGATATCCAGGTACGGGTCGATTTCGAACATCTGCCGGGCCGTGATGACGGTCTTGTTCACACCGGCCGCGGTGACACCGGCACGCAACCTGTTCAGGTTGGTCATCTCGAAACTGTCGTGATCGGCCAATTTGTACGCACCGCCCACTCCTTCGAGCGCGAGGGTGAGTGCGGCACAGTTACCGACCGACAGACCGATGATCCCGATTCGGCGATTCAGCAACCGCCGCTGCTGTCCGCGAGTGATCTTCTCCCGGTTGCGATCGGTGCGAATCAACCGAAATTCATTGCGCGGCAGCACATGTACCAGGTCTCCGGACCACGGATACCAGGCCCATGAGCCGTAGTCCGGCATGTCGACGCCGCCGAGCTGCTCGGTGATCTCGGCACCCAATTGCTCCGGCGTGAAGCGCTGCCCGGGGTCGCGGCTCCGGATGAGCTCTGCCAGCTGGCTGCGCATGGTGTCGTGAACGGCACGCACCTGGCCGGACGCCAGGAGCGCGGCCATATCGGCTCGGCTGCCCGGATCGGCCGGCGTGAACAGTACCGGTCGCCAACTGGTGCGATCGACGTCGTCGGCCGGGGCCGCGGCCGCCGGTACCGGCTGTGCGGAGGCGGGGGCCTCGTTCGGCATCGGATCATCGGTGGTGATCAGTGTCGGGAATCGGGCCGCCAGCTCGGTGACCAGATCGTGGAACTCGTCGGCGCCGTCGGCGACTCGCTGCGCCATGATCACGACATCTTCGGTGTAACTGTCGACGTAGCGGCGGGTGCCATCGATGCGACGGAACCCCAATCGCGCGTAGAAACCGTCCTGCCCGTCCTTCGTCCCCGAGGTACCGATGACGGCGCTGGCCCCCAGATACCACGCGGCACCGATGGACAGAGCGATCAGATGGAGACCGAGCCCCAGCTTTCGGCTGCGGTGCTCGACCACGAGCCTGCTGGGCTCGAAGGTCGAGCCGGGATCCAAACCCTCGGCAGCCAGCATGTCCGCGTATCCGGTGTCGCCGAGATGAGCGCGCGAATGCAACAGCTGCCCGCTGTCGGGTGTGCCCAGCCGTACGTATCCCAGCGCCGGACCGCCGGGTTCGGCTGCCGCGACGAAATGCCAGGCGTTGTAGTCGAGATCCTCATCGTCGGTATAACCGCCGTCGGCCGCACGGAAATCGGGCCGGCGGCCATGGTCGAACAGAATCCGGGCGCGCAGTTGCCTGATCTTCGACAGCATTTCGGCATGCCCCGCGACACCGCGACGTAACTGAAATGCCGAAATGGACCAGGAATCCCCCGGTCCGGCCTCCGCCACCGGGCGCACAGGTGCCGGATTGTCGGCGCGGCCGAGGGATTGTGCGGATTCGTCGGCGGCCGAGCGGGAAACCATGAACTTATTCACCGAAGCTTTCTATTGTGGTGAAAACCTTTTACCCGCACAGCTTCTCAGCACCGGCCCCGGCTCCCGCGCCGCTGCCCCCAACGATGGGGAGAAGCGTCGAGCCGCACGAAAAAGGCCGGCCCACCTGAGAGGTGGACCGGCCGCTGATCTCGCCGAAACTACCGGCGCCGCTTGGACTTCGGCGGCTTGGCCCCCTTGGTCTCCGACCGCGCCGCCTCGCGACGCTCACGGCGGGTCATAGCCGCGGCCTGGCCGTCGCCGTACTCCTGCTCCGCGCTGTGCACAGCCGCGTGCCCTCCCTCGTCGGGGCCGGAGAAGCTCAGGCCGCGCGGACCGCTCTCGTCGATCCCCTTGGCGCGCAGTGCGGCCGGAGCGTTGGCGGCGGATCCGTTGGGAGCCTGGGCAGCCGGCACGGCCGGGGCCGGGGCCGGGTGCGAGGCGCCCAGCGGGGAGCGCAGGCCGGGTTCGACCGCCTGCTGCGGGGCCTGCTGCACCTCGACCTGGAGGTTGAACAGGAAGCCGACCGACTCCTCCTTGAGGCCTTCGAGCATCGCCGCGAACATGTCGAAACCCTCGCGCTGATATTCGACCAGCGGATCGCGCTGGGCCATCGCGCGCAGGCCGATGCCCTCCTTGAGATAGTCCATCTCGTAGAGGTGTTCGCGCCACTTGCGGTCGAGCACCGACAGCAGCACCTGGCGTTCCAGGTTGCGCATGCTGCCCGGCCCGGCCAGATCGTCGATCTCCTTCTCACGCCGCGCGTAGGCGTCGTGCGCGTCCTCGAGGACCGCGTCGAGCAGTTCCTCGCGGCTCAGCTCGCCGATCTCGCCGGTCCGGCTCTCACCGGTGAGGTCCTCGTATTCGATGCCCACCGGGTACAGCGTCTTCAACGCCGTCCACAGTTTCGCGAGATCCCAGTCCTCGACGTACCCATCGGCGGTCGCGCCGTCGACGTAGGCGGTGAGGACGGCGCTGATCATCTCCTGAACCTGGCCCTCCATGTCCTCACCGGACAGGATGCGCTGACGTTCGGCGTAGATGACGGTGCGCTGCTGGTTCATCACCTCGTCGTACTTGAGAACGTTCTTACGGATCTCGAAGTTCTGCTGTTCGACCTGGGTCTGCGCGCTCTTGATGGCGCGCGAGACCATCTTGGCCTCGATCGGCACGTCGTCGGGCAGGTTGAGCCGGGTCATGATCGACTCCAGCGCCGCACCGTTGAAGCGCCGCATCAGTTCGTCGCCGAGGGACAGGTAGAAACGGGACTCACCCGGGTCGCCCTGACGGCCGGCACGACCACGCAGCTGGTTGTCGATACGCCGCGACTCGTGCCGTTCGGTACCGAGCACATACAGGCCGCCGGCGTCACGCACCAGATCGGCATCGTCTTCGACCTGCCGCTTGACCTCGTCGAGCGCGGGCAGCCAGTTGGCCTCGTAGTCGTCGGGGGTGTCCACCGGGTCCAGGCCCTGACGCCGCAGCAGGGTGTCGGTGATGATGTCCGGGTTGCCGCCGAGCACGATGTCGGTACCACGACCGGCCATATTCGTCGCCACGGTGACCGCGCCCGGCCGACCGGCCTCGGCGATGATCTGGGCTTCCTGCTCGTGGAACTTGGCGTTGAGCACGTTGTGCGGAATGCCGCGCTTGGTGAGGGCCTTGGACAGATACTCCGAGCGTTCCACCGAGGTGGTACCGATCAGCACCGGCTGATTCTGTTCGTGCCGCTCGGCGATGTCGTCGGCGACCGCGGCGAATTTGGATTCCTCGGTCTTGTAGATCAGATCGGCCTCGTCCATACGGACCATCGGCTTGTTGGTCGGGATCGGGACCACACCGAGGCCGTAGGTCTGGTGCAACTCGGCCGCCTCGGTTTCGGCGGTACCGGTCATACCCGACAATTTGTCGTACAGACGGAAGTAGTTCTGCAGGGTGATCGTGGCCAGCGTCTGATTCTCCGGCTGGATCTCGACCGATTCCTTGGCCTCGATGGCCTGGTGCATACCTTCGTTGTAGCGGCGCCCGACCAGAATGCGGCCGGTGAACTCGTCGACGATGATGACCTCGCCACTGCGGACGATGTAGTCCTTGTCGCGAACGTAGAGTTCCTTCGCCTTGATCGCATTGTTCAGATAGCTCACCAGCGACGAGTTGGCGGACTCGTACAAATTGTCGATACCGAGCTGATCCTCGACGAATTCGACACCGGCCTCGTGCACACCGATGGTGCGCTTCTTGATGTCGACCTCGTAATGCACGTCCTTCTTCAACAACGGTGCAATTCGGGCGAATTCGGCATACCACTTACTGGAGGCATCGGCCGGGCCGGAGATGATCAACGGGGTACGGGCCTCGTCGATCAGAATCGAGTCGACCTCGTCGACCACGGCGAAGTTGTGCCCACGCTGAACCAGATCGTCCAGCGAATGGGTCATGTTGTCGCGCAGGTAATCGAAGCCGAATTCGTTGTTCGTGCCGTAGGTGATGTCGGCGCCGTAGGCCTGGCGGCGCTCGGCCGGCGTCATACCGGACAGGATCGCGCCCACCTGCAGACCGAGGAAACGGTGCACACGGCCCATCCACTCGGAGTCGCGTCGAGCCAGGTAGTCGTTGGTGGTGACGATATGAACGCCATCGCCACTGATCGCGTTCAGATATGCGGGCAGGACCGAGGTCAGGGTTTTACCCTCACCGGTCTTCATCTCCGCGACGTTGCCGATGTGCAGGGCCGCGCCACCCATCACCTGCACCTTGTAATGCTTCTGATTCAGCACGCGCCACGATGCCTCGCGCGCGGTCGCGAACGCCTCGAGCAGCAATTCGTCCAGGGATTCGCCATCGGCGTAGCGTTCTTTGAATTCGTCGGTCTTGGCGCGAAGATCCGCATCCGACAGCTCGGCGAATTCGTCTTCCAGACCGAGCACTTCATCGGCGAGATTTCCGAGCCGCTTGACGGTGCGGCCCTCACCAAAACGTAGCAACCTCGTCAAACTCAGCGCAGGCACGGGTCTCGTCAGTCCTCTGGTCGATGTTGTCGTCTTGCAGTGCTACTTCCTCGGCACACCGCGCTACTGCGCGCATACCGGAGCCCCGCCACACATCGTATGGGCGAAATCCCCGGCGCGTGGATACGCGGCATCGTCCATGGTAATGCGGCCTCCATCGTAAGCGTCCGCGTGGCGGCCCCTCACACCCCGCGGCCACCGGCGGCTCAGCGCATGCGCAAGGCGCCCACGCGCCAGCGTCCGCGCCGCAGTACCAGGCGCGCCGCGATCGCGAATCGCCGTGGACCGCGGTCGTAGCCCGCGAACACCTCCGCACCGTACGCGGTGATCTCGGAGATTTTCACGGTCACCAGGACGGCGCTGCCGAGGCGGCGTTCGGCCGCGGCGGTCCTGGCCAGTGTCTCGACCGCCGCCAGCACGGTCGGCTCGACCACCGATCGCAACTGACCCGCGGGGCGGCGCCCGTCGATCACCTCCAGCACCAGTCGCAGTGAACGGTCGGCGAATCGGGCCGCGGCGCAGTCGCCCTCGCCCGCGGCTCCGAAGCACACGGTGGGCGGGGCCGGTGTGCGCGGGGAGCGCCCGTCGTGGGTGCCGCGGCGGCGGGCCCGCAGCCCGGTGACGGCGGCACTCGAACCACCCGCTCCCCCTGGTTCCAGGGGTGGTTCGAAATGGGGTGCGGCGCCCATCGAGCGGTGGGTGTATACCGGGCTTACAGAAGACTCGAGCATTCGACACTCCCCCTGGTCGGCCTGCCTCGGGCACGGATCGCACCAGCATGCCATGCCCCTCGGCACCGACGACGGGTTTTCCGGCGGCACGACAAATCCCGGCTGTAACGCCGTGATCGGTTTGTGTGACTCCACAATGGAGGAAGTCACCGAGAGGAGTATCCGACAGCGTGATCACGAGACTGACGCCGCAGGACGCATCGTTCTTCCGTCTCGAGTCGAGCAGCAATCCCATGCATATCGGCTCGCTCGCGATCCTCGGAGTGGCGAATCCACCCGCCGGTGCCGGGGATGCGGCCGCCGATCTGGACTATCAGGGCCTGCTCACGCTCGTCGACAGCCGCCTGCCGATGGTTCCGCGCTATCGGCGCAAGGTTCGTGAGATCCCGTTCCGGGTGGGGCGCCCGGTCTGGGTGGAGGACAGTCGATTCGACCTCACCTATCACGTGCGCCGCTCGGCGCTGCCCGCCCCGGGATCCGACGAACAGCTCTACGAACTGGTCGGGCGGCTGTCGTCACGACCGCTGGATCCCAGTCGCCCACTGTGGGAGATGTACCTGATCGAGGGCCTGTCCAGGGGCCGCTGCGCGATCTTCACCAAGACTCATTCCGCGCTGGTGGACGGCGATATCGCGCTCGAGATCGGGCATGTGATCCTGGATTCCGGACCGCAGCCCCGCGAGGTCGGTCCCGATACCTGGGTGGCTCATCGCGAACCCGGCGAGGTCGAACTGCTGGGGATGGCTCTGGCCGAGATGGCCACTCAGCCCGCCACCGCCTGGGAGGTGATGCGCGATGCCGGTGCCAATGCCTCGGCGGTGGCCGCGGCCGCGGGTAAGGCCGTCGATGCCGCCGTCTCCCGGGTCCGCACCGCCGGTCGCGGCGCACCCGACAGCATCTTCAACACCGCCATCTCGCGCAGCCGCCGGTTCGACATCGCCAAGACCTCCCTCGAGGACTACCGCCGCATCCGCAAGCGGTTCGACTGCTCGATCAACGACGCGATCCTCGCGGTGATGACCGGTGCCCTGCGGATATTCCTGCAATCGCGCGGTGAGGTGCTGATCGAATCGGCGGTGCTGCGCGCGGTCGTTCCGATGTCGGTGTACGTCGAAGGCGCGGGCGACGAACTGCGCCCGGCCAGCGAGGTGTCCTCGTTCCTGATAGATCTGCCGGTGGGAGAACGGAATCCGGTCATCCGGCTCTCGCACATCTCACATGCCACCGGTGAGCACTCCCGCAACCACCGCGGGGTGCGCGCCCGTACGCTGGTCCACATGGCGGGCTTCGCACCGGCCAGCCTGCACGCGATGAGCGTGCGGGCGGCGAGTACGTTCGCAGAACACACATTCAACCTGGTGATCACCAATGCCCCGGGTCCGCAGCAGCCGATGTACATCGGCGGCGCGCGGATGCTGGAGATGTATCCGGTGTCGCCGTTGCTGCGTAATCAGGCGTCGAGTATCGGAATCACCTCCTACGACGGGCAGGTGTTCTACGGTCTCAATGCCGACCGCGAGGCAATGGCCGATATCGCCGTACTGGCGGCGGCGGTACGCGAATCCATGGAGGAGATGCTCGGTGCCTGCGTCTGATCAGGGCAAGCTACGCGTGTATGTGCCGGTGACCATCGCGATGCTTCGAGAGTTGGTGACGGAGCGCGAAATCCGGGCCGTCAACGACACCGCCTTCGCGGTC
Source organism: Nocardia sp. NPDC052254 (assembly GCF_040679495.1). Classification (NCBI taxonomy): domain Bacteria; kingdom Bacillati; phylum Actinomycetota; class Actinomycetes; order Mycobacteriales; family Nocardiaceae; genus Nocardia; species Nocardia sp. NPDC052254. Next base: position 156,226 of record NZ_JBFAUW010000007.1, on the reverse strand, counting down.
ACCCCCGCCCTGCGGGAGGCCTATGCCTCCGGTGACGACGAGGAATTGGCCGAGGTCGCGATGATCGATGCGGCCCGCGCGTCGCTGCGGCTGCTGGCCGCCGAACGCGAGGCCGCGCTCCTGCACTCGAGTGATGAGGACGACGACACCGAGGCGAGCGACCCCGGCTATTCGGCCCCGGTCTATCGTCGCGCGGTCATCGCCGCCGATGTGACGGATACCACCCTGCGCTCCGATCTCGACGATGCGGTGGTCCGGCTGTCCGGCCCGATCGAATACAACCGGATCGCATCCGTGCACGTCGATCTGTCCGAGGCCGAACCACAGGTCGCGAAGGCCGTCGATGTGATCGACGCCGCCGATCTCGGCGACCCGGACGCGGAATTCGTGCTGGGTGATGCCGAAGACCACCAGTTGGCCTGGTATGCCGCACAAGAGTTGCCGTTCCTGCTCGACCTGCTCTGAGCCGACCGCTAACCTACGATGCCGTAACCTTGGGTCGGGGTGGATGGATGGATGCGCTGCAAGCGCGTGAGCACAGGAAATGAGCATTCGCACGATGGTGTCGAAATCGGTAGAAGGCCTGCGGGCGTGGCTCGAGGCCCCGGTCGCCGACGCGAAGATGGCGGGGCGGACGCGGCTGGACGCGCTGCGCGGCGCGGCCGCCCGCATCACCACCCCGCTGCTGCCCGACGACTATCTGCATCTGGTCAATCCGCTGTGGTCGGCGCGGGAACTGCGCGGCCGAATCCTCGAGGTCCGCAAGGAGACCGCCGATTCGGTCACCCTGGTGATCAAGCCGGGCTGGGGTTTCGACTTCACCTTCACCCCCGGTCAGTACATCGGTATCGGCGTACTGGTCGACGGTCGCTGGCACTGGCGTTCGTATTCGCTGACCTGCCCGCCGGACTGGACCGATCCGGACAACCGCGCCAAGCGGGTGATCTCGATCGCGGTCAAGGCGATGCCCGAGGGTTTCCTGTCCAGCCATCTGGTCAACGGCGTCCCGCAGGGCACGGTCGTGCGCCTGGCCGCACCGCAGGGTGGGTTCGTCCTGCCGGAACCGCCGCCCGCGAAGGTGTTGTTCATCACCGCGGGTAGCGGCATCACACCGGTGATGGCGATGCTGCGGACGCTGGACCGCCGCGCCGCCGATCGCACCGACGGCGACGCGATGGACGACATCGTGCACATCCATTCCGCTCGCACCGCCGACGATGTGATGTTCGGCGCGGAACTGCGCGCGCTGCACGACAGGCATCCGGGATTCACCGCCCACATCCACCTGACCGGTGAGCAGGGCAAGTTCGATCTGGCCGAACTGGACACCCGCTTCCCGGATTGGCGCGAGCGCGACACCTGGGCGTGCGGTCCGGCCGGGCTGCTCAACGATGTCGAAAAGCATTGGACGGCAGCGGGTATCGGCGACAAGCTGCATGTCGAGCGGTTCGAGGTGGAACGGTCGGCGGTCGGCGAGGGCGGCACGGTGACCTTCGCGCGTACCGATCGCACCACGGAAGTCGACGGTGCGACGAGTCTGCTCGAGGCCGGCGAGGCGGCCGGTGTGCAGATGCCGTTCGGTTGCCGGATGGGCATCTGCCAGACCTGCGTGGTCACGCTCACCGACGGGCACGTCCGCGATCTGCGCAACGGTGCCGAACATCAGGCCGGCGAGAAGGTGCAGACCTGCATCTCGGCCGCGGCGGGTGACTGCACCCTGGACGTGTAGCCGCTTTCCGGTGGTGTTCACGAGATCGCCCCCAACCGGCACAAGCGATCACCACCGGTAACCGATACTCTGAAGACGAACAGACCGAGACCTCCCACCGAAGTGCAGCGGAGGCAATCCGATACCCGGCCGGCCGACGCCACGCCGAGGCATTCATTCGACACCGCCGGAAGCGAAGCGGAGGCATTGCAGGACCGTGGCGATCACCGATATCAAGGCGTATTCACACCTGACAGCTGCCGACATCGACACCCTCGGCAACGAGCTCGACACCATTCGCCGCACAGTGGAGCAATCCCTGGGCGAACGTGACGCGGCGTATATCCGGCGCTCCATCCGCGCCCAGCGCACCCTCGAGGCCGCCGGGCGGGCGGTCTTGTTCGCCGGGCGCAACAAGTGGGCCTGGGTGGCCGGGACCGCGATGCTGTCGGTGGCCAAGATCATCGAGAACATGGAGCTCGGCCACAACATCAGCCACGGCCAGTGGGACTGGATGAACGACCCGGAGATCCACTCCACCAGCTGGGAGTGGGATATGACGGGCACCTCCGGGCAGTGGAAGCGCGCGCACAACTTCTCCCATCACACCTACACCAACATCGTCGGCATGGACGACGATGTGGGCTTCGGCATCCTGCGCATGACCCGCGACGAAGAGTGGAAGCCGATCAATCTCGCGCAGCCGGTGGGCAATCTGATCCTGGCGGCACTGTTCGAGTGGGGTATCGCGCTGCACGATCTGAAGATCGAGAAGTTGCAGACCGGTGTGCCGGGTTCCGAGCTGCTGTCCGAGCCCAATCGACAGTTCTTCCGCAAGGCCGGGCGCCAAGTGGCCAAGGATTTCGTGGTCTTCCCCCTGTTGTCGGGGCCGGGCTGGAAGCAGACGCTCAAGGCGAATGCCACCGCGAATCTGATCCGCAATCTGTGGGCATACGCGGTGATCTTCTGCGGCCATTTCCCCGATGGTGCGGAGAAGTTCACCGAGGAGCAATTCGCCGACGAGACCCGGGCGGAATGGTATCTGCGGCAGATGCTCGGCAGTGCCAACTTCCAGGCCGGTCCGGCGATGGCGTTCATGAGCGGCAATCTCTGCTACCAGATCGAGCATCACCTGTTCCCGGACATTCCGAGCAATCGGTATCCGGAGATCTCCGAACAGGTCCGGCAGTTGTGCGACAAATACGACCTGCCCTACACCACCGGATCACTCGGTCGGCAATACCTGCTGGCGTTTCGAACGATTCACAAACTCGCACTGCCGGATCGGTTCCTGCGGCGCACCTCCGATGACGCACCGGAGACCTCTTCCGAGCGGAAATTCTCACTCCTGACGCTGGCCTCGACGAGTCTTTCCGACGAGCCGTCATCCGGCGTGGATCCGCTGACCGGACACCGGCAGGGATTGCGTTCGGCACTGGTCGAGGCGAAAGCCGCATTGCGAGAGAAGGCCCGGCAGGAAAAGGAAGCACTGCGCGAGGCCAGGGTCGTACTCCAGGAAAAGGCGCGAGCAGAGAAGCAGCTCCTGCGACGCCGCGCGCTGCGCGAAGGAGCGACGGTTCGCTTCCGGTTGCGGCAACGACGAAAGCGACTAACTTAAGCAGATGTAGGGCACGATCACAATGCGGGATACGCCACAGTTGTAATCCGATACGGAGACAACCTACGGAACCGTAACTTACGGTAGTGTAACCACCATGGCGATCTCGGATGTCAAGGAATATGCGCACCTCACCCCGGAGGACGTAGAGGCGATCGGTGCGGAGCTGGACGCGATCCGCCGTGAAATCGAGTCGTCCCGGGGTGCCCGCGATGCCCGCTACATCCGCAATGTGATCCGGCTGCAGCGTGTGCTCGAGATCGGTGGCCGCGGGGTGCTGTTCGCCAGCTTCCTGCCGCCCGCCTGGCTGGCCGGTACCGCAATGCTCTCGGCGGCAAAGATCATCGAGAACATGGAGATCGGCCACAATGTCATGCACGGCCAGTGGGACTGGATGAACGATCCGGAAATCCACTCGTCCAACTGGGAATGGGACAACGCCGGCCCGTCCGAGCACTGGAAGATCACGCACAACTACCTGCACCACAAGTACACCAATGTGCTGGGTATGGACGACGACATCGGCTACGGCCTGCTGCGCGTCACCCGCGATCAGCGGTGGTCACCGTTCTATCTCGGTCAGCCGGTCTACAACCTGCTGTTGCAGATGTTCTTCGAATACGGCGTGGCCATCCAGCATTTGGAGCTGGGCAAGGTGGCAAAGAAGAAGTGGGCCGCCGGTTCGCCGGAGCGGCTGCAATTCGAGCACGACCGCCGTGTCGTGCTGAAGAAGGTCGGCAAGCAGGCCGCCAAGGATTATCTGATCTTCCCCCTGCTGACCGGTCCGGCCTTCCTGTCGACACTCACCGCCAATGTCACCGCCAATGTCGTCCGCAATATCTGGACCAATGCGGTGATCTTCTGCGGCCACTTCCCCGACGGTGCCGAGAAGTTCACCAAGGGCGATGTGGACAACGAGACCCAGGGCGAGTGGTATCTGCGGCAGATGCTGGGCAGCGCCAACATCAGCGGCGGCGCGGTCATGCATTTCATGACCGGCAACCTCTCGCATCAGATCGAGCACCACCTGTTCCCGGATCTGCCCAGTAACCACTATCGCGCCATCGCGGTGCGGGTGCGCGAAATGTGCGACAAATACGATCTGCCCTACACCACCGGCTCACTGCCGGTGCAGTACGCCAAGTCGTGGCGCACCATCATGAAACTGTCGCTGCCCAACAAGTATCTGCGGCGCGGTACCGACGATGCTCCCGAAACCAAATCCGAGCGCGCTTTCGGCGGTGTGGGCACCGTCGACCCCGCAACCGGACGGCGCCGGGGCCTGCGCACCGCGCTGCGCGAGGGCAAGCGGCGCGTCGCCGAACGCCGCCAGGCCGTGGGCTCGGCCGCCTGATTCCGAGCACCGCAACGGGCACTCGAACATCTCGCAGAGGGGCTCCCCGATTTCCGGGGAGCCCCTTTGCCATGAGAATCGACCGGAGCTGGTTCACTGAATACGTGTCAGTGCCAGAACCCAGCATCTACGACGTGATCCGGCAGCGCCGCGATGTGCGCGCCGAATACACCGGCGAACTCGTCGACGATGCGACCCTGCTCCGCATCCTCGACGCCGCCCATCGCGCACCCAGTGTGGGCAATTCGCAGCCGTGGGACTTCATCGTCGTCCGCAACCGGGAAACCCTCACCCGGTTCGCCGCGCACGTCGCCGACAAGCGCGTCGAATTCCATGATTCGCTCCCGCCCGAGCGGGCAGCCACCTTCGAGCCGATCAAGATCGAGGGAATCACCGAGAGCGGGACCGGCATCGTCGTCACCCACGACGACAGCCGCGGCGGCCCGCAAATCCTGGGGCGTGCGACGGTACCCGAAACCGGTTTGTACTCCACGATTCTCGCGATCCAGAACCTGTGGCTCGCGGCCACCTCCGAGGGGGTGGGCGTGGGCTGGGTGAGTTTCTACGACGCCCCGTTCCTCACCGAACTCATCGACCTGCCGCCCGGCATCCGGCCGGTGGCGTGGCTCTGTGTCGGTCCGGTACACGAATTCCAGCAGACCCCGGATCTCGAACGCTTCGGATGGCGCGACCGGCGACCGCTCGAGGACGCGATCCACTGGGAGAGGTACTAGCCCGGCCGCCTCTCCGAGCCTGGTACTACACCCGTTCGAGGACCGCGGAAGCGCCGTGTCCTCCTGCGGCACAGATTCCCAGGAGTGCGGTGTTCTTGCCCGTCAGTGCCAATTCGTTGGCCATGGTCGTCACCATGCGGGCGCCTGTTGCGCCGAAGGGATGGCCCAGCGATACCGAGCCGCCGTGCACATTGAGGATGCCGGGATCGATCTCGCCGACAGCCTGGTCGCGGTCCAGCCGGGACTTCGCCCACGTGTCACTGCCGAGTGCGGAGACCACCGACAACGTCTGTGCCGCGAAGGCCTCGTGGATATCCACGAAGTCGATATCGGACAACGACATTCCGGCCTTGTCCAGCGCACGCGGCATCGAGATCGCCGGGCCGATCAGTACCTGATCGGCGGGATCCACGCTGACGAAACTCCAGGATCGGATGGCCGCCAGCGGCGTCAGCCCCAGTTCGCGGGCCTTGTCCTCGCTCATCAGCAGCACCGCCGCGGCACCATCGGTGAGCGGGCTGGCATTTCCGGCGGTGACCGTGCCGCCGGATTCGAAGGCCGGTGCCAGTGTCGCGAGCTTGTCCACACTGGTGTTCGCGCGCACCAGCCCGTCTCGTTCGATCGTCTTGCCCGCCGGGGTTCGGACCGTCAGGACCTCCCGGTCGAAACGCCCGGATTCGATTGCCGCCGCCGCGCGATGATGCGAGCGCACCGCGAAGGCATCCTGCTCGGCACGGGTGATGCCATGGATCCGCGCCATCTTCTCCGCCGATTCACCCATCACCTCACCGGTGGTGCGCTCCGCGATCCGCGGCCGCCGCGGCAGCAGATCGGTGAACGGCGCCAACTGCGCAACCGCCGACAGATAGTCCTTCGGCTTGGGCTTGCCCAGTGCCAGCGGGGCGCCCGCGTGCACGAGTTTCTGTGGCAGTTTCACCTCGGCATTACTCGTCGAATCGCTGCCGCCGGCGATCATGATGTCGTACTCCCCACGTTCGATGGCCGCGGCCGCGGAGGTGACGGCCTGCAGGCCCGACGCACATGCGCGGGTCACCGTATAGCCCTCACAGCCGTGATCCAGACCGAGATCCAGGGCGATCTCGCGGGCGATGTTGGGCGCCGCGCTCGGCAGGATCACTCCACCCCACACCATCGCCTGCACCCGATCCTTCGGCAAGCCGGTGCGTTCCAGCAGACCGGCCACGGCCGCGGCGCCCAGGTCGATGGTGTCCATCCGGGTGTAGTCGGTGAAGGCGCGCAGGAAGGGAGTGCGGGCACCGGCGACGACGACGGCACGACGAGAACGCTGGGAAGTCATGGAACCGACTCTAAGGTCAGGAAAATTCCGATACAAGGTGTCACAGTAAATTGCCTCGGAACGGAATACGGCCGGGACCCCGTGGGTCCCGGCCGTCATCGGTCACTCGATGATCCGTCGTCGGTTACGCGAGTCTGATCAACCCGTAGTCGAAAGCGTGCCGGCGGTACACCACCGAGGGGCGGTCGGTCTCCCGATCCTGGAAGAGGAAGAAATCGTGGCCGACCAACTCCATCTGATAGAGCGCGTCGTCCACCGAGATCGGCGTCCCGGAGTGCACCTTGGTGCGCACGATATGCCCCGGCCCCGCGTATTCGGCGTCGGCGGAACCATCGGCGGATTCGGAACCGTCGGGACTCGCCGCATCATCGATCAGCGTGGCCGTCGCCTCGGCCACCGAGAGCGGGGTCTTCTCGCCGTAGTGCACCCGGCGGCGATCCTTGCTGCGCCGCAATCGGGATTCGAGTTTCGCCACCGCTTGCTCCAGCGCGCCGTAGAAACTGTCGGCGCAGGCCTCCGCCCGGACCACCGGGCCTTTACCTCGCACGGTGATCTCCACCCGCTGACAGTTCTTGCGCTGGCGGCGATTTCGTTCGTGGAACAGCTCCACGTCGAAGAGGTAGATCGAGGGGTCGAAGCGTTCCAGCCGGGAGAGCCGGTCCGCTACGTGAACGCGGAAATGATCGGGGACCTCGACGTTGCGGCCCTTCACCACGACGTCCGCGTCGGGGGTGCGGGGCACATCGGAGATGGTTTGTTCGGCTCCGTTCAGTTCACCGGAACCCATCTGGGTGCCCGTAACGGTCGAGGGCTCTGGTTCTTTCACTGAAGGTCGTGAAGTCGTCACGCGTACCTCCCGGATATGGCCGCACAACCGATGCATGTGCGGCGGGAATCAATCGTGCCGGGCGGCGAACCGGGATGTGAGGAACCGGTGGGAGGGCTCGCGGCCTGGCCACCCGTGGTCCGCTGTTCACGCCGGGATGCTCGGCACGAGGTCGTCCGAGTTGCACCTCCAACCTCTTGGATCGGGTGTCAGATCGCTCTGTCAGCAACGCTATTACGCCGACGATCCGTCCGCCACTGTTCACGCAAATTTCTCCGACTCAAGCGGCACACGTCACCATCACCGCGCGCACCCGCACCCCTTGCGCGGCCAATGTCCGGACCGATTCAGCGGCCGTCGCCCCGGTGGTGAGTACATCGTCCACCAGCACGATGTCGGCATCCGCGCAGGTTCGCAAGGCGGAAGACGGTGGTATTCGCCCGATGATCCCGCCATCCAGATTCGACCGGCGCGCCGCGGCACCCAAACCGACCGAGTCGCGCACCTCACCACGAGCCGCGAGCACCGGTGCGAGGTGGCAATCGGTCAGCCACCCGGCCGCCACCCGCGCCGTCCGCAGCACCGGATCACCGCCGCGACGACGGGCCGCCACGCGCCGGCTGGGCGCGGGCACGAGGACGAGTGGACGGCCGGGCGCGCGCAATCTGCCTATCCCCCGGGCCAGGGCGAGCCCCAGCGGAGCGGCCAGATCACGGCGACCGGACTCCTTCACCGCCAGCACCGCCCGGCGCGGTGGGCCGGCGTAAGGACCGAGCGCCCAGCAGGGCACTCCGGGATCGGCACGCGGCCGGATCCGCACCGGCGCCGCCGCGAGCGTCCCGGCGCACCGCACGCACCAACCCGTCCCCGCCGATCCGCATCCCCCGCAGTACTGCGGCAGGATCAATTCCAGCAGCATCCGCATCGGGCCAGTGTCACCGAGGGCACCGACATCGAACGAGAACTCGGCCCGCGGACGGCACACACCCCACCCGCCGGCGAGCACGGAACTTCACGAGGGAGCGGTCAGCCCGGAAACACCGGTACGGCGTTCGCACCCAGTCCCGGCACCTCGCGCCAGAACCGGTCGGTGGACGGACCGTCGGATTGCAGCCGCATCACCGCACGTGAGTCCGCGACGTACAACGTATCGGGAGCGGCACTCACCACCCGCACCGATGGCGTGAGGTTCTGACTCGACAGCGCCGTCAGATCCGAACCGTCGACGTAGACCGAATCCACCGGTGGCACATCGCCTTCCCGCCCGATCACCAGCATGTCGGGCGTCGACCAATCGATCGACACCGCCATCATGACGGAATCGACCGCGACCGGCTGCGGCGAGACCAGAGAGTATTTGCCGTCCGGCGCGGCGACCACGACCGCCTGATACACCTTGCCTCCGGCGATGATCGCCGCACGGGCACCGTCGCGGGATATCCGCAGATCCGTGATGGGCAGGCGCGGTACCGAATCCGCGCTGTTGGGCTCGGCCACGGTGAGCGAGGAACTGTCGACATTCTGCATCGAGACATTGCCGGTGCCCCGATCGTGCACGACCCGCACCACCCTGTTGCCGTCGATCACCGTCCACACCGCGCCGCCGTCGGCGGTCCACGACGGCCTGGTGAAGGTGTCGCCCTGGACGACCGAGAACGTGGTGGCGCCGTCGTAGCTGCCGAGCACCAGGGTCTGCTTCGGGGCGGGTGCCGGCTCGCCGCTGTCGGCCACCGCGGCGACCAGTTGCCCGTCCTCGGACAGACCGGCCGCGCGCAGATTGTGCACCGAGCCGAAATAGCCCGGAGTGGGGTCGATCTTTCCCTTGGCGGAATCCACCTTGACCAGCGCGCCGTCCCGTAAAGCGTGCAGCCCGACGCGATCTTCGGGGCGGACCCCTGGATTCAGCGCGCTCACATCTTCCAACGTCCAGCCGTTACCGGCATAGCGTTCGTCGAGCGGCTTACCGTCGGCGAGCAGCACATAAGGCCCGAGAATGCCCGCGCCGGCCAGGGTCAGCACCACCTGGGCCGCCAACAGTTCCCGACTGTGCGGATCCAGCGCCGAAGCACCGGCGAAATCCATCCGGATGCCGCCGAGACCGACACCGACATTGTCGGTCGCGCCATTGGCCTTGGTGATGTCGTCGGACAGGCTCACCGGATCGGCCAGCACATTGCGCACAGCCGGTGCGAGCCCCTCGCGGGGCCCTTCGACCAGCAACGACGTCAGACGCTGCGCGAGCTGCTCCTTGCCGACCGCGATCCAGCGCAGGTCGGGAACCATGGTGGTGCCGGGTCCATTGGAGAAATACAGCGAATACCGGTGATAGGACTTGTGGAAGGCACTGCTGTCGACCACCACACCGGGCTCCAGCTGGTTGATCCGCCAGTCGTCGCCGACCTTCGTCATTTCGATTCTGGTGTCGTAGGTGTTGTCCTGAGCGCGGAACGACCCGTCGGCGGCCAGTTCACCGAGCTTTCGCGCGCGGACCCGATAGGTCGCGGTGTCCTCGGTCCTCGATTCCCGCAAGGTGTCCGGTTTGTCGACGATGATGGTCTGGGCAGAGTCGTCCCAGGTCTGCGAAGTATCCGGGGTGAGGTACTGCCGTGCGGTCTGGTGATTGTCGGCGGGATCGGCGGTGGCCTCCATGAAGTCGTGCAGCAGCAGATCCGGATCCCGCCCGTGGACCGGCGGATGCGGGCCGGTGGACGTCGGTTCGCGGTTGATCGTGCCGAGGGCCTGCGGCGCCGAGGAGTCCGGCAGGTTGGCGCAGCCGGCGACGAGCAGGACGCAGCCGAACAGCGCACCGAGCATCGTCGCCAGACGGGTGCGGTTCATGGGTTGATGTCCTCTTTATGGGCGGGTTCATCGGCGGACGCGGTCTCGTCCGTGCTCCCGGCAGCCTCGTCTGGTCCGTCCGGTGACGACGCTTCGGCCGACGCGTCCGCATCCGACGGATGCGGTGGGCCGGCCGATTCCTCCCCCGGTGTCGTCCCGGCCGGCGGCTCGGCACCGGCTTCGGCATCGACGGTACCGGGGCCGTCGGTGGCATCCGCCGCCCCATCGGTCTCGGGTGCCTCGTCGGCCGGTGCGGGCGCGGGCTCCGCCGGTAGCTCGGCCAGCCGCCGCTTGGGCGGTTCCAGCGACAGCGGGCTCTGGCCGAGCTTGCGACCACGGATCAACGGCAGAGTCAGCCGGAAACTCGCGCCCGCACCGGGTTCACCCCAAGCCTCGAGCCGGCCATCGTGCAGATTCGCGTCCTCGACACTGATCGACAGGCCCAGACCGGTGCCACCCGATCGGCGCATCCGCGACGGGTCCGACCGCCAGAAGCGGTTGAAGACCAGCTTCTCCTCACCGGGACGCAATCCCACACCCTGATCTCGCACCACCATCGCGACGGCATTGGCATCCACATCGCCGCGCATCCGGATCAATACCGGTTTGCCCTCACTGTGGTCGATGGCGTTGGCGAGCAGATTGCGCAGGACGCGCTCCACCCGCCGCGGATCGACCTCGGCCACCAACGGCTCGTCCGGCAGATCGACGACCAGCTCACAGCTCGATTCCTTGGCCAGATGCCGCACCGTCGAGACCGCCGCCCGCGCGCACATGCGCACATCCAGCGATTCGACCTGCAGTTCGGCGACACCCGCGTCGTGACGGCTGATCTCGAGCAGATCGTTGAGCAGCCCCTCGAATCGGTCCAGCTCGGTCACCAGCAGTTCGGCGCTGCGTGCCAGGGCGGGGTCGAGTTCGTCGCTGGAGCCGTGGATCAGATCGGCGGCCATGCGCACGGTGGTCAACGGGGTCCGCAACTCATGGCTGACATCGGAGGTGAATCTCCGTTGCAGATTGCCGAATTCCTCGAGTTGGGTGATCTGATTCGACAAACTCTCGGCCATCTCGTTGAACGACATGGCGAGTCTGGCCATATCGTCCTCACCGCGGACCAGCATCCGCTCCTTGAGACGGCCGTCGGCGAACCGGCTGGCGATCCGTGCCGCCGAGCGAATCGGCAACACCACCTGGCGGGTCACCAGCGCGGTGATCGCCGCCAGCAGGACCAGCAGGACGATGCCGCCGATCAGCATGGTGCCGCGCATCAGGCTCAGACTGCGCTGCTCGTTGTTGAGCGGGAAGACCAGATAGACCTCGAGCGTCGGCACCTCGGTGCTCGGACTGCCGATGATCAGCACCGGCCCGTGATAACCGCCCGGATCCGAGATCGTGGCGAACTGGTAGCTGACCTGGTTCTGCTGCACGAAACGGCGCAGTTCGGCCGGCACCTCACCGATCGGACCGGCCGTCACCTCCTGCTGTCCGTCCCCGACCATGGCCAGAGCCACGGTATAGGTTCCGGCGCCACCGGCCGAGGACGAGGAGCTGCCGCCGGTGGACAGTGCGTTCACCGCGTCCTGCAGGCGCGCCGACTGGGCACTGGAATCCGAGACGCCCGTCAGCTGCGTCTCGACCGAATTCCGGGCACGGGTCATCTCCTCAACGGCCGCATTGACTTTCGCGTCCAGGAGACGATCGGTGATCTGACTGGTCAGCACGACACCGAGAATGGTGATGACGATCAGCGACAGCGTCAGCGTGGATACCACCACGCGCAACTGCAGCGACCGCCGCCACAGGTGCCCCAGCGACTCACCGACCGCTCTGAACCAGGCAACGACCGCCGCCAGCCACCGCTCGAAGCGATTTCTGGAACCAGCGGTCACAACGCTGCCTCGAGGGGGCGAGCGATCACGGCGGTCCGGCCTTGTAGCCGACACCGCGCACCGTCAGCACGATCTCGGGGTTCTCCGGATCCTTCTCGACCTTGGCCCACAATCGCTGCACGTGCACGTTCACCAGGCGGGTGTCGGCGGCATGCCGGTAGCCCCACACCTGCTCGAGCAGGACCTCGCGGGTGAACACCTGACG
>NZ_JBFAUW010000007.1:0-143639 GCF_040679495.1 Nocardia sp. NPDC052254 | reverse complement strand
TGCCTGCGTGCCGTCACCGACGACATGTGGGTCGAAACCCTCGCCGCGCAAGACGATCGTGAGCATCTCCGCGAGCGCCATATCGTCGTCGACGACCAGAATCTTCGGCTTCATAACTACTATGTTGTCATCTCTCCGGCTCGGAACGGGCAACCACGCCAACACTGGTTACATTACCGGCGCTCATCCCACCTTATCGGCCAATCGGATCCGACAGTCGTGCAGTGAGTCGGGCCGGATCGTCCTGCGGCGCATGGACCCACCACGGGCCGTGCCAGTGCGATGCGGCCAACACACGATAGACCCCCGCGGTGCGTTCCTGCAGCGATATATCGCGTTCGTACGCATCGAGGGCACGAGCGCTGTCGAGTTCGCCTCGGCGCCGGGCGCGTTCAGCCGCCAATTCGGCCGGTACGTCCAGCAGGACCTGCACGTCGGGGACGGGCAGCCCGAACCGGGCGAACTCCAATTCCGCTACCCAGGAGACCATTTCACCATCGGCGTCCTCGCCCATCCGGGCAGCACTGTAGGCGGCGTTGGATGCCACGTACCGATCCAGCAGCACGATGTCGTTGTCCACCAACAATTTCGACAGCTCGTCGCGGGCGTCCGCGCGATCCAGCGCGAACAACAGCGCCATGGCGTTCACCGAGCCCGCCACGTCGCCGTGGCGGCCGCGCAGCGCCTCGGCCGCCAGATCCGCGTGCACCGACCGCCCGTAGCGCGGGAAGGCGAGTGTTTCCACCCGCCGCCCGCCCGCACGCAGCTCCGTGACGACGGCATCGATCAGGGTCCGTTTACCGGCGCCGTCGAGGCCCTCCACTGCGATGAGTGCACCCATGGCGTGCAGGTTACAGGCTTGCGCCGGACGTCGTTCAGCCTCCCGGTCGCGACTGTTCGGAAAATCGTCGACGGTCGGTCGCACACATGTCGAACGACTCGACGCGAACAGCGGGCGGACGTCGCACCATGGGCGGGGTGCACCCACGCCGGAAGGTGATCATGCACCCCACCAACGCGTTTCGCGCCAGGACAGCGACTCCGCTACTCACCGCGATTCTCGGAGCCGGAGCGGCGACGCCGCGCCACTCCCCTCGAACCCGCGCCGACGGTGACCGAACCCGCCCGCGACACCCGTGCCGGTCGACAGGGGCGGCGGCAGCGGTACGGCAGAGCTGGTCAACTCTCTCGAATCGCTCAGCGGCACCCATCGATGCGCTCCGGGCACGATCTGCGCCCGACCAACGGCCCGTCGGAGATCCCGGTCCGGCAGAACATCGAAATGTCCTGCCGGACATCGGACCTCAGTAGCGGTAGTGCTCGGGCTTGTACGGGCCCTCGACGTCCACACCGATGTACTCGGCCTGATCCTTGGTCAGCTTCGTGAGGTTGCCGCCCAGCGCCTCGACGTGGATGCGGGCGACCTTCTCGTCGAGCACCTTGGGCAGGCGGTAGACCTCGTTGTCGTACTCCTCCGGCTTGGTCCACAGCTCGATCTGCGCGATGACCTGGTTGGAGAAGCTGTTGCTCATCACGAACGACGGGTGGCCGGTGGCGTTGCCCAGGTTCAGCAGCCGGCCCTCGCTCAGCACGATGATCGACTTACCCGACTCACCGAAGGTCCACAGATCGACCTGCGGCTTGATGTTGAGGCGGCTGGCGCCGGAGTTCTCCAGGCCGGCCATGTCGATCTCGTTGTCGAAGTGACCGATGTTGCCCAGGATCGCCTGGTCCTTCATGGCCTTCATATCGTCGAGGCCGATGATGTCCTTGTTACCGGTCGAGGTGATCACGATGTCGGCGTCGGCGATGGCCTGCCCCACGGTGACCACGTCGAAGCCGTCCATCAGCGCCTGCAGCGCGTTGATCGGGTCGATCTCGGTGACCTGGACGCGCGCGCCCTGACCGGCCAGCGATTCCGCACAGCCCTTGCCGACATCACCGTAACCGCAGATCAGCACCTTCTTGCCACCGATCAGCACATCGGTGCCCCGGTTGATGCCGTCGATCAGCGAGTGGCGGGTGCCGTACTTGTTGTCGAACTTGGACTTGGTGACCGAGTCGTTGACGTTGATCGCCGGGAAGGAGAGCTCACCCGCGGCGGCGAACTGGTACAGCCGCAGCACACCGGTGGTGGTCTCCTCGGTGACACCCTGCACGGATTCCGCGATCGCGGTCCACTTGCCCGGCGCCGCCTCGAGGCTCGCGCGCAGCAGGTTCAAGAACACCTTGTACTCGGTGGAATGCGTCTCGTCCTCGGGCGGAACGACGCCCGACTTCTCGAACTGCGCGCCACGCAGCACCAGCATGGTGGCGTCGCCGCCGTCGTCGAGGATCATGTTCGTGGGCTCGCCGGCCCAGGTGAGCATCTGTTCGGCCGCCCACCAGTACTCCTCCAGGCTCTCGCCCTTCCAGGCGAAGACCGGGGTGCCCTTGGGCTCGTCGACGGTGCCGTGCGGGCCGACCACGACGGCCGCGGCCGCATGATCCTGGGTCGAGAAGATGTTGCACGATGCCCACCGCACCTGCGCACCCAGCTCGACCAGGGTCTCGATCAGCACCGCGGTCTGCACCGTCATGTGCAGCGAGCCGGAGATGCGCGCCCCCTTCAGCGGCTGCACCTCCGCGTATTCGCGGCGCAGCGCCATCAGCCCGGGCATCTCGTGTTCGGCGAGTCGAATTTCCTTGCGGCCGAACTCGGCCAGCGACAGATCCGCCACCTTGTAGTCGATGCCGTTACGGACATCAGGAGTCAGCGTCGGGCTAGCGGAAAGTTCTGAGGTCGTCATGCGCCTGGATCAGCCTCTCGGTGGATGTCGGTACGACAACTCAGGCTAGTCGCTCCGGCGCGTACGGTGTGCGCCGACGTCGTGGCGGACCCAGCCGTACCCGATCAACCCGCCAGCCCGTAGGCGGCCAGAATGCGTTCACGCTTGCGCGGAGCGATGTTGGCGCGGGTCAGATCCCCGGCGTAATGAGCCCGCACCTTCGGATCCATCACCCGGCGCCACAGCGGCGGAACGGCCGCCAAAAGGATCATCGTGGCGTATCCGGCGGGCAGCTGCGGCGCCTCTTGCGTGCTGCGCAGCGTCTGATAACGCCGGCCGGGATTGGCGTGGTGGTCACTGTGGCGCTGGAGGTGGAACAGGAAGATGTTGGTGACCAGCCGATCGGAGTTCCAGCTGTCCGCCGGCGAACACCGCGCCCACCGGCCGCCCGGCAGTCGCCCGCGCAGCAAGCCGTAGTGCTCGACGTAGTTGACCGTCTCCAACAGCCCGAATCCGATCACCGCCTGCAACAGCAGATACGGCAGCACGCCCAGGCCGAACATCAGCACCAGGGCGCCGAAGAGCACCGCCGTCATCGTCCAGGCCTGCAGAATGTTGTTGCGCACGTTCCACCAGCCGAGCCCCTTGCGGGCCAGCCGATCGCGCTCGAGCCGGATCGCGGATCGGAAACCGCCGACGATGCTGCGTGGCAGAAACATCCACAACGACTCCCCCATCCGGGCACTGGCCGGATCATCTGGAGTCGCGACCCGGGCGTGATGGCCCTTGTTGTGCTCGACGAAGAAGTGCCCATACCCCGACTGAGCGAGCGCCAGCTTGGCCAGCCAGCGTTCCAGGCGCTCGACCCGATGACCGAGCTCGTGCGCGGCATTGATACCGATCCCGCTGACCAGCCCGAGCGTGGCCGCCAGGCCCACCTTGTCCACAACGCCGAGGTCGTGACCGCCCCACATGCAGGCGGCGATGATCAGCCCGGCCAGCTGGATCGGCAGGAAAAGGAACGTGCACCACCGGTAATACCGGTCGTGGGAGAGCCGCTCGTAATCCTCGTCGCGCGGGTTGGAGCCGTCCTCGCCGACGAGCCAGTCCAGTAGCGGAATCGCGACCAGCACGATGATCGGACCGATCCACCAGAACACCGCCATACCCGTGTGCAGGACCAGCTGGGACGGGAGTAATGCACAGCCGGGCGCTATCAATCCCAGCATCCACAGATGCCGTTTGAGATCTGCCGAGACCGCCTGTTTGCCGACCGATTGCACGCATGCTCCACTAGAAACGAAACGGATTCCTTCCAGGTAAATATGTATCGAGTTTCCGGTTGTTACGCAGGATCGAACTTGCCAAAGGTGGCGACCGTTACATCCGACAGTGCCGAGGCCCCGCGGTCCGCGGCCGCCGCACGGCCTGTGGCATCCCTGGAGCTAACAGGCTCGACGGGGCGATACGGGCGGTGAGGAGCATCCGTAGAATCGTCCGCACATCGTGGCGGCGGTCTCGGCGGCCGGTCAGCATCCGCCGCCTGCCTTCACGACCAATCGTTATACGTCACAATATGATTCGACAACGGTTCAGCGACGCTCCGAAGCGGCGATGATTGCCTCCACATAGGGCGACAGCAGCCGGCTCAGTTCCTCCGGGGCGTCCCGATGGACGGCCGCCGGGGTGGGGATATAGCTGATCGCGATACGCACCAGCGCGTGCGCCAGCACATCTGCCTCGGACGACGAGGCGCCGACCCAACTCCGCTCGAAAGCGGCGGCCAATCGCTGGGCGGCGTGTTCGATGAGCGGTCCGGCGTCGAGTGTGATCAATCGCAGCAGATCCAGTTTCGCCTCGCCGACGACGAGCGACTGCACCAGCGGATCGGCAGCGCTGTCCAGAATGAAATTTGCCAGACCTTCGCGGAAGGCCGACCGCGCATCCCCGACGTTGTCGTCGATGGCGGTTCCCACATGGTCGACCAGCTGATCGGCGAGCCGCACCGTGTAGGCCTGAGCCAGGCCCGTCCGGGAGCCGAACTCGTTGTAGAGCGTCTGCCGGCTCACCCCCGCGCGCGCGGCGACATCCCCCAGCGTGATCTTGACCCAGTCGCGCTCGACGAGCAGTTCGCGCATCGCGTCGAGTACGGAGCTACGCAGGAGGCTGCGGGCAGCCTCCTGATACGGGACCCGGGCACCGTTACGCGGCATACCGCTGACGGTGTCACGGGTGGATTCCGCAGTCAAAACGACTCACGAACGCTCGATCTCGACCATGAAGAAGTCGGCCTTCGCGGCGCCGCAGTCCGGACAGGTCCAGTCGTCGGGGATATCGTCCCAGCGCGTACCGGGCGCGATCCCCTCATCCGGCCAGCCCTGCTCCTCGTCGTACTCGAAGCCACACTGGATGCACTGATAGATACGGAAGTCACTCACCCTGCCTCCTGAAATCCGCGGGACACCCGCACCCGATCGGCACGCCGAGCCGCTACGCGATCGTCACTCACCCTGCCTCCTGAAATCCGCGGGACACCCGCACCCGATCGGCACGCCGAGCCGCTACGCGATTGTCACTCACCCTGCCTCCTCGAAATCGATCTTCTCCCGCACCCCGCAGTCCGGGCAGCACCAGTCATCGGGTACCGAATCCCAGGGCGTTCCTGCCGGAAAACCCTCGCGGGGAGCACCTTTGGCCTCGTCGTACACGTAATCGCAGACAGGGCAACGAAATGCGCTCACGGCGCCACCTCCTGAAATCTGCGGGACACCCGCACCCGATCGGCACGCCGAGCCGCTACGCGATCGTCACTCACCCTGCCTCCTGGTACCTGCGGGACACCCGCACCCGATCGGCAGGCCGAGCCGCTACGCGATTGTCACTCACCCTGCCTCCTGGTACCGCGCCATGACTCGGGATCGCTTGGGCGGGTGTACATTCGCCAGGCTCAGATCACCCTGGTAGTGGGCGATGACACGCTTGTCCATGACGCGGCGCCACAGCGGGGGGAAGTAGGCGAGCAGGATCATGCTGGCGTACCCGCTGGGCAGATTCGGCGCGCCGTCCCAGCTGCGCAAGGTTTGATACCGGCGGGTGGGGTAAGCGTGGTGATCGCTGTGCCGCTGCAGGTGGTAGAGAAAGATGTTGGTGACGATGTGGTCGCTGTTCCAGCTGTGCCGCGGCAGCGGTCGCTCGTACCGGCCACGGTCGGTCCGCTGCCGCAGCAGCCCGTAATGCTCCAGATAGTTGACCGCCTCGAGCAGACTGAATCCGACCACCGCCTGCAGGATCAGATACGGCAGCAACCCGATACCGAATACGGCGACCAGAACGACGTAGAGCACCAGCGACATCGCCCAGGCACCGAGCACATCGTTGCGCAGCGTCCAAGGCCGCTTGCCGAGGCGAGCCAATCGCGTGCGCTCCAGCCCCCACGCCGAGCGCAGACTGCCCCACACCGTACGAGGCCAGAACGCCCAGAATGTCTCCCCCACCCGCGAACTCGCCGGATCTTCGGGTGTCGCCACCCGCACGTGATGGCCGCGGTTGTGCTCGATATAGAAATGCCCGTACCAGGTCTGAGCCAGTGCGATCCGCGACAGCCAGCGCTCCAGATGCACCTTCTTGTGCCCCAGTTCGTGCGCGGTGTTGATCCCGATTCCGCCGATCATGCCGATGGTCAGCGCCAGTCCGATCTTGTCGACCACCCCCAGACCACCGTCGATGCCGAGCCAGCTCAGATTGCCCGCGGTGATCAGGTAGCACGCCATGATCAGCGAGGCGTACTGGCAGGGCAGATAGATATAGGTCAGGTAGCGGTAGTAGCGATCGTTCTCCAGGTACTCCATCACCTCGTCCGGCGGGTTGTCCCCGTCGGCGCCGAAGAACAGGTCGGCGGCCGGGATCACGATGTAGATCAGGATCGGACCGAGCCAGAACGGCACTCTCGCCAAGGTCTGCCAGCCCAGTTCGTTCAGTGCCCACACCGCCGGCAATCCGATGATGAACAACCCGGTCGGGGCGAACAGACCCCACAGCCACAGGTAACGCTTGCGATCACGCCATCCCGAGTCGAGTACTCCGCTGGAAGCTCCGGCTTCGGTCGACATCGTTGTCTCCATTCGATACAGCTGCCACATCGACTGTGATGCGGATAACTCCTACCGTGGACAATATGTCGCAATTTGTCGGCTGTCTATACATCTGCAGTGATTTGTAAACCCATCGTGACCGGGTAGAACCACGACGGCGACTCGGCACACCGCCGCGCGAACCGAACCTCAGTGCAACAGCACATCCGAATCGGCCGGCAGCGCATCCACGGGCCACCAGCGCAGATCAGTCGATTCCGCACTGCGCACCGGGACCGCACCACGTGGCGCGCGGATCTTGAACAGCAGGTCCAGATGCCGCGTGGGCACGCCCAGCGAACAAGTGATCGGATGCGCCTGCGCGCCGTACAGTCCCGGCTCCACCGTGAGCCCGGCGATCCCCGATTCCTCGGTCGCCTCCCGCAGCGCGGCGTCGACGACGGTCTCGTCATCGGACTCGCAGTGTCCGCCCAGCTGAATCCACCGGCCCACCCGGGGATGCAGTGTCAGCAGCACCTCCCGCTCGTCGGCGGAGAAGACCACGGCCGACGCGGTGATATGGCCGGGTACGTGTTCGCGTAGGCAGCCGCGCGGCGCCGACCCCAGGAACGCGAGCATCGCCTCCCGGATCGACTGCTCCGGATGAGTTGCGGGAGACCAGCTTTCCAGCAGTCCCGTGGCCGACGCACGCAGCGATGCGGCGCTCACAGCTCGATCAGCCCGAATCCGCCCGGCCGGGGCTCCCGCACTTCCAGCTCCCCTTCCGGATAGCCGACCGCTATGGCGCCGAGCGGATTCCAGTCCGGTGCGAGGTCGAGCACCTCGCGCGTCACCTCCGGCGCGAAGATGGTCGAGCCGATCCAGCAGCTGCCGACATCGCGGGTCGCGAGTGCCACCAGCAGGCCCTGCACCGCCGCACCGACCGCCACGGTGAACATCGTCGACTCGGCCGCACGGCGACGCTGATCGGGATAGTCGTGCGCACCGTCGGGTACACAGAACGGGATGATCACCTCGGGTGCATCGAACAGGATGCGCCCGCGCGCCACCCGGCGTTCCACCCGTTCCGGCGCCAGCCCGTCACCGCCCAGATCATCGCGCCATTGCGCGGCCATCGCATCCAGCAGCCTGCTGCGCAATTCCGGCCGGCGAACCCAGACGAAACGCACCGGGTGGGTGTGATGGGGTGCGGGCGCGGTGAGCGCGTCGGCGACGGCCGCCCGGATCAGTTCGGGCGCGACCGGTGTCGTGGCGAAACGTCGCACCGACCGCCGCACCAGCAACGCTTCCCGGCGCCCGCGCTCGATCGCTTCGGCGGTACCGAGCCAGAACAGATCCTCCTCACCACCGCGCAGTAGATCCTTCGCGGTCGAGCCGTCGTCGACCGTGGCCAGCCCGCGCACCACCGCGACCGGAACCCCGCCGAGCTTGCCCTTCGCCAAATCTGCTGCGGCAGCGAGTTCGTCGGCCACGGCCACCTGGGTGACCTGCAGTTCGTTACCCTGCCCGTCGACCGCACCCGCATAGTCGTGCACCACACGCAGACCCGCGGCACCGATTGCGGCATCGATCTGACCGATCCGCCAGGCACGGCCCATGGTGTCGGTGATCACCACCCCGACCTCGACACCCAGCCGCCGCGCGAGCTCGGACCGGATGGCCTTCGCGCTCGCATCGGGATCGGCCGGCAGCAGAACCAGTTCGCCCTGTTCGACATTCGAGCCGTCGACTCCCGAGGCGGCCTGCACGATCCCGATCCGGTTCTCGGTGATCAACGTGCGGCCCTTGCGCGCCAGTACCCGCACCGCTTCGGCATCCACCAGTTCGCGGCGCAGCGCATCGCGCGCATCCGGATCCAGCGGCGCGGCGACGATCCGCCCCTCCGCCTTGGCGACGATCTTGCTCGTCACCACCAGCACATCACCGTCGGCGAGCCAGGGCGCCTGTGCCGCAATGTGTTCCGCGACATCGTCACCCGGCCGGAACTCCGGCAGCCCCGGGACGGGAATGATCCGGATCTCACCGCCGGGCGCGTGATCACCGGCGTGCTCGCTCACGCCGTGCTCCGCTGCCGCGTGTGCCGGGTACTCCATGGTTGTGCTCCGCTCCTGATCACTCACGCTGGTACCCCCGCGATATCCAGTGCCGCACGGACCATTTCGGCGGTCGCCGCCGGATCGGTCATGAGCAGCGGCACACTGCGCACCTCCACCCCCGGCACTTCGGCCTCATCGGTGGAATGAATCAGCCAGCCGTCGAGGATGCCGGTGTCCGAGCGGGCGCCGAAGTGCCGACCGATCGCCTCCGCGGAGGTCTCCACACCGATCACCTCGAGGCACTCATCGGCCATGCCGCGCAAAGGTTTTCCATCGATCACCGGCGAGAGGCCCACCACCTTCGCCGAGGTGGTCCGCAGGGCACCCCGGATACCCGGCACCGCGAGGATCGCACCGATGCTCACCACGGGGTTCGACGGGGCGAGTAGAACCGCATCAGCCTGTCCTATGATTTCGGTCACACCGGGTGCCGGTTTGGCTTGTTCCGCCCCGATTGTGACGAATCCATGGGTCTCGACGTTTGCTCGGTACCGAACCCACCACTCCTGGAAATGAATCGCGCGGCGTTCGCCAGGGTTGTCCGGCTCACTGATCACTACATGGGTTTCACATCTGTCGTCGGTCGCCGGGAGAAGTTTCACGCCGGGTTCCCAGCGGTTGCACAGCGCTTCGGTTACCGCCGAGAGCGGGTATCCCGCGCGCAGCATTTCACTACGTACGAGATGTGTCGCGATATCGCGATCTCCGAGCCCGAACCAATCGGGCTGGGCGTGATATTTCGCCAGTTCCTCCTTGGCGTGCCACGTTTCTCCCACCCGACCCCAGCCGCGCTCGGTATCGATGCCTCCACCCAGCGTGTACATGCAGGTGTCCAGGTCGGGACAGATTCGTAAACCATGCATCCAGACGTCATCGCCGACGTTCACCAGTGCCGTTACATCCGCGTTCGGCAGCAGTTCCCGCACGCCTTGCAAGAAGCGCGCGCCGCCGACTCCGCCGACCAACACAGCAATGCGCGGATGCGCATCATCGCGTGCGATACCGGCCGCGATGTCCGCTTGTTCTCCAGTCACATCCGCACAGCCTATGCGGTGCCCGGAAGGGCTCGTTCGAGTGCGTATTTGCTGGTCATTTGCTACTCGGGGGTTACCGAACCGAGCCGAAGGCGGTCACGGATAGTAACGGAATTGTGTCGGCAGCTTGACCATCGCTGTGCCCGGCGTGTCTAATCACAGACATGTCATTCCGGGTCCGCGCGAGAGCTTATGGCGCAGACCAGTTTTCGAACAGGTGTTCGTACCGGAACGACAAGCTCGGGGATGTCCGCGGGACTACGTCGCGGTGTGGGACCGTCGGAGGGCACGTTCGGTCCGACGGAACAATCATTCTGCGCTAACACACAGTGAGGAGGCGGAGCGATGGCCGAGGAGCTGGCCCCGTCGGGCATTCCGGGCGGTGTATCGCAAACCGATTCCACAGCATGCGCAGCACCAGGCGACTGCGCTGATGGCCGGAACGACGAACGAGAGGGGGGCAGCACGGTGACATCCGAACCGGGGCAACTCGACAGAACCCCGCAGGGCGGACAATGGGCACGCACACAACGCAAACCCGAGCCACCGCAGCTGAGTCTCATCGTCACCGACTTCGATACGATGTTCGACACCATCGAAGAGCAGTGGCAGGAGCGGGCGTTGTGCGCCCAAACCGATCCGGAAGCCTTCTTTCCCGAAAAAGGCGGCTCCACAAGGGAAGCCAAGCGGATCTGCCTGGGTTGCGAGGTTCGTGACGAGTGCCTGGAATACGCGCTCGCCCACGACGAACGCTTCGGAATCTGGGGCGGCCTGTCCGAACGCGAACGCCGTCGCCTCAAGCGCGGCATCAGCTGAACTGCCACCCCGAGCCGCTGCGGACGAGTGAGAGCCGCGTAGGCAGCGGCTCGGGGCGGCGGCAGGGAACTCGGTCAGGTTCCGGGCGTGCCCGGTGAGTTACCCATGTGCTCGCGAAATCTGTTGTCACGGTTCCCCGTTCGCCTCGCTCCGCTTCGGCGGAGCGAGGCGCGCGGAGGACTCACCCGCACGTCCCGGCCTCGGATCGGGTAACCGCCATATCGGGGCCGAGCGTTGTATCCGGCTCGCGGGTCATTCCCCCGTCGGGTCGATGATTTCCGGGTCCACGCCCAAGTAGGTGGCGATCTGCTGGACCAGGACCTCGCGCAACAGGTCCAGGAGGTCTTCCGGATCGTGGGCGCGGAGCTCGAGGGGTTTGCGGAACAACACCACTCGGGCACGGGTGGCCGCGTTGTGCCGGTCCATGCCGGCGGGGATCAGGCGGGACAGCGGGACCGGGCCATCGGCGACGACCTCGTCGGGCCAGGTGACCGAATCCGGGTGCAGGGGGCGGATCTTCGGGACGTCGTCGACCGCGATGTCGAGTTTGGTCAGGCGGTCGTGCCACCGGGCGTCCAACGGCGCGAAGGCCTCCAGTACCAGCCGGTCGAACTGCTGACCGCGAGTGCGGCGCGCGGGCGCCGACGGCGGCAGCATCGGTCCGCGCACGCCGCGCCCACGGCGCACCACCGAACGGCTCGTCACCGGCCGCCTCTTCGAACGGGTCATATTTGCGACAGTAGTCATCGCGATCGCGCGTCGGTGATCCGATCTCCACGAGCGGCGACACTGTAGTCAGCGTGTCTGTCTGCGACACACGGCCTGGGGGGTTAGTCTGCTTGGCGTGATTCCCATGCGTCGTTGCTGCCGCCCCGGTTGCAAGAATCCGGCCGTCGCGACGCTCACCTATGTCTACTCGGACTCGACCGCCGTCGTCGGCCCCCTTGCCACCGTCGCCGAGCCGCACTCCTGGGATCTGTGTGAGACCCACGGATCCCGCATCACCGCGCCCAAGGGCTGGGAGATGGTCCGCCACGAAGGTGGCTTCTCCTCCAGCACACCGGACGACGATGATCTGACCGCACTGGCCGAGGCCGTCCGCGAGGCCGGAATGCGCCGCCGCGCACCGGAACCCGAGCAGCCCGGCTATTCCGATTACACGCCGCCGCCGTCCCGGCCGCAGCGTCCCGGCCGCACCGGCCGCCGCGGGCACCTGCGGGTGCTGCCGGATCCGCCGAACTGAGGCCACACCCGGGCGGCACACCCGCGACCGGCCTGAAGCCCGATCGAGGCGGACGTCCTATTAGGGTGTTGGTCATGACAGTCGCCCGGTCCGCCGAGTCCGTTCACGCAGTTGTCAAGGCATACGACGTTCGCGGGGTTGTCGGAGAGCAGATCGACGCGGCCTTCGTCCGCGATGTCGGCGCGTCCTTCGCGCGACTGATGCGTGATTCCGCCACTCGCATCGTCATCGGTCACGATATGCGCGAATCCTCTCCGGAGCTGGCCACCGCCTTCGCCGAGGGCGTTCTGGACCAGGGCCTCGATGTCGTTCACATCGGACTCGCCTCCACCGATCAGCTGTATTTCGCCTCCGGTCATCTGCGGTGCCCGGGCGCCATGTTCACCGCCAGCCACAATCCCGCCCGCTACAACGGCATCAAGCTGTGCAAGGCCAACGCCCTGCCCGTGGGTCAGGACACCGGCCTGGCGACCATCGCGAGCGAATTGATCGAGGGTGTGCCCGCGGGACCGGGGCCGCGCGGCACCGCGACCGAGGAGGATCTGCTCGAGGCCTACGCCGAATTCCTGCGCGGACTGGTCGATCTCAGCGGCATCCGCCCACTGAAAGTCGCGGTCGACGCCGGTAACGGCATGGGCGGGCACACGGTGCCGGCCGTCCTCGGCGCCGTACCGCAACTGACGATCGAACCCCTCTACTTCGAACTCGACGGCTCGTTCCCCAATCACGAGGCCAACCCGCTGGACCCGAAGAATCTGGTCGACCTGCAGAAGTACGTGCGTGAGACCGGAGCCGACATCGGTCTGGCCTTCGACGGTGACGCCGACCGCTGCTTCGTGGTCGACGAGCGCGGCGAACCGGTCTCTCCCTCCGCGGTGACGGCACTGGTCGCCGAGCGCGAACTCGCCAAGGAGCCCGGGGCGACCATCATTCACAACCTGATCACCTCCCAAGCCGTACCGGAGCTGGTCACCGAACTCGGCGGCACCCCGGTACGCACCCGGGTCGGGCATTCGTTCATCAAGCAGCAGATGGCGTCGACGGGTGCGATCTTCGGCGGTGAACACTCCGCCCACTACTACTTCCGCGATTTCTGGGGTGCCGACTCCGGTATGCTCGCGGCCCTGCACGTCCTCGCCGCGCTCGGCGGCGGGAGCGACGGGAGTGGCGAGGACCGGACGATGTCGGAGATCGCGTCCTCCTATGCGACATATGCCGCGTCCGGAGAGATCAACTCCACAGTGGCGGATGCGAAAGACCGGACCATGGCCGTTGTCACGGCATTCGAGGGACGCGCCCAATCGGTGGACCGTCTCGACGGTGTGACCGTGCGGCTGCCCGGTGACGCATGGTTCAATCTGCGCGCGTCCAACACCGAACCGCTGCTGCGACTCAACGTCGAGGCGCGTTCGCAGGAGGAAGTAGACGCACTCGTGACCGAGATTCTGAGCATCGTGCGCGGCTGACTGGAATAGTGGAATCACAGGGCTTGGATTCACCCGGGGACAACGACTTCACCCGGCGTGGTGACCCGATTGAGGGGAGGTGGCAACGCCCGATGATCGCAGGGACACCCGTACTCGATCTCGATGACGTCGCCTCGTTGGAGGCTGCGGATTCCGGTGGAATATTGCGCTCGGCCGCCTCCGGGGGTGCACAGGTGCGTGCCACCGCCGCCGACGTCGCCGAGGGCGCACTCGCACGACTCGACGGCCTGCGGCCGCGCAGTCTGGTACTCGTCTCCGGCACCGGCCGGGCAGCACGCATGGCGACACTGCTACAGGCCGCGTTCGGCGACCGCGCCGGATTGCCCATCGTGGGCGCCACCACCATTCCGCAGTGGGTCGGTTCGCTGGATGTCGTGGTCGTCGCGGGCGACGACTCCGCCGATCCGCGACTGACCGGTGCCGTGGATCGCGCGCTGCGCCGCGGTGCCGAAGTCGTGGTCGCCGCACCCGACGAAGGACCGATGCGCGCCGCGGCCGCCGGGCGGGCGGCCATCTTGGCACCACGGGTCCGGGTGCTCGATCACAACCGGATCCTGCGCTTCCTCGCGGTCGGTGTCGCGGTGCTGCAGGCGATCGATCCCAGCCATATCGGCCCGCTGGTACCGGATCTCGAGGTACTCGCCGATGTGCTCGACGCCGAGGCCCTGCGCGACGGTCCGCACAACGAGGTCTTCCACAATCCAGCGAAGACCCTCGCTGCGCGGATGCGCGAGCGGCGTCTGGTACTCACCGGTGACTCCCCCGCCGCCGCGGTCGTCGCTCAGCACGGCGCCGAGGTACTGCTGCAGACCGCCGGCCAGATCGCCACCGCGGCCGACCTCACCGAGGCCGTGGCCGCGAATGCGCGGCTCGTCGAATCCGCCGAGGTCACCGCTCCCGGCTACGATCCGCTGTTCCACGACGAGCAGCTCGACGGCCCGGCGCCGGTGGACCGGGCCCGGGTGTTCGTGCTCAGCGCCGACGCCGATCAGGTCGCGGCGCGACGGCGACTTGCCGTCTTCGGCGCGGGTGCGGGCATCGTGGACGCCGATCTGGTGAATGTCGATGTCGATCTGATGCGTACCGAGGCCAGCGTGCCGCGCGACGCCGGTGCGGGTGAACCGCAGTCACCGGTGGCCGGGCGGGGCAGCGAGCTCGAACAATTGGCAGTGCTGGTGTTGCGACTGGAGATGGCCGCGGCCTATCTGCGTCTGCTCGCCGGCCCCACGTCCGCCGGGCGGCCCGCCCACTACGACGGGGGCCACTACTAGTGCACGAACTCGTTGGTGCGTTGCGCTCCTACGCCTGGGGATCACGCACCGCACTCGCTCAGCTGTGCGGTCGGGAGGTCCCCTCGGCCCATCCCGAGGCCGAATTGTGGTTCGGTGCCCACCCCGCCGATCCCGCGAAGATCCTGTCCGACGGTGAGTCCAGGTCTCTGCTGGAACTACTCGAGACCGATCCCAATAGGGAATTGGGTTCGGTGGCACCGGAATTCGGTGGCCGGCTGCCGTTCCTGCTGAAGATCCTCGCCGCCGAGGAACCGCTGTCGCTGCAGGCTCACCCCAGTGCCGACCAGGCTCGCTACGGATTCGACCGGGAGAATCACGCTCGGGTTCCGCTGGACTCACCGATGCGCAACTATCGCGACGACAGCCACAAACCCGAACTGGTGGTGGCGCTGGACCGATTCGAGGCACTGGCCGGATTCCGCGATCCGCTCCGGACGGTGGATCTGCTCAATGTGCTCGCCGTGCCCGAGTTGATGCAGTACGCCGAACTACTCGCCGCTCAACCGGATGCCGACGGCCTGCGCACCCTGTTCACCACCTGGATCACCCTGCCACAAGCCATGCTGGCCACCCTGCTGCCGAAGGTGCTCGACGGCTGCGTGCACTATCTCAAACAGGTCGATCCCGCCGAATCTCCGCGCCAGGCCAAGGAGTTCGCGGCCGAGGCGCAGACCACCCTGGAGCTGGCCGAGGCCTATCCCGGTGATGCCGGCGTGCTGGCGGCCCTGCTGCTCAACCGGCTGACGCTCGAACCGGGACAGGGGTTGTTCCTGGCCGCGGGCAGCCTGCACGCGTACCTTCGCGGTATCGGCGTGGAGATCATGGCGAATTCCGACAATGTGTTGCGCGGTGGGCTCACCCCCAAACACGTCGACGTGCCGGAACTGCTGCGCGTGCTGGACTTCGAACCGCTGCGACTGCCGATCGTGGAGCCCGAGCCGGTCGGCCCGGGCACATTCCGATATCGCACGCCCGCACCGGAATTCGCGCTGCGCCGATTCGAGCTGGCCGCGGATGCCGAACCCGTGGAGATTCCGCGGACCGGCCCCGGCATCATGCTGGTGACAGCCGGAACCGTGCGGCTGTCCCAGGGCGGTGCCGCGTTGCCGATCACCGCGGGCAGTGCCGCGTGGATCTCGGCCGCCGATACCGAGATCCGGGCGGCCGCCGTCGACGGCCCGGCCCAGCTGTTCTGCGCCTGCGTCGGTGAGTGACTCGACGTCACCGGTACCGGGCCTAGTAGATTGATCGACAAATCGGACATCTACCGGCGTGCGCCGGCAACGAAAGGACCGGGGCGACACCATGTCTGCAGGTGGCGGTAAGAAGGCGATCCTCGCGGCGCTGTCCGCGAACGCCGGTATCGCGGTGGCGAAATTCGTCGGCGCGGCGATCACCGGCTCGGGATCGATGCTGGCCGAGGCGGTGCACTCGGTGGCCGACACCGGCAATCAGGGCCTGCTGCTGCTCGGACAGAAGCGCGCCGAACAGGAAGCCGACGAACTGCACCCGTTCGGATACGGGCGCAACCGCTACTTCTACTCCTTCGTCGTGGCGCTGGTGTTGTTCTCGCTGGGCTCGATGTACGCGATCTACGAGGGCATACACAAGATCCAGCATCCCGAGCACCTGAGTTCACCGGTGGTGGCGATCGTCATCCTCGGTATCGCGGCGGTGCTCGAGGGATACAGCTTCCGCACCGCGATGAAGGAATCCTCGCCGCTGCGCCAAGGGGCGGGCTGGTGGCGGTTCATCCGCAATTCCCGTAGTCCCGAGCTGCCGGTCGTGCTGCTGGAGGACACCGGTGCCCTGATCGGTCTGCTGATCGCGCTCGGCGCGGTGCTCCTCACGGTGCTGACCGGAGATCCGGTCTGGGACGGCATCGGCACCCTCGGCATCGGCGTCCTGCTGGGCGTCATCGCGGTGGTGCTGATCGTGGAGATGCAGAGCCTGCTGATCGGCGAGGGCGCCACGCCGTCGGAGAACGAGGCGATCCGCACCAACCTGGTCGACGGCAGCCGTATCGACCGGGTGATCCATCTGCGCACCCAATACCTGGGCCCCGAGGAGATGCTGGTTGCCGCCAAGGTGGCGATCGTGCCGGATCTGGACATCGCCCAGATCGCGACGGCCATCGACGATGCCGAGGAGCGGGTGCGCGCCGCGGTGCCGGCCGCCCGGGTCATCTACATCGAGCCGGATCTGTACCGCAAGCAGGCGGTCGCCTAGCCACGACGACGCGCGAGCCCGGAGTTCCCCCGCCCACCGGCGGCCGCCCTCGTGCCGTGGATCCGATTCAGACCGGGGTGTGCAGCAGCTCGGCCGCAGGTGTGCGGATGCCGAACCGATCCCGCAGTACATGGGTGGCCGCGTGCATCCCGCACATACCGTGCACACCCGGACCGGGCGGGGTCGCCGCGGAGCACAGGTACACGCCGGGCAGCGCGGTGGCATAGGGGTTCCAGCGCGGTGTCGGGCGAAAGACCGTCTGCCACATGGTCATCGCACCGGCCGCGATGTCGCCCCCGACGTAGTTCGCATTGTGTCCGGACATCTGCGCAGCCGTCCGGACGTGGGTGTGCCGGATCAGATCGCGGAAGCCGGGAGCGAAACGTTGCATCTGGGCGATGATCTCGGCGCTGACATCACGATCGGACCCGTTGGGGACATGCGCGTAGGTGTAGAGGGTGTGCCCACCGGCAGGCGCGCGGGAATCGTCGACCACTCCCGGCTGGATCACCAACATGTAAGGCTGTGCCGCGTGCCGGCCCGCGGCGACCGCCCGTTCCGCGGCCACCGCCTCGGCACGGGTGCCGACCACATGGACGGTTCCCGCCGCCCCCAGCTCGGTGGCCCGCCAGGGTACCGGGCCCGCCAGCGCGAAATCGACTTTGCAGGCCGCACCGCCGAACCGATAGCGCTGCAGTCGATTCCGATAGCCCGCGGGGAGCCTGGCGATCCGCAGCAGTTCGGTCGGCGCGGTATCGAGCAGGACGGCGCGAGCCCCCGCGAGCTCATCCAGTGAGTCCACCCGATGCCCCAGGTGGATACGCCCTCCGTGCCGCCGGATATCGGCGGCCAGCGCGTCCACGATCGCCTGACTACCACCGCGCGGAACGGGCCAGCCTCCGGTATGGGCGAGGGTGCCCAGTAACAACGCCACTCCCGCCGCGGCGAAGGCCCGGGGCGGAATGATGGCGTGCGCGCTCACGCCGGTGAACAGCGCCGCGGCGGCCTCCTCACGAAACCTCATGTTCCACAGCGGTGTCGACTGTTCCACCAGCCGGCGCCCGAAGCGCGCGGCGGTCACCGGATCGCGAGGCAGGCCGCGCAGATCCGACATCCCCAGCTCGACCACCGCGTCCGACCGTCGCACCAGCGGCTCGAACAGCCGCCGCCAGACCGGCCCGTCCCGGCCGAGCCCCTCGACGGTGCGCTCCAGATCGCGCCAGGCCAGCGCCGCCCTGCCACCATCGAGCGGATGCCCGTAGGAGATCTCCGGAACGAGAAGTTCCACATCGTGGGCCGCCAGGTCGAAGGCGCGGAAGAACGGGGATGCCGATGCCATGGGATGCGCACCGGCGCAGATGTCATGGCGATAGCCGGGCAGGGTCGATTCCGCGGTACGGCAGCCGCCACCCACGTGCTCCGCGGCCTCGAACACCTCGACTTCGAGCCCGGCGCGGGCCAGCAGCACCGCCGCGGCCAGACCGTTGGGCCCCGAGCCGACCACCACTGCATCCGCCATGATCACCACTGTAGGACCGAGCGCCGAGGCCGTCGCGAGGCAGCCGACGCAAGGCTGAGAAATCAAGGGCCACACCGGCTCGCGATGCGGGCCACGGACGTGCCGGGCTCGTCAGCTCCGGGTGGCCCAGCGGATGAGGACCTGCATGCGCTGTTCCCGGAGGTCCGGGCGGAGGCGATCACTGCGGTCCAGCGCCGCCAGCCCGTGCAGCGTGCTCCAGAACACCTCCGTGTACGCCCCGGATTCGGCCTCGGGCACGAGCGGGCGGAACAGCCGCTCGAGCTCCTCGAAGCAGTCCCGCAGCGTCTGGGGCGCATCGGGGCCGAAGGGCAGTTCGGTATCCAGGACGAACATGGCGTCGTAGAGCGCGGCGTTCTCGGCGGCGAATCGCAGATAGGCCCGGACGACGGCTTCTGTGGCGGCGGGGCCGTCGGCTTGCTCGCGGGCGGCGCGCAGGACATCCAGCAGCTGACCGATGCCCTCTTCGGCGACTGCCGAGACGATCGCCCGCTTTCCCGAGAAGTGGCTGTAGAGCACGGGCTGGCTGTATTCGATGCGCTCGGCGAGCCGGCGCACCGTCACCGCATCCCAGCCGTCGGATTCGGCCAGTTCACGCGCACTGTCGATGATCGCCTGGCGGCGCTGGGCGCGGTCACGCTCCTTGCGTTCCTGTACCGTCATACGAAAATGCTAGCATCGCTAGACAAGTTAGCGATGAAGAAGGTGGCTCACACGTCGGTCGAGAAGCGGATACCGCCGTCGGGCAGATCGACACCCGGCCAGATGCGCGCACCGCGCAACAGTTCACAGCGGGCGCCGACGCTGGCACCGTCGCCGATCACGGCATCGCGGACCAGGGCGCGCGGACCGACACGGGCGCCGAATCCGATGATCGAACGCTCGACCGTCGCACCGGCCTCGACCCGAGCGCCGTCGAACAGCACCGCACCGTCGAGTCGCGCACCGGCGCCCACCTCGGCACCACGGCCGACGACCGTGCCACCGATCAGCAGCGCGCCCGGGGCGACACCCGCACCGGAATGCACCAGCGACTCACCGCGCTGGCCCGGTAGCGCCGGTGACGGGGCGATACCGCGGACCAGATCCGCCGAACCACGGACGAAGTCCTCGGGGGTACCCATGTCGCGCCAATACGAGACGTCCACGTGCCCCTGCACATGCGCGCCCTCGGCCAGCAGGGACGGGAAGACCTCCCGCTCGACCGAGACCGGGCGACCGGCCGGGATCTTCTCGATGTAGGGCCGGCGGAAGACGTAGCAACCGGCGTTGATCTGGTCGGTCGGCGGATCCTGGGTCTTCTCCAGGAAGGCGGTGACCCGGCCGTTCTCGTCGGTGGGCACACATCCGAAGGCGCGCGGGTCGCTGACCCGGACCAGGTGCAGGGTCACATCGGCACGGGTCGAGGCGTGGGTGTCGAGGATCGCGCCCAGATCGGCGCCGCCCAGCACGTCGCCGTTGAACACCATCACGTTGTCGGCACGCAGCTTCGGCAGCACGTTGCGGATACCGCCACCGGTGCCCAGCGGCTCGGTCTCGGTGACGTATTCGATGTCGAGGCCCATCTCGGCGCCGTCACCGAAATGCTCCTCGAAGACCTCCGCCCGGAACGACGTGCCCAGCACCACATGGGTGATGCCGGCATCGGCGATCCGGGCCAGCAGGTGGTGCAGGAACGGCAAACCGGCGACCGGGAGCATCGGTTTCGGCGCCGACAGGGTCAGCGGGCGCAACCGGGTGCCCTGGCCACCGACCAGGATGACGGCGTCCGTCGCGGTATCCACGCCCGCTCCCTCCCGAATGTCCGGCATTGAGTCTTCCTCTGTTCGGCGTTCGGTCAACGCATCATCGTTGCGCGGCGCGATCGCGTTCACGTAGCGCAGATCGAACCGCAATTTTGCAGCGAATCGCAAGTCCGGCGCGCAACGCCCAGCGCAGCGGTGCCTGCCACCAGTGTGGATGACGGTCGGCCTGGAAACGATAAGCGGACGCGTGGTGCGCGGGCAACATCGTCTCCGGATGCCGTCCGGCCGCGTGCCCCTTGGCATGGGTCACATCCGCGGTCGGCACGAAGACGTTGTGCCAGCCCGCCCGGCCCATCCGGTCGCCGAAGTCGACGTCCTCCATGTACATGAAGTAGCGCGAGTCGAAGCCGTCGATGCTGTCGAAGGCGGCCCGCCGGACCAGCAGGCAAGACCCCGACAGCCAGCCCACCGTCCGCTCGGCGATGTCCTCGTTGTCCTGGCGATAGCGGCGCGTCCACGGGTTACCCGGCCATACCGCGCCCAATACCGCGTGGCCGGCACCGTCGAGCAGGCCCGGCACCCGGCGGGCGGAGGGGTAGATACTGCCGTCGGGTTCGTGGATCAGCGGGCCGAGGGCGCCGGCGCGCGGCCAGCGCCGCGCGGCCTCGAGCAGCTGGTCGATCGCATCGGTGCCCCAGCGCACGTCCGGATTGGCGATGATGACGAACTCGATCTCGGGATCGATCTCGGCGACCGCGCGATTGATCGCACCGCCGTAGCCGATGTTGCCGCCGGTGCGTAGCAGGGTGACGTGCTCGTCGGCTTCGGCGGCGAGCTCCGGCGAACCGTCGGTGGAGCCGTTGTCCGCCAGGATCACCTGCGGTTTCCGATCGGTCGCGGTGGCCAGGGTGCTGATGAAATGGCCGAGATGTTCGCCCGGCGAGTAGGTCACGGTGACGACCGCCAGCACAGGCGTTGGGTCCGCGGCGGGGACTGAATCCGAAGCACTCACGGGAGGCCAGCTTAATGGGTCGGCGCCCGGAGGCGGCAATGACGCACACCGGGCCGCGAACACCACCGTCTAACGGGGTGCGACCCGGAGCAGGGCGTCCGACAGCGCGTCCCGCCAATCGCGCAGCGGGGTGAGCCCGACAGCGACCCAGGACCGATTCGACAGCACCGAATATGCCGGTCGCCGTGCGGGACTCGGAAAATCGGCGGAGCCGCACGGCCGTACCCGGTCCGGATCGGCGCCGAGTTCGGCGAACACCGCGCGCGCCAGCTCGAACCGGCTCACCGCACCGGAGCCGGTCGCGTGCACGACACCCGGATTCTTGTGCTGGGCAACGAGTTCCAGCAATCCCGCGGCGAGATCGGGCGCATAGGTGGGTGATCCGACCTGATCCTCGACCACCGATATCGTCTCGCGTTCGGCCTCCAGCCGGCGCATGGTGGCCACGAAATCACCCCGGTCACCGGTGTAGACCCAGGCGGTCCGCACGATCGTGGCCCGCGGATCGGCCAGCAGCACGGCCCGCTCACCGGCCAGCTTGGTGCTGCCGTACACGCTGGTGGGGCCGGTCGGGTCGGACGGTTCGTAGGGGCGCTCGCCGGTGCCGTCGAAGACGTAGTCGGTGGAGATGTGCACCAGCCGGGCCCCGATCTCCCGGCAGCGCGCCGCGAGGATACCGGGACCGGTCACATTGCCGGCGCGTGCCGCGGCCCGGTCGGACTCGGCGGCGTCGACCGCGGTGTAGGCGGCGCAATTGAGGACGACATCACCGGATCGC
This sequence comes from Nocardia sp. NPDC052254, assembly GCF_040679495.1. Lineage (NCBI taxonomy): Bacteria > Bacillati > Actinomycetota > Actinomycetes > Mycobacteriales > Nocardiaceae > Nocardia > Nocardia sp. NPDC052254. Next base: position 121,511 of record NZ_JBFAUW010000007.1, on the reverse strand, counting down.
ACCGCCGCCGCGACGGCGTCGGAGTCGGTGATGTCGAGGTCGGCACGGCCCAGGGCGACCGCTTCCGGGGCGCGATCCGCCAATGCGCGGCCGAGCTGCCCACCGGCGCCGGTGATCACGATCCGGGACTGAGAAACGAGGCTCACCCGGGCAAGTCTGGCACGCCGCGCCAACAGCGGTTCAGCGGTACGGGCGGTGGGGTTGACTAGCCTCCAAAGCGGGAACCCACACGTACGCCGCCTGCCGGATCCGTCCGCGTGGCCGAGTTCCCGAACGGGGGTCGATCGCGAAGTGGAAAAGGAATACCGAGTGCCGCAGAACAGAAGTGCATCGTCGCCGCGGCCACGCGGCACCGGTGCACCGCTGTCGGGCGGTCGCGTCCCGCGCGCCCGCGGCGTACGCCCGGCCGTGGGCACCCGGGTGAACCGGCCCGGTCGCCTGCTCGCCGTCGCCGCGGCCGCGGTGGTCTTCATCGTGACCGGGTTCGGCTGGCACAGCGTGGACTCCCTCGTTTCGGGGATCGAGCGGATCGGCAATCTCGGCCTGGGCGGCGGCCACGACGGCGCGGTCGACATCCTGATGGTCGGGATCGACAGCCGTACCGACGCGCACGGCAATCCGCTCAGCGACCAGGAGCGGGCCATGCTGCACGCCGGGGACGAGGTGGGCACCAACACCGACACCATCGTGCTGATCCGGGTGCCCAACGACGGCCGTTCGGCGACCGCGATCTCGATACCACGCGACTCCTATGTCGACATCCCCGGAATCGGCAAGGGCAAGATCAATTCCGCCTATGGTACGACCAAGGAGGCCGCCCGGGAGAAGCTTGCCGAACAGGGGTTGTCGGCTTCCCAGATCGAGGAGAAGTCCACCCAGGCGGGCCGGCAGGCGCTGATCAAGTCGGTCGCCAACCTCACCGGCATCACCGTCGACCACTACGCCGAGGTGGGCCTGCTCGGCTTCGTGCTGCTCACCGATGCCGTGGGCGGGGTACCGGTATGCCTGAACAATCCCGTCGACGAACCGCTGTCGGGCGCGGATTTTCCGGCCGGGGAGCAACGGCTCGACGGGCCCCAGGCATTGAGTTTCGTCCGTCAGCGCCATGATCTGCAGCGCGGGGATCTGGATCGGATCGTTCGGCAGCAGGTGTTCATGGCCGCACTGGTCAACCAGGCGCTCAATGCCCGGATCCTCGCCAATCCCGGAAAGCTGCGTGAGCTCAGCGACGCCGTGGGCCGGACCATCGTGCTGGACAAGGACTGGGATGTGGTGGCCTTCATGCACCAGTTGCAGGATCTGTCGGGCGGCAAGGTGAACTTCGAGACCATCCCGGTGCAGAACCTGAACGCCACCACCTCCGACGGCGAATCCGTGGTGAAGGTGGATCCGAAGGCGGTCAAGTCGTTCGTCGCCGCGGCGGTCGGCGACAGCGGCGATAGCGGCGGCGGCGATCACGGCGATGGCGACGCCGTGGCACCGGACACGATCACGACCGACGTCTACAACGCGGGCAGCACCGCGGGCCTGGCCGGTCAGGTGGCACAGGCCCTGACGGGTAAGGGTTTTCACACCGGGACCGTGGAGAACTGGCCGGGAGCTCCGGTGCGTAGCAGCCGCGTGCTCGCCACATCCACCTCCGATCCGAAGGCGAAGACGGTCGCCGAGGCGCTCGGCGGGCTCACCGTGACAGCCGATCAGGAACTGCCGGAGGGGGCGGTCCGCGTCGTCCTCGCCGATGACTACTCTGGTCCGGGCTCGGACGCGGGCTCGCTGTTCGATCTGTCGGGAACCTCCCAGACCTCGGGCGCCCCGACACCGGTACCGCCCGCGCCTCCCATCGATGCCGGCCAGAACGGACCGAAATGCGTGAACTGAACGACACCCTCACCGATGCCCTGCTCGGTCCGATCCTCGCCCGGGAGCCCGCGGCACCCCGGATCACGCATTACGACGACAGCACCGGTGCCCGGATCGAGCTGTCGGCCCTGACCCTGGCGAACTGGGCCGCCAAGACCGGCAACATGATTCGCGACGAATTCGGTCTGGCTCCCGGGGCCCGGGTGGCGGTCCTGCTCCCGGCGCACTGGCAGACCGCGGCGGTCCTGCTGGGCTGCTGGTGGGCCGGCACCGAGGTCGTGCTGCACGCCGATGCCGACGCCGAACTGGCACTGGTGGCGGCCGCCCGCCTGCACGAGACCACCGACATACCGGAGGTGGCGGCCCTGTCACTGGATCCCATGGGCGGCCCGGTCCGCGATCTGCCGGTCGGCATCACCGATTTCGCGACCTCGGTTCGCGGTCACGGAGACCAGTTCCGCCCGGCCGGCGCGGGGCCCGCACTCGACGGCGCCGATGTGGCGAAGACGCTGGCCGCGGCCCGCGGCTCCGCCGAACGGCAGGGTTTCGGCCCGGGCGACCGGGTGCTGTCGACAACCGGCTGGGACACCGCCGCCGAGCTGATCGACGGACTGCTCGCGGTCTACGCCGCCGGCGCCTCGCTGGTGCAGGTCACCGCCGCCGATCCCGCGAAACAACCACAGCGGATCGAGTCCGAACGGGTGACCGTTCAGCGCAACTGATCTCCTACCCCGGTAGGGCGGAACGATCCACCCGCGGGCCGTTTTCGCCCCGGCGCCGTCTCCGTAGTCTGGAACCAGGAAACCGGACGACGAACGGGGATGGCGATGAAGCCGCAGCACTGGTTTCGATGGTTGGTGGTACAGGGCACGCCACGGCTCGTCCTGAAGACCTATGCCCGCCGGGGCGATCCCGTCGCGCAGTTGATGTCGAGCCCCGAAGCGGTGCACGATCCGATACCGCTGCTCGAATCGCTGCGCGCCAGCGGACGGTTGGTGCTCTCACCGGTCGGCTGGGCCAGTGCCGACCACGAAATCGTCCGGACGATCCTGCGCGACACCAGCTTCGGCGTGGCGGCGGCCGAGGGGTTCGTCCCCACTCCACTGCGCCCGATGCTGGACCGGCTGGAGCTGCCACCGAATCCGGTGCAGCCGCCGTCGATGCTGGTGATCGATCCGCCGGATCACACCCGGATGCGCAAACCGGTGGCATCGGCGTTCACACCGCGCGCGATCAGGAGACTGCGCGATCGCGTCGAATCGGTCACGTCCGAACTGCTCGACGCACTGCCACCACGCGGCGCCGCCGATCTGGTGTCGGATTTCGCGGCACAGGTGCCCATCGCGATCATCTCCGAGATGCTCGGCTTCCCCGACTCCGACCGCAAGCACTTCCTGGCCTGGGGTGATGCCGTCTCGCCCATGCTCGATATCGGGATCAGCTGGCCCACCACGCGAGCGGCGTCGAAGGCCATCGTGGAGATGGACCGGTATCTCGACGCGCACATCGCCCGGCTGCGCCGCGAACCGGGCGAGGACATCCTGTCCGGTCTGGTCGCCTCGGGTGATCTCGACGACCGGGAACTCAAGGCCTCGGCGACGCTGTTGATGGGCGCCGGCTTCGAGACCACGGTCAACCTGATCAGCAATGGTGTCGTACAACTGGTGAACCATCGCGAACAACTGCACCGGCTGCGCGACGATCCGGAACTGTGGCCGAACGCGATCGAGGAGGTGCTGCGCTTCGACTCACCGGTGCAGAACACCGGGCGCATCGCCGGTCACGACACCGAGCTGGCGGGCGTGCGCATCCGCAAGGGCAACACGGTCGTGCTGTCGCTGGCGGGAGCCAACCGCGATCCGGACGTCTTCACCGACCCGCATCGCTTCGACGTCACCCGGGCCAACGCCAAGGAACACCTGACCTTCTCCAGCGGTATTCACGTCTGCCTCGGTGCCAGCCTGGCGCGGATGGAGGGCACCCACGCGCTGCGGGCGCTGTTCGAGCGGTTCCCCGATCTCGTGCTCGCGGGCATCCCCAGACGCCGCCCGCTGTTCACCCTGCACGGCTACAGCCGGCTGCCGGTACTACTCGGACAGCGTGCCGCGCAGACCAGTGCCGTGTGATCCGGCTCAGCTGAAGCCGACCGCCTCGTCGCCCCAGGCGGTGTGCAGGTCGTGATCGGGATCGTCGACGACGCGATCGGTGGTGTCGACGACCAGGGTGGTGCGGGTGGATTCACGGTAGGGCGGCCAGTGTTTGGAGCCGTCCAGCGCCGCGGGCACCCCGTGTTCGGCGAACGCGAGCCAGCGCCGCATCATCCGGCCCGACACCTCCATCGCCGCCTTGCGGCCACCGAGCCAGAACGTCGGATCGTGGTCGAAGGAACCGAAATTGCCGAAGATATAAGGCAATTCGGTGGCGTGCCCCGCGCCGACGCGCGCCGCCTTCAACATCGGCGTGGCCTGGTCGAAGCGATACATCCAGGTGCGACTGTGCCGGGAGTGCGCGTCGGCGACCCAGTGCGCCGGCATCCGGAACGCGGCGTCGGTGGACATCGCCAGCGCACCGCGGGTCTTGGCCAGATCCGGATAGGCGGAGGTGATCTCGGCGATCCGCTCGTGCGACAGCCCCGGATGCTCACCGGCGACGGCATTGAGCATGGCGTTCACCGCATCGGGCGTGACCGGCATGATCGGCGAGCGGAACAGCCGGAACAGCGAGGACTCGTCCCGGTTGGTGCCGATGATCAGCGGCACCCGATGCGAACGGCCCTGCTGGTATCGATCGGTGGGATAGGTCGGCAGCAGATCACCGTCGACCACCGGTGCGGCGGCGAGGCGGCCCGGTGACTGCATCGGCACCTCGTCGAGCAGCACACCCGCGGCCTCCACGATCCGCTCGATCGGGCATTCCAGCAGTTCGGCGGCGCGTCCGGGCGGCAGGTCCATCAGTTCCATGAAACGGTTCGCCACTCCGGCGGCCCGATCGGGCCCGAAAACTGTGGTGGCCGGCGGACTCTGGGCGATGGCGCGGTGGAACAGGCCCGCGGCCCGCGGCGAGGTCAGCAGCGCGGTCACACAACCGGCGCCCGAGGATTCCCCGAAGACGGTCACATTGCCCGGATCACCGCCGAACGCGGCGGCATTGTCACGCACCCATTCCAGTGCCGCGATCTGATCGTGCAGGCCCAGATTGGGAACGAATTCGTCGCCCAGCGACGACAGATCGAGAAAGCCGAGCGCGCCCAGCCGGTAGTTGACCGCCACCACGACCACATCGCCGGCCTCGACCATCCGGCGACCGTCGTAGATCGTCTGGGCCGCGGTACCGAGGCAGTAGGCGCCGCCGTGCAACCACACCATCACCGGACGGGGCTGCACCGGCTCGGCCGCCGGGGCCCACACATTGACCCACAGGCAGTCCTCGCCCATCCGCAGACCCGAGTCGACGGGCACCATATCGCCCATGGTCTGCGGGGCTATCTCACCGAATTCGGTGCAATCACGCACTCCGGACCAGGCCTCGGCCGGACGCGGGCGCGCGAACCGCGCGGGGCCCGCCGGGGCCGCCGCGTAAGGGATGCTGCGCCAGGCCTGGACGGATCCCGTACGGAATCCGCGAACCGCTCCGCTGGTCGTGTGGGCGACAGGTCCAGCGCCGAGAGTTTCCTCGGCCGGGGTCGCCTCGAAGAATTGAGTGCTCACTTCGCACCTCCTCGTACTCCCTGTACCGAGAGTACGTCCGAGATCATGATGTCGGCGTCATCCTCGGTCGATGTGGCCGAGGTCGCGGTCGGGGTCGATACGGTCGCGCACGCGTTGTTTGAGCCGGGCGACATCGGGAAAACCTTCGTCCGCCTTGCGGTCCCAGATCTGCTCGTCATCCACGGTGATCCGGAAGACTCCGCCGGTTCCCGGCTTCAGGGCCACTTCGTCGAGGTCCGTGCCGAAGGTGCTGAGCAGCTCCTGCGCCACCCAGCCGGCCCGCAGCAGCCATCGGCATTGCGTGCAATATTCGATCGCGATTCGCGCCATGGGTGCGACCCTACTGAGAGCGGGGCCCGCACGACCCCCCAGCGCAGCTCGCGGAAAATTTCAGCAACTCCTTCGCTATCAGTTCAAAACCAGAGCGGTTGCCAGCCATCGTAGTGATCAATGGATTCCTACCACTGGATAGTCCGTTACGATTCGATATCACCATCGACGTACAACCACCTGCCGTTAACACGAGCAAACCTGCTGCACTCGGTCAGTACGGCACGTCTGCCATGTATGCGATAGATCGCCCGGAATTCGACGGTGCCGGCATCGTCGAACAATCCGCCCGCCTCGGTACCGAAGATCTGCAATGACAACCACCGCTGGTCCGGGTCGAGACTCAGGTGCCGGGGACGGGTGCGCGGATGCCAGCTACGCAGCAGATGGTCACGGTCGCCGATGGCGAAGGCGGTGTATCGGGAGCGCATCAGAGCCTCGGCGGTGGGCGCGGGACTGCTGTCGTCCAGGCGTGGACCACAACACCCGCCGAACTGCTCCCCGCTTCCGCACGGGCACCGATCACTGTCGCCGGGACGGTCGGTAACGGTGTCGGCCATCGGTCGATTATCGCTGTCGCCGTTTCGAGGCCGACGAGCGGTGCGATCCCGATGACCGATTCCGTGGGGCGCGACCGAAGACGGCCGGCACGCCCGACCGGCCGAGGCGATCGAGTTCGCCGGCCAGCCGCGACGTCTCGTCGTACCAGTCGCGCAACTCGTCCACGGTGGGCGCGGGCTCGGAATCGAGATGGTGACCCGACCGCGACAACACCGCCCACAATCCGGCGACGCGGCCGGCGAGTTCGGGGCCGGCGCAGGTTTCCAGCGCCAGCAGTTGCGCACGCATGCTGCAGCGGGCCAGTTGCGGAGAGATACGTGCCCACAGCCCATCCACGGCCTGTTCCAGAGCGATCCGCAGAATCCAGACCGTCGCTCGCGACCACAGCCCGCCCGCATCGGTCACGGTGCCGTCGAGAAGGTCCGCGGCCGCGTTCAGGCGTTCGGTGACCGTCGGCCTCACGGATCGAGCCATGTCACGAATCTCTTGGTGTCGTCGATCAATTCGGCGGGTCCGCGCCGGATCCGGATATGAGCGCCGGCGGCGGCGTCACGCACCACCGCGCGCGCCCACGGCGCCTCACGGTCGAGCAGTTCGTTGAGGTCGTCGACCCGGCCGGGCACTCCGAAGATCGCCAAAGAGACCGTCTCCCAGGTGGTCCGAGCCCGATCGACTCGCGCCTGCACCTCCCGGTGGTCCATTCCGGCGGCGAGCAGTTCGCGGCGGGACCGGGCCAACGCGGCGGCCTCGATGGCCGATCGGCAACAGGTGATGACGAGTTCGGTCGCGATCGCGCGCGGCAACTGGCGGGTGCGCTCCAATGCGCGCGCGTCGGCCAGATAGCGCCGTACCGGATCCTCGATCCCGCGCACCTCGACCTGGGAACGCTCGCGACGTTGCACCTCGAGAACCGTTGCGTCCAAACGTAATCTGCGGACCGCCTCGGACAGCCGCTCATCGTGGGTGAACACCACCACCTGGCGGCCGCTGCGTGCCACCGCGGCCAGCACCCGGGCCAGCCCGTCGACCTTGGCCGGATCCATCGCCTGCACCGGATCGTCGATCATGACGAATCCGAACGGGCTCTCGGCCACGGTGGCGCGGGGCAGGAACAGTGCGAGGCCCAGCGCGTGCAATTCGCCCTGGCTCATCACTCCCAGAGCCGTGCCGTCGGCCTCGTCGACCGTGACATCCAGCAGCACCTTGCGGCTGGCACCGGCATTGCCCTGCAGCCGGATGGCGCCCAGATCCACATTGCTGCGCTGCCGCAGCCCACCCCAGATGCGCCGGGCGTGGTCGGCCAGCGGCGCCATCCGTTCGTCCCGAAGCCCCGCGGCAGCCGATTTCAGCCATTCCTCCGCACGGCGCACCGTCCGCAGTTCCGGATCGGCCGCGGCGACCAGTCGCGCCTCGTGCAACCAGGCGGCGATCCGCGGCACCAGCGGGGTCCACACCGCGTCGATGCGGTCGAGTTCCTTGTGCACCGCGCGCTGCAACACCTCCAGTCGCGCAGCGAGTTCGGCGTGCGTGGCGCGCAGCCGGGCAGCCGCCGCTGCCGGTTCGCGCTCGGCCAGGGTGGACCACGCCGCCCAGACCCGGTACACCTCGGTGGGATCGATATTCGGCGCGGCCGTCATCGAGTCCAGTTCCACCGGAACGGGTTCGATGAGCGCGCGGGCCGCGGCGACCGCCTCGTCCAGATCGGCACGCGCGGTGGTGAACACGACCGCGCGCTGTTCGGCGGCGGCGATCCGTGCCGTGGATTCACGTCGCCAGGCCTCGTCCAGAGCCCCGTGACCGCAGACCGGGCACGGGCAGCCCGGCGCGGTGCCCGAGTGCTCGACCGCGCGCCGAAGCAGATCCACCACGCGCAGTTCGGATTCCGGATCTCCGGTCGTCGAGGCGACCAGCCGCTCGGTGGCCTGCTCGACGGCGGTGGCCGCGACCTCGACCTGCGCGGTGGTGGGAATGCCCAACCGGGCGATCGCCTGCAGTGCCGCCACCCCTCCGGGGTCGTGACGCACACCGGCGAGTTCGCGCGCGATCTCCTCCAGTTCGGGCACGGCCGCACGCAACAGCGCGGCGACACGTTCGGCGCGGTCGTCGGCGATGGTGGTCAGTTCCGCCAGCAATGTGTGGCGCCCGTCCCGGGACTGCTTGGCCGCACGCTCCAATTCGATTCGGCGCGTCCGGGTTCGATCGAGCGCGGCACTGATGTCATCGAGTCCGAGCAGCCGGTGCAGTGCGTCGAACAGATCGCTCGGCCGGCCGTCGGCGACCGCGCCGAGTTCGCTGTAGGACAGGAAGGGACGGTAGAGCTCCATGGCGGATTCCCAATCGCCGACCTGGAACTCCCCGGCGGCCCGGCCGTCGCGCCGCCTGGTCCAGGAACCACCGGACAACTCGTCGCCGTCCGCCCATTCCCGCCGGATCGAGTACTCCCCGGTCCCCGCCGAGACCACATCCACGGTGATTCGAGTGGTGCTGTCACAGTGCATGTTCCGCCAGCCCGCGCGCCAGACGGCCGATCTGCCTTCCCAGCGCCTGTTCACACCCGTGAGCGCCACCTCGACGGCCTCGGCGAAACTCGACTTGCCCGAGCCGTTTCGGCCCACGACCAGAGTCAATCCGGGTCCCGGTGCGATCCGCAACACCGACTCCCGGCCGATACCGCGAAATCCGCGTACCCGGACGGCGCGCAAGAACAGTCCGTGCTGCGGGGCCGCACCCCCCGGTTCCGCCGATTCCCCCAGCGCCGTGAGTACCGTGTGGGCAACATCCGGGCCGATCGACGAATCCGCGTGCAACCGCGCCGAGACCAGATCTCGCAGGCGCGGTGCGTCCCCCTCCCCTTGCCCCACTACCCCTCCTGGCTTCTCACGACGCGTCGGGGCGAACGCTACCGGAAACCGGCCCGGGCGGGGCGCATGGCCATCGGGCGGCCGAACCGTCCGATGGCCACCCCTCGGCCGTCCCGGCCGGGCAGTTCCACGGATTTCACCCTGGAGAGGTGGCTCGGTTCAACCGAACAGATCAGAATGCCAGATCCAGAGATCTTGCACAAGTCGGCGGATAGTTCGAATAGCGTTCCGGGACACGACGATTCGATCCGCAATTTTCCGGCGACCATCATCGACCGGCATGTGGGGCAGGCACCGCCGACCCCCGACGCCACGACGCCCGATCGGTGTCGGTGGGGTCGGGTACAAATCCGGGGTAACAGAACGAACGGGGGAACACGTGAGCAGATCTGCGACCGCGGCACACTCGGCCACCGTCGACAATGTCCTGGCCCTGGCGTCGGATGGCGCGGCGCTCGACGCGGCGCGCGCACTGACCGGCGCGTGGCACGGCACCGGCCGCCACGACAGTGCGCTGTGGGGTCTGTGCCGCGGCGGCGGCACCGAGCCGTATCGGACGGTCGTCGATCTGTCCGGGCCGGGTTTCCACTGCTCCTGCCCGTCCCGGAAATCTCCCTGCAAACATGCCTTGTCGCTACTACTGCTCCGGTCGCGGGATGCCGTCGACGAAGCGTGCGCACCGGCCGATTTCGCGGTCGAATGGCTCGCGGCTCGCCCGGGGACCCAAGCCGGCCGGGGCGCACGTGGCATCAAGCAGTCGACGATCGATCAGCGGCGCGCGCGGGTCGACGCGGGGCTGCGGGATCTCGAGACCTGGCTCGCCGATCAGTGCCGTACCGGCCTGGCACAGGCCGATCATTCGGCGCCGGCACTGGAGGCGGTGGCCGCGCGCATGGTCGACGCGCAGGCACCGGGCGTCGCCGCCGCGCTGCGGCAACTCCCGCGCCGGATGCTCGGCAACGAACAGTGGCCGGCCATCCTGCTCAGCGAGTACGCCCGGCTGCACCTGCTGATCGGCGCCCACCGCCGGCTCGACGAACTGGAGCCGGAGCAAGCCGCCGGGGTCCGTGCCCACATCGGATATCCGGCCCGGGCCGAGGCGGTCCGCAGCCAGACACCGGCGGTCCGCGACCACTGGATGGTCCTCGGCGTGCGAGTCACCGAGGAGGAGCGGGTCTTCAGCCGCCGCACCCTGCTCCGCGGCCGGTACACCCAACGTTGGGCGCAGGTGATCGAGCACAATTTCGGCAGTGCGAGTTTCGCCGGCGACCCCCCGATTCCCGGGACCATGGCCGAGGCAGACCTGCATTTCCATCCGGCCGCGATACCGCTGCGCGCGGTCCGGGGCACGCATCACGCCGCCGCGCAGCCGTTCACCACCATCGTCTGCGACTCCGGAACCATCGCCGATCAACTCGCCGATCATGCCCGGGCCCTGGGCGCCGACCCCTGGCTGCGCAGCCGGCCGATGCTGCTGACCGCGGTGAGCCCCGCCTTCGGCGACGGCCGCTGGCAGTTGGCCGAAGCGGACGGTACCGCGGTGCCGCTCGCCGCGAGCGTCGATGTGCCGTGGCGGCTGATCGGGCTGTCGGGAGGACATCCGCTGACGGTGGTCGGCGAATGGACGGCGGCCGGGCTGGTGCCGATCGCGGCGCTCGCCAACGGCGAGATCGTCGATGTGGAGCCCGAATCGCTGCTCGGCGCACCGACTCCCGGTACCGCGGTGCCGGCCGCGGCGGCGCCGATCGTGCCGGTGGCGCTGCTGGGCACCGCCCGGCGCACCCTGGATCCGGCTCAACTCGCGGACGCGGTCGCCGCGGCGCTGCGGCCCGCCGGCACGGACCGCAATCTGCTCGACGCGGTGATGTTGCAGGAGCTGTACCACCGCGGCGGGGCCGAGCCCGGACATGCCGAACCGCTCACTCCCGCGGCACCGGACGATCGGCCGCTGCTGTCCGGTGCCGCGGCACAGCGCCTGCGCGAGCTGGTCGCGAGTACGTCGCCGATGCTCGCGGAGTGGTTCGCGGCCGCGCGGGCCCGCGATCCACGCGTCCCCGACGCGCTGTGCGCCGAACTGCTGGAGGCCGCCAGAACCCAGCCCGCCCTGCGTGATCCGCTGCTGCGGCTGACCGGCACGCGGGGCCGGTGGCTCGCGGAACTGCATCCGCGCTGGCGGCCCATGCTCCGCCCCGGCGATGACGATCCCCGGGTGTGGACGCACGGGCGCCCAGCGGAGCGGCGGAACTGGCTGGCGGTCGTGCGCGGTCGCGACGCGGGCGCCGCCCGGGCGGCGCTGGCTCAGACCTGGAGCCGCGAACCCGCACGCGGGCGCGCCGAACTGCTCGCGGTGCTGGCCGACGGACCGGAACCCGGCGACGAGGCACTGCTCGAGACGGCCCTCGACGACACTCGCGCCGACGTCCGCCGTGTCGCCGCCGATCTGCTTGCCCGGCTGCCCGATTCGGCATACGGCGCGCGGATGCGCGAGCGGGCGCGGCGATGGGTGCGGGTCCGCTCCGGCGCCCTGCTACCCGAACTGCCGCCGGATCTCGGCGACTCCGCCCGCCGCGACGGACTCGCCGACCGGCTGGACCCGGTGGCCTATCGCCGCGACGGTGGTGCCGATATCGACGCCGAACGACTCCGCCGCCTGATGGCCGCCACCCCGCTGGACCATTGGGCGGCGGTCTGTGGTTCCGCCGAGGCCGCCACCGCCTTGCACCTGCCCGACGACATGCTGGGTCCGATCTGCGCGGGCTGGTCCGAAGCCGCACTCGCCCAACGTGACTCGTTCTGGGCGGGTCCACTGTTCGAGGTACTGACCACCACTCCGACCCTCGGCGCCGATCCACGGCTGCGCCAGGAGCTGTTCGGACTGCTGCCGATCGAACACCGGGTCCGCTATCTGTGTGCTCTGGACTCCAGCTGGCTGGCCGAACTGGAGCTGCTGGTGCCGGCGCTGCCACATCCCTGGCCACAACCGGTGGCCGATCATGTGGTCCGGCTGCTGCTCGACCGCGCCCAGCTGGCCCAGGCCCGCCCGGGCGCCGCGGGCCTGTCGCCCGCGTCGTATCGCACCCTGCTGCGCAGTGCCACGATCCACTTCCCGATCCCGGCCTCCCCACGGGTCACCACCGCGGCCCGCCGGTGTGGAGATCCGCACTGGCACAGCACCTTCGATCAACTCACCACCGGACTGACCCACCGCACCCAGATGCTCGAGGAGCTCGCATGACCACCGTCGACAGCCCGCCCGCGGATTTGCTGCGCCCGCATGCCGAACAGGTATTCGCCGACGAACTGGCGGCGCTGGCGGCGGCCGACGACCGCCCGCGGCCGCCGTCGTGGCGGCTCTCGCCGTGGGCGGTGGTGACCTACCTGCTCGGTGACACCCTGCCCGACGGCACCGTGATCACACCCAAGTACATCGGTCCGCGCCGGCTGATGGAGGTCGCGGTCGCCACCCTGGCGACCGATCGCGCACTCCTGCTCCTCGGGGTGCCTGGAACCGCGAAAACCTGGGTTTCGGAACATCTTGCGGCCGCCATCAGCGGTTCGTCCACCCTGTTGATACAGGGCACCTCCGGTACCGCCGAGGAAGCGATCCGCTACGGCTGGAACTACGCCCGCCTGCTGGCCGAGGGACCTACCGACGGTGCGCTGGTGCCCTCGCCGATCATGACCGCGATGCGCACCGGCGCCATCGCCCGGGTCGAGGAGCTCACCCGCATCCCCTCCGATGTCCAGGACGCGCTGATCACGGTGCTGTCGGAGAAGACCTTGCCGGTCCCGGAGCTCGGTGTCGAGGTACAGGCGGCCAAGGGGTTCAATGTCATCGCCACCGCCAACGATCGCGATCGCGGGGTCAACGAGCTGTCCTCCGCCCTGCGTCGCCGGTTCAACACCGTGGTGCTGCCGCTGCCGGCGGACGAGGACGACGAGGTGTCCATCGTGACCAGGCGCGTCGAACAGCTCGGCAGCACACTGCAATTGCCGCCGGTCCCGGCCGCCGCCGAGGAGATCCGGCGGGTGGTGCGGGTGTTCCGGGAGCTGCGCTCGGGAATCACGGCCGATGGGCGTACCAAGCTCAAATCACCGTCGGGCACCCTGTCGACCGCCGAGGCGATCTCGGTGATCACGGGCGGCATGGCACTGGCGGCGCACTTCGGTGACGGTGTCCTGCGCGCCGGTGATGTCGCGGGTGCGGTGCTGGGCGCCGTGGTGAAGGATCCGGTGGCAGACGGGGTGGTGTGGACGGAGTACCTCGAGGCCGTCGTGCGCGAGCGCCCCGACTGGTCCGATTTCTACCGCGCGTGCCGCGAGGTGCACGGATGAGTGCGGATGCGGCCGCCCCGGACGCACCACGGACCCAGATCTTCGGAATCCGCCACCACGGCCCCGGGTCCGCCCGCTCGCTGAGCTGGGCGCTGCGGCGATTCCGTCCCGACACCATCCTGATCGAAGGTCCCGCCGACGCCGATCCGCTGACCGGATACGCGACGGCCGAAGGGATGACACCTCCGGTCGCACTGCTCGCCTACACCCCGAACGATCCTTCCCGAGCGGCCTTCTGGCCGTTCGCGGTGTTCTCCCCGGAGTGGCAGGCACTGCGATACGCGGCCGAACAGCACGTCCCCGTGCACTTCTGCGATCTGCCCGCCGCCCACGCCCTCGCCGCCGACGACGACCGGGAGGTGTCCGGTGACCGCGGCGATCCGCTGGCAGCACTGGCCGCCGCCGGTGGATTCGACGATCCGGAGCGCTGGTGGGACACCGTCGTCGAATCCACCGCCGACCCGGCCGGCGACGGCAGCGACATCTTCGACGCGATCACCGAGGCGATGACGGAACTGCGAGCCGCCGAGCAGGATTCGGCGGACGCGCACACGCTGCGCCGCGAGGCGTACATGCGCCAGACCATGCGCAGGGCCGTCAAGGGTGGTGCGCGCCGGCTCGCGGTGGTGTGCGGGGCTTTCCACGCACCGGCGCTGGCCGGTGCACTCGGACCGGCCGCCCCGGATGCCCGCCTGCTCAAGGGTCTGACCAAGGTGAAGACCACGCTGACCTGGGTGCCGTGGACACATTCCCGGCTGGCCGGAGCATCGGGCTACGGTGCGGGCATCACCTCGCCGGGCTGGTACCACCACCTGTTCACCCAGCCGCAGGACCCGATCCCGCGCTGGCTCACCCGGGTGGCAGGCGCCCTGCGAGCCCGCGATCTGCCGGTCTCCAGTGCGCACATCATCGAATCCGTGCGGCTGGCCGAAACACTCGCCGCCCTGCGCGGTCGGCCCGGCCCGGGATTGTCCGAGGTCACCGACGCCACCCGAGCGGTCTTGTGCGAGGGCGACGAGACCATGCTGCGGTACATCAGCAGCGAACTGGTTGTCGGTGAGGCGCTGGGATCGGTCCCCGAGGACACCCCCACGGTCCCCCTCGACGCCGATCTGCGCGCTCGGGCGCGGACCCTGCGCCTGCCGCAGCAGGCGCGGGCCGCACAGCTGGATCTGGATCTGCGCAAGGAGCGGGATGTGGCCCGCTCCCATCTGCTGCATCGGTTGCGACTTCTCGGAATAGGCTGGGGTACACCGATTTCCGGCGAGGTTCGCAATACCGGCACCTTCCGTGAATCCTGGTCGCTGTGCTGGGAGCCCACGCTGTCGGTCGCGGTGATCGAGGCATCCCGCTGGGGCACCACCATCCGCGGTGCGGCCGAGGCGAAGATCCTCGACCGGGTCGGTGCGGCCGACGCCACGGTCGGCGATATCGGCGCGGCCCTGGAAACAGCCCTACTGGCAGATCTGGGCGGGGCGATCGACGGACTCGTCGTCCGGCTCGAGGCGGTTGCCGCACTCGATCACGATGTCACCCACCTCCTCGCCGCGCTGCCCGGCCTGATCCGCACCCTGCGTTACGGCGATGTCCGCAGTACCGATGCCGGCGCCCTGGCCCGGGTGGCCGACGGGCTGCTCGTTCGCATCTGCGCCGGACTGCCCGGTGCCGTCACGGGTGTGGACACCGATGCCGCCGCTCGGTTGCGCGGCCTGATCGACAACACCCACATCGCGATCGCCACCCGCGACGAACCGCACACCACCGCGATCTGGACCGCGGCCCTGCGCCGGCTCGCCGACCGCGACGATGTCCACGGCGCGCTGGTGGGCCGGGCGGTCCGGCTGCTGTGCGATGCGGGCATCATCGCCGACGAGGAGTCCGCACGCCGGCTGTCGGCGGCGCTGTCGATCGGGCACGGTCCAGCCGACAAGGCCGCCTGGATCGACGGCTTCCTCGGCGGTCGCGGACTGCTCCTGGTCCACGACCGAGATCTGCTGCGGCGCATCGACTCCTGGCTGCGCGAACTCGACGAGAACCAATTCGTGGCCACCCTGCCGCTGCTGCGGCGCACCTTCGGCACCTTCGAGTCCGGTGAGCGCCAGGCCATCGGCCGGGCGGTCCGCGACGGCGCGCCGATCACCACCGCGTCCCGCGACCGCGCCGGACTCGACGCCGAGCGGGGCTTGCTGGCCCTGCGTGCGGCGACCGAAATTCTGGCGGCCGCACGATGATTCGTCCGAGGAGCAACCCATGACCACACCACCCGGCACCGACGACGATCAAGACCGGCGCTGGCGGCTCGTGCTCGGCGCACCGGCCGAATCCGCTCTGGGCGGACTGTCCCGCGCCGAGGACACCGCGATGGACGAAGCGCTTTCGGCGCTCTACAACGGTGACGAGCACACCCCGGGCGCGAAGCGCACCGCGGGTCTGAGCGGTTCCGCACCGAAAGTGGCTCGGTGGCTGGGCGATATCCGCAGCTACTTCCCGTCGACGGTGGTGGAGGTGATGCAGCACGATGCCATCGATCGATTGCAGCTCGCCCAGCTGCTGCTCGAACCGGAACTGCTCGAAGCGGTCGAGCCCGACGTCCAGCTGGTCGGCACCCTGCTCACCCTGAACCGGGTGATGCCCGAAACCACGCGCGCCACAGCACGAGTGGTGGTCCGGAAAGTGGTCCGCGAGATCGAACACCGATTGGCCGCACGCACCGTCGCCGCGGTGTCCGGTGCGCTCAACCGGGCCGCCCGGGTGTCGCGACCGCGACTGCGCGATATCGACTGGGATCGCACCATCCGTCGCAATCTTGCCCACTACCTGCCTGAACACCGCACCGTCGTCCCGGAACGGCTCGTGGGTTACGGACGCCGGGCACAGGCGGTACAACGTGACGTGGTGCTCGCGATCGATCAATCCGGTTCCATGGCAGCGAGTGTGGTCTACGCCGCGGTGTTCGGCGCGGTGCTGGCATCCATCCGATCGCTGCGGACCTCGCTGGTGGTGTTCGACACCTCCGTGGTGGATCTCACCGAGCAGCTGTCGGATCCGGTGGATGTGCTCTTCGGCACACAACTCGGCGGCGGGACCGATATCAACCGGGCCATCGCGTATTGCGGGCAACTGATCACCCGACCCGCCGACTCGTTGTTCATCCTCATCTCCGACCTCTACGAAGGCGGCATCCGCGACGAGATGATCCGTCGCATCGCCACGATGAAGGAAGCCGGCGTGCAGGTCCTGGTGCTGCTGGCGCTGTCGGACGAGGGCGCGCCGGCCTACGACCACGACAATGCGGCGGCCCTGGCCGCCCTCGGCGTTCCCGCGTTCGCGTGCACACCGGACCGCTTTCCCGATCTGCTGTCGATCGCACTCGACCGCGGCGATGTCCAAGCCTGGGCTCGGGCGCAGGCGAACCGGCGCTGAACGAACCACCGGCGCCCGCCGAAAGAGGTTGTCATTGCACGACTCTCGCGGCCGGCGCCACCGCAGCGCGCCAACCTGCGGTTCCGTCGGTCATCACCACACGCGACGGAAAGAGACCGGGCCCACAACGGCGGGCCGCGCGGCGGCGCGGAATCCGACGCGATAACTTGGATGGGTGTTGAAGAATTCCGTGGCCACGACGGCAGGAGCATGGCGGGTATCCGACGACACCACGGTGTCATTTCGTGAGGCAGCGGTGGCCTGGGCATTGGCCGCACATGCCGAATTGGCCGAAACCGCGACCGGGTACGGGCATTTCATCACCGTGAACGAGCTGGCGGAGCGGATCCAGGAAGTGTCCGGCATCCACACCGAGGCTCCCACCCGGACCTGGATGGCCGCGATTCTGCGCAAGGTCGCACGACGGTGCCACAGCGGTGGCGAACCGCCGCTCACCGCGCTCTGCGTACGCCAGAACCACACCGTCGGTGACGACTACAAGTACGTGCTCGAACTCGCGGGACTGCCCGTTCCGGAGGATCTGGAACTGCACGCCGCCTACGCCCGCTGGCAGTGCTACCAGCACTACGGTGCCGAGATGCCCGCCGAGGTCGGGGTGCCGCCGCTGACACCGAAGGTCGACGCCCGCCGTCGCGGTCGCGGCACCACGAAAACCGCTGCCGCGCCGGAGGAGAAGTCGGCCGAGCCCCGTCCGGCCGTGTGCTCACAGTGCTTCATCCAGCTGCCCGCGGGCGGCGTGTGCCAGTACTGCATCTGACGATCCGCAGCGCGGCGGTGAGCTCGTAGCGCTCACCGCCGCACCTCTCACAGATCCGCGATCGCCGCCAGCGGTGGAGTGCGAGCGGCACGTACGGCAGGCCACAATGCCGCCAGCACACCCACGACCGCGGAGCCGATGAGCATCCCCACGATCTGTGACCACGGCACCCTGATCGTGCTCAGCCCCAGATCCGACAGCGTCCGCAGGAATCCGACGCCCAGGACGAGCCCGAGCACCACGCCGACCACGGCACCGAATACCGCGATCAGCACGGACTCGAGATAGATGATCCGGCGCACCTGTGGCCGTTGCATGCCGACAGCGCGCAGCATGCCGATCTCGCGCCGCCGCTCGACCACCGACAGCGCCAGCGTGTTCACGATGCCCAGAATCGCGATCACCACCGCGAGCGCCAGCAATCCGTACAGGATCGCGAGCATGGTGTTGATCTGGCGCCCCTGTGCGCCCTTGAACTCGTCACGGTCCTGCACCTGCACCACCACGTAGGAGGCGGTCGCCTTCTCCAGCGCACCGCGCAGCGCGGGGACATCGGCCCCCGCATCGGCCTTGACCAGCACGATCAGATCGGTGCGGAAGGCCACCGGCATCACCTGGTTGTACAGATCCGGCGCCACCATCAGCGAACCCAGCAGCTGATTGTCGGCATAGACGCCCGCGACCGTCACCGCGAACTTCTTGTTGTCCACACTCGAGACCTCGACCCGATCCCCCACATGCCAATTACGGTCGCGCGCTTCGGTTTCCGAAGCAAGGATGGAATCTCCGGCCAGCGCATCGGTACCGTGCCGGATGTCGAAGTGCAGTACCGAACCTGTCGGCGCGTCCGGCGAAGTACCGGTCACCTGATCGTCGCCGACCCGTAGCGCGACGCCGCGGAAGGCCACCACGTTCGCGACATCCGGCACCTGGCGAGCCGCCTCGGCAGCGCCCAGGGGCACCCCGATCATCGGCGGCCCGGACAGGATGTAGTCCGCGTTCACGCCCTTGTCCACCAGATCACCGACACTGGCCTTCGCCGACGCACCGAGCATGCCGATCGCGGAAACCAGCATCAGGCCCAGCGTGAGCGCGAACGCGGTCGCCGCGGTGCGCCGCGGATTGCGCACCGCGTTGTTGCGCGCCATGGCTCCGATCGGCCCGAAGGGCCGCACCAGCAGACCGAGCACGCCCACCACCGGTCGCGACAGCGCCGGCGAGGCGAACAGCAGTGCGAAAATCAGTGCGGCCGCGCCGATTCCGACCGTGGCCGCCGCACCACCGCCGGTGCGCTGGGCACCTGCCACCACCACGATCACGCCGATCACCGCCAGCACCGCGCCGAAGACGGTCCGTACCCGCAGCGATTCCCCGGTCGAGGCGAACTCCTGGCGCATCGCCTCCACCGGCGGAATCCTGGCTGCCCGGCGTGCGGGTGCGTAGGCACTGGCCACCGTCACCACCAGGCCGATTGCCACCGCCGCGAGCACCGTGCGCGGCAGCACCTGCATGGTCCCGGTCGGCAGCCCGAGATCGAACGCGTTGAGCAGGGCCGACAGTCCGTATGCCAGACCGATCCCACCGGCCAGTCCGAGCAGACTACCGATGAGCCCGATCACGAACGCCTCGGACACCACCGACAACCCGACCTGCCGGCGCCCCGCACCCACCGCGCGCAACAGCGCCAGTTCGCGCAGCCGCTGCGCCACGATCATCGAGAAGGTGTTGTAGATGATGAAGGTCCCGACCAGCAGCGCGATCGCACCGAATGCGAGCAGGAAGTAGTTGACGAATTTCAGGGCGTTGCCGACCTGCTCCTTCATCTCGGCGCGCACCTGATCACCGTTGAGCACCTTGTAGTCCGGCGCCACCTTCGCGATCCGATCACGCAGGGTGTCCGGCGAAACACCCGGCGCCGCGGCCACATCCACGTATCCGACGTGGGCGCCGTCGGTGAACAGATCCCGTGCCTGTGCGTCGGGCAGCAGCAGACCGATGAATCCGCCGGTATCGGAGGAGACGTCGTAGATACCGCTGACGGTCATATCGATGGTGCCGCGGGAGGGCACCAGCACCGTCGCCTTGTCACCGACGTGCAGGCCCGCGCGTTCGGCGCCACCGGAATTGATCGCGACCTGCCCCGGTGTCACCGGAGCCACACCCTCGCTGAAATGCTCCGGTTCGGCGATGGCCCGCTCGGGCGGCAGATAGGAGCGACCCCAGCTCGGTGCGCCGCCGGTCTGCACGGCGTGCCCGTCCTTCAGCAGCACGACCGGCCCCTGCACCGCCGGCGCGATCGCGCGCACCCCGTCCACCTTCGCGACCGTGTCGACGGTGTCGTTCGGAACCCCCAGGGACTGGGCATGTTCCGGCTCGACCCGGACATCCACCCCCTTGGCCTGATCGGCGAAGATGCCGTCGAAGGTCCGCTGCAGGGTATCGGTGAACACGAACGAGCCCGCGACGAATGCGGTGCCGAGCACGACCGAGAGCAAAGTGAGCGCGAGCCGCACCTTGTGCGCGGCCAGATTGCGCAAGACCACCTTGCGCATGGGAGAACCGGCCACGACCTAACCCCCCAGTGCCATGCGGGACACCCGCACCCGGTCGGCACGATGAGCCGCTGCGCGATTGTCGCTCATCACGCCCGGCACCCCGCGGGACACCCGCACCCGGTCGGCACGATGAGCCGCTGCGCGATTGTCACTCATCACGCCCGGCACCCCGCGGGACACCCGCACCCGGTCGGCACGATGAGCCGCTGCGCGATTGTCGCTCATCACGCCCAGTGCCATGCGGGACACCCGCACCCGGTCGGCACGATGAGCCGCTGCGCGATTGTCGCTCATCACGCCTCCAGCGACTTCATTCGGTCCAGCACCGAATCCGCTGTCGGATCGCGTAACTCGTCGACGATCCGGCCGTCCGCGAGGAAGATCACGCGGTCGGCATAGGAGGCGGCATGCGGTTCGTGGGTGACGATGACCACCGTCTGGCCGAATTCGTCGACCGCGGCACGCAGGATGGACAACACCTCCCCCGAGGAGCGCGAATCCAGATTTCCGGTGGGCTCGTCACCGAAGATGATGTCGGGCCGGCCCACCAGCGCTCGTGCGCAGGCCACGCGCTGCTGCTGGCCGCCGGACAGCTCACCGGGCCGGTGATCCAGCCGATCCCGCAGTCCCAGCCGATCGATCACCGTATCCAGCCACTCCCGATCCGGGGCGCGGCCGGCGATGTCGAGCGGCAGCGTGATGTTCTCCAGTGCGGTGAGCGTCGGTACCAGGTTGAACGCCTGGAAGACGAAGCCGATGCGATCGCGGCGCAGCTTGGTCATCTGTTTGTCCGACAGCCCCGTCAGCGCGGTGTCACCGATGGACACGGTGCCGGAGGTGGCGCTGTCCAGTCCGGCCAGACAGTGCATGAGCGTGGACTTACCGGAACCGGACGGTCCCATGATCGCGGTGAACTCCCGCGGAGCGAACTCGGCGGATACCCCGTCGAGCGCGCGGACCTGCGTGTCTCCGGAGCCGTACAACTTCGTCAGGTCGGTGGCGCGTGCCGCGATCGTCGCCACCGCGGTGGATTCGGTGCCCAGGGCATCGGCAGTCATGACCTCCAGTCTGGTCAACACCGGCGACCCGCGCCATCGGGAATATCCCCCAATACCTGAGGCGCACCCGATACCCGGGCACGCCCGATCGGCTACACGACCGCCAGAATCACCAGCACCACCAGCAGCAAGACCACCGCACCGACGATGATCCCGATGATCACACCCGTATTGGACTTGGCCTGCGGCGCCGGATGGTAGCCGTACGGCTGCTGGTTGTACTGCGCGGCCGGGCCGTAATTGGGCCGCACCTGGTTCATCGGCGGCATCTGATGCGGGGGCGGCGCCTGATTCATCGGCGGCATCTGATTCATCGGACGCATGCCGGTATTGGGCGGCGGTGCCATCGGCCGCGCCACATGCGGCACCGAAGGCCCGGTCTGCGGTCGCGGCGCCAGCGGATTGCCCGGCCCTGTGGGCGGTCGCCCCTGTGTGGGCATGGACGGACCGGTGTAGGGACGGCCGACCGTCGGCATCCGCGGCGCGCTGGCGGGCGATACCGCCTGCTTGGCGGCCGCGGCGAAGTCCGCGCAGCTGACGAACCGGTCGACGGCGCGCTTGGACATCGCCTTGAGCAGTACCGCGTCCAGTCCGGTGGGCAGGCCGGTCCGCACATCGCTCAGCGTCGGCGGCGGTCCTTGCAGATGTCCGCGGATCACCGCGGCCGGATTGGGCGCGTTGAACGGACCCCGGCCGGTGAACAGCCAGAACAGGCTGCAGGCGAGCGAATACTGGTCCGAGCGTCCGTCCAGCTGCGCACCCGTCAACTGTTCGGGCGAGGCATAGGCCAGGGTCGCGGTGAAGGTCCCGGTCTGAGTCAGGTGACCGCCGTCGTCGCGCAACCGGGCGATTCCGAAGTCGGTGAGATAGACCCGCTCGCCCTTACCTCCGGTGGAGCGCGCCAGCAACATGTTGCCCGGCTTCACATCGCGGTGCATGACGCCGTTGCTGTGCGCGTAGTCCAGCGCCTCGGCGACCTCGGCGATGATCTGCACGGCCCGCTCGGGGGGCAGTTTCTGCGGATCCACGCTGGAGGCATCGATTCCGTCGATGAACTGCATGGAGATCCAGAGCTGGCCGTCCTCGAGGCCGCGGTCGTAGACCGTGACGACCTTGGGGTGGTCGAGCTGTGCGACGAGATCGGCTTCCCGCTCGAAACGGGCGCGGATTTCGGGATCGGCGACCATCTCGCGGTTCAGCAGCTTCAATGCCGTCATCCGGGGCAGTCTCGGATGTTTGGCCAGATACACCTGACCCATACCACCGCGGCCCAACAGTCGTTCGATGACGTAGCCCGCGAACACATCGCCGCTTGCCAGCATTCCCCGCTCCCACTTCCCGTCCCGGATCTCCGAAACCATAGCAGTACGGGCAGACGGTCATTTCCGATCGGGATCCGATGGCCCCGGCGCCTGGCACCGTGGCTTGTCGGTGGCGACCGCTACCCTGCTGTCATGCGCATTGGAGCACACGTCCGGCAAGACAGTGATCCGATCGGCTTCGGCGAGCGGCTGGGCGCCGATGTCATCCAGATGTTCGTGGTGGACCCGCAGAGCTGGGACAAACCGCAACCACATCCCCGCGCCGAGGAGATCAAGGCCAGCCCGATCGACGTGGTCGTGCACTCCACGTACCAGATCAATGTGGCCAGTACGAACAACAGGTTGCGGATGCCCTCGCGCAATGCCGTGGCCCAGCAGGCGCAGGCCGCGGCCGATCTGGGTGCGTTCGGACTGGTCGTGCACGGCGGGCACGTGCGTTCGGATGCCGAGATCGAGGCCGGAATCGTCAACTGGCGCAAACTGTTCGAACGCCAGCAGGACAAGGGCGGCTTCGCGGTGCCGATTCTGGTGGAGAACACCGCCGGCGGTAATCACGCCATGGCACGGCATTTCGATTCCATCGCCCGGTTGTGGGACGCGATCGGCGATTTCGGGGCCGGATTCTGTCTGGACACCTGCCACGCCTGGGCCGGCGGTGAAGAACTGGTCGGCGTGGTGGATCGCATCCGAGCGATCACCGGCCGGATCGACCTGGTGCACCTGAATTCCTCACGCGACGATTTCAACTCCGGCGCCGACCGGCATGCGAATTTCGCGGACGGCACGATCGACCCGCAGTTGCTGGCCGAGGTCTGCCGCACCGCGGATGCGCCGGTAGTGCTGGAGACACCGGCCGACGGCGTCGCCGAGGACCTGGCCTACCTGCGCGAACACCTGGGCTGAGCAACGCTGCGGCCTGCTTTGGGATCGCGCTGACCGTAAACCTGGCCGCGCCGGGGGCGCGATGGTGTGCTCGAACCACAGCAGGTTCGAGCGAAAGGCCCCTCATGTCAGTCGATCACGCAGCAGAGTCCGTGTCCGTACGTCAATTGGGCACCCATATCGGCGCACAGATCGACGGCGTCCGGCTGGATGGTGACCTCGCTCCGGAAACGGTCGCGACCATCCGCGCGGCGCTCAACGAGCACAAGGTGATCTTCTTCCGCGATCAGCACCACCTCACCGAGGACACCCAGTACCAATTCGCCGAGTTGCTCGGCAGCCCCACCACCCCGCACCCCACGGTCACCTCCAAGGGTGTGAAGAGCCTGGCGATCGATTCCCAGCACGGCCGGGCCAACAGCTGGCACACCGATGTCACCTTCGTCGACCGGATTCCGAAGGCGTCGATTCTGCGGGCGGTCACGCTGCCCAGCTACGGCGGTTCGACCACCTGGGCCTCCACGGTCGCCGCCTACGATTCGCTGCCGGACTCGCTCAAGCGGCTGGCCGAGGGACTGCGGGCCGTGCACACCAACAAGTACGACTACGCCGCGGCCCAGGAGGATCGCCCGAATCAGCGGTCCAAGGACTATCGCGACGAATTCGAGTCGACCTACTACGAGACCGAACATCCGCTGGTCCGGGTCCACCCGGAGACCGGTGAGCGCGCACTGCTGCTCGGCCACTTCGTCAAGCAGATCGTCGGGCTGACCGGTAACGAATCACATGCGCTGTTCCGGCTTTTCCAGGACCGGGTGACCCGGCTCGAGCACACCACGCGCTGGAACTGGTCTCTCGGCGACGTCGCGATCTGGGACAACCGCGCGACTCAGCACTACGCGATCGACGATTACGACGGCGCCGAGCACCGCAAACTGACCCGGATCACGCTGGCCGGAGATGTCCCGGTGGGTGTGGACGGCCGTCCCAGCACGATCGTCGCCGGCAACGCCGAGCACTACTCGATCGTCGACGAGGTCGCCCGGGCGGCCTGACCGCCACCGCCGGCCGGTGGTTGAATCTGGGTATGGAGATTCGACCGCTGGCCGGCGTTCGGGTGCTGGAGCTGGGCAACTACATCGCGGCGCCCACGGCGGGCCGCATCCTCGGCGACTTCGGCGCCGAGGTGATCAAGGTCGAACGCCCGAAAACCGGTGACGAGCTACGCAATTGGCGCCTCTACGGCGGCGACACCTCGATGCTCTACCGCACCGTCAACCGCAACAAGAAGTCCATCACCCTGGATCTGCGCACCGACGCCGGCCGGGCGATCGTGCTGGATCTGATCCGGCACTGCGATGTGCTGCTGGAGAACTTCCGGCCCGGCATGCTGGAGAAATGGGGCCTGGGACCGGAGGTACTCGACGAGATCAACCCGGACCTGGTCATCACCCGTATCTCGGCCTACGGCCAGACCGGGCCGCTGTCACAACGTCCGGGTTTCGCCGCGGTCGCGGAGGCGGTCGGCGGCCTGCGCGAACTGGTCGGTGATCCGGACCGGCCACCCGTGCGCGTGGGTGTTTCCATCGGCGATTCGATCGCGGGTGTGTACGCCGCCTTCGGCACCGTGCTGGCGCTGTTCCAGCGCACACAGCTCGGCGAGCCGATTCCGTTGCCGCAGCGCATCATCGACGTGGCGCTCAACGAGTCGATCCTGTCGGTGATGGAGTCACTGGTCCCCGACTACGAGGCCTACGGCATCAACCGGCAGCGGGTCGGCGGGCGGATGGAGGGTATCGCGCCCAGTAATGCCTATCCCTGTTCCGACGGCACCAGCATCATCATCGGCGGCAACGGCGACGGAATCTTCCGCCGCTACATGCAGGTGATCGAGCGACCGGATCTGGCCGAGGACCCGGAACTGCAGGACAATGCCGGACGCTGGCGCCATCGCGACCGCCTCGACGCCGCGATCGCCGAGTGGACCGAGCGCCGTACCCGCGAGCAGGCGCTGGCCGTCCTCGAGGAGGCTGCCATTCCGTGCGGCCCCATCTACACCGCCGCCGATATCGTCGACGACGAGCAGTACCGGGCACGCAATATGATTCAGCGTTTTCCCGTCGATGTGGGCGGGGACGAACCCAAGGAGGTCGCCTTCACCGGCATCGTCCCGGTCATCGGCGACCGCTCACTGCCCATCGGTACCGTCGGCCCGGACCTCGGCGAACACACACGTGAGGTGCTGTCGGAGCTGCTGGGAATGTCGGATGCCGATATCGAAGCCCTGGAGCGATGATGAGCCAGACGATCGCCACGGCCGCCCTGCGCGATGTGACGCTGCGCGACGGCCTGCAACTGACCGGAAAAGTACTGCCCACCGACCACAAGGTGGAGATCGTGCGCACCCTGCTCGGACTCGGCGTGCCGGAACTGGAGATCGGCTCGATGGCGCGCCCGGATCTGGTGCCGCCGATGGCCAACAGCCTGGATGTGGTCGCCGCACTGAGTCCCGAAGAGCTGCAACGCTGCTGGGTTTGGGTGGCCACTCCACGGCAGGTCGCCCGGGCCGCCGAGGCCGGTGTCCGCAACTTCCAGTACTGCCTGTCGGTCTCGGATGCGCACAACAAGGCCAATATCGGCCGCACCGCCGAGGACAGCGTGGCCGCGATGCCCGAGGCGGTCCGCTTGACCGAGGAGGTGGGCGGCTCGATCCAGCTGTGTCTGGCCACCTCGTTCACCTGCCCGTTCGACGGCCCGGTCGATCCGGCACGGGTACTGGCCATCGCCGCCGATCCGCGCACCGAGGGCGCCGCCGACATCGTGCTCGCCGATACCCTGGGCCAGGCCCATCCCGCGCAGGTGCACGCGCTGGTCGCCGCCGTCCGCACCGGAACCCCGCAGCGCCGCATCCTGTTCCACGGCCACGACACCTGGGGAATGGGTGTGGCGAACGCACTGGCCGCGATCGCCGCGGGCGCGAGCGCCGTGGACGGGTCCCTGGGTGGACTGGGCGGCTGCCCGTTCGCCCCGGGGGCCAGCGGCAATACGGCCAGCGAGGATCTGCTGTTCGCCACTCGCCCCGACTGGTTCACACCGGCTGCCCTGGCCACCATGGTGGAACTGACCGAAACGCTGCTGACCGATCTGGGGGAACCCAATCGTTCCCGCACCGACGAGGGCGCACGCTCCGAGGCCCGCGCCTTCGAATGGGTCGCGCCCCGGCCCGAGAAAAACTGACTACACCCCGTTGTCCAGGCCGAGCCGAGCCGTGAGCCCGTCCAGCAGACATCCGAGCGTCCACATCACCGGATCGTCGGGACCGGCCCCGGTACGGCCGCGGAACCAGCGGGCGAAGGCCGGGTAGCGCTCGCCGGTGAGTATCGGCTCCAGCACCGGTTTCGCCGCATCGGACAGTTCTGCGTCGGTGTGCAGGCCGACGCGGGCGCGCATCCGCCGCTCCTGTTCCCACTGCAGCGCGGCGCCGAACAGATGGCCGTCCACGGCGCCGGTCAGCAGCGACAGGTCGTCGGCCGAGCGGCCCAGCGGCTCCAACAGCCCGAAGCGGAAGTTGAAGAAGCGCAGCGCATTCGGCCCGAACGGCGGGCGGGTGTGGATCAGTTCACCGAACCACAGATGGCGCTGGAGCACGGTCCAGCTGTCCAGTGCCAGCCGATCCAGCCCGGCGCGCCAGGCCTCGCCGGCGGGCGGCTCGGTCAGCGGGATCTCGGCATAGACGGCGTCGATCATCAGGTCGACCAGCCCGTCCTTACTGCCCACATACCGATACAGCGACATCGGGGTGGACGCGCCCACCGCCTGCGCGACCCGCCGCATGGTCAGCGCGCGGGCACCTTCGGCATCGGCGATCGTCATCGCCGCGCGCAGGATGCCGGCACGACTGAGATTCGTGGTCGGCCTGCCCGGCGGTTCCGGCAGGGTCCAGATCAGCGGCCCGGGTGCCTCGTCTGCCACGTTGCTCACCTCCTTGCCGGAATTCAACCATCGGTGTACAACGTACACATGATGTACAACGTACACTCCGATCCGGTGCTGATCGTCGGCGGCGGCCTCACCGGACTCACCGCAGCCCTGTTCCTGCAGCATCACGGCGTGCCGTCGGTGCTGGTGGAACGCCGTTCGACCACGTCACCCCAGCCCAAGGCGCGCCGCATCAACATCCGGACCATGGAGCTTTTCCGGC
The DNA here is from genome assembly GCF_040679495.1 of Nocardia sp. NPDC052254. Taxonomy (NCBI): domain Bacteria; kingdom Bacillati; phylum Actinomycetota; class Actinomycetes; order Mycobacteriales; family Nocardiaceae; genus Nocardia; species Nocardia sp. NPDC052254. Next base: position 93,638 of record NZ_JBFAUW010000007.1, on the reverse strand, counting down.
AGATCGGCATCGCCGCGGAGGTCGAGGCGGCCGCGGAGGGGCTGGCCGGATATCAGGCGATGGCCGCGGGGCCGACACTCGCGCGGGCCGAGCAGCTCCCCTTCACACTGCCCGGCGGCCTCCCGGACTGGGACGCGATCACACCATCGACAGCCTGCCTCTGCGCCCAGGATCTACTGGAGCCCACACTGCGCGCACTGGCCGAGGCACGGGGCTGCGATATCCGCTTCGACGTCGAATGCGTGGAATTCGCCGAGACCGCAACGGGTCTGACCGCGACGCTGCGAACCGGCGACGGAGAGGTCGGCACCCTGTCGGCCACCTATCTGATCGCGGCCGATGGCGCCCGCAGCCCGATCCGCCGTCATCTGGGCATCGGCCGCCACGGTCGCGGCACCCTCGGCCGTGCGGTGAACGTCTACTTCCGAGCCGATCTCACGGGGCTGGTGCGGGGCCGCGAATTCAATCTCTGCCAGATCGACAACGATCGCGTCCCAGGAGCTTTCGCCAGCATCGACGGTTCCCGGCGGTGGCTGTTCATGAGTACGGCGGAACCGGATCGCCCGGTGGATCTTTGGCCCGACATGTTGCGCGAGGCCATCGGCGTCGCCGATATCGAGGTCGAGGTGCTGAGCGTATTGCCCTGGGAGTCCGGCATGTTCGTCGCCGACCGTTTCTCCTCGGGGCGAGTGTTCCTCGCCGGGGACGCCGCTCATGTCATGCCCCCTTACGCGGCGGCGGGTGCGAATACCGGAATCGAGGACGGCCACAATCTGGCCTGGAAGCTCGCGATGGTGCTGGGCGGTCACACACCCACCACCCTGCTGGACAGCTACGACAGCGAACGCCGCCCGGCCGGGGAGTACATCGCGGACCAGTCGAGTATCCGAACCGCGAATCTGCGCACCATGGCTCACGAGTCCACCGACGGCACCCCACTCGCCGATCCGATCGCACTGATCCTCGGCACCTGCTACCCGGCGGGCGCTTTCGTCGACGACGGAAGTCCGCACACCATGGCGCATCTGGACCTGACCGGTCGCCCGGGCACCCGGCTCCCACATCGTTTCCTCGGCGACGGCCGATCCACACTCGACCTGATCGGGACGAATTTCACCGTTCTCCTCGGACCGGACGCCCCTGCACCGCAGCCGGGTTCGCGGCCGATCGATATCGTTCGCATGGACCACGACTGGTGCTCGACGGTGGGGGTGACCCCGTCCGGCGCACTGCTGGTCCGCCCGGACCAGGTCATCGCGTGGCGGGCGCCGGCCGCACCGCAGGATCCGACCGCCGCACTGGCCCGGGCCTGGGACCTGATCCTCGGCGGCAGCCGCCCGATCGCGGTACCGCGAGAGGTCGATCACCCGAGCTTGACCTCGAGTTGACTCGAGCTTCTAGGTTGGCCACAGCAGAAGTTCGACAACACCGAGGAGTCAGCCATGACAACATCGCGCCCCACCCTGAACAACCCCGCCGAACGCACCGCCGCCGAGCAGGTGGCCGCACATCTGGCCGCGGAGCTGCAGCGCGCGGGCGAAACCGGCGATGCCGATCTGTACGACAACTCCTTCGCGGCCGATGTGCTCTGGGGTACTCCGTTCGGCGCCACCGTCATCGGCTACGACCAGCTCAACCCGATCCACCACAAGCTGATGACCGCACAGGTGGCGCCCTCGTCTGCCTTCGAAGTCGTCACCGCGAACAGTCCCGCGCCCGGCGTGGTCGTCACCCAGATCCGCCGACGGGCCACCGATCCCGCGGCCTTCTCCGAAATGGCGCTGTATGTCCTGGTGCAGCGCGCCGGCCGATGGTGGCTCGCCGCAGCCCAGAACACGCCCCTGAACCCGGAGAAATCACCGCTGGCCCAAACATCGTGAAGCATCGGCGATGAGCACGGATCCCGGCGCCGCGGGCTCGGACATGGCGCGGCGCCACGGCACACGGACAGGGCCGCCGAATCAGCGATTTCCCGATGCGGATTTTCGCCGTACCGCCGAACCTCAGGCGGATCTGTGACCGTCGGCCCGCAACTTCAGCAGGATCAGTCCCGCGGTACACGCCAGAATCAGTCCGGCAACGGTTATTTCGACACGCAGGCCCGCGATACCGAGCACTGCGCCGACCAGCCCACCCAGGAAGATCAACCAACCCGCGATGCGGGCTGTGATCGACCATGCGGTGCGGCTGGATTCGGCGTCGACCGAATCGCCCCGCGACACCGCACGCGTGGGGGATGTCGAATAAGCTCCCATCACTACTCCTCGATGACGCCCACCGAGACGTTCGAAACGTCAGTTTCACCCGGCAAATTACACGCGTCGCATTTGTAACTCTGCTCACACGGTACGTGCCCGTGACCGAAACGCCACACGACACGTGCCCGCAACACGCCGAAAGTTACCATGTTGATATGTGAAACGATGGCTCTTCACGTTACTCTTCGGTATCTTGCGGGCCATCGGCACGCCTGGCCCTGCCCGGCGGATCTCGGTTACTGTGAGGCCACTCGGAAACAGCTTGAGGGAGCACCACATCCATGAACAACAGGGCGGGCAGGGGGGATGACGCCGATCCGGACATCCCGGACCGCCTGAATATGAAGGTGGCGGGTCCCGCGATCGCCGCCGGTGCGGTATCGCTCGGTTTGGTGCTGATCGGAGCATGCGGTATCGGCCACAAGGACGTCTACGTCGCCCCACCGCCACTGGCCGCGGATCTACAGGTGGCATCGACCCCGATCAAACGCAGCGGCACCACGACGACTGCCCAGGTGGCGATTCCACCGTCGCCGTCGTGGCGGGTGGCCGCCAATACCCCACCTCGCCGGACCACCTCGGCGACGTCAGCAACCTCCGCGACCTCGGCCGATACGACAACGAGCTCCGCGACCTCGGCCGATACGACAACGAGCTCCGCACCGAGCTACCCGTCGCTCGCGCCGACCACGACCACACCGAGCACGGCGGATCCCTTCTACAGCGATCCCTACGATCGGGATCCGCTCGACGGCACCACCACGACCACATCGCCGCACCACACGCCGCACTCGGTCGAGGAATCCGATCCCGCCGACCCGTACGCCGCACCCACGACAGAGCCGGACGAGGACAATTGACCGGCCGTTCCGGTCATGAAAAAGGTGGCGGCCCCGCGGATTTCGCGATGACCGCCACCCACTCCGGAGTGCGTTCGGATCAGAGTTCGACCAGTCCGTAATCTCCCACGCGGCGGCTGAGCGCACCCAGGTGTTCGCGCCGGCCACCGAAGGTCTGATCGACGGCGGTGAGCCGGGCGACGTAGTGACTCACCGGATATTCGGTGGTGATACCGATACCGCCGTGCATCTGCACCGCCTCCTGGCCGATATGGCGTGCGCCGCGGCCGACTTGGAGCCGGGCGCGCGAGAGCGCCGTCTCGTCGACCGCCCCCTCGCCGAGCGAAGCGGTCGCGTAGTAACTCATGCTGCGGGCCAGTTCCAGGGAGACATACATGTCCGCGGCCCGCTGAGTGAGGGTCTGGAACTTCGACAGCGTGACCCCGAACTGCTTGCGCGTCTTCAGGTATTCGGTGGTCAGGCGCATCGCCTCGCCCATCGCGCCGACGGACTCCGCACACAGGCTCGCCTGCGCGGTGGCGACGGCCGCGGTGACCGCCGCACCGGCGTCGCCGGCCTCGGCGCCGCCGAGCGGTTCGGCCGGGGCCGAGGCGAATTCGACCTGTGCGCCGCGGCGCTCGTCGAAGGTCCGGTACGGCGTGCGGGTGACTCCCTCGGCGTCGGCGGCCACCAGGAAGACCCGCAACGTGCCATCGTCGGCGCGGGCGGTCACGACGAGTTCGTCGGCGCAGTCACCGTGCGGCACCCGGCTTTTCACGCCGGTGATCCGGTAATCATCGCCCGCCGCGGTGGCGGTGGCACTCACATCGAGGTCCGGCCAGCGCGCACCGGCCTCGTCGTGCGCGAAAGCCAGCAGCCGGGTACCGCCGGTCACCGCGGGAAGGAGGCGCCGGCGCTGTTCGGCGGTGCCCAGTGCGGCGACGAGGCCACCCGGCAGCAGCACCGCGTCCAGCAGCGGCTCGGGTGCCAGAGCGCGCCCGACCTCCTCCATGACGACCATCGTCTCCACGGGGCCCGCGCCGACACCGCCGTCGTCCTCGCTGAAACTCAGTCCCAGCACACCCAATTCGGCCAGCTGCGACCAGACTTCGCGGCTCCAGCCGAGATCGGTGTCGAGCACCTTCAGCCGGTTCTCCGCATCGTAGGTACGGGCCAGCAGATCACGCACCGTGTCGCGCAGCATGACCTGTTCATCGGTGAGATCGAAATCCATGGCTGCGCCTCACAATCCGAGGATGGTGGAGGCGATGATGGTGCGCTGCACCTCGTTCGAGCCTCCGTAGATGCTGGTCTTGCGGAAGTTCAGATAGGTGGGACCGGTGCGCTGCGCCCAATCGGGTGCGGCGATATCGGCCGCGGCCACCGGGACGGCGTCCGGGCCGGCGACATCGAGCATCAACTCGGTGGCCGCCTGCTGCAGTTCGGTACCCCGCAACTTCAGCACCGACGAGACCGGATTCGGTTTACCCTCGGCCGAATTGGCCACCACGCGCAACAGCGTCAGCTCCAGCGCGAGCAGTTCGTTCTCCAGCTCCGCCACCCGCGAGGCGAACACCGGATCCTCGAGCAGCGTGCCCGACCCCGACTTGATCTGCGCCGCATGTTCTTTGGCGGTCTCGACCACCACTTTGGTGCGGCCGACCCCGGCGATACCGGTACGCTCGTTGCCGAGCAGGAACTTGGCGTAGGTCCAGCCCATGTTCTCCTCGCCGACCAGCTGATCGGCGGGAACCCGCACATTCTCGAAGAAGACCTCGTTCACCTCGTGGTGTCCGTCGATCAGCTTGATCGGGCGCACCGTGACCCCGGGTGAATTCACATCGAACAGCAGCATGGAGATGCCGGCCTGCTTCTTCGGCGCATTCGGATCGGTGCGTACCAGGCAGAAGATCCAATCGGCGTACTGAGCCAGCGTGGTCCAGATCTTCTGCCCGTTGACGATGTAGGAATCGCCGTCGCGCACGGCGGTGGTGCGCAGCGAGGCGAGATCGGAACCGGCGTCCGGCTCGGAAAAGCCCTGACACCACCAGATGTCCAGCGCCGCGGTCGGCGGGAGGAAACGCTGCTTGAGTTCCTCGGAACCGAACTGCGCGATCACCGGGCCGATCATGTTCGCGTTGAAGGTCAACGGCTCGGGCACGCAGGCCAGCTGCATCTCGTCTTCCCAGATGTGGCGCTGCATGGAGGTCCAGTCCTGGCCACCCCACGCCGCCGGCCACTTCGGCACCGCGATTCCCTTGCCGTGCAGCAGTTTATGGGCGGTGACTATGTCGTCGCGGGAAAGTTCCCGGCCGTTTTTGACCTTGTCCCGGATCTCGGCCGGAATCTCGGTCCGAAAAAACGCACGCAGATCGTCCCGGAAGGCCACCTCGTCGGGTGACAGGGCAAGTTTCATGGGCATCTCCCACCGTATTCGTAGGTCCGAACCGAATCTACGCCTCGATCCGAACCGATCGTCGACCGGATCATAAACGACGAATCGCGCGAAATACCTCGATCACGACAGACCGGATACCGATCGGTAACAACCAGGAACCGCTAGGTTGTCGCGAAAAGGGCGCACCCAGCGACGTTCCTCCGAGAATTCGCTAAGTTAATATCAATTCGCATCTGCTGGGCGGGCTTCGCCGGCATCGGCCACACGCGCGACACGGCGGGCCGACCCCGCGGCCGGTGATGGCGGCGTCACCCGGCGGTACCGATATCCGGCGACGGCGTGGCCGGGCGGGCATGGGCGTGGGAGACCGAACCGGTGTCGCCACCGCTGTGCCGATGCCGGGCACCGGCTCGTCGCCGGGCGCTCCCGGTGCGGCAGCTCGTTGCCGAATCCGCAAAAAATCTGGCCCGATCCGCAATCGCCGGGCCATCCTCGGATCGGGTGCCGATCCAGGCCCACGACCATCCGCGACAAGGAGTTCCATGTCAGCCACATCCCCCACCGAACCCGCCCTGTTCTGGGAACAGCGCTACCGCGACAGCGACCGGATCTGGAGCGGCAACCCCAATCCGCTGCTGGTCCGCGAGACGACCGGCCTGCGTCCCGGACGAGCCCTCGATCTGGGGTGCGGTGAAGGTGCCGACGCGGTCTGGCTGGCCGAACAGGGCTGGCAAGTGACCGGCGTGGACATCTCCGCGACCGCATTGAGCCGCGCCGCCGTGCACGCCGAACAGGCCGGTGTGGCCGATCGGGTCACCTGGCAGCGCCACGAACTCGGTGCCAGTTTCCCGGACGGCAGTTTCGATCTGGTCAATGCCCAGTTCCTGCAGTCACCGGTGGCCCTGGATCAGGACGGGGTGCTGCGCCGTGCTGCCGAGGCCGTGGCACCCGGCGGCACCCTGCTGATCGTGATGCACGCCGGCTGGCCGACCTGGATGACGCCGCAGGAGTACCCCTTCGACGCCGAATTCCCCACCCGCGATGGGGTGCTGAGCGGGCTGAACCTGTCCGACGACTGGACCCCGGCCACACTGGAAGCGGTGGAACGCCCGATCACCGCACCCGATGGCCGCGAGGGCACCCGCGCCGACAATGTGTGGCGACTGACCCGCGCTGCGGCCGCGCGCGACTAACTGCGGGGCTTGCGGCGGTCGTGCTTGCGACCGCCCTCCCGGCGCGGACCACGGGTCATGGGGCGATGCGACGGCGGGCCCTGATCCAGCTGCAGCTGGATCAGCACCCCGCTGATCCGGGTGCGGCGCAAGGCGTCCAGGGTCTCCGAGGACAGATCGGCGGGGAGCTCCACCAGGCTGTGGTCCGGCCGGATGCTGATATGACCGAAATCGCTGCGGCGCAGCCCGCCCTCGTTGGCGATGGCGCCGACGATCGCACCGGGGACGACGCGGTGGCGTTTGCCGACCGCGATTCGGTAGGTCGCCATGTCCGCACCGCTGGCGCGGTGCCGCTGCGGGCCTTCGGACCGGCGCTCGCGGTCCTCGCGGGGAGCGCGCTCCCGGCGAGGCGGGCGGATCGGCTCGGCCTCGGGCTCCATGAAGAAGTTCTCGCCGTCGTGGCCACCGATCGCCAGGGCGGCGGCGATATCGGCCAGCGGGATGTTGTGCTCGGCCTCGTAGTCCTCGATGAGCTTGCGGAACAGCGCGAGATTCGGCGATGCCAGATTCTCGGTGATCGCATCGTGGAACTTGACCACACGCTGGGCGTTCACATCGTCGACGCTGGGCAGCTGCATCTCGGTCAACGGCTGGCGGGTGGCGCGTTCGATGGCGTCGAGCAGGCGCCGCTCGCGGGGGGCGACGAACAACAGCGCCTCACCCGTGCGACCGGCACGGCCGGTGCGGCCGATGCGGTGCACATAGGACTCGGTGTCGTGCGGAATGTCGTAGTTGACCACATGCGAGATGCGGTCGACATCGAGTCCGCGCGCGGCCACATCGGTGGCGACCAGGATGTCCAGGGTGCCGGACTTCAGCTGACCGATGGTGCGTTCGCGCTGATTCTGCGCGATGTCACCGTTGATGGCAGCGGCCGAGTAACCACGTGAGCGCAACTTCTCGGCCAGTTCCTCGGTGGCCTGCTTGGTGCGCACGAAGATGATCATGGCCTCGAACGGCTCGACCTCGAGAATACGGGTCAGTGCGTCGAGTTTGCGCTGGTAGGAGACGTGCACCCAGCGCTGGGTGATATTGGTGTTGGTCGAGGTCTTGGACTTGACCGTGATCTCGACCGGATCCTTCAGATACTGCTTGGAGATCTTGCGGATCACCGAGGGCATCGTCGCCGAGAACAGCGCGACCTGCTTCTCCCGCGGAGTGTCACGCAGAATGCGCTCCACATCCTCTTGGAAGCCCATCTTCAGCATCTCGTCGGCCTCGTCGAGGACCAGATACCGCAGCTCGGTCAGGTCGAGGGTGCCGCGTTCGAGATGGTCGATGACACGGCCCGGTGTTCCGACGACGACCTGCGCGCCGCGCCGCAATCCTTGCAACTGCACCGCGTAGTTCTGGCCGCCGTAGATCGGCAGGACGTGAACCCCGGGCAGATGCGCCGAGTACCGGCCGAATGCCTCGGCGACCTGGATCGCCAGCTCGCGGGTGGGTGCGAGCACCAGCGCCTGCGGCGGCTTCGGCCGCTTGTCCAGGCCCATCAGGATCGGGATGGCGAAGGCCGCGGTCTTACCGGTACCGGTCTGGGCGAGACCGACGACATCGGCGCCCGACAACAGCGGCGGAATGGTGGCGGCCTGAATCGGCGACGGCGACTCGTAACCCACATCGGCGATGGCCGCGAGCAGCCGGTCGTCGATGCCGAGATCGGCGAACGACGGCTCGGAGGTGGTGCTCTCGGAGGTGGCGCTGCCGGACACCGACGCGGCGACCGCGTCCGATCCGGACACGGTGGCCTCGGCGGGCACCGCACTCTCGTCGCGGTACCCGGTGGCGGCGTCCGCGGGACCTTCTTGGTTGCGCTCGTCTGCGCCTTCGGGCCTGTCGTCCCCGCCGCTGGGTACGCTGTCGACCGATGAGTTGTTCATATTGACCAGCAGTTTAATGCCTCACGCTGGCCGCCCGGACCATCGGGCCAATACGGTGAGACGTATGCAACCGCAGCAGCCGCCCTCGCGAGCCGTTCCGGAATCCGCCGAAACCCTGCGGCCCACCGCATCTGCGCCCGCAGAGCCGGACTCCTCGCCCGTCGTGGATCCGCCGGCGAGTGACGAACCCGACACCTCCGAACCGTCTCCCGGCACCGGATCGACCGCCGGAATCGTGGTCGGCTACTCGGCCACCCTCGAGGCCGGGCGACCCGTCCACGCGTCCACAGTGGGTCTCGAGGAACGGCCCGCGGCGCAACCGGCCGCCGCGTCCGAACCACCGCGTCCGGTCGACATCGCGGTCGTGCAGTTCGGGCCCTACACCGACAAGGCGGCGAATCTGACGGCACTGCGCGGACATGTTCGCGCCGCCGCCGAGCTGGGTGCGAAAGTGGTGGTGGCGCCGGAATACTCGATGTTCGCGGTGAAGCGGCTGGACCAGCGGGTGGTGGCGGCGGCGGAACCGATCACCGGCACGTGGGTGAGCGAATTGCGCGGACTCGCGGCCGAATTCGGGGTGCACGTGGTGGCCGGTGTGGTCGAGTCGGCCGGTGGTACGGATACCGACCGGGTCTACAACACCCTGGTCGCCGCCGCTCCCGATGCCGAATTCGCCGCGGTGTATCGCAAGGTGCACCTCTACGACGCGTTCGGCTTCCGTGAATCGGAGGTGGTGGCGCCGGGCCCCCTCGAGGCGCCCGCGACATTCACCGTCGACGGGGTGAGCTTCGGCCTGCAGACCTGTTTCGATCTGCGGTTCCCGGAGAGCTGCCGCCGCGTGGCCGCGGCCGGTGCGCACGTGTTGTTGCTTCCGGCGCAATGGATTCCGGGCCCCGGGAAGCTGGATCAGTGGACCACGCTGCTGCGGGCCCGGGCGATCGAGAACACGGTCTATGTGGCCGCCGCGGACCACTGCGCGCCCCGCGGCGCGGGCGCGTCGATGATCATCGACCCGGCCGGTGCTCTGCTGGCCGAGCTCGGTGACGCCGACGGTATCGCCACCAGTCGCATCGACCTCGATCATCTGCGGCAGATCCGCACCACCAACCCCAGTCTGAGCCTGCGCAGATTCACCATCGAACCATAGACTGAGACCACCATGATCTATCCGGATCGGTGGTCGGCCGGGCGCACGCTGGGTGAGTCGTTACTGCACCTGCGGGCGTGGCATCCGCTCGTGCTGGGGCTGCCGCGCGGTGGGGTTCCGGTCGCCGCCGCGGTGCGCGAGGTCATCGGCGGGGATCTGGATGTATTGCTGGTGCGCAAACTGGGCGTGCCGTGGCAGCCCGAACTGGCGATGGGGGCGATCGGCGAGGACGGCGTACGGGTTCTCAACGACGATGTGGTGCGGCAGACGCGGGTGCGCAGCGATCGGATCGCGGCCGTGGAGGCCACCGAACGCGCGGAGCTGTCACGGCGCCAGGACATGATCCGGGCCCGGGTGCCCCGGCAGTCGCTGCGCGATCGGACCACGGTGATCGTCGACGACGGGATGGCCACGGGCGCGACCATGGCGGCGGCGTGCCGGGTGGCCCAGGGTTGCCGTCCCCGCCGGATCACCGTGGCGGTGCCGGTGGCCTCGGCCGAGGCGGTGGACCGGGTGCGCGCCCTGGCACAGGAGACGGTGTGCCCGCTGATACCCCGGATGATGGGTGGTGTCGGCGGGGCCTATCGCGATTTCCATCAGCTCGACGACGAAGAGATGCTCTCCGCGCTGTGCACACCCGGCGAATCGACGCACTGACCGGCCGGAATCATCGAATCAGTCGGTGGCCGAATCGATCTCGATGATCGACTCCCGATGCCGGCGGCCGAGTTCGGCGTAGTAACCGGGGTTGATCCTGACCCACTCCTCGGCCTGGGTACCGGCGAGTGGCCCCTTGACCCGGGCCGGCGAACCCACCGCCAGCACCCCCTCGGGAATCTCGGCTCCGGGCTGGACCAGCGAGTGCGCGGCGATCATGGAACCGGCGCCGATCGTGGCCAGATCCAGGACGGTGGCGCCGTTGCCGACCATCGCCTCGGGCCCGACGCTGGCGCCGTGCAGCACCACGCTGTGCGCGATCGTGGCACCCGCTCCAATCTCGACGGGAACCTCGGGTGCGGTGTGGACAACGCTGTTGTCCTGCACATTCGCACCCGCACGGACGATGATCGGGGCCAGATCGGCGCGCAGCACCGCGCCGTACCAGATCGAGGCCCGCGCCTCGACGCGCACATCGCCGATGAGGGTCGCGGTGGGCGCGATGAACGCGGTGGGATCCACCTGGGGACGTTTACCTTCGAATTCGAAGCAGGGCACGGGTTCTCACCATTCGTTGTTGTCGGCGACCAGCCGTTCCGCGGCGGTGACGATCGGACGTAGCTGGGCGGCGAAGGTTTCCGCCGTGACGCCGAGAATGTCGACGTCCTTGCGGGTGCGCACGACGTAGCGGCCGTCGTCCACGACATCCAGCCAGCACAACACCGCCAGCGGCCGCATGCTGTCGTCCGCGCGGCGAGCCGAGACGACGATCTGGCCGATTCCGTCGCGCGGCTGTTTGAGCAGTCGCCGCATCCGCGCGGTGGTCGACGGCCCCGAGACCGGCACCGTGACCAGATCCCGGCTGTCCTCGCGCACCCGGTCCAGCGGCGCCGTCCGGCGCGGCTGGGAACCCGGGACATTCTCCGGAAGCAGCGAAATCACCCGTGCCGCGAACGATGTCGCATTGCCGACGAACAACCGGACATCACCGCCCCGATCGGCGGCGGTGCCGTGGCGCTGGGCAGCGACCACGGTGACCTGCCCCGAGGCGGCGCCCAGCACCCGAACCGGATGGGCCGCATCGGCGCCCTGCTCCCCGAAGACCTCGATCAGAACGGCCGGACGGGCCAGGATCCGCAACGCCGCCTCCAGATCGGGATCCAGGCAGGTGTCGGACCATTCGGTCAGGGCGGGCAGCTGTGCCGCGCGCTCCACACTGTCGCGGGCCGACAGCCGCACCGCGAGCGGATACGGAATACGGTCACCGTCGATACGCTGCCAGGCCAATGCGAACTGATCGGGCGTCAGTGTCCATCTCACCGCGCCCGGACCACCCGGCCCCGGATCGCCCGGCGCTCAGTCATTCTCGGACCATTCCCCCAGAACGGGTGGGGTGGTCGGCTCCATCCGGCCGACCAGCTCGCCACCGGGTTCGGCCGGCTCGAGGAAGGTCGGCTCCTCCTCGAACTCGGCGTAGTAGTCCTCGTCCTCGTACTCGTCGTCCTCGTGGTGGGGCGGTTTCACCGCGACCGGACCGGACGGCCCCTGGCGCACGGCATCACCCGCGGCGAACGCCCCACCGGCCAGGCCACCCATGACGCCGGCCCCCATACCGGACACCGCATCGCCGCTCGGGCCGTGGTCCTGATCGTGGTCGTCGCGCTTGTCGTGCTCGGAGTTCGGTGAATTCGAGGCCGGTGCGGTGCCGGTCGCGGCGGCCGGGGTCACCCGTCCCGCGGCGGCCGTGGGAACGGCGGCCGACGGCTCGGCGAGAGCCGACGCGGAAGGAGCGTTCGGCTGTGGCACAACCGGATTCGAGACCGGCATCGCGGACTCACCGGGTACCGCCGCGACGGGGGCGACGGCGGCAGTGGCAGTGGCAGTGGGAACGGGCGATGGGACCACGGGGACGGCAGCGGCCGGAGCCGGTGCGGCCGCCGGAGTCACCGCCACGGGAGCGTCGGTGCCGGGCCGGCCGGAATCATCGCGCCCATCCGCGGGCTCGGCGTCCGGCCGAACATCGGTGGTGGGCAGCACCTTCGGCGTGGTGGCATCACCGACCAGGTCAGCGCTGCCGCCACCGGGTGCGGTCGGCTCCGGAGGCGCGACCCGCGGATCCGGATACATACTGCCCTCGGAGAAGGCGGGCACACTGTCCCCGGTGCGCAGGAAGACGCCCGCGTAGACGGTTTCCATCACCCGGACCGCGTCCTGACGCAGATTCTCGGTGCTCTTCTGCAGCGCGGCGTTCATGGTGGCCTGTTTGGGATCCAGCAGAGCCGCTTCCAGATTCGGTGTGACGGCGCTCTGCTGCGACACGGTGGCACGTAGTGTCTCGGCCGCGTCGTTGGCCTGTCCGAGCCGCTGACCGACCACTGCCATCACATCCGACAGCTGCTGGCCCAGCCGCTCGAAGGCGGTGACGGCATCGGCGGCCAGTTGGGCCGCTCCACCGCGCCAGCCGTCCGCGATGGCACCGCGGATCTCCGCATGCGCCGACTGCACGGCCTCGGCCACACCGGCCGCCGACCCCTGCCATGCCTGCCTGCCCTGCGTCAGCACCTCGGGCCTGAGTTCCAGCACGCCACGCTGGATATCGGCATGGGTGAGGTTGTCGAACACCTCGACGGTGGGCGCGTAGTCCGGATCGGTGTGCCCCTCGGGCGGCGGCGTCCCGTTCCCGCTGATCCTATGCATGAGTCACCCCCGCCGTCGGCGACGGCCGCACTGTGACCGCGGGCGGCACGGTGCGCGCGAGAGCGTCGGCGGAATCGGAATCGTGCTGGGCGTAGGCGGTCGCCGCGGCCCGCAGGGTCTGCGCGAATTGCCGTGCGGCATCGGCATATTCCCGCAACCGTTCGACCGCGTCGGCGGCCTTGCCCTCGAATCCGTTGCGCAGCGCCGCACCGGATTCGAAACCGCCGAAGCCCGGCAACGCGGCGGCCGGAGCCAATGCCCGGATCTGCTGCTCGATCTGGTCGGCGAGCGCCTCGTAGCGGCGCGCGCAGCGCTCGTGCGTCCCGTCGCCGACGAGTACGCCGTCGATCCAGAGCCGACCGTCCTCGACCGCCTGCGCCAGTGCACCGACATCGGTGCGCAGATCTCCGGCCTCGTGTGTTTGCATCGCGGCCCCCCTTTCTCAACCCACGTACGCGGCGCCGGCGCGGCGATCGGTGACCGCACGGATCCACTCGGCGATATCCGCGGTCACCGTCGCGTGCACCGGCTCGTGCAGCAAATCGTGCCCGGCATCCGGGTACTCGTGCAACCCCACCGACGGACAGCGGGCCGCCCAGTCGCGCACCGCATCGAGGGGTGCGCGACGGTCGTCGACGCCGTGCAGCGCCAGAATCGGTAGTTCCGGTGGCGGTCCCGCGGCCGGTTCGACGGCGCGGCGCGGAGTTCCGGTCAGGACCAGCGCGAGACAACCGGACAGTTCCGGACGCGTGGCCGCCGCCAGGCAGGTCGCCGCGCCGAGCGAGTGGCCCGCGAGAACGAACGGGACATCGGGACGTTCGGTCCTGGCCCGCGCGGCCAGTAGCACCGCGTCGGCGACCAGCTCGGCGAGGGTGCCGGGTGTGTCCGGATCACCCTCGCTCAGGCCCTGCCCCGAGGTGTCGAGGCAGCGGGTCTCGATATTCCGGCGGCTCAGCGCACGTCCGAAACGGTGATAGTGCCCGCTGTGCTGGCCCGACCCCGGCAGGAACCCGACGATCGCCGCGGGGACCGGGGCCGCCACCGGCCAGCACCGGTAGTGCAGACGCCCGCGCGCGCCCTGGAAGTACGGCATCATCCTATTGTTCGCGATGGGGCACGGCCGGTCGACACGAGCCCGATCTCCGACACGCCCCCCTCACGCCACGCCGTGCGACCTCGAAAGATTACGCTGTTGCGCGACTCGGGAGGCAGGCGGTGGGTCGGCCGCGTGCGGGTATGCGGAACTCAGGAGGCCGCGATTGATTCTGTTCGGTGATCGTGTCGTGTGCAGCACCGACGACCTCGTGGTTGCGGCGCGCTGCGAATTCGCGCTGCTGCGCGCGCTCGATACCGAACTGGGCCTTGTCTTTTCACCCGACGCCTCGGCTGGGGACCTCACCTCCTCGTCCGGCACACCGACGGCGGAGACGACCGGATCCCCGGGCCTGCGGCTGGGGTCGGACGCGGTGCCGGCCGAGGCGTTCGAGGACCTGATCGCCACCTTCGGCGACGGCCTGGTCCGGATCGATCCACCCGCCGCGTCCACCCCCGCCGAGTGGACGCGCGCACACGACGCGACCATGGCCGCCCTGCGCGCAGGCGCACCGGTGGTCGCGGGGGCGATCGGATTCGACGGCGAATTCGTGGCCGGCTGCGCCTTCGTCGTCCGCGCCGAGCACACGCTGCGCATGTATGCCCACGCCTCCGGCTCGGAGGTCACGGCGCTGATGGAGGCGGCGGCCTGTGCGCGCATGCTGCGCGACAACGGATTCGACGTCGATCCGTGGGTGCGGGTCCGGGATTCGACGGGCGCGGAGGATGTTCACGAGCTGGCCTACGCCGACACCGTCCATTCCGCGCGACGGGTGCGGCTACGGGCGATCCTCACCGCGAAACAGGACGAACTGCTGCCCGTGCAATGGGGAGACCGCCGCTACCTCGCCTGCGGCGACTGCGCGAGTTGCACCGCGGAACTCGTCGCCGTGCGGGATCTGCTGCTGGTGGCCGGGATGCGGCCCGCGGTCCGGGCACAGTTGCGCGATGCGGGTATCACCACGGTCGATCGGCTCGCCTCGGCCGATTCGGCGGTGACCGGAATCCCGGTGCCCACACTGTCCCTGCTGCGGCGGCAGGCCGAACTGCGTCTGCGGCGGGAACGCACCGGCGACGCCGCTTACGTGGTCACCGACGCGACGGTGTTCGGTGAGCTGGCGGGTGTGGATGCCGGTGACGTCTTCATCTCGGTGGCCGGATCGGCGGTCGGGGTCGGGGTGACCGCTCGCAGTGCCGACGGCGGTGAGGGCGTATTCCTGTTCCACGCCTTCACCACTCACGATCCGGTGGCATTGCTGGAATTCCTGGCCGACCGCCAGCAGCATCACCCCGAATTGCGGATCTACCACTACCGCTCGCCGATCCGCACCCTGCTGGCCGACCTGTGCGCGCGCTGCGGCGCCGACGAGGACACCGCCGAGGATCTGCTCGGCGCACTGCTGGACCTGTACCCCATCGTGCGCTCGGCGATACTGATCGGCGCCCGCTCCTACGACCTGCTGGAGGTCGCGGAGTTGCTCGATCCCGACGCTGCCGGCGGCGGCACCGATCTCGAATCCAGTTGCGCGGCAACGCTTCGTGTGCGAGATCGGCTGAGCGCACTCGCGGCCGAGCACGATATCCGGCCGCAACCGGTGCCGCGGGGTGCGGGCGCCGAGCAGCCGAGCGCGGTCGAGGCGGCACTGCGCGAATTCGCGTTCGACTACGAGGAGACCCGCAGTCCGGCCCAGCAGGCCGCCGCGCTGATGGCCGCGGTCCTGGGCCACCCCCGCCGCGAACGCCTGCCGTTGCACTGGGCACATGAGGACCGCCTGCATCGTCCGATCGGCGAATGGGCCGACACCGCAGGGGTTCTCGTGGCCGACTGGGCCGAGGTGGACACCAAATGGCAGCACACCGACAACCGGCCGATGCGGCGCTATCTCACCCTGACCGGCCGATTGGGGACCGGTCGTCCGCCACCGCCCGGCACGCCGGTGCGCACGCTCTACGACGGCCACGTCCCCGATCTGCCCGCCACTCCCGGGCGTCGCGTCACGGCGGCGGCGACGGTCCTGGGCTGCGCACTGGACGACAACTTCGACGATGTGGTCCGGGTGGAGGAGGTCCTGCCGCCGGGCTGCGCGCCGTACGACGAACTGCCGATCGCCATCGTGCCCGATCCGCCCTGGCCCGACGAGAATCAGGAGCGGGCACTCGGCTCGGTCGCGCACGAATTGCTGGTCAGCCTGCCGGAGGT
The DNA here is from genome assembly GCF_040679495.1 of Nocardia sp. NPDC052254. NCBI lineage: Bacteria > Bacillati > Actinomycetota > Actinomycetes > Mycobacteriales > Nocardiaceae > Nocardia > Nocardia sp. NPDC052254. Next base: position 77,238 of record NZ_JBFAUW010000007.1, on the reverse strand, counting down.
GCCGCACACCGCGACCTTCGACGTGCTGTGCCGGCGGCGCCCGCGGTTGCTTACCACCGACGCGCTGCCGGAGGTGTTCGGCGATTACGCGGCCGCCGTCACCGCCGCCCTGCTGGACCTGGACGACTCGTATCTCGCCGTACAGGGACCGTCCGGGACAGGAAAGACCGATACCGTCGCGCGGGTCGTCGAACGGCTCGTCACCCGCTACAGATGGCGAGTCGGCGTAGTGGCGCAATCACATTCGGCCGCCGAGGAACTGCTGGACGCGGTGGTCCGGGTGGGGGTGCTGCCCGAGCTCGTCGCGAAATCGGATGTGCACACGGTGGCACCCGAATGGCTGGGAATCGCCGCCGACCGCTATCCCCGCTTCCTGGACAACGCGGTCAACGGCTGTGTGATCGGCGGCCTGCCGGGTGATTTCACCGATCCCGAACAGGTCGCGCCCGCGAGCCTGGATCTGCTGGTGATCGCCGATGCCGGACACTTCCCGCTGGCGCAGGCGATCGCGGTCGGCCCGGCCACCCGGAATCTGCTGTTGCTCGGCGATCCCGCCCCGTTGCCGGGTAACGGCCTGCATCCGGAGCGGGTGCACGATTCGGCACTCGGCCGGATCGTGGGCGACAACCCCACGCTGCCATCGGATTTCGGCTACTTCCTGGAACGCACGTGGCGGATGCATCCGCAATTGTGCGGGCCGGTGTCGCGGTTGCGCTACGGCAATCGGCTGCGGTCCAACGAAACCGTCACGCTGGCACGCGAACTCGAGGATGTGCCACCCGGAGTCAGTACGGTGCCGGTCGAACACCATGGCAACAGCACCGAATCCGCGGAGGAGGCCCGTGAGATCGTGCGGCAGGTGCGCGGGCTGCTGGGCCGCACGTGGCGCCAGGGTGCCCCGGCGCGGCGGCTGCATCCGCACGACATTCTGGTCGTCACGCCCTATCACGCCCAGGTGGCGCGCATTCGAACCCTGTTGTCGCGGGCCCGGATCGAGGATGTGGTGGTCGGTACCGCCGATCGGTTCCGCGGCCGCGAGGCCACGGTCGTGCTGATCTCCATGACCACCTCGGCACCGGGCGACGCACCCGACGGTATGGATGAGCTGTTGTCGCGGCACTGGCTGACCACCGCGGTCTCGCGGGCGATGTGGTCGGCCGTCGTCGTCGCCTCACCGTTGCTCACCGACTATCTGCCCGAGACTCCCGGGCAGCTCCCCGATCTGGCGGCCTTCCTGGAGCTGACCGGCGGCTGATTCAGCCGAAGTTGCGGCCCTCACCGCGATAGGTGGGAACCTCGGTGCGCCGGTCGTCGGCATCGACGATCTGGATCCGGTCGAAACGCTCACACAGTTCACCGGCCTTGGCGTGCCGCAGCCACACCCGATCACCCACCTTCAGTTCCGCGGCACCGGTGAACGGGGTCTGTACCTCCCCCGCCCCCTCGGTGCCGATCAGACGCAACCCCTTGGGCCACACCGGTTTCGGCACCCTGGCCGCACCCGCCGGGCCGGAGGCGATGTAGCCCCCGGCGAAGGCGGTGGCAATGTCGGGGGCCGGGCGCCGCAACACCGGCAGCGCGAAGAACAGGGCGGGCCTGGGCTCGAAGGACCGGTAGCTGTCGAACAATGTCGGGACGTACAGACCGGACCCGGCGGTGACCTCGGTGACCTCGGGGGCGCCGACACTCACCTCGATCGAACCGCTGCCGCCGCTGTTGACGATCTCGAGCTCACCGGCCACCGCGCGCACCGCGTCGAGCACCTGCGCGCGGCGCGAACCGATCTCGGCCGCGGACAGCCGCTTGACCAGGCGCACCGCGGGGTTCGTATCGGGCAGACCGGCGATCTGCGCCTCGTAGGTCATCACCCCGACCACCCGGAAGCCGCGGTCACGAGCAGCCGCCGCAAGTTGGCCGGCCTGTTCGGGAGTGCGGATCGGTGAGCGTCGCACCCCCAGGTGCAGCGGTCCGATCCGCAGCGAGGCATCGACGTCCAGGCAGACGCGCGGCGCGACGGTGGTGCCGACCGCGGACCGGATCAGATCGAGCTGGGCCAGATCATCGACCATCAGCGTGATCGAGTCGAGCAGCGTGGCATCGCCACCGAGTTCGGCCAGTGCGGCCCGGTCGACACTCGGGTAGCCGAGCAGGACATCGCGAGCGCCGTGCCCGGCCAGCCACAGCGCCTCACGCAGCGAATACGACATGATTCCGGCGAAGCCGCCGTGCGCGGTGAGGCCGGAGCCGAGTACTTCCTCGAGCACCGCGCGGCAGCGCACGGATTTACTCGCCACCCGGATCGGGACACCGCGTGCTCGGCGCACCAGATCGGCGGCATTGGCACGCAATGCGCCCAGGTCCAGTGCGGCCAGCGGCGGATCCAGGTCGGCGGTGGCGGCATGCAGGTCGGCGATCGGCGACGCATCTGTCACGACAACCAGCCAATCACGAAACTGGTCACACGTCCAGATCTGGCGCGGGCCGAAATCAGAGGTCGACGGCCTTCGTGGTCAGTGTCGAGACCAGATCATCGAGGACCACCAGGGTGGTCTCGTCGTCACAGTCGGCCAGCCAGCGCAGGATGGTTCCGTGCATGACGGCCACGACATAGGCCGCGATCGCCTCGACCGGCTCGATCCACTGCGTCTGCGAACGCTCGGCACACAGCTGCAGATAGGCCGCCACCTCGATGTCCAGATCGCGGAACAGCGCCGAGACCGCCGGGTCGGCCGTGCAGTCGACCCGGCCGTCCCAGCGCCGCCGTAATGCGGCGATGGTGGTTTCGAGGGTGCGAACCTGCCGTTCCGGCTTCGCCTTGATCGCGGGCCACAACGCACTCACACCGGCATGCAGGAGGACTCGCAACGCGCGTGTGCCGGTGCAGTCGATGGCAGCACACGCCGTATCGACAGCCTCCTGTACGGCCGGCCGGGGCCGGGTCCGAATCATCTCTCCACTAGCGCTCAACGACGACTCCCTCGGCGAAGGAACGCGCGCATCTCGCCAGCGCGGCTCCATCAACGGGTATCGGATCTGTGGTGATCTCTGCGGAGACCTACCTCGGGCGACCCGTTCAACATCCGTCAATGTTAGAGGTTATTCGGGGATCACGACCAGGTTCAATGGGTCATTCCGGACTGAAAGAATGTTTTCGTTACCACTTCGGCACCCGACCCTCGGGGCCATCCGGGCGGATCGACCACGGTCAGCGCGTCTGCCGCCCGGGCACAAACGCACAGAACTCTACGGCCCGCAGCCCGGAATTGTTATATCGATGTGGGCCAGCGCACACCTCGCCCGCCCCCGCGCGCCCTGGGCGCGGGGGTCTCGCGCTCCGACGGGAGCGGCTGCGAGCACCTGTTTCCGCCGAGGCGTGCGGGATGCCCGGCACGCACGTCGGGCAGGGCCGAGGCCGCGGCAACGGGACAGTGCGCCGTTTCCACATGCGAGATCCATGGCGGGCTCCTCATTCCCCGAGAGCAGTTGCGCCACTGACCCACTCGGCGAACGTGCCGTAATTCTGGACAAGGTCGCCGTCGGCACCGATAACCTGGAAAGGTGACCACCGCGCGCCCCGATCATCTCCACATCTCCGGCACTTTCAACTACCGCGACGTCGGCGGCCTGCGCACCGCGAGCGGTATGAAGATCCGTGGCGGCGTCCTGCTCCGATCCGCCCAGCTCTGCCATCTGGACCAGCGCGGGCACAACACCCTGCAGCAGTTGGGTGTCACGACCGTCCACGATCTGCGCGGTCCCGCCGAAGCGGACCGGATGGGCGTCGACCTGCTGCCCGCGGGTGTCCGGCTGGAACTGACCCCGTTCGATTCCGCGATCGGCACCGCGCCCCCGCACGAGGGCGGGGCCGACCGGGGTGGTCACCTCGATCTGGCCGATGTCTACGCCGGCTTCCCCTCGATGCCCGAGGTCGGCGTCGCGATGACCGCGATGGCGCAATCGCTGGCGCGCGGCGACGGGGCGGTCCTGGTGCACTGCGCGGCGGGTAAGGATCGCACCGGCTGGGCCATCGCCACCCTGCTGCGCGCGGTCGGCGTCACCGAGGAGGACATCCTCGCCGACTATCTGCTCAGCAACGACGCGGTCGAAGCACTGGCCGCGGATGTGGCCCGCAATTCCGGTGGCACGCTGCCGCCCGCACTGCTCGGGGTGAGCGTCGAGTACCTCGCGGCCGGTACCGAGGCCATGCACAGGCTGCACGGTGGTCTCGACGGCTACCTCCAGGCCATCGGGTTCACACCCGAACTACGCACCGCGCTGCACGCCCGCATGGTGGAGTGACCCACGGCGACAACTCTCATTCGGTGCGATGCACCATGCCATCGGTATCGATGCTGACCTGATTGCCGGTATGGAACCAGCTGCCGGTGAATCGGGACTCGGTGGTCTGCGGGTCGTTCCAGTAGCGGGGGGTGACATTCGGCCCGCGACAGAGCAATTCGCCGCTGCCGCCACCGGCCTCCGGGCCCCACAACGCCAATTCCGTACCGCCGAACGGGAATCCGAGCAGATCACCACCGGGCGCCACGCCGCTGTCCAGCACCGCCAATCCGATACCGCTGGTCTCGGTGGCGCCCCAGACCGACCATTGGCGGGCCAGCGGAAACACCTCGGTCAGCGCGGTGGTCACCAGGTCGGCGGTACCGGCCTCGGTGGCGGCCAGTTCGGCCCGATGCCCCGCACTGCACACCTGACGCACGCCCTCGGCACGCAGCCCGGCCAGCGTCGGCAGCAGGCCCGCGAAGATGCGCGGGGTCGCGGCGACCATATCGATGCGCTCGGTCACCAGCGTCTCCGCGATCATCGCCGGGTCGGGCGCGAGCACCACGGTGCCGCCGACCGCGAAGGTGGGCAGCAGCTGATCGACACAGCCGCTGGCGTGCGCCAATGGCAGCAGCACCAGATTGCGCAGCCCGTCGGTGGGCAGATCGAACGCACCGACCACCGACCGGACCGCCGACAGCAGATTCTCGTTCGTCAGCTCGACCCCGCGCGGGCCCGCCTCCTCGGCCGTATTCGAAACACTCAGGTCCGCAGCACCACTGGTGTAGCAGAGCAGCGCCAGCTCCCCCAGGGAAGCACCGTCGTCGATGAAGGAGGCGCCGTCGGGCAGATCGGCATATCCGGCCTCCGCACCGCCGCCGTCGAGCACGAAGTCCGCACAGCTGTCCGCGAGTACCTGCGCGGCGACCGCCTCGGGCAGACCGTCGTGTACCAGCACCGGCACCGCCCCCGACAGCAGGGCGCCGAGAAACGTCTGCACCCAGAGCGCACCCACCGGCATCCGCACCGCGACCCGGTCGCCGTAGCCGATCCCGTGCTCCTGCAGCCCACCGGCGATACGGGACGCGGAATGCCACAGCTGCCGATAGGTGAGCCGTGGGCCGCCGACCTCCACGACGGCCTCGCGAGCGGAGAAGGCGTGCACCTGAACGTCGAGCAGTTCGGTGAGTGCCGGATTCAGGTTGCCGTAGCGCAGCACGCCGTCGGCTCCGCGCGCAAGAAGGTTGCCGCACCACGGATTTCGCATCTGCGGATATTCGATCAGAAGCCGCGCCATCAGTCCCTCCGGATGCCTCGATGTCCAGGCACCTGTGACTATATGACGCAGATCACAATCATGGGGCGTTAGGCGACAAAGATGTCCGAGCGATCACCGCCCGGTGTAGCTCGCCTTCCCCGGACCGACCTCGAGGAAGCTCCGGACCGCACTCCGCAGATCCTCGGTGGCGAACAGTTCACCCGACACCTTGGGAGTCACCGAATCCGCGTGCGCGACACCGCCGGAACGCCACGCGGCGATGATCTGCTTGGTGGCGGCGTGCGCACGTGTGGGCCCGTCGGCGAGCCGGGTGGCCAGCGCGCGGGCGGCGGTGTCGACGTCCTCGTGCACCGCGTTGACGACGCCCCAGTCGGCCATCGTCGCGGCGTCGTAGACATCACCGGTCATGACCAGTTCCCGCGCACGGCCGGAACCGGCGCGTTCGGCCAGCCGCTGCGGGCCACCCATGGACGGCGTCAGTCCGACCACGGTCTCCACCAGGCCGAACTTGGCCTTCGGACCGGCCAGCAGCAGATCACAGGCCAGCGAGATCTCGAAGGCCGCGGTGAGGGTGAGGCCGTGCGCGGCGAAAATCACCGGACAGGGCAGATCCTCTATCGGATGGATGATCCGGTCGAACAACTTCTGCCACAGCGCGGCGCCCTGCTCGACGCTCAGCCCGTCGAATTCGTGCACATCGACGCCGCCGGAGACGACCTTGCCGTCGGCACGCAGCAGCAGGGCGCGCGGCGGATTCGCGGTCAGCTCCGCGAGATCGGCGGCGAGCGAGTCCAGCAGCGCCGAATCGAACAGGTTCAGCGGCGGATGGTCGATGGTGAGGATCGCGAGTTGCGCGCCGGCCTCGGTCTCGGTGCGCTCCAACCGGGTGGGTTTCGAATCGCTCATCGGGCGAATCTATCCAGATCGCCGCCGATCCGGTACCCCCCGACCGCGAGCGTCCGGAGAGTCGGTGGCGTCTGCCACACTGGTGCGGTGAGCACCTCGCCGACCGAGAACGCCGGTTCGAGTACCGCGACCTATGTCGAGCCGGGCGAGTTCAAACGGGACACCAATTACATCACCACGCGGATCACCGCCGACGGCCGCGACGGCTATCCGGTCGAGCCGCAGCGCTATCGGCTGGTCGCGGCGCGGGCCTGCCCGTGGGCCAATCGCACGCTCATCGTGCGCCGGTTGCTCGGCCTGGAACAGGCGATCTCGCTGGGCCTGTGCGGGCCCACGCACGATCAGCGCAGCTGGACCTTCGATCTCGATCCCGGTGAGGTCGACCCGGTGCTCGGCATCCACTTCCTGCGCGACGCGTATCTGGCGCGCGATCCGGAGTATCCGCGGGGCATCACCGTCCCGGCGGTCGTCGACATCGCCTCCGGGCAGGTGGTCACCAACGACTACCCGCAGATCACCCTGGACTTCTCCACCGAGTGGACGCAGTACCACCGGCCGGGCGCGCCGCAGTTGTATCCCGAGGACCTGCGTGCGGAGATCGACCAGGTCGATCGCCGGGTGTACACCGAGGTCAACAACGGTGTGTACCGCTGCGGTTTCGCCGGGAGTCAGGAAGGCTACGACGCCGCCTACGACCGGTTGTTCACCGCACTGGACTGGTTGTCGGAGCGGTTGAGCACCCAGCGCTATCTGGTCGGCGACACCATCACCGAGGCGGATGTGCGACTGTTCACCACGCTGGTGCGATTCGACCCGGTCTATCACGGACATTTCAAATGCAACCGCGAGAAGCTCACCGAACAGCCCGTGCTCTGGGCGTATGCGCGTGACCTGTTCCAGACGCCGGGATTCGGCGACACCGTCGACTTCACCCAGATCAAGCGGCACTACTACGTCGTGCACCGCGACATCAATCCCACCGGAGTCGTGCCGAAGGGTCCGGAACTGTCGGGCTGGCTGACCCCGCACGGCCGGGAAGCGCTGGGCGGCAGGCCCTTCGGTGAGGGCACACCGCCGCCACCGCCGCTGCCGGCTGAACGGGTCCCGGCCGCCGACTGGGCCTGAGGGTCATCCGGGCGTTCCCGTGTAGGTGCCGAAGCTCCAGAGCACGCCCTCGGGGTCGCGGCAGGTGAATCCGCGCGAGCCGTAATCCTCGTCCCGGAGTCCGCGCACCATGGTCGCCCCGGCCGCGCGGGCACGTTCGTAGAGACCGTCCGGATCGTCGGTGACGAGGTAGACCGAGCCGGCGCCGGGCGGTGTTTCGCAGAGCACCGACTCGTCGCGGACCGAACCGAGCATGACTCCGCCGCCCGCGGACCAGGCCAATTCGGCATGTTCGACCACGTCGCCGGTGCCGTAGCGGGCGGTCTCGACGAGGCCGAAGGCGCGCTGCAGGAAATCGATGGCGGCTGGGGCGTCACGGTAGGTGAAGCACGGCCACACGGATGCGGTGGTGATTCGGGTGTTGGTTGTCTCCGTCATGCCTGTCAGCCTTTCGCGATCGACTACCCGGCGTCTTGGACGAATGGGAACACCTCCCGCGCACGCCAGACCGAGGGCGGTACACCCGCCAGCTCCCGCCACTCCCGGGCCATGTGCGCCTGGTCGTAATACCCCGTCGCGGCGGCCACCGCGGCGACGCTGTGCCCGGGCCGGCGCAGCATGCGATGCGAGACCTCGAACCGGCTCAGCCGTGCGGCCTGGATCGGGGTGATCCCGAATTCCGCGGTGAAGCGGCCGGCCAGATACCTTCTGCTCCAGCCGATGTCGTGTGCGACCCGGCCGACCGCGGGCGCACCCGCGGGATCGGTCAGCAACCGCCAGGCCTGCTGGAGATTGGCGTCCAGCTCGAGCCGGCGCGGGTCGACGGCGGCGGCCCGCGCACAGAAGACCTCGTCCAGCACAGTGAAGCGTGCCCGCCAGTCGGAGGTCGCGGCGATCCGTTCCCGCACCCGATCGGCCTCGGGTCCCAGCAGATCAGCCAGATCGACGATCCATTCGCCCAGCGCACCGGCCGGAATTCCGAACAGGGCCCGCGCCCCCAACGGGGTCACCGCCAGCTGGACACCGTGTTGATACCCGTTGTGCGCGATCAGCGTGGGCCGCAGGGTCAGACCGCCGGCCAGCGCGTCCCAGCGGCCACCGGCCTGATCGGGATGGGAGGACACCGGCACATCGATCGGCTCGTCGATGGTCACGATCACCGTGATCGCGGTGCCCGGCATACCGACGTGCACGCCGGGGTCGAAGCCGTGCAACAGATATCCGGCGTACGGGCCGAGGAACGGCCGCAGCGACGGGGCCGGTAACCGGCGCGCTCCCGCGGAGACACCACTCACGCCCTCCACGGTAGGCGCCGCCCGGTTGCGGCGGAACCGGACGCGGTCGGCGTTCGTTGACTCCTCGACAGCCGTGCGGTCCGCGGCCGGGCAAGGCGCCGACGACCGCGGCGGGAGCGACGCGGCCGCGAGCGGCAGCTCGTGTCACCGCGGAGGCCGCCGCACAGGACGGCATCGGGTCGCACCACTAGAGTTTGTGCGACCGGACGAGAGGGGTGCGTTACCGATGTTCGACAGCGGCGTGGAGAAGGCCGTGCGGTCTCTGCTGGACAACGGGGCACAATTGCAGGCTCCGGCGGTGGCGAAATATGTCGACCGGTTCCGCCGGGCCCATCCCGGCGACAGCCCGGCCCAGATTCTCGATCGCCTGGAGAAGATCTACCTCACCACTGTCACCGGGAGCGGCACCGCGGTCGGCGCGACCGCCGCGATACCGGGCGTGGGCACCCTCACCTCCATCGCGGCCATGAGCGCGGAGACCACCTTCTTCCTCGAGGCGTCGGCGGTGTACACCCTGGCCGTGGCCGCCGTGCACGGCGTCGCCCCCGAGGACAAGGAGCGGCGGCGCGCGCTGGTACTCGCCGTGGTGCTCGGCGACACCGGCAAGGACATCGTCCAGCGGAGCGTGGGTCATTCGGCGAAGAACTGGGGAACCCTGCTGGCCGACCGGATTCCGGGGATCAGCGGTATGAACGATTCGCTGATGAAGCGGTTCGTCGTGCAATTCATCGCCAAGCGCAGCGCGCTGATGTTCGGCAAGGTGCTGCCGGCCGGAATCGGCGCGGCCATCGGCGGACTGGGCAATCGTGCCGTCGGCAAATCCGTGATCGGCAACGCGCACAAGGCTTTCGGCCCCGCACCGGACCGCTGGCCGCCCGCACCGGCACTCGGCGTCGTGGTCGACGCGGATCCGCTGCCGGCCCTGACCGACTCCCCCGCCGACACCGCCGAGCAGCGATGAGCGCGGCGCGTTCGATCGCACTGTCCGCCGACGGTCTGCGGATGCAGTTCGACGGCGTCGTCGCGGTCCGCGATGTGGAGTTCTCGGTGCCGTCGGGCACCACGGCCGCGCTGGTCGGCCCCCCGGGATCGGGAAAGACGACGGTGCTGGAAACACTGCTCGGACTGATGCGGCCGGACGCCGGCAGCGTCGTTGCGGCCCGCGACGGCGGGATCGGCGCGGTCCTGCAGCCGAGGGGCCTGCATCCGGCCCGCACGGTGCGTGCCCAGCTGCGAATCCAGGCCGCCGCGGCGGGCGTCGGCGACAACCGGGTGGATGCGGTGCTGGCCACACTGGGCCTGCGCGATTTCGCCGGAACCCGGGTCCGCGACACATCGGAAGGTCAGCAGAGCCGGCTCGCGCTCGCGCAGGCCCTGCTGACCGATCCGCGCCTGCTGGTCCTCGACGATCCGTTCGAAGGCACCGACCCCGCCGATCGCAACCGGCTCCTCGAGCTTCTGCGCGCCCATGCCCGGCGCGGGGGCACCACCCTGTTCACCTCGCGCAGCCTGGCCGAGGCCGTTCCGATCTGCGATCAGGTGATCGTGCTGTCGGCGGGTTCGGTGGCCTACCAGGGCAGCCCGCGCCGGCTGCGGCGCAACCATCCCGATCGCCTGGTGGTGTCGACATCGAGTGCGATCGCCCTGGCCACCACGCTGGCTTCGCAGGGCTTCACCGATGCGGTGATGCGCCCGGACGGCCGCCTGGCGATCGGTGACGCGTCGCCCGAGGAGATCCGGGCCGCTGCGGCGCTGGCCAAGGTGCATCTCGGCGAACTCGTCTCCGAACCGGTCCATCCGGATCGGGTACTGGCCATCCTGACCAAATCGACCCCGCCGCAACCCTATCCGTCTCCCGCCCCTGCCACCCCTTACGGACCGCGATGATGCTGCCGACCCTGCCGACCGTCCCCGTCGAGGTCAATCGGGCCGCGACCGCCGAACTCCGCAAGATCATCGCGGTGCGGTCGGGCCGGCTGCTGCCGCCGATCCTCGCAACCGTCGGATTCGTCGTCGCCACGGCATCCGCGGTGCAGGGCTCCGGACCGCAACCGCACGAGGCACTGGCGACCGGAACCGCGACGGTCGGGCTCTATCTGGCGATCGTGGTGGCGGTGGGTGCCGCGGCGATCTGCGGGGCCATCGGCGCCGGCGACGAATACCGCTACCGCAGTATCGGCGTCACGGCGTTGTTCACCTCCGATCGGGATCTGCTCTTCGGCGCGAAAACCGGTGTGGCCGCACTGTATTCGCTGGCGCTGGCGGCCTGTGCCGAACTGGGCGCGCTGGTCGCGCTGGTGGCCTTCGGGCGGGGATCGGTCGAATTCGGCTGGCGACTGACAGGCGTGTTCGCCGGCGGACTGCTGGCCGCGGTGTGCTGGGGTGTGATCGGGGTGGGGCTGGGCCTGCTGCTCCGGTCCCCGAATCTGGCCGTGGTGGCCATCGCCGGTTGGCTGTTCATTCTCGAGCCACTGATCTGGCTGGTCGCCAAGGGCGCGGGGATCGCCGGCGTGGTGGTGCTGCTGCCGGGATCGGCGACCATCGGCACGGTGGCGATCGGCTCGTTCCCCGACAGCTCCTATCTGCCACCGAATGCGGCGTCCGCGGTGGTACTGGTGATCTGGACCGGGCTGGCCGGGACGGCCGGCTGGTGGTATCTGCGGTCGCGCGACATCTGAGCGCGAGTCACCTCTTCCCGGAGTGCGGGAAGAATTCGGTGTCGGATTGCGTCGGTAACGTCGAATCGAGATGAACAAGACCGATACCGGCACCATCGACTCGCGGCGGCGGGGTCGATCCATCCGCACCCGAGCCGCATCATCCGGTACCGCGGGGGTACGCGGCGGTTGGCTGCGGCGGTTGTGGGCCGCCTGCCGCGCGCATTCGCGCCTGCTGGCGGGAGTGATCGCGGCGGTGGTCGCGGGCGCGGGTGCCGAATCGGCGGTCCCACTGGTCGCGAAGGCCGCGCTCGATCGGGCCCGGGAGGGTGAGGTCGCCGCATTGGCGCCCATCGCCGCGGTGCTGGTGGTGCTCGCGCTCGCCCGGTTCGCCGCGACCTACGGCCGGCGGTGGCTGGCCGGGCGGCTGGCTCTCGATGTGCAGCACGAAATACGCGTGGATCTGCTGACGGCGCTGCATCGCTACGACGGTCCTCGTCAGGACCGGCTGCGCACCGGCCAGGTGGTATCGCGATCCATCAGCGATCTGCAACTGGTACAGGGGCTGCTGGCCATGGCGCCGCTGTCGGCGGCCGCGCTGCTGATCTTCGCCTTCGCCGCGGTCGCCATGCTGGTGCTGTCACCGCCGCTGGCGCTGGTGTCGCTGCTGACCGTGCCGCTGCTCGGTCTCGTCGTGTACCGGGTGCGGCCCAGACTGCACGCGGCCACCTGGTCGGCGCAGCAGCGGGCCGCGGATCTGGCCCAGCACGTCGAGGAAACCGTCACCGGCGTGCGAGTGGTGAAGGGATTCGGGCAGGAATCGCGAATGGTGCGGATTCTGGCCGATCACGGGCGCCGCCTGTACGCGCATCGGATGCGCGCGGCCCGTATCGATTCCCTTTTCGCCCCGACCGTCTCGGCGATTCCGCAGGCCGGGCTGGTGATCGTCATCGCGCTCGGCGGTGTACTGGCGTTGCATTCGGTGATCGGTGTGGGCACCTTCCTGGCCTTCGCCACCTACGTGACGATGATGGCCTCCAGCACCCGGATCCTGTCCAGCGTCGTGGTCATGGCGCAACTGACCCGCGCGGCCGCCGAACGCGTCTACCAGGTCATCGACGAGGCTCCCGCGACGGTGGACCCGCCGGATCCGCAACCGCTGCCCGACGGCCCGCTCGGCCTGCGGATCCAGGGCCTCACCTTCGGATTCGACCCCGGCCGACCGGTACTGCGTGAACTCGATCTCACCGTGCGGCCCGGAGAGACCGTCGCGGTGATCGGCCCAGCCGGATCCGGCAAGTCCACCCTCACCCTGCTGCTGCCCCGCTTCCATACCCCGGAATCCGGTCACATCTCGGTGTTCGGCACCGACACGGACGAGGCGGCCGGAGTCGACATCTCGCGAGTGCGGGCGGCCGATCTGCGCGCGGCGATCGGCGTGGTCTTCGACGAGCCGTTCCTGTTCTCCGACACCATCGCCGCGAATATCGCGCTGGGCCGGCCCGACGCCGATGACGACGAGATCCGGGCCGCGGCCACCATGGCCGCCGCCGACGAATTCATCCGGGCCCTGCCCGACGGCTACGACACGGTGGTCGGCGAGCGCGGCCTCACGCTGTCGGGCGGTCAGCGCCAGCGCCTCGCCCTCGCCCGCGCGCTGCTGGCCGATCCGCGCATCCTGATCCTCGACGACGCCACCTCCGCGGTGGACGCGGTGACCGAGGCCGCGATCTTCGACGCCCTGCCCGCACACGGCCGGACCACGGTGATCCTGGCGCACCGCGAGTCGACGCTGGCCCATGCCGATCGGGTCGTCCGGCTCCCGGGCGCGGCCGTCACCGTGGCGGACCACGCACCAGCGCTCGCCGACGGCGCCATCTTCGCCCCCGATACCGCCCTGTCCACCGATACCGGCGCCTTCGCCACATCCACACGCGACACCGATCCGCCTGTGCCCACACCGGATCCGGCCCTCGCCGAACCGGATGCCCCACCCGAGATGCGGGCGGCCCTGGCGAGTCTGGGGCCGGCCACCGAACAACCCGGGCTCGACGACGACGAACTCGAGCAGCCGGATCCGCGTTTCCGGCTGGTACGGCTGCTGCGACCGGTGCGCTGGCTGCTGACGATCGTGGTCGCCCTGCTCGCGATCGATGCCGCGATCAGCGTGGCCTTCCCGGCGCTGACCCGATTCGCCCTCGACGACGGCGTCGGACAACGGCGCGGGTCGGCGCTCGCGGCCGCCGTGATCATCGGCGTGGTCCTGGTGCTCGCGAGCTGGGTGGTCGAGGCGGTCGCCACCAGATTGTCCGCGCGCGGCGGTGAACGGGTCCTCTACGGCCTGCGGGTGCGTAGCTACGCCCATCTGCAGCGGCTGGGTCTGGACTTCTACGAACGTGAGTTGTCCGGCCGCATCATGACCCGGATGACCACCGATATCGACGCGCTGTCGACCTTCCTGCAGACAGGCCTGAGCACCGCGTTGATCAGCCTGGTCACGGTGGCGGGAATTGTGGTGGCGCTGTTGGTGATCGACACGTCACTGGCCGTGGTGGTCTTCGTGGCGATGCCGCCGCTGCTCGCCGCGACGCTGGTCTTCCGGCGGATATCGGCCTCGGCGTACTCCGCGTCGCGGGAACGGGTCGCCACCGTCAACGCCGATTTCCAGGAGAACGTGGCCGGGCTGCGCGCGACCCAGGCCTACCGGCACGAGGCCGCGGCGGCCGAGCGGTTCACCGACTATTCCGACGGCTACCGGCGCGCACGACTGCGAGCGCAACGCGCCATCGCGGTGTACTTCGCCTTCGTCCTGGCCTGGGCGGATCTGGCCCAGGCGGCCGTGGTGTACCTGGGTGCGCGCGAGGTGGCCCACGGCACCACGACCGCCGGAACCCTGGTGGCCTTCGTGCTCTATCTGAGCCTGCTGTTCGGGCCCATCACCCAGCTCTCACAGGTTTTCGACGGCTATCAGCAGGCCCGGGTGGGGCTGCGGCGTATCGAGACCCTGCTGCACACCGAGTCCTCGATCTCCCCCGATCCCGAGGATGCCGCGGTCATCGGCGAACATCTGCGCGGTGAGGTGCGCTTCGAGGACGTCACCTTCCACTATCCCGATGCGAAGCAGCCCGCGCTGGAGGCGGTGTCGCTGCACATCCCGGCCGGGTCGACCATCGCTCTGGTCGGCGAGACCGGTGCGGGCAAGTCGACGGTGGTCAAACTGCTGGCCCGGCTCTATGACCTGCCCCACACCGGTTCGGGTGCCATCCGGGTCGACGATGTGGACATCCGCGACTATCGGCTCGCGAAATTCCGTTCGCGGCTCGGAGTGGTTCCTCAGGAAGCTCACCTGTTCAGCGGCGACATCGCGGGCAACATCGCATTCGGGAAACCTTTCGCCGACCCCGCGGACATCGCGCGTGCCGCGGCCGCGGTGGGTGCGCTCGAGATGATCGAGGGCCTGCCGAGAGGGATGGCGCAGCCGGTCGGCGAAGGGGGACGCGGGCTATCCGCTGGTCAGCGCCAGCTGATCGCACTGGCCCGCGCCGAACTGGTCGATCCGGACCTGCTGCTGCTGGACGAGGCCACCGCGGTGCTCGATCCGGCGAATGAGGAGAAGGTGCTGGTAGCGAGTCGATCGCTGGCTCGCGGCCGCACCACGGTGATCGTCGCGCACCGGCTCGCGACCGCCGCGCGCGCCGATCGGATCGCGGTCGTGGCGCACGGCCGGGTCGTGGAATTCGGCTCCCACGAACAGTTGCTGGCCGAGCGCGGAATCTATAACCGACTCTGGGAGGCAGCCGATTCCGAGGAAGGAATATTCTCGATTGAGGACGAGTCGTCACCAATGAGGTTAGGTCTGCCCGGCGGTCGTTAACCGGGCAGTGGCGAGCGAAGTGCCACCGATGACGGCGGGCGGGGAGAACCGGAAAAATCGCCCACGCCTGCCGCGCCGGGGCACGGAGTCAGGGCTGGGCCTATCCTCGGAAAGGGCGCATCGGCGCGAATCGCACCGATCCCCGTGCCGGGCACGTCACAAACGTCGCAGCGCGAAGAACGAAATGAGGCGAACACCTGCTGTGAGCAGCTCAACATCCCAGTTCGGACAGAACCAGTGGCTCGTCGACGAGATGTATCAGAAGTACAAGCAAGATCCGTCGTCGGTCGATGAGAGTTGGCACGAGTTCCTCGCTGACTACACACCGGAAGCGCCGGGTGAGATAGCCAACAGCACGCCCGCCGCCACCGCTCCGACCGCCGCGCCGGCCACCCCGGCACCGGCCGCCGCACCGGCTCGGCCCACACCGGCACCGGCCGCGCCCGTGGCCGCCGCTCCGGCTCCGGCCCCGGCTCCGGCGCCCGCTCCCAAGGCCACCGCCGCCGTATCGGCCGCCGCTGCACCGCCGCAGGCTCGGGCACAGGCCAGCACCACCCCCGCACCGACCTCCAACGCGACGCCCACCAAGAGCGCCCCGGCCGAACCGGCCGCCGACGAGTCGAAGGTGCTGCGCGGACCGGCCGCTGCGATCGTCAAGAACATGTCGTCGTCGCTGACCATCCCGACCGCGACCAGTGTGCGCGCCATCCCGGCGAAGCTGATGATCGACAACCGTCTGGTCATCAACAACCACCTGGCCCGTACCCGCGGCGGCAAGATCTCCTTCACCCACCTGCTCGGTTATGCGATCGTGCAGGCGGTCAAGGCGTTCCCGAACATGAACCGGCACTTCGCCGAGGTCAGCGGTAAGCCGAATTCGGTCACCCCGGCGCACACCAATCTCGGCCTGGCCATCGACCTTCCGGGCAAGGACGGCAGTCGTACCCTCGTGGTCGCCGCCATCAAGAACACCGAGTCCATGTCGTTCGCGCAGTTCCACAGCGCCTACGAGGACATCGTGCGGCGTGCCCGCGACGGCAAGCTCGGCGCCGACGACTTCTCCGGCGTCACCATCTCGCTGACCAACCCCGGCACCATCGGCACCAACCACTCGGTGCCTCGCCTGATGCCAGGTCAGGGCGCGATCATCGGTGCGGGCGCCATGGAGTACCCGGCCGAATTCCAGGGCATGAGCGACCAGCAGCTCGCCGAGATCGGTATCGGCAAGCTCATGACGCTGACCTCCACCTACGACCACCGCATCATCCAGGGTGCGGAGTCCGGTGACTTCCTGCGCACCATCCACAACCTGCTGATCTCCGACGAGTTCTTCGACGAGATCTTCCACGGCATGGGTGTTCCCTACGAGCCGATCCGGTGGCGCAAGGACGTCAAGGAACGCGGCGTCGACAAGAGCGTGCGCGTGCAGGAGCTGATCTCCGCCTACCGCGCCCGCGGCCATCTGATGGCCGACACCGATCCGCTGCGGCTGGTCAAGGACAAGTTCCGCAGCCACTCCGACCTCGATGTCACCCAGCACGGCCTGACCCTGTGGGATCTGGACCGCGAATTCAACGTCGCGGGCTTCCACGGCCAGGAGCGGATGAAGCTGCGCGATGTGCTGTCGGTGCTGCGCGACGCGTACTGCCGCCACGTCGGCGTGGAGTACACCCACATCCTGGAAACCGAGCAGCTGCAGTGGATTCAGGACCGGGTCGAACAGAAGCACGAGAAGCCGACCGTCGCCCAGCAGAAGTACATCCTGTCCCGGCTGAACGCGGCCGAGGCGTTCGAGACCTTCCTGCAGACCAAGTACGTCGGCCAGAAGCGGTTCTCGCTCGAGGGCGCCGAGTCGACCATCCCGATGATGGACGCCGTCATCGACCAGTGCGCCGAGCACGCGCTCGACGAGGTCGTCATCGGTATGCCGCACCGCGGCCGCCTCAACGTGCTGGCCAATATCGTCGGCAAGCCGTACTCGCAGATCTTCACCGAGTTCGAGGGCAACATGAACCCGGCCGCCACCCACGGCTCGGGCGATGTGAAGTACCACCTGGGTGCGCACGGCACCTACATCCAGATGTTCGGTGACAACGACATCGAGGTTTCGCTGACGGCCAACCCGTCGCACCTCGAGGCCGTCGACCCGGTGCTGGAGGGGCTGGTCCGCGCCAAGCAGGACCTGCTCACCAAGGAGGACCTGGTCACTCGTGGCGAAGAGGCGCGCACCTTCTCGGTCGTGCCGCTGATGCTGCACGGTGATGCCGCATTCGCCGGTCAGGGTGTGGTCGCGGAGACGCTGAACATGTCCGGCCTGCGCGGCTACCGCGTCGGTGGCACCGTGCACATCGTGGTGAACAACCAGATCGGTTTCACCACCGCGCCGGAGAACAGCCGCTCCACCGAGTACTCCACCGATATCGCCAAGTCGATCGGTGCGCCGATCTTCCACGTCAACGGTGATGATCCCGAGGCCTGCACCTGGGTCGCACGCCTGGCCACCGACTTCCGCGAGCAGTTCCACAAGGACGTGGTCATCGACCTGATCTGCTACCGGCGTCGCGGCCACAACGAGGGCGACGACCCGTCGATGACCCAGCCGTACATGTACGACGTCATCGACACCAAGCGCAGCGTCCGCAAGTCCTACACCGAGGCTCTCATCGGCCGTGGCGACATCTCGATGAAAGAGGCCGAGGACGCCCTGCGTGACTACCAGGGTCAGCTGGAGCGGGTGTTCAACGAGGTCCGCGAGCTGGAGAAGTATCCGCCGGAGCCGAGCGAATCGGTCGAGGAGGAGCAGCCCATTTCGGGCACCGTCGTGACCGCGGTCGACAAGTCCGTGCTGCAGCGCATCGGCGATGCCTTCATGGGCGTACCGGAGGGCTTCAGTGTGCATCCGCGCGTCAAACCGGTACTGGAACGCCGTCGCGAGATGGCCTACGAGGGCAAGGTCGACTGGGCCTTCGCCGAACTGCTGGCCTTCGGCACCCTGATCGACGAGGGCAAAGCGGTGCGGTTGACGGGCCAGGACTCCCGGCGCGGCACGTTCACCCAGCGGCATTCGGTGATCATCGACCGCAAGTCGGGAGCCGAGTACACCCCGCTGCACAACATCGGCAGCGAGAACCCGGGCTGGTTCGCGGTGCACGACTCGGCGCTGAGCGAGTACGCGGCCGTCGGCTTCGAATACGGCTATTCCCTGGGCAATCCGGACGCGCTGGTGCTCTGGGAGGCGCAGTTCGGTGACTTCGTCAACGGCGCGCAGTCGATCATCGACGAGTTCATCTCCTCGGGTGAGGCCAAGTGGCAGCAGCTGTCGGAGGTCGTGCTGCTGTTGCCGCACGGTCACGAGGGCCAGGGTCCCGACCACACCTCGGGTCGCATCGAGCGGTTCCTGCAGCTGTGTGCCGAGGGTTCGATGACGGTGGCGGTCCCCTCCACCCCGTCGAACTACTTCCACCTGCT
The DNA here is from genome assembly GCF_040679495.1 of Nocardia sp. NPDC052254. Lineage (NCBI taxonomy): Bacteria > Bacillati > Actinomycetota > Actinomycetes > Mycobacteriales > Nocardiaceae > Nocardia > Nocardia sp. NPDC052254. The sequence goes on along the minus strand of NZ_JBFAUW010000007.1, from coordinate 58,374 downwards.
GCGTCGGCACGCCCTCGACGGCATCCGCCGCCCGTTGATCGTCTTCACCCCGAAGTCGATGCTGCGCAACAAGGCTGTGGTCTCCAATGTCGAGGACTTCACCGACACGAAGTTCCGCTCGACGCTCGAGGAGCCGACCTACGAAAGCGGCGACGGTGACCGCAACAAGGTCAAGCGGATCCTGCTCACCAGCGGCAAGCTGTACTACGAGCTGGTCGCGGAGAAGAACAAGAAGAACCGCGAGGATGTGGCGATCATCCGCATCGAGCAGCTGTACCCGATCCCGTCCTACCGGCTCAACGAGAAGCTCGCGACCTACCCCAACGCGACCGATATCGCGTGGGTGCAGGAGGAGCCGGCCAACCAGGGAGCATGGCCGTTCTTCGGCCTGAACCTGCCGGAGATCCTGCCGGAGCGGTTCACCAAGCTGCGCCGTATCTCGCGGCGTGCCATGTCGGCGCCGTCCTCGGGTTCGTCGAAGGTGCACGCGGTGGAGCAGCAGGAGATCGTCGACGAAGCGTTCGCCTGACGGCCTCTCCGGGTACGTAGCCGACCGCCTCTGACGCCGGGCCGGATCACTCATCCGAGTGATCCGGCCCGGCGTTTGTCATATCCGGGCCCGGTGGATCGTCGTAATCAGTGAAACGGTCTTGTGCCGGACAAGTTCCACACCGTATATTCGGCGTGGAATATTTGATGAGGGTTATGTCGGTAGGCGCGCGTAGCGTCCGGCGGCAGTGATGAAGGGAGTCGCCACCGATGTCCAAGCAGCCGGGTGCGATGTTGACGCCGCTGGCGATCTCGGTACTGGGGCTGCTGGAAGAAGATCGGATGCATCCGTACGAGATGTATCAACTGCTGATCAAGCGCCGGAAGGACAATCTGCTCAAGATCCGCCCCGGCTCGCTCTATCACACGGTGACCCGGCTGGCCGAGCAAGGACTGGTCCAGGCGGAGGGCACCGAACGCTCGGGTAACCGGCCCGAACGCACCACCTACTGCATCACCGATGCGGGTACCGCCGCGCTCCGGACCCGCATCGCCGAGATCGTCCGCCGGCCGATTCGTGAGTATTCGATCTTCCCGATCGGCCTGGCCGAATCGCACAATCTCCCCGTCGACGAAGTGGTCACCCTGCTCACCGAGCGGGTCGGCTGGCTCGACGGCGACATCACCGAACTGGAAGCCCTGAGCGAATGGGCGCAGAGCCGCCGGGTTCCCCGGCGGTACTGGATGGTGATCGATTATCTGCGTGGCCTGGCTCAGTACGAGGCCACCTGGTTGCGCGGGCTCATCGAGGAGCTGCGCGACGGTTCGCTGCTCTGGCAGGAATTCGACGCCGAGGGGATCCGTTGTCCGGAGAGGGACGGTGACCTGGGTCATGACTGGGGCGCGGCCCTGACCGACGACGTTCTCGCCGAACTGCGGAAGGGCGGTGCGGATACTGCCGACCGATGATCGGGCGCAGGATCGCGGCGCGCCCCGAGACCTTCACAACCCCCATCGATCGCAGTAGTCGATCGATGTCCGGAACAGGAACGAAATCTATGACATCCCAAAGAAATCCGTGGCTGGCGCTCACCGCGCTGGTAGTCGGGTTCTTCATGATCCTGCTGGATATGACCATCGTCGCGGTGGCCAATCCGGCGATCCTGCAGGACCTGCACACCGACATGAACAAAGTCATCTGGGTGACCAGCGCGTATCTGCTCACCTATGCGGTGCCGCTGCTGGTCACCGGACGTCTGGGCGACCGGTTCGGCCCGAAGAACGTCTATCTGGCCGGTCTGGCCGTGTTCACCGCGGCCTCGCTCTGGTGTGCGATGTCGGGCTCGGTCGAGATGCTGATCGCGGCGCGGGCCGTGCAGGGACTGGGCGCGGCGTTGATGACACCGCAGACCATGGCCGTCATCACCCGCACCTTCCCGCCGGACAAGCGCGGCGCGGCCATGGGCCTGTGGGGCGGTGTCGCCGGTCTGGCCACCCTGGTCGGCCCGATCCTCGGCGGTGTACTGGTCGACTGGCAGGGCTGGAACTGGATCTTCTACATCAATGTGCCCGTCGGCATCGTGGCCTTCGTGCTGGCGGTGTGGCTGGTGCCGAGTCTGGAGACCCATCAGCACAAGTTCGACGTCGTCGGCGTGGTACTCAGCGCGGTCGGCATGTTCCTGCTGGTGTTCGGTATCCAGGAAGGCAACACCCGGGATTGGGACGCCTGGATCTGGGCGATGATCATCGCCGGCGTCGTGGTGCTCGCCCTGTTCGTGGTCAACCAGGCCCGCAACAAGGACGAGCCACTGGTTCCGCTGAGCCTGTTCCGCGACCGGAACTTCTCGATGTCGAGTATCGCGATCGCCGCGATGGGCGCCGCGGTCACCTCGCTGATGGTGCCGGCGTACTTCTATCTGGAGGCGGTGCGCGAGTACACGCCGACGCGGGCCGCGCTGGTCTTCGCGCCGATGGCGATCGTCACCGGTCTGACCGCGCCGTTCATCGGCAAGATCTCCGACCGGATGCCACCGCGGATCCTGCCGACCCTCGGGTTCGCGGGCTTCGCACTCACGGTGTTCGCCTTCGCGGCGCTGATGAAGCCGGACAGCTCGATCGTGCTGTTCCTGATCGTCGCCGGTATCGCGGGTCTGTCGAACTCCTGCATCTGGGCCCCGCTGGCCTCCACCGCCACCCGCAATCTGCCCATCCATCAGGCGGGCGCCGGTGCGGGTGTGTACAACACCACCCGGCAGGTCGGCTCGGTCCTCGGTAGTGCCGCGATCAGTGCCCTGATCTCGGCCCGGATGTCCGCGCAGGGCGTGGGCGGCGGTCAGTTCGGCGAGGGTGGCGGTACCGGAATGGGCCACATCCCCGACCAGATCATCGACAAGTTCAGCACGGCTCTGGGCCAATCGATGCTGCTGCCCGGAGCGATCCTGCTCATCGGTGTCGTGGCCTCGGCCCTGTTCATCGGCAACGGATCGAAGAAGAAGGCGGAAGCCGAACCGGACACCGAGCCGGAGAAGGCCGGCATCGCAGGCTGATCCGGATGGCCCCCGGCGAGGTCCGCGCGGAACGATTTCCGCGCGGACCTCGTCGTATCCAGGACCGGATCACCTCATCCCACCCGAACGGTGCGGGACGGGTAACCGCTGGCTCCGTCCGGAATCACATCGGCGACCTCCGCGGTCTGGACCTCGCCGGTGCCGTCGGTGGAGCGCGCCCGGATCGTGTGGGTGCCGGAAGCGGCGTCCCAGTCGAAGCTCCACTGCCGCCAGGTGTCGATCGACGGTTCGTCGGCCAGGTGTGCGGATTGCCATGGGCCGTTGTCGATCTGGACCTCCACCGCCCGGATGCCCCGGTGCTGGGCCCAGGCCACACCGGCGATGGTGACCGCGCCGGCGCGAACCGTGCCGCGTGGGGTGTCGATGCGGGTACCGGTCTTGATCGGGCCGCGAGCGGACCAGCCGCGCCGGGTCCAATAGGCCTGGGCGCGATCGAATCTCGTGATCTCCAGTTCGGTGACCCACTTGGTGGCCGAGACATAGCCGTACAGGCCGGGAACGACCAGCCGCGCCGGATAGCCGTGTTCGACCGGCAGTGGTTCACCGTTCATGCCGACGGCGAGCAAGGCGTCCCGGCCGTCGGTCAGTGCCGCGAGCGGACTCCCCGCGGTGAATCCGTCCGCACTGCGGGACAACACCATATCGGCGTCGGGATGCGGTCGAGCCTCGGCGATCAACTCGTCGAGCCGATAGCCGAGCCAACGGGCGTTCCCGATCAGATCACCGCCGATCGGATTCGATACGCAGGTCAGGGTCACCATCCGCTCGACCGGTCGCCGGCGCGCGAGATCGGCGTAATCGAGCCGGATTTCACGATCGACCATTCCGTGGATGCGCAGCGACCACCCGTCGGTACTGACCTGCGGAACCGTCAACGCGGTATCGATGCGATAGAAATCGGAGGCCGGGGTGAGATACGGCGCGAGACCGGGAATCCGGAGATCGGCGCCGGGAACAACGGGCGCCTCCGGTACCGGTGGCGTCGGTAACCGCACCGCGGCACGCTCGGCCGCCACGCTGCGCACACTCGCCCCCAGCATCCTTCCGGCGATACCCGCCGCCACCGCCAGCACTCCGACACCGGCGATCCCGCGTACCACCTGCCGCCGATCGACTTGCGCCGCAACCGATTCCGCCGACTTCGGCGGGGAGGATCCCTGAGCCGGCGAACCACCGGACACGGCCACGTCGCATCGCCGGATCAACCAGCGCAACATGACAATCGCGAACGCGACCCCGATGACCGACGGCAACGCCCAGGTCCAGTCCGCTGCCGGGCGCTCGACCGCCGCCCAGGCCGCCGCGATGCCGAAGAGACCGAGCACGACCGAACCGACCGGCCGCGCCGTGCGCTCGAGCGCGCCCACGCAGGCAGCGACGATCAGGGCCGCGACACCCATCAGCAGATACAGCACCGACTTGTCGTTGGTGCCGAAGGTATCGATCGCCCATTCCCGCACACCGTCCGGCGTGTGATCGACCATCGTGGATCCCAGCGCGGACAACGGCGCGCTTCCCGCCCCGACCGGCACCGACACCAGCTCCGCAACACCCAGCGCCAACCCTGCGGACACCAATCCGCAGGCCGCCCGCAGTCCCGTACCGGCCATATCGGCGAGCGTACTGCGAATATGTGCCCGGCCCCCGTGCTCTCGCCGACCGTCACACTTCCGTCAGGAACGCCGTATCGCGCTCGGCTCTCCGCGTGCGCCCGCCGAGAATCACCTCGGCAGCTTGTCCGAGAACCTCGCCACGCACCCACACGAATACCGGTCGAGGAAGACCCACACCGCCAGGCGCGATCACCCGTCGGCCCGGCACGGCATCGGTGATTCGCGCGGACGGCCCGACGAGACCGGCCTCCGTCCGGTACCGGGTTCCTGCTCGCTGTCGCAGCCGGTGATCCAGCCCACGTCGGCAGTTCCACGGCAAGCGCCCAGCTGCCTCTCAGGAAAGGCGCGCTTAATTGATACAGGATCCGAATCACCGCGCCGGGTCCCAGCCGACGTACAGGATGTGACCGAACAGGACGTGATGAGCGTGTATCCGAATGAGGGAAACCGGCCGCAGGAGGACGGACCGCACGAACCGCAGTCGGGGGCGTACGGTTCGCCGCAGTCCCAGGGACAACCACAGCACGGCGAGCAACCGTCCCCCGGTGGTCAGCCGCCGTACTCCGGGCAAGCGCCCTATCCGGGGCAACCTCCGTACGCGGGTCGATCGCCCTATGGCGGTCAGGCTCCCTACCCGGGTCAGCCCTACGGCGGTCAGTCGCCCTACCCGGGTCAGCCCTACGGTGGACAGCCTCCCAACTCGGGCCAGCCCTACGGTGCTCAGCCGCCTTACGGAGGCCCGCCGTACGGGAGCCAAGTCCCCTACGGCGGTCACCCTGTTCCGGGACAGCAATATCCACAGGCGCGTCCGGCCAGGCACGGCCTGAGCTTCGCAGTGGCCGCGGCCCTGGTGGCGGTCGTCGCGCTGACCATCGCCCTGGTCGGCTCGCGAATGGGTACCCAGCAGCCCCCTGCCGGACAGATCGGGCACAACCAGGGATCGGTGGTCCAGCCGATCGGTTCGCAGACCGAATCGGCCGCGCTGGAGAAGGCGGCCGATGCGGTGGTCCCCGGGATCGTCCTGGTCAATACCGAACTGGGCATGCAGAACGGCGCCGGTGCGGGCACCGGAATAGTGATCGGATCCGACGGCACCATCCTGACCAACAATCACGTGGTGGAGGGCTCGACCGATATCTCGGTCACCGCGATGGGCGACGGTCGCACGTATCACGGCACCGTGGCCGGATTCGACCGGCAGGACGATCTGGCGATCATCAAACTGCAGGGCGCGTCCGGTCTGCCGACCGCACCGCTCGGTGATTCGGACAAGGTGAAGGTCGGCGACAGCATCGTCGGTGTCGGCAATGCCGGCGGTACCGGCTCACCCACCGCTGCGGGCGGCCAGGTGGCCGCTCTGGACCGGTCGATCACCGCGAGTGACGAGTCCGCAGGCGCCTCCGAACAACTCACCGGCCTGATCCAGGTGGCCGCGAACATCCAGCCCGGCGATTCGGGTGGTCCCCTGATCAACAGCTCCGGTCAGGTGGTCGGCGTGAACACCGCGGCATCCCAGGGCTTCCGGCTGGGCGCCGGTGGTGGTCAGGGCTTCGCGATCCCCATCAACAAGGCGGTGTCGGTCGCCAAGCAGATCCAGGCCGGAACGGCATCGGACCACGTGCACATCGGCGATTCGGGCTTCCTCGGCATCGCGATGAGCGATGCCAACGGCTCCGGAGCACTGGTCCGCAATGTGGTCGGTGGTGGTCCGGCCGAATCCGCGGGACTGACCTCCGGTGATGTGATCACCGGCCTCGACGGCCACGCCATCGACTCCGCGACCAGCCTCACCGACACCATGGATCAGCATCACCCGGGCGATACCGTCACACTGACTTGGACCGATCCGGCCGGGCAGAGCGAATCCGGGCGGGTCGCCCTGACCCAGGGCCCGGTGGGCTGAGCCACGCCCCGGGCCCGGCCACGCACCCGGCCCGGGGCTCCGGTGACCGTCGCGACGGCGATCGCAGCGAGCACGCCCGCACCGTCCGGCCTGCCGTCAGTCCCGATTGAGCCGGATCTCGATATCACCGGATTTCGCATGCGGTCCCGGTTCGCGCACCACCTGCACCCCGATCGCGGCACCGGAATCCCGCTCCACGAACGACAGTGGCGGCGCCCCGTCCTGCAGGTACTTGTCCCCCCACTGAATCAGGGCCAGGAAGACGGGCAGCAGATCCTCACCGGCGGCGGTCAACCGGTATTCCGCACGCGCGCGGCGCCCCGGCTCCTGATAGCGCACCCGCTCGACGACCCCCGCCGACTCGAGTTGCCTGAGCGCCCGCGACGCCGCGGGCGCGGATGCCCCCACGCGTGCCACAAAATCCTCGAATCTGGTTGTGCCGTAGAAACATTCGCGAACGACCAGAAACACCGTCCGCGTACTGAGCAACTCCAGGACCCGCCCGGCCGAGCAGTTGTCTCCGATCGACCAGCCGTCCCGGTCGCTCAACCGCTCTTCGAAGGTCATCGACATGGAACCCATCTTACCTAACGCTTGCGTTACTCAGGTCAACTGTGCTGTCATCTAACTAACGAACTCGTTATTCAGATGGGTGATATCCGGAAAGGAAACCGATGGTCGAGATCGAAGGCGCGGTCGCACTCGTCACGGGTGGCCGCCGCGGACTGGGCAAGGCATTCGTGGACGAGCTCCTGCGGCGCGGCGCGGGGAAGGTCTACGCCGCCGCGCGAACTCCACATCCCGACCCCGATCCACGGATCGAGCCCCTCGCGCTCGACGTCACCGATCCGGAGTCGGTGGCGGCAGCGGCGCAACGGGCGACCGACGTCGGCATCGTGGTCAACAACGCCGGCGTACTCCTACCGGCGCCGCTGCTGACCGCCGATATCGCCGACGTCCGAACCACGTTCGACACCAACGTCTTCGGCCCGTTGCGGATCGCCCAGGCCTTCGCACCCACACTGGCGACCAACGGCGGCGGCGCACTGATCGATATTCACTCGGTGTTGTCGTGGGGTGCGGGAGCGGCGGCCTACGGCGCGTCCAAAGCGGCACTGTGGTCGTTGACCAACTCACTGCGGCTGGAACTCGCCGCACAGCACACCCAGGTGGTCGGCGTACATCTGGGATTCGCCGATACCGAGATGGTCCAACGGCTCACCGTCGACAAGATCTCCCCCGCGCGGGTCGCCGAGGCGGTTTTCGACGGCGTGGCGCGCGGCGACGACGAGGTACTGGTCGATGAGCTGACCCGGCGGGTGAAAGCGGCGCTGTCCGGGCCCGTCGAGGGTCTGGCACTCACCGTTCCCCGGTGATCCGGGTCTGCGAAAGGACGAACCGATGCCCCTCTGGCACATCTACCATCCGGCAAATACCTACTCCGACAAGGACAAACAGGATTTCGCCCGGGATATCACCGCGCTCTACACCAGCTTCGGCCTGCCCGAGTTCTATGTCGTCGTACTGTTCCGGGAACTCGAGGAGTCGTCGTTCTTCGTGGGCGGCGCACCCGCGCGCGACACCGTGCGGATCGTCGTGGAACACCTGGCCCGCCATCTCGACGATCCGGATACGCGCAGGCGATCGACCCTGCGACTGAACGCGATCATGGAGCCCTACACCCGCGATCGCGGACTGCATTGGGAATTCCACACCTACGAATCCCCACGAGATCTGTGGATGATCGCCGGATTGTTCCCGCCGGACGCGGGTTCGGAAGCCGAAAAGGTCTGGGCCCGTACGAACGAACCGGCCCCGTATTGAACGCCGAGTACCCGCCGCACGAGCAGGGCGGCGGGTACCGGGCGCGAGCGGAGATCGCTATTCGCCGCCGTACATGTTGATCATCCACGGAATCGAGAATTTGTCGGTGACCATGCCGAACAGTTGCGCCCATTCGGTCTTGCCCAGCGGCATCGAGACCTGGCCGCCGTCCGACAGCCCGGCGAAGATCCGCTCGGCCTCGGCCTGATCGTCGACATCGAGGCAGACGCTGAACGCCGGGTCCGCGTATGAGACCGTCTGATCCGGCGGGCAGTCCGATCCCATGATCATCTGATCGGGCCGCCAGGTCAGGGCCGCGTTCGCGACCCGCTTGCCGATATCGTCGGGCAGATTTCCCCCGCCTTCGCCACCCATGTCGCGGTAGCGGACCAGCTGCAGCTCACCCCCGAGCACCGACTTGTAGAACTCGAATGCCTCCTCGGCATTTCCGTTGAACATCACGTACGTCGTAGCAGATTTCACGGTTGCCTCCTCCGAGTGGATCCGGGCCTGCGACCGGCGCCGCCGCCCTGCACATCCGACGATGGCAACCGGCCGAAATCATCGCTTGCACCGATATTCTGCCCCGGCGGCATCCGGCCCGTGCCGATATGCGCAACGGCCCGCCTTCTCGGAGAAGGCGGGCCGTTGGCCGGGGTGGCGCGACCGCAGGAAGCAGCCCGCGTCACCACCCGGGGAGCCGCGAACGGCCCCGAACGAACAGGGGCCGGTAGGCGATCAGTCGTAGATCGACTCGACCTCGGTGGCGTAGTTCTTCATCACCACATTGCGCTTGAGCGACATCTTCGGCGTGAGCTCGCCGCTCTCCTCGGTCCAGTCGACCGGCAGGATGCGGATCTTCTTGATCGCCTCGGCATGCGAGACCAGCTTGTTGGTCTCCTTGACCGACTTGTCGATCTCCGCGACCAGCTCCGGCAGCTCGATCAGCTTCTCGATCGAGGTGTCGGCGGCGACGTTGTTGCGGGTCTTCCAGCCCGGCAGCGCCTCCGGATCGAGGGTGATCAACGCGCCCACGAAGGGTTTGCCGTCGCCGACGACCATGACCTGGCTGATCAGCGGATGCGAGCGCAGCGAATCCTCGAGCATCCCCGGGGAGACGTTCTTGCCGCCCGCGGTGACGATGATTTCCTTCTTGCGACCGGTGATCGTGATGAAGCCCTGATCGTCGATCGCGCCGAGGTCACCGGTCTTGAACCAGCCGTCGGCGAAGGCCTCCTCGGTGGCGGTGGGATTGTTCCAGTAGCCCGCGAACAGGACCGGACCGCGCAGCAGCAGCTCACCGTCGTCGGCGACCTTGGCGGCATGGCCACCCAGCGGACGACCGACCGAGCCGACCTTCAGGTGATCGGGCGTGTTCACCGATACCGCGGCCGTGCTCTCGGTGAGGCCGTAGCCCTCGTAGATGGTGACGCCGACGCCGCGGAAGAAGTGCCCCAGCCGCGCGCCCAGCGGACCACCGCCGGAGACCGCGGACTTACACCGCCCGCCCATGGCCTCGCGCAGTTTGCCGTAGACCAGCTTGTCGAACACGGTGTGTTTGACCTTGAGAACCAGCCCCGGGCCGCCCTTGTCGAGGGCCTGGCTGTATTCGACCGCGACATCGGCGGCCAGATCGAAGATCTTGCCCTTGCCGCCGTCGTGGGCCTTCTGCTTGGCGCCGTTGAACACCTTCTCGAATACCCGCGGCACCGAGAGGATGAAATCGGGCTTGTACTCACCGAACTGCTCGACCAGCGTCGACCAGTCCGCGGTGTGCGCGACGGTGACTCCGGCGTCGAAGGCGGCCAGCGCCACCGCGCGGGCGAACACGTGCGCCAGCGGCAGGAACAACAGTGAGCGATGTCCCGGCTTGAGGAACTGCGGCATCGCGGCGCGGTCGGCGGCGGACTCGGCGTAGAGGTTGGCATGCGAGAGCATGACGCCCTTGGGCCGGCCGGTGGTGCCGGAGGTGTAGATCAGTGAGGCCGGGGAGGCGGCCTGGACCTGCTTGCGCCGCTCGTGCACGACCTCGTCGCCGAGTTCGGCGCCCCGGGTCACCAGGGTGTCGATCGCGCCCTCGTCGATCACCAGCGGCTCACCGAGTTCCGGCAGGCCGTCCTCGATCTCGGCGATGGTGGCGCGGTGCCGGGCGTTCTCGACCACGATCAGCTTGGTGCCCGAATCCGACAGGATCCAGCGCGCCTGCTCGGCGGAGGAGCTGTCGAAAATCGCCACGGTACAACCGCCGGCCGCCCAGATCGCGAAGTCCAGCACGACCCACTCGTAGCGGGTGGCGGCCAGGATGGCGACCCGGTCACCGAGTTCGATACCGGAGGCGATCAGTCCCTTGGCCACCGCGGTGACGTGCTTCGCGAACTCCGCGGCGGTGACATCGGTCCACCCGCCCTTGCCGTCCGGCCTGTTGAACACCACCAGGCCGGGCGTGCGCTCGGCATGCCGAAAGGCGCCATCGGACATATTGGCGTCTTCGGGGATGGTGTAGGTAGCCGGGACTTCGAACTCTCGCATCGGTGCCCTTCCACGTGGTCTACTCGCCAGTAATTTACGCCAGCCGCAGCGGCGGGTTCGCACCCGGCCGTCCCGTCGGTATTCCGACGCGGATACGGCGGGGCGGAACCCGTCCGAGCGACTTCTATCCTATGGACCGGATTTGCGCTGGTTGCAGCGATTCGCCGAGGAACTCCGCCAGCTCACGCGCGGCGGCCGCGGCGGGCTCCACCAGGGAGGCCTGCAACTGGGAGACATGCCAGAGTCCGCGGGTCACCGAGAATCGCACCGGTACCTCCGCCGCACGCAGCGCGTCCACCAGCCGCACGCATTGATCGTGCAGCAACTCCCCCGCATCGACCTGGACGTAGATGTCCGGCAGGCCGCGCAGGTCACCCAGCAGCGGCGCGTAACCCGAATCCAGCGGATCGCCGTCGCCCAGGTAGGCGGCCGCGCACATCCGCGACCACGGCGTGTTGATCACCAGATCGCGCGCGCGACCCGGTAGTTCGTTCGGATCCGCCCACGGCGCGATCAGGCCGAGGGCGGCGGGCCGGATATCGTGCCGATCGCGCAACCGCTGCGCGAGCGCCAGCGCCAATCCGCCCCCGGCGGAATCACCGGAGACCGCGATGTGCTCGGGTGCGAGCCCGGTGGAGACCAACTCCAGGAAGGCCGCCTCGGCATCGTCGAGCGCGGCCGGACAGGGGTGTTCCGGCGCCAGCCGATAGTCCGGAACATGAACCGCACAACCGATATCGCGTGCCAGGTGCGCAGCCAGCGACCGATGGGTGGCCGGGGATCCGATGGTGTAACCACCACCGTGCAGATACAGCACCGCACCCGATCCGGTCGCCCCGGCCGCGGTCACCCGCTCCGCGGGCCGTCCACCCAATCTCATCCGGTCCACCCTGGTCCCGCCCGGCAGGGTCTGCAGCACGGAACCGGCATCGAGCAGGGCACGCTGCAGCGTGAACGGCAGCCGGCTGTGCATGGCGAACCGGAACATGGGGTGCAGGATGGCCCGTGCGACGGGCAGGGGCAACGAGAACGACTTCGAGAAATCAGGCATCACGACAACTCACTCGAAATCAGGGCAGGAGCCGGCTGTTCACGACACTCGCGATGCGCTGATAGTACGAGCCCGTGGTGCGCACGAACAGATCCAGCAACTTCGCCTCCCAGCCGATCAGCACCCGGCCGTGGCCCTTGCGCACACCCTCGGTGATGGTCTCCGCGGCCATCTCCGGTGTGTGCATGGCGAGCTTCTTGTCGAAGAACGCGGAGAGCTGGTTCGCGTCGAGCCCCTCGGCATAGGTCGCGTTGCGCGCCACCGCGGTCTTGATTCCACCGGGATGTACGCAGGTGACCTTGACCGGCTTCTTACCCCCGAGCATCTCCTGGCGCAGCGATTCGGTGAAGCCGCGTACCGCGAACTTCGCCGCATTGTAGGCACTCTGACTCGGCACGGCGATCAGACCGAACAGCGACGACACATTGATCACGTGACCGTCACCGGATTCGATGATGAAGGGCAGGAATGCCTTGGTGCCGTTGACGACTCCCCAGAAGTCGACGTCCATGACCCGCTCGATGTCCTTGAACTGGGACTCGTTCACCTCGCCGTGGAAGGCGATTCCGGCGTTGTTGTAGATCTGATGGACGACGCCGAAGTGCTTTTTCACCTCGTCGGCATAGAGCAGGACGGCCTCGCGCTCGACCACATTGAGCCGATCGGATTTGACCTGCGCACCCAGCGCCTCGACCCGCCGGACGGTTTCGGCCAGGCCCTCGGTATCGATATCGGACAGTGCGAGTTTCGCGCCCCGGCGGGCCAGATTCTCGGCCAGCGCCCGGCCGATGCCGGAGCCCGCGCCCGTGATCACACACACCTTGCCGGTGAAGTAGGCGTCATTGCTCACTGTGCTGCCACCACTTTCAGATCGGGCCGCGCGGCCCCGTCGGTCGATTGGGTTGTCTCATACGCCGCGACATCGAACTTCTCGGTCAGCTTACGGAAGCGGAAGGTGAAATCGGGCCACAGCGTGGTGTTGTTGCCGTGCTTGTCCAGGTACCAGCTGGCGCAGCCGCCGTTGAGCCAGACGCTGTCGGCCATACTGTCCTGCAGATCGCGGTTGTACTTGTCCTGCACATCTTTTCGCACCTCGACCGTGCGCAGTCCACGCTTGTCGACGGTCGCGATGGCATCGGCGATGTAATTGATCTGCGATTCGATCATGTACACCATCGAGGTGTGGCCGAGGCCCACGTTCGGCCCGAGCATGAAGAACATGTTCGGGAAGTTGTGGATGGCCGCGCCCTTGTAGCCTTGCTGGCCGATCTCGTCGAAGACCTCGGTGAGGGTGCGCCCGTCGCGGCCGGAGACGGTCTCGTACACCGGCGAATCGGTGACATGGAAGCCGGTGGCCACGATGATGGCGTCGACCTCGCGCTCGGTGCCGTCGGCGGTGACGATCGAGTTCGCGCGGACCTCCCGGATACCGTCGGTGACCACGTCGACATTGTCGCGACCCAGCGCCGGGTAGTACTCGTTGGAGATCAGCATCCGCTTGCAGCCGATGCGGAAGTTCGGCGTCACCTTCTCGCGCAGCTTCGCGTCGGGCACCTCGAACCGCAGCTTGAGCCGGGCGAGACCCTCGAGCGCGAGCATGGCCGGCGGGAATTTCGCCAGCCCGACGACCTGCGTCTCGCGGGCGGCGTAGATGGCCGCGCGGGACAATTTCTGCACGCCCGGAACATATTTGAATGCCAGCCGCTCGGCCCGCGTGTACTCGCGATCCATCCGGGGCAGCAGCCACGGCGCGGTGCGCTGATAGAGATCGAGGTGGCCCACCTTCGGCGCGATCGACGGCACGATCTGAATGGCCGAGGCGCCGGTACCGATCACCGCGACCCGCTTGCCCGTCAGATCGGCGTCGTGATCCCAGCGCGCGGAGTGGAAGATCTGCCCCTCGAAGCCGTTGATGCCCTTGATGTCCGGCAGGTTCGGCTCACACAGCGCACCGACGGCTGAGACCAGGACGTCGGCGGTGAACGCACCCTGGCTGGTCTGCACCTCCCAGCGCGCCTGCTCGTCGTTCCACCGGGCACCGGTCATATCGCAGTCGAAGACGTGTTTGTCGCGCACACCGTACTCGTCGGCCACACCGCGGATGTAGGCCTGGATCTCCGGCTGCTTGGAGAACGACCGCGACCATTGCGGATTGAGCGCGAACGAGTACGAATACAGCTGCGAGGGCACATCGCAGGCCGCGCCCGGGTAGGTGTTGTCGCGCCAGGTACCACCGACATCGCCACCGCGCTCGAGTACGAGGTAGTCGTCGCGCCCCTGCTGACTGAGCCGGATGGCCAGCCCCAGCCCGGAGAATCCACTACCCACGATCAAGGTGTGCACATGACGGGCGGGCGCAGCTTCGCCGTTGCGCCCGCTACGGCCGTTGTCTGTAACCGTACGACTCATGTACCAGAGACTACGGTCTTATTGATCGCGAGTCAACAGTATTGACCATCGTTCAGTAGGATGAGTTTCGTGAGTGACAAGGGTTCCGTTACCAAGCGGGTGCGGCTGAGCCCGGACGAACGCCGAGAACAGCTGGTCACCCTCGGCGTCACGATGCTGCGCGACCGCACGCTGGAGGACATCTCCATCGGGGAGATCGCCCGGCAGGCGGGGATCTCCCGCGGGCTGCTGTTCCACTATTTCTCGTCCAAGCAGGACTTCCAGCGCGCCATCGTCCGCCGGGCCAACGAGGAACTTCTGGCCCGCACCATGCCCGATCGCAGTCTCGATCTGCTCGCCATGTTGCGCGATGCGGTACAACGCTATGTCGACTACGTCAGTGAGAACCGGATCTCCTATCAGGGCCTGTTGCGCGGACCCGCCAGTGGCAGTCCGGAACTGCTGGCCCTGGCCGACGCCACCCGGGATGCCATCGTCGACCGCATTCTCACCGAGAGCCCACTACCGTCCGACGACCCGGAACTGCCCCGGCTGCGGCTGGTGCTGCGTGGCTGGATCGCCTTCGTCGAGGAGACCACGCTGATCTGGTTGCGCGACGAGACGATCGGCCGCACCGAACTGATCGACAACCTCGTCGGCGCGCTCCCGGCCCTGGCCATGCATCCGACGCTCACCCAATGGCTGGCCGACGCCGCCGACGACAGCGCACTGCCCGCCTGAGCCCGCCGATCAGTCCTCGGCGCTGTAACCGGCCCGGTCCCCGCCCCGCGGCAACCACAGCGCGGTCACCACGGCGGCGATGAGTATCAAGATCGCCGATACCAGCAGCGCGACCTCCAAGCCGCGATGGAATGCCTCGTAGGTGGCGTGGATGACCCGGTTCACGATGGGGCCGTAGGCCGCCGACGCGGCCGACGCCGTGCTGTCGCCGCCCGCGGGCACACTGCCGGTCTCGATCGCGTCGATCACGATGGCCTGGAAATTGGCCGGAACTCCGATCTGCTGCAACCGATCCCGCAGATCGGAGTTGAGGAACGAATTGACCAGCGACCCCAGCGCGGCGACTCCCACCACCGCACCGACCTGCCGCATCGTGTTGGTGGCCGCCGCCGCCATGCCGGAATGTTCGGCCGGAACTCCGGACAGCACCGCCGAGGTCAACGGCACCACGGCGATTCCGAAGCCGAGCCCGGCCAGCATCAACGCCAACGCGAGCGGAGTGAATTCGACTGTGACGCCGAGGAATTGACGGGTGAGCAGAATTCCGGCCGCACCCAGCAAGCAGCCGGCGATCATCGGGGTCCGGGAACCGCGCCGGGCCACCCAGAAACCCGAGAGCCCGGATCCGACGATGATCGCCACCGCCATCGGGCCGAAGATCGCCGCCGTGCGCCATCCCGAATAGTCCACGACCTCCTGCAGATACAGCGCGGTGAAGAAGAAGATCGAGAAGATCCCGAAATACACCGCGAACGCGACCACCAGCGCACTGCGGACGAGTGGGCGCTCCAGATAGTGGAAATCGAACATCGGATTGGCCGCATGCATCTCGACCACCAGAAAGGCGACGAAGGCGATCGCGCCGATCACGAACAGGGTGATCACCGACGCCGCCGAATAACCCACCTGCTCACCGGAGATGGCGGCGTAGATCACGCACCCCAGAAAGGTCGCGCCCAGGACGAATCCGGCCCAGTCCACCGGCCCGGGCTGTGGATCGGCGCTCTCCGGAACGAATTTCAGCGCCGCCGCCAGCACGACCACCCCGACGATCAGGTTGAACCAGAAGATCGAACGCCAGCCGAACGCACCGACCAGCACCCCTCCGACCACCGGCCCCAGCGCCAGCGCCAGGCCCGATACCGCCGCCCACGCACCCAGCGCCTTCGCGCGGGCGCCGCGATCGGGGAACAGGTGCCGGATCACCGACAGGGTGCCGGGTTCGGAGGCCGCGGCGCCCACGCCCATCACCGCCCGGCCCGCGATCAGCAACGAGACGCTGCCCGCGACGGCCGACAGCACCGAGCCGGCACAGAACACGACCAGCCCGCCGATCATCACGCGCTTGCGGCCCCACCGATCGCCGAGGGTGCCCGCGGTGAGCATCAGACTCGCGAACACCAGCGTGTAGGCGTTGACGACCCACTGCAGCGACACCACCCCGGCGTGGACATCGGACTGGATGTCGCCCAGGGCCACACTGACGATCGTGGTGTCGAGGAAGGTGACGAACAGGACCGCCGTCACCACCGCGAGCGCGATGTAGGGCCGCCGCGGCGCGGTCGGCGAGGGCTCGGCGCCACCTCCGGAGACCGTGGATACCGTTGCCGCCGAACCCTTTCCGAAGGCACGACGTGGCGACCAGCGCGATCCGGTACCGGGCCGGCTCGACGATGTCATGAAGACACCTCAGCTGGTCGGTGCCGGTGCCACGGTGGGCGCACCCGGGGCCGGAGTCGCGCCGGGAGTGGCGGGGGCCGGTGCGCCGCAGACCGGCGGCGCAGCGCCCTCGAGGGTGAGCAGGGCGCAGAAGGTCGACGCCGTCACCTTCCAGGTGTTGTCGACGACGACCGCGGAACCTTGCTGCCCGGACAGCGCCGGTTTGCCGTTGAACAGCACGTCGAAGGTGACATCCGCGTGATCGGAGTCGATGGTGGCGACATTGGTGACCTTCGCCGAGGCGGATTTGGCCATCGGCGAATCGGCCTGCGCCTTGATCGCGTCGGCGAAGGCGGGACCGTTCTCCAGCAGGGCGATCTTCTGATCCGCCGACGTGGCCCCGTCGAAGAACTTCTCGAAGTTCACCGTCACCGCCTCGGTGACGGTGGGGGCACCGGATTTCGACGGTGCGGCGGATGTGTTGTCGGAGTCATCGTTGCCGCAACCGGCGCCGACGGCCAGTAACGCGGTAACCGCGCACACCGCAAGCATTTTCGCCGCGAACCTACGATTGAACATATTCGGCCTCCCCGGGGTGACGGTCGGCTCGGTGATCAACTCGATCGAAGACTACTCGCCGGACCCGGGCCACGGACGCTTATCGGACACCAATGTGGTATCGGCGAGTTCGGCCAGAACGCCGGGCAACTCGCCCGCGACCGTGGCGGCGTCGAGCACGGCCGGATCGACCGACACCCCGATACCGAGTTCACCGTTCCAGCTCAGCGCACCGGCCACCAGCGGTACGCCCGGCGCCGCGGGGAGAATCGGAAAAACCTGGGTGATGGGCATATTCGCGAAAGTCATCGCGATCTCGGGGCCGGCCATGTTGGAGACGAGGGCGTGGAAGAACCGGCCGCCGTACACCGATCGCGCGAAGGCGCCCACCGCCGGTTCCGGGAACAGTCGCAGCACCCGCGCCATCACGAAATGCGAGGCGAGCGCTCGGGTTCCCGAGTGCAGGCGGTCGCTGCGAGCGCGAACATCGGCGAGCCGGTCGGCGGGACTCATCGGGGTCAGCGGCACATCGATCATCACCGCGGCGGTCGAATTCCCCTCGGCGCCCGAGGTGGGATCGCGCACCATCAGCGGCACCGCGACCCGGATCCGGCCGTGCAGCCGCTCCCCCAGATCGGGGCGCGACCGCTGCAGTGCCGTGACGGTGACACTCAACAGCACATCGGTCACCCGGGCCCGATGCGAACGGGCCACCGCCCGAACGGTTTCCAGATTCAGCGAACAGACGGTGAACACCCGCCGCAGACAATCGCCGGGCAGGGTCCCGCCGGGTTGCGCGTCGGCGGCCAGTTGCGCCAGCCCGGTCACCGTCCCCGCGACCGTGGCGCCCCAGCCGGGCGCCGCACGGTCGGCGACGCCCAGATCGATGGTCGGGCGCAACAGCCGCAGCGCCTGCACCACCGTCCCGATCCCGTCGGCGACCACGTGGTGCAGCAGCAGGACCACGCCGATCGCACCGGCATCCGGATCACGTACCAGAACGAGCCGCCACAGCGGCCGATCCTTGGGCAACGTCTCCGCTGCCAGATCCGTGACCACCCCGCTGATTCCGTCCACACGCCGCGCGACCGCGCGTGCGTCCGTGGCCGCCGCACTCCGCGGTTCCCCCGCCCCCGGGGCGGCACCACCGGTTCCGACCACGGCACCCGCGGGCACGACACCGAAAGCCGATGAGCGGTCACCGGATTCGCCGGATTCGCCGCCGCCCTCGGGCCGTTCACCGGGCCGCCGCGGTGACCCGCTCTCGACGCTGCGCTCGGTGACATGCCAATCCCACTCGACCTCGGCGTCCACCCAGCGCGCTCGCCGCCACCGCCCGGGCTGTTCCAGCCGCTGGGCGAAACGCGGCAGATGGGCCAGCTCGCCCTGCACCAGCTCGCGCACATCGGCGAGGGTCGGCCCGCCGTCGCCGCGCGGCTGGAAGACCACCATGCCGCCGACCTGCTGCGGAATACCGGATTTCTCGATGTGCAGGAAGAAGGCGTCGGCGGGCGGCACCACCGGCGGCCGTGCGTACCAGTGATCGACCAGGCGCACACTCACCGCCACGAACGCCACGGCGATGACGGCGTCCAGGACGAAATGATTGGCGGTCGCCACGATCACGTAGCTGGTGAGTCCCACATGCAGCGCGCTGATCAGCTGCATCACCCAGCCGCCGGAGACCCGGGCCAGCACCACACTGACCCACAGCGCCCAGCCGACATGCAGCGAGGGCACCGCCGCGAGCTGATTCGCCCCCGACACCATCGACGATCCCCACGATCCCCAGGTGTGCCCGGCGACGACGGTGTCGGTGAAGCCGAGATCGGCCAGCAGCCGGGGCGGCGTCACGGGAAACAACGCGAAGCACACGATGGCCAGCACGTTCAGCAGCAGAAATGAGTCGCGGGCGCGGGCGTAGTCGGCGCGGCGGCGGAAGTAGAGCCAGAACAGCAGTGCGAAGGCGCTGATGATGTAGGTGAAGGCGTATTCGTAGTTGGCCAGGGTGGCCAGCAGTTCGCGTGATTCCAGCCAGCGGTTGAGCGAGCGCTCGAAGTCGATGTTCAGCCACTGTTCGAGGTCGAAGATGCGATGGGCATTGCGATCGGCCAGCTCCCGCCGTGCGGGGCTGTGCAGGGCGTCGACGGCCAGATACAACCCGAAGACGGCCAGCCCCACCACACAGTCACGCCACAGCACCGGACGCGACGGATTGCCCACACAACCGTATTAACACATGTGTCGCAACCTTTTACGGCATCAGACTGGGTGATTCATCGGTTATCTGCTCGTTACCGGCATAGAACGCACGAGCCAGCGGCGAATGGGCGAGTCCGCCGATACCGGCGGCGATGAGGGCACCGGCCGCCGCCACGGCGGCGAGGGAACCCGGATCGTGCGGCACCGCCACCCGGAAGGCCAGCACACCCACCACATAGCTGACGATGGGATTGGTGACGCTCATCGCCGCGATCGCCCAGGGCAGGGGCCCGGCCGCGAAGGCGGTCTGTTCCAGGACCAGCCCGCTCAGCGTGGAGACCGCGAGCAGATAGCCGGGCCAGTCCGCGGCCGTGGCCGGAATGCCGCGGTTCAGCAGATCCTCGGTGGTCAGCTTCATGAAGACCGCGCTCATCGCGAAGCAGACGCCCGCGGCCACCGCCACCAGGTTCGCGGCCACCCAGATCGGGCAGCGAATGCTGATCAGGGCCAGCAGTGCCACCAGCCCGGCCGCGGAGAAGGTGGCCAGCAGTACCCGGCCCCGGTCCGGATCACCCGACAGCGGTGCCACACCTCCGATACCGAACAACACGCCCAGTCCCGCGCAGACCAGCAGTGCGAAGACGACATCGCGACCGCGCGGACGGCGGCGGCGGCCGAATGCCTCCAGGGGGACCGCAAACAGCAGCTGGGTCGACATCAGCGGCTGCACCGCGGCGACCGAGCCCAGATGCAGCGCCGCCGCCTGGGTGAGGAAGCCCGCCAGATTCGTCGCCCACCCGCGCAGCCAGGTGCCGCTGCGCAGCAGACGCTGCATCAGCAGGGTCATGCCGAAGACCCGGGCCGCCCGGGGCTGTTCGGCGACCACGGTGCGCGCGGCGCGCTGCTGCAGATATCCGGCCGCGGCGAACAAGAATGCGGCCAGCACTCCCAACGCGATGACCAGGACCATGCGGACCCCCAGCTCAGGTGATCTATTCGCACTGTACGCCGGAATCGGTACCGAACCTGATCATGAACGACGGCCGGGGCGAGCCTACGGGCGGGGTCCGCACGCAGGCCCGGAGGGTCAGAGGCTGTGCTCGTCGAGCCAGGCGCGAGCCACATCGGCGACCGGCTGGTGCTGGTCGCGAACCTCGCGGATCAGCAAGGCGAAATCGGCGGTGGTGAGCTCGCCTGCCACATGGTTCAACTTCTTGATCTGCTGCTGCGCCAGGGCGCCCTGGCGCAGCAGCGGGATCACGTTCTGCGCGCGGAAGGCGTGGTCCGGATCGGCCACCACCGCCAGATCACCGGATCCGCCGGGCAGCAGCGCCACCGCCGAGGTGAACACCCCGGCATCGACGTGCCCGTCCAGCAGGGCCTTTCGCAGTTCCGAATCGCTGCCGAAGGTGGTGTGCCGGGTGATGTCGCAGCCGTAGACCTCGTGCAGCGGAGTCAGTACATCGCGCTGTGGATCCGGTGCGATACGCAGCGGATCCAGGTCGTGACCGGTGGCGATGCCCAGCGACAACTCACCGCAGCGTGGTGCGAGGGCCCTCACGTCCGCGGGCAGACGAGCGGCCGAGGCGGGTGCGAGTGCCAACTGTGCGGGCAGGTCCGCGGCGTCGGCGATATCGGAGACCACCAGGCCCTCGGGCAGCGATCGGCTGAGATCTCCGGCAACCGAGGCGACCGGGGTCGCCGGAGCCCCGGACGGGACCGCCGACGCATCGGCAGCGGCGTGCCGGTCCTCGATCGACTTCGCCGCCGCATCGTCCGGTGCGGTGGTGGTGGCGGAGGAATCGAAGGCTCGCAGCAGGTCTCCGCTGGTATCGCCCACCACGGTGACCGTGCCGGCATCGAGCGCGGCCAGATAATCGGCGCGCTGCCCGAGCCGGTCGCGGACCACCGCATGCGCACCCGCACGTGCCAGCGCCTGGGCGTAGATCTCGGCGATCAGCCGCGACTGCGCCGAATCGCCGGCTCCGACGGTGATCGTGGTGTCGCCACCGCCGTTCGAACATCCCACCACCATCGCGGCGAGACTCGTGGCGACCAGAACGCGGACCACCGCTCGCACCGATCCGGCCGTTCCCATCTGGCGACACCCACTTCCGATACTCGGCGGCAACCACCTTCGTGTGCCGGACCGACCGGCCCGGCACACGAATCGTAGGGGGTCGCCGCCGCGGGCGGGTACCTCAGCCGGGCATACCGTGCTTCTGGTCGTAGGGATTGCCCTCGCGTGGGCGCAGGCGTTCGTTGCGGCGACGCAGCGAGGCGACCTCGCGCGCCACCCGCCCCGCCCGCACACCGATCTCCGAGGCGCTCCCGCCCGTACCGCGACGACGCGAGAGTCGCTCGATGAATCGCCGAATTCCCAAGTGCACCAACCTTTTCAATGGTTCCTGTACCACAAATTTTACCGCCGGGCACCGACAAGTCCGGCGCTCGAAGCGACCGCGCACCGGGCGCTCGAGCAGCACTCGAGCGGTACTCGGGTACGTCACAGCCGGGCGGCGAATAATGTGCTGCGTGCAGCCCGGACGGATACTCCTGATCGAGGACGCCGACGCCATTCGCGCGGCTGTCACCGCCGCCGTGGGTGCGGCCGGGCACGAGGTGCTCGCCCGCGAACACGGCGATCATCTCGAATCCGACCTGGCACGCTTCCGGCCCGACGTCGTCGTCCTGGACGTGATGCTCCCGGGCCGCGATGGATTCGTGCTCCTCGAGGTGGTCCGTGCCCGCAGCGGCGCCGGGGTGCTGATGCTCACCGCCCGTGACAGCGTCGAGGATCGAGTGCGCGGACTGCGCTCGGGTTCCGACGACTACGTGGTGAAACCGTTCGACCTCGCCGAGCTGGTGGCCCGGATCGAGGCGCTGCTACGGCGCATGGGCCGGCTGCGCAGTCGCGTCACGATCGACGATCTGGTGGTGGAGACCGACTCCGGCGTGGTCTCGCGCGGGACCGCGCCGATCGGCCTGACCGCGACCGAGTTCAAACTGCTCACCTATCTGGCCGCGCACCGGGATCGCGTCGTCACCAAGACTCAGATCCTCACCGCCGTCTGGGGTTACGAGGACTACGACCCGAATCTGGTCGAGGTCCACGTCAGCGCGCTGCGGCGCAAGCTGGAGGAACACGGCCCGCGGCTGCTGCACACCGTGCGGGGTATGGGCTACACGTTGCGAACGAGCCCCCGGTGAGCGAAGCACCGTCCGGGCCGCTGCCCACGGTATCGCTGCGGCGACGGGTGACCCTCACCGCCGCCGCGGTATCCGGTATCGCCCTGATCATCGTCGCCCTGGCCGTACACGCCCTGTTCGGAATCGTGGTGGGGCGCAGCGAGAATACGGTGCTCACCGATCGCGTACAGCTGGCGCGGCAACTGGCCCAGCAGGACACTCCACCGGCCGAACTGATCATGCGTATCGACAATCGTTCGGTACGCGCCCGGCTGGTGCTGGCCGACGGCACCAGCTACGGCAGCCTGTCCACGCGGCGCGCGGCCGACGGCGGTGCCACCAGGACCATCACCCTGGCCGGCCCCGGCGAGGTGAACGACGCCCGGCTGACCGTACAGGTGGACACGCCGCTGCTGACCGTATTGCGCGCACGCCTGGGCCGGGTGCTGGTCGCGGTCACCGCGGCCGCGATCGTCATCATCACCGCGGCCCTGTGGTTCGGCCTGCGCCACGCGCTGCGCCCACTGGACTCGATGACCGCGCTGGCCCGCGAGATCGCCCGGGGCGAGCGCGGGCGCCGCTTGTCCCCCACCCGCACCGATACCGAATTGGGGCGCACCGCGGGCGCTTTCGACGAGATGCTCGACGCGCTCGAGGGTGCCGAGGCCCGAGCTCGGGCCTCCGAACAACAGATGCGCGACTTCGTCGGCGACGCCGCTCATG
Source organism: Nocardia sp. NPDC052254 (assembly GCF_040679495.1). Classification (NCBI taxonomy): domain Bacteria; kingdom Bacillati; phylum Actinomycetota; class Actinomycetes; order Mycobacteriales; family Nocardiaceae; genus Nocardia; species Nocardia sp. NPDC052254. Next base: position 34,938 of record NZ_JBFAUW010000007.1, on the reverse strand, counting down.
AACTGCGTACCCCGATCGCCGGAATCAAGGCGATGGCCGAGGCGGTCCTGCATCAACCCGCCGACACCGGCACCGAGGAGCGCGAGCGGATGTATCTGCTGCTGGCACGCGAGGCCCGGCGGGCCGGCCGGCTGGTCGACGATCTGCTCGACATGGCTCGGATCGATGCCGGACTGGCGCTGCACCGGGAACACGTCGACCTGTACGAGCTCGTCCGCATTCAGGTCGACCGGATGCGTGTGCTGCATCCCGGCATCGAATTCCACCTGACCGGCCGGCCCACGGCGGCGACCGTGGACCCGGAGCGGATCGCGCAGGTGCTGGTGAATCTGATGTCCAACTCCTGCCGCGCGATGCCCGGCGGCGGCGCGATCCACCTCGCTGTCGGCGACGCGGCCGCGGATACCGCCGAGATCCGAGTCGCCGATACCGGGTCCGGTGTGCCGGCGGCCGACCGCGAGCGCATCTTCGATCGTCTGGTACGCCTGGACACCGGCCGGGATCATCGCCGGGACGGGGCCGGTATGGGCCTGGCGATCGCGCGCGGTATCGCGCACGCGCACGGCGGTGAGCTGCGCTGCGTGGCGCCGCCACCCGATACCACCGGCGCGGTCTTCGTCCTGGTGTTGCCGACCCTGTTACCGCACCAGAACGCCGCCCCTGCCTGAGGATCGGCTGAAGATGAGCGAGGCGCACTCGGCGTCTTCAGGCTCCTTTCAGATTCGGCGCGCAGATTCGACAGTGACAACGAACCCGTCACGAATGGAGTCATCGGTATGAAGCGCACCGTCGCCGCCCTGCTCGCCGGCACTGCCGCGGTCGCCGCCCTGGCCGTCGCCGTCCCCGGCGTGGCCTCGGCCGACACCCCACAGTGCAATCCGCAGGCCCGTGCCCAGGTGCGGGCCCAGACCGCCCCGCAGGTCGCCGGCTTCCTGGCGAGCCATCCCGATCTGGCCGGTGAACTGGCCAAGGTCAAGACCATGCCGAAGGATCAGCGCAAGGCCGAATGGCAGTCCTATCGCCAGGGCCACCAGCAGGAGCTCAAGGACTTCCGCGGGGTGCGACAGCCGATGATCGACTACCGCCACGCCTGCCACCAGCGCTAGCGCGACACCGGCCGCACACGGCGAGGGCGCCCCGTCGAATTCGACGGAGCGCCCTCGCTCGGCTATCTGAAACCGCTGTCAGGCAACGCCTTCCGCACGAGCGGCGGCGGCGACGGCCTCGGCCACCGCGGGCGCCACCCTCGGGTCCAGCGGGCTCGGGATGATCTTGTCGACGGCGAGCTCGTCCGCGACCACGCCGAAGATGGCGTTGGCGGCGGCGACCTTCATCCCCTCGGTGATCCGGCGCGCGCCGGCATCCAGCGCACCCTTGAACACGCCGGGGAAGGCCAGGACATTGTTGATCTGGTTCGGGAAGTCGCTGCGGCCGGTCGCCACGATCGCCGCGTAGCGGTGCGCGACATCGGGGTGGATCTCCGGGTCCGGGTTCGACATCGCGAACACGATCGATTCCGGCGCCATGGTCGCGATCAGTTCCTCGGCGATGGTGCCGGCCGACAGACCCAGGAACACATCGGCACCGGCGAGCGCCTCGGCCGCACCGCCGGAGATCCCACGCGGGTCGGTGCGCTGCGCCAGCTCGGCCTTGATCTCGTTGAGGTCGCCGCGATCCCGGCTGACGATGCCCTTCGAGTCGAGCACCACCACATCGGAAACCCCGGCGGCCAGCAGAATGTTGGTGCACGCCACGCCAGCGGCACCGGCACCGGACACCACGACCTTCAGATCCGCGATATCGCGGCCCTGCACCTTGGCGGCGCCGTTGAGCGCGGCCAGCACCACGATCGCGGTGCCGTGCTGGTCATCGTGCATGACGGGGCAGTCCAGCGCCTCGACGACACGCTTCTCGATCTCGAAGCAGCGCGGGGCGGAGATGTCCTCGAGATTCACCGCACCGAAGCTCGGGCGCAGGCGAATCAGGGTCTCCACGATCTCGTCGACATCCTTGGTGTCGAGGACGATCGGAATCGAGTCCAAGCCGGCGAACTTCTTGAACAGCGCCGCCTTGCCCTCCATCACCGGCAGCGACGCACGCGGTCCGATATCACCGAGGCCGAGCACCGCGGTGCCGTCGCTCACCACGACCACCAGCCGGTCGGTCCAGGTGTAGCGCTTGGCCAGCGCTTCATCCTTGTGGATCGCACGGCTCACCTGCGCGACGCCGGGGGTGTAGGCGATGGACAGATCACGCTGCGTATCCAGCGGCGCGGACAATTCCACCGAAAGCTTGCCACCGAGATGGCCGGCGAAAATTTCCTCGTGAGTGATAGCGGACAGGTCGGTCGTATCGGATTCACGGCTCGCTGTAGTGGCATTCGGTGCGTCAGTCACAGATGACACGATTTCACTCCTGCTCGGTCCGGGCTGAACCGGCTCACGGTTACCGCCGGGTATGCGTATTGAAGGTATTCATAATTCGAACGACGTGCGCCGACCTGGCGTTCAGAGCCACGCAAATACTGTTCGGTAATTGCATCGCGCGAAGAGCCGCCTGCGGTACGACGACGAGCAAAGGGTCCAGTAGGTACAGGCATACACGTTCGCATCGTTGCGTGCGTGCAGCTGTTACGAGCTCGGCCGTGCACTATCCGTCGAGCGAGAACCGGACGGGTGGTCCGGGTAAGGCTGCGGGGTGATCCGCGAATCGGAGCCGTGCGTCACGAACCGAAGCTCACCAACCGTTCCCGAACCGGGCGGTGGCGTCGGCCGGGAATCCGCAACATTCTGCCAGTACGGATCGGTAGTTGCCAAATCACGCCGTCCGGGCCCGCTCGCGGCCGGGTGTGCACTGCCATCTCCCGAGGGTAGGGGGCGCGAATTACCCGCGCGTAAGAGGAAACTCGCCCCGGCCCCGGGGCATCGGTGAACAGTCCCACCGCGGACCGGTCCCCGGCGTGAGGGTCAGGCGGGACGCACCCACACCTCACTCACCCCACCGGTGATCAGCCGCCGGCACCAGTCCTGGGTGGCGCCCGGATGGTCGGTCCGCCGATGCACCCCGCGGGTCTCCGTGCGGGCCAGCGCACTGTATTTCGTCCAGCGCGCCACCGCCAGCAGTGCCGCGGCCTGCCGGGCCCGTATCCGATCAGCACCGCTGCCGCCGAGGTCGTAGGCGGTGACCGGCCAGATCGCATCGAGCTCGCCGATACTGTCGCGCAGGCTGCCCGCGCTGCGCCAGTAACTGCGCCGCATCGGCAGGGTGTGTTCCTGCACCAGCCCGATCACCGCTCGCGGATCGACGCCGAGGCGCGGACTCAGCCCGGCGCCCGGAATCGCCCGCATGGCACCGATCCGGCCCCGGCGGTGCGCGAAACGCACCGCACTCGTTCCCGCCCACACGCCCGAGGCGATCGCCCAGCCGCCGTTGTGCCCGGCGAAACCGCCCACCGCACCGGTGATCGACTCCCGGGTGGCGATGTCACCGGCTGCATATAGACCGGGAACTGTTGTCGCACAGTCGAATCCGGTCAAACGCAGGCCACCGGAACCGCGTACGGTGCCCTGCAGTACGGCACGCACGCGCACCCGGCCGGGCACATCGACCGCCCGGTCCACGACGTCGGGCACCGTCGTGGCGCCGTCCGGTACCGGCCCCGACCGTCGCTCGGCATAGATCCGCCGGCCCGCGGCCAGCGCCGCCAGCGCCGCCGACCGGGCGGTGAACTCGTCACCCTCGATCCGCGCGCCGGATTCGTCGAACAACGCGCCGCCCCGCAGATCACGCGAATACGAATCCGCGGTGAGACCGTAGGCGCCGGAGAATTCCATCCCCGACAGCTCGCCACCGGCCTCGGCAGCCATGAGCAACCCTTCGCCGGTCGCGCCCTCGCTTCCGGCGCCACCCGACAGAAAGGCGCAGCCGCCGGTCGCGAGGACCACCCCACCGGCGCGGATGGTCCAGCTCCGGAACCGATCACGCGATTGCACCCCACCCGCACCGCACACCACACCGTCGACATCGACCAGCAGATACAGCGCCTGGTGATGGTCGAGCACCTCGACCCCGGCACGGAACAGCTCACGGCGCAGCGCCCCCAGATAGCGCCGCCCGTCGAGCCGGACCGCGGCCGCCGGACCGCCGGCGACCGCGACCTGCCGGTATCCGAATCGCAACAGCGGATCGATGCGGTGGTGGGTCTCCTCCAGCATCCGGTCCAGCCATTCCGGATCACCCAGGCCGCCGCCACGCGAGAAACTGCGCCGCACCGCCTCGTCGCGGTCCGGTCCGGTGGGAAAATCCCACAGCGCCACAACATCTTTGGACGAGGGCCCACTCCGACCGCAGTGCGCCTTGTCGACCAGGATCACGCGGGCACCGGTGGCCGCCGCTTTCAGCGCGGACCACGCGCCCGCGGGACCGCCGCCGACCACCAGCACATCGGCGAACGTCTCGTCTCCCGCGATCGGACGCGCAACATCGAGTACCGGGCGCGCCGCGCGAATTGTGGACCGGCTCACAAAGAAAAATATTCGAGCACAATTCATCGGGCCGCAACCGTTACAGGTGACTCAATTCCACCATTGCGTAACCAACAGGTAACCTGCCGCCACAAAAACGACCAGAGATCCGAAAAAAGCCGGAATTCCCCGCCGACGGTCGGAAAAAATCTGTGCGACGAGCGCCAGCGTTGCCAATCCGATATGCCAGCCCACACTGCTGGCACCCGGCCCCGGAAATCCGCGATCCACCCCGATGATCGCCGCACCCGCGACCACCACCGCCAGCACCACCAGCCCGGCGGCGACGGTACCGCTCACCGCCCGCAGCACGCTCACCGCGCGACCACCGCGACGCCGGTCGCCCGCTGCACCAGACGCTCGAATTGCCGTGGTTCCGTGGTGTATTCGCCCAGGCGCACGGATTTGTCGGCACCGTGGTAGTCCGAGGAACCGGTGGTGATCAGATCCAGTTCTCGCGCGAGATCCCGCAGCACGGCCCGATCGTCGTCGCGATGATCGGGGTGGTCGATCTCGAGTCCGGTCAGGCCGTGCCCGGCCAGTTCGCGAATATCGTCGAGCGCCAGCAACCGGCCCCGGGAGCGGGCCCGGGCGTGGGCGATCACCGTGACACCGCCCGCGGCGGCGACCATCTCCACTGCCTGGCGCAATGGGGTATCGGCCTTTTCGGCGTAGTAGCGGCCGCGCGGCGCCAGCAGATCGGCGAAGGCCGCACCGACCGTCGGCACCACCCCGGCATCGACCAGGGCCCGCGCCAGATGCGGCCGGCCCGCCGCCGGGCCCGCCGCCGCGACGACCGCGTCCGGATCGATCGGCAGCCCGTCGGCGGCCATGCGCTCGGCCATCGCGCGAACCCGGGTTACCCGTTCCCCGCGCAGCCGCTCGCGTTCGGCGGCGAAGACCGGATCGTCCGGATCGAACAGATAGGCCAGCAGATGGACCGGTACCGGCCAGCCGTCCTCTCCCATTCCCACACACGACATCTCCATCCCGCGCACCAGACGCAGGCCGTCCGGTAACGCCGCCACCGCCTCGTCCCAGCCGGCGGTGGTGTCGTGGTCGGTCAGTGCCAGCACGTCCAATCCGGCGGCGGCTGCGGCGCTCACCAGCTCGCCGGGTGTCTCGGTGCCGTCCGATGCGGTCGAATGGGTGTGGAGGTCGATGCGCACGCGGTCCATCTTGCCCGGACGGGATCGGCGGGCCGCCGCGCACTCCTCCTGCAGACCGGCCCGCGCAGCCGCTAGCATCCGGGACCGTGCCATCGTTACCGCCGTTTCCGTCGTTCCGGGGTTCCGCGAGAGGCCCCGGGCGGCCCCGTCGTGGCCCGCACCTCCCGCACATCCCGGTGCCCACCGCCCGCGCCATCGTGGACTGCGGGGTCTACCTGGAGGGCAGACGCCAACCCGGGCACATCGGTCCGGCAGCGGCGCTGGCACAGGTGCGCGAGCACGGCAGCGGCTTCGTCTGGATCGGGATGCACGCACCCGACGCCGACCAGATGGCGGAGGTGGCGGAGATCTTCGGCCTGCACGAGCTGGCCGTCGAGGACGCCGTACACGCCCATCAGCGCCCCAAACTCGAGCGTTACGACGACACCCTGTTCCTGGTCCTGCGCACGGTGAAATATCTGGAGCACGATCCGAATTCGGTGAGCGAGATCGTGCAGACCGGCGAGATCATGATCTTCGTGGGCCCCGATTTCGTGGTGACCGTACGGCACGGCGAGCACACCGCCCTGGCCGTGGTCCGCGATTCGATGGAGCGTCATCCGGATCGACTGGCGTTGGGACCGGGTGCGGTACTGCACGCCGTCGCCGATCACGTGGTCGATTCGTATCTGCTGGTCACCCAGTCGGTCGAAGACGATGTGGAGGCCATGGAGGAAGAGGTCTTCACCCCGCGCAGCAGGCTCACCATCGAGGCCATCTATCAGCTCAAGCGTGAGGTCGTGGAATTGCGGCGCGCGGTCAATCCGCTCTCGCTGCCGCTGCAGGTGCTCAGTCGCAGTTCGGAACTACCGCTGCCCAAGGAGATCCGCCGGTATCTGCGCGATGTCGCCGATCATCACACCGCCGTCGCCGAACGGATCAGCGATTTCGACGAGGCGCTCAGCGCCCTGATCAACGCGGCGCTGGCGAAGGTGAGCGTGCAGCAGAACACCGATATGCGCAAGATCTCCGCCTGGGCCGCGATGGCGGCGGTACCGACCATGATCGCCGGTATCTACGGGATGAACTTCGAGCACATGCCGGAACTGTCGTGGACCTACGGCTACGGGCTGGTGTGGATCGTCATCCTGGTCATCTGCGGTGCGCTGTTCGTCGCGCTGCGCCGCAACAAGTGGTTGTGAGCGCGGGTCCCGCGGCGCAACCCGCTGTCCCGGCTACAGATTCGCGGCGGCCCGGCGTGGATCGCGGACGTCGATTCCCGCCTCGGCCCATGCCTCCCGGAGCGCGGCCGCACCGCGCACCCGCACCCAGGCGGCCTCCGTTGCGGTGATCGGGGCGATGGACAGGAATCGCACCGGATCGGCCGGTTCCGGCAACGGCACCTCGGCGAGATCGGCATCGCCGAGCAGGGCCGCGGTGAAAGGAGCGTTGTGCCACAACGGTTCTCCGAGGTCGAGCAGCGCATCCGGCTGCAGCACCACACCTTCCACCGCCGGTGCGGCGATCAGCACGCCGAGTCCGCGAGGCAGCCCGGCTTGTGCTCCGGCGCCACCGCGCAGGGTGAGGACCAGTTCGGCGCGCGGGCCCTGCACGGGGTCGGCCAGCGCCGCAGCCGGATCGGTCATCGGATGCCGGGAGCCGCCGAGAGTGACGTAGTGCACGAATTCGCCGTCGGGGATGCGCAGAATCTCGATCGGTTCGAGGCCGAGGAAGGTCACCGACGCCGAATCGAAGCGGGCGTCGTCGAATCCCGACTCCGCACGCGGAATACCGAAATGCGTCAGCACGGCGGCCCGCACCTGATCGAGTTCCATGGTTCAACCGTGCCAGAGCCCTACAGGGCCAGCCGCGCCAGCATGTCGCGCGCCTGCTCGGCCACCTTCGGATCGCACAGCACGTCGTAACGACCCGCGACCAACTGCATGGTGGAGGCGAAATCGCGGGTGCCGCGCGTGGCCGCGTACGGGATCACCGCCGAGATGAGCCCGAAGATGACACCACCGACCAGGCCGACCACGAGCGGGCCGATGACGCCGCCGGTGGTGAACAGGCTCAGCAGCAACCCCAGGAACAGGCCCAGCCAGGCACCCGAAACCATACCGCCGCCAATGACTTTGCCCCAGGTGAGCCGGCCCAGCACCCGCTCGACCTGCATCAGGTCGACACCGACGATGGTCATGTTCTCGACCGGGAATTGGTTGTCGGCCAGATAATCGACCGCCCGCTGCGCCTCGGCATAGGTCTGGTACGAGGCGACCGGCCATCCCGACGGCGGCGTCGGCAAGCCGGGCCGATTGCGATTCGCACTTCCCAACGGATTGGTCATCTCTCGCATCCTAGGTCGATATCACCGTGGCGGCCGGAGGTGGCGATCGCACCTCGCTCCCGCGTGTCCGATTCTACCGAGGCGGGCGCAAATCGGACATCGGCCTCCCCCCTGGGGCGCGGTTGCGGGAACGCGGCCCCGCCGGACGGATCAGTCGGCCGGCGGTTCGAAGCTCGTGGTGCGTGCCATCCCCGCGGCCCGGCCCTTCTCCGCGACGACCTGAGCCATCTTCGCGCTGGCCTCGTCGATCATCTCGTCACCGAGCATGACCGCGCCGCGGGCGCCGCCCGCCGAGGAGGTGTGGAAAGCGTAGGCGTCCAGGATCTCCTCCGCGCGGTCGTAGTCGGCCTGCCGGGGGCTGAAGATCTCGTTCGCCGCCTCGATCTGAGTGGGGTGCAGAACCCATTTGCCGTCGAAACCCAGTGCGGCGGTTCGGGATGCGGCGCGCCGGAAGCCGTCCAGATCGCGGATCTGCAGATAGGGGCCGTCGATCGCCTGCAGGCCGTGGGCACGGGCGGCCAGCAGGATCGTCATCAGGATGTGGTGATAGGCATCGCCGGGTTCGTAGCCTTCGGGCTGCTCACCGACCACCAGGGTGCGCATATTGATACTGGCCATGAAATCGGCGGGGCCGAAGACCAGCGTCCGCACCCGCGGGCTCGCGGTGGCGATCTCATCGATGTTGCGCAGTCCCAGCGCGTTCTCGATCTGCGGTTCGATACCGATCCGGCCGACCTCGAGGCCGTTGGCCTTCTCCAATTGGGTGAGCAACAGATCCAGCGCCTGCACCTGTCCCGCGTCGAGCACCTTCGGCAGCAGGATCGCGTCCAGGTCACGCCCCGCGCCCTCGACCACCGAGATCACATCGGCGTAGGTCCACTCGGTGGTCCAGTCGTTGACTCGCACGACCTTGATCTGATTGCCCCAGCCCGCGGAGTTCAGCGCGGCGATGATGTTGGCCCGCGCGGCGGCCTTGGCGGGCGGGGCGACCGCGTCCTCGAGATCCAGAAAGATCTCGTCCGCGGGCAAACCCTTGGCCTTGTCGATCATCCGCAGATTACTGCCGGGTACGGCAAGCACCGAACGACGCGTTGACATGGGCTGCTCCTGAGGTTTCATCGCGAGGCTGCACCGCGTGGCCTTATAGCCTTGCACTTATGGCAGCAACGAAAGTATTCGCCGCCAGGCTGGCGGGCCTGGTGGTATTGGGTCCGGACGGCGAGTCTATCGGCCGGCTGCGCGATGTGGTGATCTCCATCCGTTACGACCGCCAGCAGCCCCGCGTCCTGGGCCTGCTGGTCGAATTGCCCACGCGTAAACGCATTTTCGTACCGATGCTGCGGGTCAACGCGATCGAGCCGAATTCGGTGAACCTCAACACCGGCACCGTGAGCCTGCGCCGCTTCGAACAGCGGCCGGGCGAAATGCTGGCCCTGGCCCAGGTCCTCGACTCCAAGGTCCGGGTCGCCGATCCCGAGTTGCCCGACCTCGAAGGCGTCGACGTCTTCGTCGTCGACCTGGGCATCGAGCAGAGTCGCACCCGCGACTGGGTGCTGTCCCGGGTCGCGGTGCGCGGACATCGGCGGCTGGGCCGTCGCCGCGAGGTGCACGTCGTGGAGTGGTCCGATGTGCGCGGCCTGACCCAGCACGAACTGAATCTGCCCGGTCAGGACGTCACCCAGCTCCTCGGGCAGTTCGAGGGGCTGCGACCCGCCGATGTCGCTCATCTGCTGCGCGAGCTGCCCGAGAAACGCCGGATCGAACTGGCCCGCGCGTTGGACGACGAACGCCTCGCCGACGTGGTGCAGGAACTTCCGGACGACGACCAGGTCGACGTGCTGCAGAATCTCGGCGTCGAACGCGCGGCCGATCTCCTCGAGGCGATGGACCCCGACGATGCCGCCGACCTGCTGGGCGAGCTTCCCACCGGGGAGGCCGAGGCCCTGCTGGCGCTGATGGATCCGGAGGAATCCGAGCCGGTGCGCCGGCTGCTGGAGTATTCGCCGTACACCGCGGGCGGCATGATGACGCCCCGGCCGGTGGTCCTCACCCCGGCCGCGACGGTCGCCGAGGCGCTCGCCCGGGTCCGCGATCCCGACCTCACTCCCGCCATGGCCTCGATGGTCTTCGTCGTCCGCCCGCCCACCGCGACCCCCACCGGCCGATATCTGGGCTGCGTGCACACCCAGCAGTTGTTGCGGGAACCGCCGGCGACGCTGGTCGGTGGCCTGGTCGACAGCGATCTCACCCAGTTGCATCCGGAGGCGGCACTCACCACGGTCACCCGCTATTTCGCGACCTACAACCTGGTCTGCGGTCCGGTGGTGGACGAGGAGAACCACCTGCTCGGCGCGGTGAGCGTCGACGATGTGCTGGACCACCTGCTTCCCGAGGACTGGCGTGAGCAGGACGACGAGACCTCCGATTCGGCGCACACGATCCATGCGGTCGCGGCGGCGGCACGGGCGGCCGAGGCCGGAAGGGCACAGCGATGAGCGACCGCAGCGAACGCGCGCGCCAGGACAAGCCGTTGCCCCGCGCCCGGCTGGAGACCCCCGTCGAATCACGGTTCCGGTTCGAGATCGACGCCGAGGCGGTGGCCCGCGGCAGCGAGACCGTGGCCCGATTCCTCGGCACCGGCCGTTATCTGCTGATCCAGAGTGTGGTGGTCGTCGTATGGATCGTCCTCAACGTCTTCGCGGTGGGCCTGCAATGGGATCCGTACCCGTTCATCCTGCTCAACCTGGCCTTCTCCACCCAGGCCGCCTATGCCGCACCGTTGATCCTGCTGGCGCAGAACCGGCAGGACAACCGCGACAAGGTCGCGCTCGAGGAGGACCGCACCCGCGCCGCGCAGACCAAGGCCGATACCGAGTTCCTGGCCCGCGAACTGGCCGCGCTGCGGATCGCGGTCGGCGAGGTCGCCACCCGTGACTATCTGCGCCGAGAGCTGGAAGACATCAAAGATGCCCTGGCGCGGCTCCAACTACACGCACCGCTCGACGACGAAGATGCTGTCGAGACTGCCAAGACCAAGAAAAGTACCGATCGAAAGAGGGGTCGGGTACCGATTTCGCCTCAGATAGATGGCAGCTGACCGCAAATATCGATAACAACGGAGAGACCGACAGGTAACCTGGATCACGTTGTCCGTGACGGCACCGCGCGAGCGAGGCCGTCCAATGACTACGAGGGGATTGGTTGTGCCGATGCGAATATCTGGACCGATTACGGTATCGGCGCTGGTGGTTGCGGGATTGATGGCTACGGGCTCGGCGGCACACACCACCGTCCGCACGAGCGCACCGAAGACCGCGGACGCCCGGCTCGCAGCGGCAGCCTCCCCCACTCGGCCAGGCAACTCCGATACCGAATCGGTCGGGCTGGTCCCCGCCGCGCCCGAGCCGGCTCGCAAACTTCGAGCAATGACGGCGCCCACGAACGGGGCGCCGTTGTTCGGCGGAACGATGCCACTGCGGGACATCTCGTTGCCGGGAGGTAACGGCGCCTTCGGAATTCCGGAGATCGTGCTCGCGGCCTACCGCAATGCGGAGCTGACCCTGCAGTCCCAGGAACCGAACTGCGGTCTGAGCTGGAGCTTGCTCGCGGGCATCGGACATATCGAGTCCAATCACGCCGGCCACGGCCACACCGACGCCGCGGGCACCACCATCGGCACCATCTACGGACCGTCACTGGACGGCACTCTGCCGGGCAACGAGGTGATCAAGGCCGCCGACGGCAATTTCGTGCGCGCTGTCGGGCCGATGCAGTTCCTGCCCAGCACCTGGGCGCACTACGCCTCCGACGGCAACGGTGACGGCGTGGCCGATCCGAACAACGTCTTCGACGCCTCCCTCGCCGCCGGCAAGTATCTGTGCTCGGGTGGCCTGAATCTGCGCGATCCCCAGCAGGAACTGCGCGCGGTGCTGCGGTACAACAACTCCGCGGCCTACGCGTCCAACGTGCTCAGCTGGGCCAATGCCTACAAGACCGGCGGAACGCCGACACCGGTACAGATCTCACCCGACCTGATCCCGCCCGGCACCATGCAGAACCCGCCCGCCGCTCCGGACATCCTGGCGGCCAACGGATCCATGCCAACGGGCACCGCACCGCCGTCGCAGGCCACCACGACCACGCCCACCCCACAGGCGCCGACCCAGGTGATGATCAATCTGCCGGGGCTGCCGCCGATTCCGTGCGGGATCTTCTGCCCCCCGCCCAAGCCGAATCCGTGTGATCCGGCCACGGTGCCCGCACCCATGCCGCTTCCGGGCCAACCCGCCAAACCGGTCGAAACACAGCATTGGTCCGCGGGTGATCCGGTCCGGCCGGCCGACCCGAACGCGGCCGACGGCAAGCCCGCCGATCCGAACGCACCGGCCGATGCCCAAGCGGCCCAGGCGGATCCGAATGCGCCCAAGCCCGCCCCGACGTGCACCCAGCCGCAGGGACAGCCCGCACCCGGCGCAACGCCGGGCGCACCGGCCCGGCCCGAGGACGCGCCGCCGCCCGCGCCCGCTCCCGAGCAGGAGTCACAAAAGCCCTCCGAGACACCGGAACCCGGGCCCGCCGGTGCGGCGCCGGCACCGGCCGCACCGCCGCCCGCGCCCGGTATCGTCCTGCCGTTCGGCATCACGATTCCGCTGCCCGCCCCGCCGGCTCCGCCACGGTAGCCAGCCACCCCGACCAGCCCCGATGGTTCAAACCGCCTGAGCGATCACGAAGCAGTAACAAAAAGGTCTCGGATGCGGTAATCTGATCTCGTTGTGTCACGAAAAGCTCACAGCGAGCATTGGAGGGTCACCACATCGTGGGACGTCACCGTAAGCAGCCGGCTACCTCTGTCCGGCGCGGATCCGTTATTGCTCTGACCGGACTCGTCCCTGCGGGACTCGTCGCCGTCGGTGCCTCGGCAGCCGAGGTGAACACCGGCGAGTTCGCCGCTGTCGCTCTGCCGCAACACAATTCGGACGGCGCCGAGCAGGCCGCCGAACAACAAGCCGCACCGGACCAGACGATGCGTGCCGCAAAGCATCCCGGCCCGCCGATCGTGAGAACCGTTGCGCAGGAGGAGGGCCGCGTGGCCGCCGACCTGCCGGCGGGCCCGAACGGTATCCCCGGAATCGCCTACGCCGCCTACCAGAACGCGGAGCGGGTCCTGGCCCAGGAAGAGCCGGACTGCCACATGCCCTGGTCGGTGCTGGCCGGTATCGGCCAGGTCGAATCGCACCACGCATACGGCAAGGCCGACTCGAAAGGCGTTGCGCTCGACCCGATCTACGGTCCTGTCCTGGACGGCAGCCTCTCGGGCAACAATGTCGTCCACGCGACCGGCGACGATCTGGACGGCGGGATGGGCAGCTTCACCCGCGCCGTCGGCCCCATGCAATTCCTGCCCGAGACCTGGCGCAAGTTCGCCGGCGACGGAGACGAGGACGGCATCGCCGATCCACAGAACCTGTTCGACGCGGCGCTCACCGCCGGCAACTACCTGTGCTCGGGCGGCCTGAACATGTCGGATCTGTCCCAGCAGTCCAAGGCGATCATGCGCTACAACAACTCGATGGCCTACGTCGCCAACGTGATGGCCTGGGAGGTCGCCTACCGGACCGGCGTCGCCCCCAAGGCCAGCGACCTGCCCCGCATCTAGGCCGGGGTGAGCGGCGGCCTCCGTGGTAACGCAGGCTGCCGCCTCCAGCCGCGTCGCGCCGGACCCCATCCAACGGCGACCTCTGCGGCGGCCTCCGTGGTAACGCAGGCTGCCGCCTCCGGCCGCGTCGCGCCGGACCCCATCCAACGGCGACCTCTGCGGCGGCCTCCGTGGTTACGCAGGCTGCCGCCTCCGGCCCCGTCGCGCCGGTCGCTAGACTCGCCCACATGCCAGTGGTTACGGAAACGGATGTACGGGGCGCGCTCGCCAAGGTGAACGACCCGGAGATCCGCAAGCCCATCACCGAACTCGGCATGGTGAAGAGCGTCTCGGTTCGTGACGACAGCAGTGTGCACGTCGAGATCTATCTGACGACGGCGGCGTGTCCGCTGCGCACCAAGCTGACCGAGATGGTCACCACGGCGGTGGCCGATGTGGCGGGCGTCGGTGCGGTCACCGTCGACCTGGACGTGATGAGTGACGAACAGCGGACCGAATTGCGCAAGCAGCTGCGCGGCGACTCCGCCGAGCCTGTCATTCCGTTCGCCCAGCCCGGCTCGCTGACCCGGGTCTACGCCGTCGCATCGGGTAAGGGTGGCGTCGGAAAGTCCAGTGTCACGGTCAATCTCGCGGCTGCCCTGGCCGCCCGGGGTCTGTCGGTGGGCGTACTCGACGCCGACATCTACGGCCACTCGGTGCCGCGCATGCTGGGCACCGACCAGCGGCCCACCCAGGTCGAGCGGATGATCATGCCGCCCATCTCACACGATGTGAAGGTCATCTCGATCGCCATGTTCACCCAGGGCAACACCCCGGTGGTGTGGCGCGGCCCGATGCTGCACCGCGCGCTGCAGCAATTCCTGGCCGACGTGTTCTGGGGCGATCTGGATGTCCTGCTGCTGGACCTGCCGCCCGGCACCGGCGATGTCGCGATCTCGATCGCGCAGCTCATCCCCAATGCCGAGATCCTGGTCGTCACCACACCACAGCCGGCCGCGGCCGAGGTCGCCGAGCGCGCGGGCGCCATCGCACTGCAGACCCGCCAGCGCATCGCGGGCGTCGTGGAGAACATGTCCTGGCTGGATCTGCCGGACGGCAACCGCATGGAGCTCTACGGTGCGGGCGGCGGAGCGGACGTCGCGGAACGATTGACCAAGGCGGTCGGCGCGGATGTCCCACTGCTGGGCCAGATTCCGATCACCCAGGAGCTGCGCGAGGCCGGCGACGAGGGCACCCCGATCGTCCTGTCGGCCCCGGAAAACCCTGCCGCACAAGCCCTGCTCGGCATCGCCGACAAGCTGGCGGTCCGCCGCCGCGGTCTGGCCGGCATGTCACTGGGCATCGACACCACCCGGCACCTCTAGGGCCGGGGGGCGGCGGACCGCGCAACCACGGCGGGGCCGGATTACACAGCCCGGAGCGAGGACACCGACGCGGAAATCGGCAGGCCGGCGCAGATGCCGACTCATCCCGCGTGCGACGGAACGTCCACCTGGCCTTCCGCCAGCGTGCGCGGTGACGAACTCGCACGGGTGAGAGTCGTGTACGCCAGGACGGACAGTCCGACCGAGACGATCATCATCACCGCCATCGGCCGCGCTGTCTGCTCACCCCACAGGCCGACCAGCGGCGAGACCACCGCGGCGAGCGCGAACTGCAGAAAGCCCAGGAACGCCGATCCGGTTCCGGCATGTGCTCCCGTCTCCGCCAGCGCCAGTGCGGTGGCATTCGAGAAGATCAGGCCCAGTGCCCCCTGGAAGAGCGCGAAGCAGACGAGCGTGGGGACGGCAGGCACATCGGCGAGGACCGAGGCGAACAGCCCGATCGTGGCGACGGCGGCCACCGCGAGTCCCGCGGTGATCATCGCCCGGTACGACACCCGGCCCGCCAGCGCCGTGGCGGCGGCGCTGGTGACAACGATGAACAGCGCGTTGAGCCCGAAGATCATCGAATAGACCCCTGCCGACAATCCCATCACGTCCTGCATCACGAACGGCGAGGCGGAGATATAGGCGAACAGCGCGGCGAAGGCGAAACAGAATGTGAGCAGATAGCCGACATAGTTCCTGTTCCCCAGCACCACCCGGCCGCCATGAACCGTGGCGGCGAATCCGCCCCGGGTGCGCGCGGATTCCGGTAGTGACTCCCGCACGACCAGTGCGGCACCGGCGACCATCAGCAGGGTCAGCCCACTGAGCGCCCAGAACACCGCGCGCCAACCGCCGGCGGTGACGATCGCCCCGCCCGACAGCGGCGCGACCACCGGGGAGATGACGCTGATGATCATCACGATCCCGAGCAGTTTCGCGGCCGCCGCGCCCCGGGCGGTATCGGAGATGATGGCGCGCGCCAGCACGATGCCCGCCGCCCCGCCGAGCCCCTGCACGAACCGCGCACCGGCCAGTACGCCCACATTCGGCGCCACCGCACAGACGATTCCGGCCGCCAGGCAGACCAGCGATCCGGCCAGCAGGGGGCGCCGGCGGCCGGTCGCATCCGACAGCGGCCCGATGAACAACTGCCCCAGCCCCAGCCCGATCAGGAAGGCGGTGAGGGTGAGCTGGATTCCGGCGGCACTCGTGTGCAGATCCTCGGCCATCCTCGGGAATGCGGGCAGATACATATCGGTCGCGAGCGGCGCCACCGCGGTGAGCAACGCCAGCACCGCAATCAGGGCGGGCCGCACCGGAGCGGCGGAGGCACGGGATGCCGTGCCGGGATCGCAGGACGAGGCGGTGGTCATGGGACTTCCTCCGGGGAATCGAGAACGGCCGCACTGCGGAACACCGGACCACAATAGTTATGAAAAAATACGTATGTCAAAGTACGTACTATGCTGTGCGGTATGAGCGGTGCGAATGCGACCCGAAATACCTCCGCCGCAGTGGGCGACCTGGCCAGAGTGCTGCGCGATCTGGCGTGGACGGTGCATCGGCTGGTGCCCGAGGTCGCCGGGCTCGACCCGCTGCCCACCACCGAACTGGCGGTCCTCATGCAGGTGCTCACCACACCTGGCAGCACGGTGACCGATATGGCGCGCCGACTGGGGATGCGGCACAGCAATGTCAGCGCGGCCGTGCGCGATCTGGTCGCGCGCGGGCTGGTGACTCGCGAGCCGAGTGCCGCGGACCGGCGGGTATCGCTGCTGATGCCGACCGACAAGGCATACAGCGAGCAGGACTCCATCGATTCCGTGTGGTCGGGAACGGTGCGCGCGGCGATGGTCCGCCTCGATCCGGCGCAGGTCCAGGCGATCGAGGGGGCCGCCGACGCCCTCGCGGCACTCGATCACGTCCTGCGCGACGACCGGAATCCGCGACGCCGCAACTGAACGCCGCGGGCCCACCCGGCTGGCGGGCCTGTTGTCGGGGCCGCCCCCTATCCTCGACCTATGCTCACGCTGCTGTTGTACGTGCTCATCGTCGGCTTGGTGGCCGCGCTGTTGTTTCTCGTGGCCAGTGCGGTGTTCGGGCGCGGGGAAGAACTGGGCCCACTGCCGGAGGGCACCACGGTGACGGTGCTGCCCGCGACGGGCATCCGGGGAGCCGATGTCCGGGCACTGCGTTTTCAGCAGGTCTTTCGCGGTTACAAGGCGGGCGAGGTCGATTGGGCGCTGAGCCGTCTGGCCGCACGCATCGAGGAGCTGGAAGCCCAACTCACACAGCGCAATCCATCCACCGGCGACGAAGAGCCGTACGGCCCGGCCCCGCAGCCACCGGGCACGAGCGGTATCGGCCCGGACGCCGATCCACCCGGGCCCGCCACGAACGCGACGGCCGTCGGATGGCCCGGCCCCGCCTCCGAGTTCCCCGCCCCGTTCGGCTCGGCGCCGTCCGGATTCGGCGGCCTGCCCGGCGCACCCGGTATCGCACCACCATTTCCCGGAACCGGTCAGGTTCCGCCGTTCGGCACCGGAATCGGCGGTGACCCGCTCGGCTCGGCGGGCCCGAACGCGACCGCGTACCCGGCCCACCCGTTCGCTTCCGGCAATGGATTCGGAACGCCACCGGCAGATCCCGTACAGCAGGGTCCCACCCTGCCCGGTTCCGCGTGGCCGGGCTCGACAGCGCCGCATCCCGCACCGGACCTCACCCCATCCGGGCCGATCCCATCCCCCATTCCACCGACAGCGGCGGTCGCCGCTGCCACCACGGCCCCCGATGCGCCGAATCCGCCCGCGCCCGCCGCATCCGGTCCAGACCCGGCCGTCGCCGGTCCCGGACCGGTAGCCGGTAACCCGGATACCGGCGGATTCACCGAGCCCGCCGATACCGGCACGACCGGCTCCTGGGCGCCCCCGCCGCTGCCCAGCGATCCGCACCCCGGGCCGGGAGGAGTGCGGTGAGCGCCGATACCGCCATCGACGACGACGGAAAGATCCGATGCGGGTGGTCGGAGTCGTCACAGCTGTATCGCGACTACCACGACTCCGAATGGGGCCGGCCGGTACACGGTGACGACGCTCTGTTCGAGCGAATGTGTCTCGAAGCCTTCCAATCGGGACTGTCGTGGATCACGATCCTGCGCAAACGGCCGGCGTTCCGGGCGGCATTCGACGGCTTCGCCATCGATCGGGTGGCCGAATTCCGCGATTCGGACACCGAACGGCTGCTCGCCGATCCCGGCATCGTGCGCAATCGCGCCAAAATTCTCGCCTGTATCGCGAATGCCAAAATCGCACGTGAACTGAGTCCCGGCCTGGACGAATTGCTCTGGTCGTTCGCTCCGCCGGCGCGTCCGCGCCCGCGCGCGCTCGCCGACGTGCCTGCCGTCACATCCGAATCCGTAGCTCTCGCAACCGAACTCAAAAAACGCGGGTTCCGGTTCGTCGGCCCGACCACGGCCTACGCGCTGATGCAGGCGACCGGAATGGTCGACGACCATCTCTCCGATTGCTGGGTCGATCTGCGACGTTGATCGCGCGCCACGCCGGTCGGTTTTCGAACTCAGCTACCCGGCCGGTTCCGTGATGAGGAAGAATAGGCGGAGTGCAGACCACCGGACACGCTTGTCGCGTCCGGCGGCTGCCTGTTGGTGACAACACATTAGTTCCGAGAAGTGCGCAGCAGACCGCGCGGATCTGGAGGGAGCAGAGGATGGCGGCCATGAAGCCCCGCACCGGGGACGGTCCCCTCGAGGCAACCAAGGAAGGGCGTGGAATCGTCATGCGGGTTCCACTCGAGGGTGGCGGGCGTTTGGTCGTCGAGCTCACGCCGGAGGAAGCGGCTGCGCTCGGTAAAGAGCTCACCGCGGTCACCAGCTAGCCGCTCGACCCAACCGAAACAACCGGTGACGAAATTGCCGGCGGGGCCGCGTGCGTTTTCCACGCACCCGGCCTCGCCATTGGCTGCGATCGTCGCTGCCCTCGCATGTCCGGAATGTCATGCGGAAATGGCGGCCGACGACCGCCGTCTGCTGTGCGCCCAGGGCCACAGTTTCGATATCGCCAAACAGGGCTATGTGAGCCTGCTGACCGGCGCAGCGACGAAAATGGTCGGTGACACCCCCGGCATGCTCGACGCGCGGGAACGATTTCAGGCCGCCGGCCATTTCGCTTCGATCGCGCGAGCGGCCGCGGAGGCATCGACCGCGGGCGATCCACACATCGGCACGATACTCGAGCTCGGCGCCGGGACCGGGTACTACCTGGCGGCCGCGCTGGACGTGTCCCCCGGGACCCACGGTATCGCCCTGGACGTGTCGAAACCGGCCGCGCGCCGGGCAGCCCGCGCACACGACCGCGCGGCATCGATCCTGGCCGACGTCTGGCGGGGTCTGCCGATCCGGGACCGCGCCCTGGATCGGGTGCTGTCGGTCTTCGCGCCACGCAATCCGGCCGAGGTCGCGCGCGTCCTGCGGCCCGGCGGCACCTTCGTCGTCGTCACCCCGACCCCGCGGCATCTCGGCGAGCTCATCGAGCCGCTGGCGATGGTCGCGGTCGCGGCGGACAAGGACGAGCGCCTCACCGACGCCCTGTCCGCCGACTTCACCCGGATCGACCGGACCGAGGTCGAGTTCTCGATGTCGCTCGACCACGCGGCGGTCGCCGATGTGGCCGGAATGGGCCCCTCGGCTCACCACGGCGCCGAATCCCGGGCTCGGTTGATCGGCGCACTGCCGGACACGGTGCCGGTCACCGCTTCGGTGACGATCACGACATACCGCCGCTGAACCACCGGCGGCCGATCGCACGCGCGCACTCACGCCAAGATCGCCCCCACCCGCTCCCCATCGGCATACACGTCGATCTCGGCGATGCGGCCGCCGGTGACGGTGAAGGCCAGCAGCACCCCCGGCCGGCCCGCGAACCGGATCACCGCCCCCGCGCCGCCGTTCACCAGCACCGGATGCACATCCGACGATGGCCGGGCGAAAAGCAGTGCGCGCGTAGCGGTATCGCGCGGCCCGTGGATCTCCCAGCCGCCACCGGCCCCCGCATCCGCACGCAGGGTGATCCCGGGATCCAACTGGGCCACCAGGGCCTCGAAATCCCCGCTGCGCGCGGCGGTGAAGAAGGCGTCCACCACCGCGCGTTGTGCCGCGCGATCGTGATCGGGTACCGGCGCATCCCGCACCCGGCGGCGGGCACGGCTGGCCAATTGCCTGGCGGCGGCCGGTGTTCGATCCAACAGTTCGGCGATGCGATCGAACGGCATACCGAAGCTGTCGTGCAGGACGAACGCGATCCGCTCCGGCGGATCCAGCCTCGACAGCACCACCTGCATGGCGAGACCCAGCGAATCCGACAGCACCGCACGGTCTTCCGGCCCGTCACCGGTGTCGGGGGTCACCGACAGCGGATCCGGCAGTTCCGTTCCGCTGGGCTGCTCCGGCCGCGATCGCCGGGCGCGCAGCAGATCCAGGCAGGTGTGCGCGAGGGCCGTGGTGAGCCAGGCATCGAGATTGTCGACCGCGCGGGGCGGACTCCGATGCACTCGCAGCCATGTCTCCTGCACCGCGTCCTCGGCATCACCGGCCGAACCGAGGATGCGGTGGGCCAGCGCCTGCCAGCGCGGCCGCTGTTCGTGCAACCGCGACAGGGCCGAATCGCGCTCGTCCACCCGTCACATCCTCGCCACGCGCTACGCCGTATCGAGTGAGACCACCCGGTGACCCGCATCCTTCGCGGTAGCCACCACCATAACCACCCAGGAGACGCTCATGCGCGACCTTTCCGAATACCCGCCGGCCGCCACCGCGTCGTCGCGCGACGAAGGCAGGTCGGCGGCCGTCCGCATCACCTACCGGGTCACGACCGCCGCCATCGTCGCCGAGGCCGCGGTCGGCGGCATCTGGGATATCGCCCGTATCCCCTTCGTCCGGGATGTCGTGGTTCATCTCGGCTATCCCACGTATTTCCTGGTGTTGCTCGGTGTCTGGAAGGTGGCGGCGGCGATCGTCCTGGCCGCACCCCGGCTGCCACTACTGAAGGAATGGGCCTATGCGGGAACGTTCTTCGTCTACACCGGCGCGATCGTCTCGCATCTGACAGCGGCCTACGCCCGCGGCGAGGTCGTGGTGCTGAGCGTGTTCGCCGTATCGACCGTGCTGTCGTGGGCGCTGCGACCGGCGAGCCGCTGTCTGCCCGGCCGTCAGCCCTTGCGGATGCGGTCGTAGAGTTCGGTGGTGCGGGCGGCGACCTGCGCCCAGCTGAATTCCGCGAGCGCGCGCTCACGCCCGGCCGCCCCGAACCGAGCGGCGAGCCCCGCATCGGTGGCGACCGCGCTGATCGTTGCCGCCAGGTCCCGCTCGAAATCTCGCGGGCGGAGCGAATCGTAGGGCACCAGCCGCCCGGTCTCCCCGTCCCGAACCACCTCGGGAATTCCGCCGACATCCGAGGCGACCACCGCGGTACCGCAGGCCATGGCCTCCAGATTCACGATGCCGAGCGGCTCGTACACCGAGGGGCAGATGAAAACCGTTGCAGCTGCCAGTATTTGACGCACCTGCTCGGTGGGCAGCATATCGCGCACCCAGAAGACACCGCCCCGGGTCGCGGCGAGTTCGCGCACCGCCTGTGCGGCTTCGGCCTCCAGCTGCGGGGTGTCGGGAGCACCCGCGCACAACACCAGCTGGATCTCGGGATCGATATCGCGGGCGGCGGCCAGCAGATGCGCGACGCCCTTCTGCCGGGTGATACGGCCGACGAAGGCCGCGATCGGCGCGTCGCGCGGCACCCCGAGCTCGCCGAGGGCGTCACGGGCCTCGGGCACGGGACCACCCGGGAACCAGGCATCGCCGTCGATACCGTTGTGCACCACATGGACTCGGGCCGGATCGACGGTCGGATAGGCGTCGAGCACATCGCGGCGCATCCCGGCACTCACGGCGATGACGGCGTCGGCACTCTCCATCGCGGCCCGCTCCGACCATGACGACAACCGGTACCCGCCACCGAGCTGCTCGGCCTTCCACGGTCGCCGCGGTTCCAGCGAATGTGCGGTGAGAACGTGCGGAATCCCGTACAGGGTCGCCGCCAGATGCCCGGCCAGCCCGGTGTACCAGGTGTGCGAGTGCACGATGTCGACCGTGCCCACGGCATCGGCCATGCGCAGTTGTGCCGACATCATCTGCAGTGCGGAATTGGCGGCGTAGAGCATCGGATCGGGTTGGTGCACGACGGCGTCGAAGCGGTCGGCGCCCATACAGTGCACCGTCACATCACACAGCCGCCGCAGCCGCGGAACCAGCTCGGTGACGTGCACCCCGGCCCCGCCGTACACCTCGGGCGGGTACTCGCGGGTCAGCATCGCGACCCTGAGCCGGTCGGGGTCCTGTGGTGGTATCGGCTCGCGGCCGCCATCCGCGACACTCACCGGTCCAACCTAATCCGTCGGCCCGCCGGCCACCACACCCGGCGGGCCGAACCATCGGCGGACATGCCGCGGGCTCGGACGGTAGGTTGAAATGCGTGAGGAGCCAGCCGCACGTACTCGGGGTAGTGCTAGCCGGTGGTGAGGGCAAACGACTCTTTCCCCTCACCAAGGACCGCGCCAAGCCCGCGGTCCCGTTCGGGGGCGCATACCGCCTGATCGATTTCGTACTCTCCAATCTCGTCAACGCCGGATATCTGCGCATCTGTGTGCTCACCCAGTACAAGTCGCATTCACTGGACCGGCACATCTCCCAGACCTGGCGGCTGTCGGGTTTCGGCGGCGAATACATCACTCCGGTCCCGGCCCAGCAGCGACTGGGACCGCGCTGGTACACCGGCAGTGCCGACGCGATCATGCAGTCGCTGAATCTGATCTACGACGAGGACCCCGACTACATCGTGGTTTTCGGCGCCGATCACGTCTACCGCATGGATCCCGAGCAGATGGTGGCCCATCACATCGATTCCGGTGCGGGGGTGACCGTGGCCGGGATCCGGGTGCCGCGCCGCGATGCGAGCGCCTTCGGCTGTATCGACTCCGACGAATCCGGGCGCATCACCGGTTTCCTGGAGAAGCCGGTCCACCCACCGGGCATTCCCGACGATCCGAATATGACCTTCGCCTCGATGGGTAATTACGTCTTCACCACGAAGGTGCTCGTCGATGCCATCCGCGCCGACGCCGACGATGTCGACTCCGATCACGATATGGGCGGTGACATCATCCCCGGCCTGGTCACCCAGGGCGAGGCCGGCGTCTACGACTTCGCGAGCAACGAAGTCCCCGGCTCCACCGATCGCGATCGCGGGTACTGGCGGGATGTGGGGACGATCGACGCCTTCTACGCAGCGCACATGGACCTGGTGTCGGTGCACCCCATCTTCAATCTCTACAACCGGCACTGGCCGATTCGCGGCACCGCGGAGAACCTCGCCCCCGCGAAATTCGCCCAGGGCGGACTGGCACAGGAATCCATCGTGGGGGCGGGCAGCATCCTGTCCGCGGCGACGGTGCGTAATTCGGTGCTGTCCTCGAATGTGTTCATCGAGGACGGGGCGACCGTGGAGGGCAGTGTCCTGATGCCCGGTGTGCGCATCGGGCGCGGTGCGGTGGTGCGGCGCGCGATCCTGGACAAGAACGTCATGGTCGGCGAGGGCGAGATCATCGGCGTCGATATGGAGCGCGATCGCGAACGGTTCGCGGTGAGCAACGGTGGTGTGGTCACCGTAGGTAAGGGTGTGTGGGTCTGAGGCCCGCGGATCGACGGCGGGGGTAGCTCAGCGTCCCGGCATCGGGTACTGGGCCGGCGGCGCCGGCTGGGTCACGCCTGGGCTCTCGGGGGTGTAGCAGAACGGCGTGCAGGTACCGTGCGGGACACCCGGATACTTCGACGGATCGTCGAATTTGTCATCACTGACCAGCAGCATGACCAGTAGTGCCACGAAAACCGCTGCGCCGAGTGCCACGAGCCCCAGGATGAGCCAGCCGCGGGGCGCGACCTCGATGAAGATACTGCGCTCGTACGCGCCCCTCCGATCGTACACTCCCCGCCTCCTGGCACCGCCGAATCACCCTCTACACCAATGATATCGGCTCGGCGAGGTTCCCCGCTATCGGCAATTGCCGTCCGGCCGATCCCCGCGAGGAGACCGGCCGGACGACGAAATCCCGTGACCGTCAGCGCACATCGCGCCGGCGCCAGGCCAGCAGGCCGATTCCGGTCATCGCCGCGGCGAGCACGAGGAGCACGATCACCGGCAGCGCCCGGAAGTCCTCGGCCGGTAGCTTCGGCAGATGCCCGTACGGATCGAGATCCAGAACCCATTGCGGCATACCGGATATCGATCCGAGCAGATACACCGCCACACCGGCCGTCAGCACGCCCCACGCGACCGGCGTCCAGCGCGGCAGCAGTCCGAACAACAGCACGGTGATCGCGGTGAACACCCACACGGCCGGAATCTGGATCATCGCCGCTTCCAGTGCCTGCGGGAACTTGCCGCCCATATCACCCGCGGCGATGCCGTAGGCGATCCCGCCGATCGCACCGGACACGAACAGCACCAGTACCGGCCCGCCGAAGGCGAACAGCAGATGTGTTGCCGCCCAGCGAATCCGGCCGACCGAGCCGGTCAGCACGGTTTCGGCGCGGTCGTTGCTCTCCTCGGCGAACATCCGCAGGGCCGCCGATATCGAATAGGCCGCCGCGGCCAACCCGATCATCGAATAGGCGGTGTTCAGGAAGGCCTCCTCGACCCCCTGCGATCCGCCGAGTCGCGCGATCACGTCGCGCACCGCCTGACTGGAGCCGATCTCGTCACCGATGCCGTGGATCACGCTGCCGATGATCAAGCCGTAGAGCGCCAGGCCCACGGCCCACGCCAGCAGGGTGCCGCGCTGCAGCCGCCAGGCCAGCCCGAGCGGGCCGCTCAGCAGTGCCGATCCGGACGGCGGGCCAGGACGTTCGGCGATCAGGCCGGCCCCCATGTCGCGGCGCCGCAGCAGCGCGTATGCCACCGCGATCAGGATCACCGAGGCCGCCGCGTGCAACAGCAGCACCCACCAGCGGTCACCCGCGAACGGACGCATCTGCAACGACCAGCCCTGCGGTGACAGCCAGGTCAGGATGTCGGTGGGGCCGTCTCCGGCGCGCGCGTCACCGATGGCACGCAGAGTGAAGGTCACCGCCAGGACCGCGAACGCGATCCCGCGCGAGATCCGGGCGCCGGCACTGAGCTGTGCGGTGACCGCGGCGACGGCCGCGAAAACGATGCCCGAGGCGGCCAGCGCCGCACCGAAGGCCAGCGATCCGTCGACCGGCACCCCCGCCGATGCGATGCTCAGCGTCGCGATCAGCCCGGCGACCAGACAGGCGGCGCAGGTCAGCAGTAATGCGGCCGTGAGGGAGGCGAATCGGCCGATCCGGGTGGAGGCGAGCAACTCCTCCCGCCCGGATTCCTCCTCGGCCCGGGTGTGCCGGATGACCGTCAGAATCGTGGCGATTCCGATCAGGGTGTAGAACATCCCGGCCTTCCACACCCCGGCCGCACCGAGTGTGGTGTTGTAGATCGGCCCGTACATGGCCAGCTGCGCGGGACTCGACAGGACCATGTGCGCGAAGTTCTGCAGATCGGCCGGTGTGGGATACACCTTGTCGACACCGCCCACGTAGACGCTGCCGAGCGGCAGCGACAGCAGCAGCACCCACAGTGGTAGCACGATCCGGTCACGCCGCAGATACAGCCGCAGCAACTGTCCGGTTCCGGCGAAATCCGAACCACCCCGCAGGGATTCGGCGAATCCGCCGGTGCGCGTGAGGGTGGCGGTGGTCATTTCACGACCTCGGTGAGAGTGCGGGCGGCCGGACGCGCGTCGGGCGCCGGGTGCCCGTCGAGCGAATAATGGCGCAGGAACAGCTCTTCCAGCGTCGGCGGCTGGCTGACCAGGCTCCGGACCCCGGCATCGCCGAGCATCCGGATCAGCTCCCCGAGATGTTCACCGTCGACCTGGCAGGTCAGCGTGTGGTCGGAGATGTTCACATCCTCGACTCCCTCGATGGCGCCGAGATCGCCGGGGTCGCCGACGAGTTCGGCCTTGATCGAGGTGCGACTGAGGTGCCGCATCTCGGTCAGCGTCCCGCTCTCCACGGTGCGGCCGGCCCGGATGATGGTGACCCGATCGCACAGCGCCTCGACCTCGGACAGGATGTGGCTCGACAGCAGCACGGTGGCGCCCCGTTCGGACGCCTCACGCGCACATTCGCGAAACATCTGTTCCATCAACGGATCCAGGCCCGAGGTCGGCTCGTCGAGCAGCAGCAGCCGCGCATTCGAGGAGAAGGCCGAGACCAGGGCGACCTTCTGCCGGTTGCCCTTGGAATAGGTCCGCGCCTTCTTTCGGGGATCGAGCTCGAAACGCTCGATCAGCTCGGCACGACGGGCGGTGTCGATCCCGCCGCGCATGCGCGCCAGCAGGTCGATGGTCTCCCCACCCGACAGTGAGGGCCACAGTGTGACATCGCCGGGCACGTAGGCGATATCGCGATGCAGGGCGACCGCGTCGGTCCACGGGTCGCGGCCGAGCACGCGCGCCTGTCCCGATGTCCGGGCGAGAATGCCCAGCAGAATGCGGATGGTCGTCGACTTACCGGCCCCATTGGGTCCCAGGAAGCCGTGTACCTCCCCCTCGGTGACCTCCAGGTCGAGGCCGTCCAAGGCGTGTACAGATCCGAAATGCTTGTGCAGCTTCCGGACCTCGATTGCCGATGACATCGAATCTCCTTGTGAGATGGGAATTCACCGTTCGGCCAATAAGGAATCCAGCAACGTCGAATCGGTGAACAGACCGTGGGTGTTGACTTCGATCGCGGGCAGCAACATCTGATCGGCGTACTCGCGCAACGCTTTTCGAAAGTCGAGATTTCCGTTGTTCCTGGCGGCATGGAGCTGCAGGAAGAGGAAGAATCCTCCGCCGTTCTGCACCGCCAGGAAGTTCGCCGTCGCCACGAGATCGGTGGGACGGCGCAGGGTGCCGGCATCTATGCCGACCTGTAGATAGGACTGCACATCCTGTCGCATCTGATCGAACAGGGTGGCCATGAGAGTTCCGCCGGCTTGGAAGGTACGCATCAAATAGGCGATGTACGGCGCATACTCTTCGATCTCGGCGAGCGCATGCAGGGTCGCGTCCGGCGTCGGATGCTGAACGTGCTCCGTTTTCGCCGCTCGGATGACCGAGCGCACGTGGTCGTCACATGCCTCGCGCAGTCCTTCCTTGGAGCCGAAGTGATGGTTCAGGAGTCCGGGCGAGACCCCCGCCGCCTTGGCGATGGCCCGCACACCGACCCCGAATCCCTCGTCTCCGAAGACAACGATCGCCGCCTCCCGAATCCGGGCGGGCGTGCTCAGATCCGTGGCGGATCCTTCCGGTACGGCTGCTCCTTTAAACACATGTTCAATATACTAAACACTCGTTCAATCCGCACGCAAGACTTCGGCATAGGGCACATTCGGATCGGAAAAAGTGCAGGTCCAGGCCCGCCGACCGGGGGATCTCGATCCTCCCGGGGACTCCCCGCGAGAGACGCGGGTACTCAGCCGCGGGAGGCGCAGAGCAGTCCGTCGCCGACCGGAATCAGCACGCTCGTCAGATTCGGGTCCTCGGCCACCATCCGGGTCGCCGATCGCACGGCCTGCGTCGCCGCATCCCGCTGGGCCGGATCCGGCACCCGGCCGCCGAGCAGGGCGTTGTACATCAGCAGCGCCCCGCCCTCACGTAGCAACCGGACGGCTTGTTCGACGTACTGCGGCTGCTCGAGCGGCGCGGCATCGATGAACACCAGGTCGTAGGCGTCATCGGCGAGCCGCGGCAGCACATCCAGGGCGCGGCCGTTGATCAGCCGGGTGCGCGCCGGGGCGACTTCGGCCGCGCGGAAGGCATCCTTTGCCGCGCGCTGATGCTCGGGTTCGGAATCGATCGTGGTGAGCGTGCCGTCCTCACGCATACCGTCCAGCAGCCAGAGTCCGCTGATCCCGGCGCCGGTGCCCACCTCCACGACCGCCCGCGCACCGAGCAGCTGGGCGTACATGCTGAGCAGGGCGCCGACCGACGGCGGTACCGGCGATACCCCCAGTTCGGTGGCCCGCTCGCGCGCGGCGATGAGGATCTCGTCCTCGACCACGGATTCCTCCACGTAGGCGAGGTTGCGCTGCAGGGCCGATGCCGCTGGGATGTGGCTCACGAATATGAGGCTAACGGCGCGGCGGTCCGGGAGCGCGACGACGGCGGCTGTTTTTCTCAGGTGTCCCTCAGCCTCCCCATACCACCGGCACATCGGGAACCGCCAGAGTAATGACCAAGCAAGGGCCGGCCGACCGCCGGACGGCGCCCGGGAACACCCGACCCAGGTCATGGGTTGTACCCGGTACGCGACGATCACCACTCGTCGTGCGCCTGCCACGGTCCCGAGTAGGAGGTCACCCCATCCACAAGGTCGATGCGGCGCGTCAATACGCCACCCTGCCCGAGTCGAGGTTGCCGATCGGCGTCTCGGCCGGTTACGAACTACCCGGTGCGTCCCGGCACGATGTGATCGTCGGCACCGAATTCGACGATACCGAAACTTCGGCCGTGCGCGATGTATCCATTGTGGACGACAACGTTGTGAACGATGTTGCGAGCGGTGACGCGGACGCGGCCTCCACCGAGGACGACGACCTCAGCGGCACCGCGGCCTTCGATGCCACCGGCGACCGCACCATGATGCCGTCCTGGGACGAGTTGGTGCGCGAACACGCCGACCGTGTCTATCGGCTCGCCTATCGCCTCACCGGCGATCCGCAGGACGCCGAGGATCTGACCCAGGAGACGTTCATCCGGGTCTTCCGTTCGCTGCAGAACTACCAGCCCGGCACGTTCGAGGGCTGGCTGCACCGGATCACCACGAATCTGTTCCTGGATATGGTCCGCCGGCGCAATCGCATCCGGATGGAGGCGCTGCCCGAGGACTACGACCGGGTACCGGCCGAGGGCCCGGGGCCCGAGCAGGTCTATCACGACGCCCGGCTCGATCCGGATCTGCAGCGCGCACTCGATTCGCTGGCGCCGGAATTCCGCGCCGCGGTCGTATTGTGCGATATCGAGGGTCTGTCGTACGAGGAGATCGGCGCTACCCTCGGAGTGAAACTGGGTACCGTGCGCAGCCGTATCCATCGCGGCCGTCAGGCATTGCGGGAGTACCTTGCGCATAATGGTTCTCAGCAGCGGTCCGCCGCTGAAGAGAAGGTCGGGTAACAGCGGTCACGGCGCCGCGGCGGTTGCCCGGCGAAGCTGTAGTCCGTCGGAAGGGTGTGCATCCGTATGACTGGCGAGGGTCGTTTCGCCCCCACCGAGCACCTGGCCAGTGAGGCCGTCGTCGCTTATGTCGACGGCGAGCTGAGAATGAACGCCTATCTACGCGCGGCCGAACACCTTTCCCGCTGTCCCGAATGCGCCGCCGAGGTCGAGGCCCAGCAGCAGGCCCGCGTTGCATTGCGCCGGGCGGCCCAGATGCAGATTTCCGCACCCACCGATCTTCAGGACACCCTGAGTCGAATACCGTTGGCCGACCTCACCGGAAGTAGTACCGAAAATATGTCGCGTGGCACGAGTTTCCTCGGCCTGCGGGCGGATTCGTTCCGTTTCGCCTCCTCCTCGAATCGAGAAATCGGATTCGAGAGCAGGCGGTGGACGGGATGGTGGCGCAAGTAGAGTTCACGAACGTGACCACCGAATCGACGCCGTCCAGCAACTCTTCGGATTCGGCGGCCCACAGGGGGAACCTGAGGCCGTCGGACGCGCCCGTATTGGGGCCGCGCCCGGTTTATCGCCCGGATATCGATAAACACACCGCTCGCGCCTTCCGCCGCCCCGAGGGGCACACCGGATCATTCGGCGCCTATGCGCCCGCCGCGGCCGCCGCCCCCCGGCACGACAACACCGAACTGGTCAACCGGCCCCCGGACTCGGTGCTCGCCGAGGCCTTCGGCCGTCCCGCGGGCTCCGACGAACTGCTGCAGCGCGATCCCGAGGCCGCGACCGGGCCATCAGAGTCGAGCGCACCGGCCGATCCCTGGCGTGATCCCGAGGCCGCGGCCCGGATGGGCGACCCGGCGATCCACACCCCCGCACCCAGCCCGCTGCCGCCGGGGGTGAAACTCAGCACCCGCGAGGTGCTGTTCGGCGGCAAGGTGGCGCCCAAGGCGCTGGCCGTGCTGGGCATCGTGGCACTGGCCATCGGTGTGGTCGGCGGGCTGACAGGCCGTCTCACCGCGGAGAACACCTCGTCGCTCACCTCCCGCAAGGTCGCATTGCAGCAGGAGAACAACACCGATAAACCGCACAGCCAGGTCGCCAAGGTAGCCGATGCGGTATTGCCCGCGGTGGTGTCGATTCGCGAGACGGTCGGCGACAACGGGGCACTGGGCTCCGGCGTCGTGATCGACGGAAACGGCTACATCGTCACCAACAATCACGTGATCTCGATGGCGGCCCAGGACACATCCGGGCGCGCCAAGATCCAGGTCGGTTTCTCCGACGGCACCCAGGCCCCCGCCCGGCTGGTCGGTCGTGATCCCAAGACCGACCTCGCCGTGCTGAAGGTCGATGTCAAGAACCTCACCGTGGCCCGGCTGGGGAAATCCGGTGATGTGCAGGTCGGCGACGACGTACTCGCCGTCGGTTCACCGCTGGGCCTGAACAAGACGGTGACCTCCGGCATCGTCAGCGCCCTGCATCGCGCCATCCAGGAGAGCCCGGAGGCCGGTGACGACACCGCCGGCGCCTTCGACGCCGTGCAGACCGATGCCGCCATCAATCACGGCAACTCCGGTGGTGCGCTGGTCGATGGGGAAGGCCGGTTGATCGGCATCAACACCGCCATCCGCAGTGAGAGCGGCGGTTCGGTCGGACTCGGATTCGCGATTCCGGTCGACCTCGTCCAGCAGGTCTCCCAGACTCTGATCCGCGACGGCGTCGTCTACCACCCCTGGCTCGGCGTCACCGCCAAGTCCAAGCAGGTGGAAAACGATGCGATGAGCGGAGCCCAGGTCGCCGACGTGGTGGGCGGCAGCCCGGCCGCGCGGGCGGGTATCGGCGAGGGCGATGTGATCGTCAAATTCGGCGATCGGCAGGTCACCGAGCCGGCCGAGCTCACCGTCGCCGTCCAGTCCCATCGAATCGGGGAAACGGTGAATGCCCACCTGATCCGCGACGGGCGCGAGGTCGAAGTTCCGGTCACTCTGGAATCCGACAAGAACGCTCCGCAGCCGCCCCAGTAGCCTGGTCTTATGTTCAATATCGGCTGGCCCGAGATGGTGATCCTGGTGGTCGCCGCGCTGGTGATTCTCGGACCGGAACGGCTCCCGGGGGCGATTCGCTGGACCGCGCAGAGTTTGCGTCAGGTCCGCGACTACGCCTCCGGTGCCACCAGCCAGCTGCGCAACGATCTCGGACCGGAACTCGATGAACTGCGCAAACCCCTCGAGGAACTCAACGAGCTCCGCAAACCATTGGAGGGATTGCGCGGTATGACACCGCGATCGATGGTCACCAAACATCTCTTCGACGGTGACGATTCGCTGTTCACCGGAACGTTCGGTAACTCGAATTCGGCGAACGGGCAGTCCGGGAATTCCGCGGCGAACGGTTCGGCGTCCGCGAATTCGGCCATGCCGCCGAACTATTCATCGCCGGAACCGCCGAAACCACTCGACCGCAACGAGAAACCACCGATCGATTTCGACGCGACCTGAATCGGCGTCGCCCTGCAGACCGCCCGGTCCGTTCGAATTGCCCGGTGTACCGGTTCGATTCACCGCGATGGGCCGATTTCGTCAACCGGACTAGACGCATACTGCTGTCGAGCTATCTAGACTTCGCACATGTCGGCCGACGAGGTGGCGCGAGTATTCGCGATCGAAGACAAGGTCGAGCGCCTCAAGGCAGCCACCGATGGGGTCGCGGCGGCCCAGCAGACCATCAACGAACTCACCCGCATCCGCCGGGCGGTGATTCAGGAACTGCACGCCGAGGGCTGGACATTCGCCAGGATCGGTGCGGCGGCGGGCCTTTCGCGCGCCCGGATCCACCAGGTCAGCACCCAGGGACCGGTTCCGGAAGGCCTGTTCTTCGGTACCGGGCCGCTGACCATTCTCACTCCCGACCAGCGCGCCGCCACCCGCGCCACACCGCTGGTCGGCGCACCCGACACCGCCGCACCGCATCGGCTCGCGGAACTGTTGCGGCAGCTGGGTTTCACGGTGACCGTGGAGCGTTTCCTGCCCGGGCGGCCGCTGAACCTCGACCGCGAGGGACTGATCATTCTCGGCGGACCCGAATTGTCGCCCAGTCTGCGCTATCTGGTGGCCGCCGACCCCCGGCTGCGTCGGACTCCCGCCCGCGCGGGACGGATGCGGCGTGCGATCGAGGACCGCTCCGCACGCCGCATCTATCGGCCCGGCGGCCCCGAGCCCTACGACATCGCCTATCTGGCCCGGCTTCCGCGCCCGGACGGGACCGGCACCATCCTGGTGATAGACGGACTGCATGCACCCGGATCCCTGGGCGCGGTGCGGTTTCTCGGCACCAGGCTGGCCACACTGCACGAGCGAGCCGACACCCGCACCTTCTCGACCGTGGTCGGCGTGCGCTACGACCGCGGCAACGGGGAACCGGTGGAAGCGGACCTACTGACCCCGATCTACCGCCACGAGAGGTGATCTCTGCCCGGGCCGGGCTCCCGAGATCACGATCCGAGCGGCCCCTGATCGGACCTCAGGCCGCGGCGCGGGCCGGGCGCAGGGTGTTCATCGGCGGTCGATCGGCCAGGTGCACATCGGTGCTCAAGGCGGTGAATTCCTCACCCACCAGCGGGAACTGGGTCAGTGCCGCTCCGGAGTCCCGAATACCGCTACGGCCCAGCACGGTTCCCAGGATCTGCCGGCTCATGACGCCCAGGTCCGACAGCGGTCGGTTGCGATGGGTGCGCACCCCCAGATTCACCTGCCCGATCGCGGACAGGCCCAGCAGATCGAAAGTATCGAGCAGCAAACCGATCTCCACGCCGTAACCCGGTGCGAACGGGACGGCCGCGAGCAGTTCCCGGGTACCGGCGTACTCACCACCCAAGGGCTGCAACACCTTCGACAGATCGGGCCGCAGCGCCGCCAGCAGCGGCCGCGCCACCAGTTCCGTGACCCGGCCACCACCGTGCTCGTCCACGGCCGCACCCTGGCGCAGGGGGCGCCGGTAATAGGCCTTCACCAGATGCATGCCGTCCACGGTCAGCAGTGGGCCCAGCAATTTCGGCACGAACATCGGATCGGGGTCGATCAGATCCGAGTCGACGAATGCCACCAGGTCACCGGAGGTCGCCGCCAGCGAGCGCCACAGCACTTCGCCCTTACCCGGTACCGGGTCCAGTTCCGGTACCGCCTGCTCCCGCGACACCACCCGCGCTCCGGCGGTCCGGGCGCGCTCGGCGGTCGCGTCCACCGACCCCGAGTCCAGGACGACGAGTTCGTCCACCAGCGTGCCCAGCAATGGCCGAATACTGGCCACCACGTCGGCGACGGTGTTCTCTTCGTTCAATGCGGGCAGTACCACCGAGACGGTGCGCCCGTTCTTCGCGTCGACCAATTCGTCGATCGCCCACTGTGGTCGATCCCACGTATGCGTGGCAGTCCAATCGAATGTCATACCAGACCTCGCAAGGTTCGTGCGGGGGGCCGGATGCCCTGAATCGCCGCGATCATGTCCACTACGCGCCGGGTTGCGGCCACCTCGTGAACTCGGAAGACTCGTGCGCCGGCCGCGGCCGCCCAAGCGGTTGCCGCCAATGTGCCCTCCAATCGCTCGGAAAGTCCGACACCAAGAGTCTCTCCGATGAAATCCTTATTACTCAGCGCCATCAAGACCGGCCATCCGGTATTTACAAGAACGTCCACGGCCCGCAACAGTTCGAGCCCGTGATAGGTGTTCTTCCCGAAATCGTGGGTGGGATCGATGAGAATCGAGTCCGTGGCGACCCCCGCCGCCTGCGCCGCCTCCGCGGCCCGGACCAGTGTATCGGTGACCTCGGACACCACATCCGTGTAGTGCACCCGATGCGGCCGCGTGCGCGGCTGCGCACCCCCGGTGTGGCTGCAGACGATACCCACGCCCAGCTCCGCCGCCACCCCCGCAAGATCGGGGTCGGCACCCGCCCAGGTGTCGTTGATGAGATCGGCTCCCGCCGCCACCGCCGCCCGCGCGACCTCGCTGCGCCAGGTGTCCACACTGATCAACAGATCGGGATGACGCTCCCGGATGGCCGCGACGAAGGGCACCACCCGGCGCGCCTCCTCGGCGGCATCGACCTCGGCACCGGGGCCTGCCTTCACCCCGCCGATATCGACCAGATCGGTGCCCTCCGACACCGCCCGCGCCACGGCCGCCATCGCCGCCTCGTCGGTAAAGGTCGCCCCACGGTCGTAGAAGGAATCGGGGGTGCGATTGACGATCGCCATCACCAGTGCCCGATCCGTCGCCACCGGTTTCCCGCACAGGGTGGGCAACGGTGACGCAGAACTCATACCGACGAGTGTATTGGGGGGTTGCCGGAGTGGCCGGGCGAGCACCCGTAAACCAGGCTCTCGGGCAGGCTGGCGTACTCGATGCGAACTCATGGGAACGGAGGTGGCGCCCTCACCCGCCAACACACCCCGGCACGCTGAAAGCGTTTCCGGGGTAGTGCTCCCCGAGTGGGTTCGCGGCCGTCTCGCCGTTCGGGTGCCGCTGCGCAAGCGACGAAGGAGCATTGGTGCGGGCCGGGAAGATCCGTTATGTCGGCGCGTCGAACTTCGCGGGCTGG
>NZ_JBFAUW010000006.1:0-448616 GCF_040679495.1 Nocardia sp. NPDC052254 | reverse complement strand
GATCGAAACGGCCGCCGGGGTTTTCGACGCGCTGCCCATCGCCCGCGCCCCGCGCATGAGTTTCCTGCATCGTCGCGTACGCAGCGGCACCCGAACGGCGAGACGGCCGCCAACCCACCCGGGAGCACTGCCTCGGAAACGCTTTTGTCGTGCCGGGGTGCGTTGAGTGGGCATGGCCGCCTCAGGGGATGCATTTGCTGGGGGCTCGCGCCGCGCGACCCATCCAGCGGCACTACCCCGGAACGCTTTCAGCGTGCCGGGGCGCGTCGGGCGGGGATCCTCGCCTTCGAGGATGTGCTTGTGCTTCGGGGCTCGGTTGCCGTGCGAAGCGCCCCCAGCGGCACTACCTCGAAAGCCACTCGAGCGTGCCGGGTCGGCTCGTATCCGGATGTCGCCTTCGAGGTGCTCCGACTGTGCCGTGCGGGTGACCGATCTGTTCTGTCCCGCCCGCGATCAGGCATCGGTTCGGTAACTACACATCTGTCGCGCAGCGATCCTCCGCGGTCACAGCCGCCTCAGGAGTAACACGCCTGCGGTCCGGCAAGACCGTGGCAGGGGGTACTCCCGGGAGCGCCGAAGCAGCGTCGAATCGGTCTTGACCAGCAACATGGTGTGTTGTCACGACTTCCTTGTCCGGTATGCGACGGTGGGCGACGACGGTGCGGCCGTCGAATGTGGAGCTGTGAGGCCGAGCCGCCGCACACCCCGCGCCGCCGAATAACGGTGTTGCGGGGAACAGGTTGTACGCGATATCGGTTGATGTGAAGGTGTGCTGTGTTGTCGCGACTGTGTCCCCGATTACCAGCACTGTCTCATTGGGAGCTACCGATGCCGGTTCGTATGCGCGCGGGTGTGCAACGGCCGATCTGCCGTACCGTCACGGCGCGTCCGCCGGGGCCCCGCCGAGACGGAACGAGCGTTCCGCATACTGTATCGGTACGCGACCATTCGGGAGGACCACCATGGTGAGGATGTTCGTGGACGTGTCAGGCGCCCACCTCTTCGACGACACCCGTATCGCGCGATGTGAACGGAGAGCGTGATGGCGGAAATCGAATCGGTGGCCCTCACCGGTTATCGGACCTATCGGCACGCGGCGCTGAATCCGACACGTGCGGTGCGGGTTCCGCTGATCGTGGTGCTGCTGCTGGTCGGTGTCGTGCTGTTGTACGCGGCCGATCGCGCCTCCCGGGAGGGTGTCAACCGCGGCTGGTTCGTGGCGATGTCGCTGTCGGGCCTGTTCATCGCGCGCGGATTGCATCTGCGGCGCCCGATCACACTGCCGCACTTCACCGTCGCGGTGATCGTGCTGGGGGTCTCCAATGTGGCCTACCGCGGCGATCACGCCACGGTCGGCTTCGTCTGCCTGGCCTCCACCGGACTGATCCTCATGCTGCCGCAGGGTTCTCGGGCCCAGCCCGATCAGCTGCACCGGGTCGCCGCGCTCGTCGATCGCACGGTCGAGGATCCGCTGGCGCCCTTCGCCCTGCACTCGGCGAAGTCCTACTACTTCAGCACCGATTCGAACGCCGCGATCGGCTACCGGGCACGCTTCGGCATCGCGGTGGTCGCCGGTGATCCGATCGGAAACTGCGCCGAATTCGGCACCCTGATCGCGGAATTCTCCGAATTCGCGGCGGGGCGCGGCTGGCGGGTCGCCGTACTGGGCGCGAGCCCCGCGATGACCGAACTGTGGCGCACCCGCGCCGCCGACCATCACGGACTGCGCGCGATACCGATCGGCCGCGACGTGGTGATCGATGTCGGCTCCTTCGACATGGTCGGCCGCAAATACCGTAATCTGCGCCAGGCTGTCAGCCGCACCCGCAACTTCGGGGTGAAGACCGAGGTGATCCCGGAACGCGAACTGGACCGGGAACTGCGCGAGACGCTGCTCGGCATCGTCGACGAATGGGGCACCGGGCATCAGACCCGAGGCTTCTCGATGATCCTCGATCATCTGCTCGACGGCCGGCATCCGGGCATGTACGTGGTGCTCGCCCGTGATGCCGACGGCCGGGTCGCCGGATTCCAGCGCTACGGTTCTTCCAACAACGGCAGTGAACTCAGCCTCGATGTGCCGTGGCGGCGCAAGGACGCACCCAACGGCCTGGACGAGCGGATGATCGTCGATCTCGTCGACTACGGTCGCGACCACGAGGTGCGGCGAATCTCGCTGGCGTTCGCCGCCTTTCCCGAACTGTTCGCCGACAAGGAGCGCTCGCGGTCGAAACAGGCCATCTATGTGCTGGCCCGCACGCTCGATCCGCTGATCCGGCTGGAGTCGCTGTATCGGTTCCTGCGTAAGTTCAACTCCTTCGGCAATCAGCGGTTCGTGCTCATCCGCTGGCGTGAGATCGTGTTCACCGCCGTGGCCCTGCTGACGCTGGAATTCGTCCCGCATCGCAAACAGGGCTGATCGGACAGCGTCGCTCAGGCCAGATTGCCCTCGTAACACAGCGAGGAGGTCCGCCAGGTCGATTGCGGGGCAATGGTTCCGCGGTCGAAGTACCAGGCCTCGATCGGCTCGGCGGCCCGCCAGAACAGCGTGCCGTCGGCGGCTCGTACCACCTGGTAGATGTCGTCGGTGCCCTCGATGAGCTGATTGCCGACGCAATAGTCGTTGTAGGCGGTGCCGGGCTGGCGGGCGCCGAGGCTGAACGAATCGGTGGGGTCGGTCGCCGAACCCGGATTCGCGACGGTGTCCGCGCGGTGCGACGGTGCACCGGCCGACCACCGGGGCGCCCCCGAATCGTCTGCCGCGCAGAGGTAGTCACGGCCGCCGGCGACCACGGTGGTGCCGGTGGCGTGGCCGGTGCCGGCCCACAGGCAACCCGTCGTGGATTTGGTGGACGACCGCCGTTCTTCGGCCTCCGCCGGCGCGGCGGCGAAGCCCAGGCCTGCGACGGCCAGTGCCGCGAGGGCGGGAAGGGTCAGGGAGATACGAGGAATGCGGGGCATGGGATCGGCCTCTCTGCTCGCCGTTGAGCATCTACTGCCTACGTAAGTAAATAGTAGATGAATCGAGGGTGTGTGCGCCACGTCGTGCGCGTCACTTCCTGTCCCGGCGCACTACGTTGCGCATCCGGCCCGGTGCCCGATTACGATGTGAGCGCTCGGGAGACGGGGGGAGCCGCGGTGCGGAATCCTGGACCGTCGTCGCCTCCGGGCGCCGACACAGAATCGGGGAGGAATTCGGATGAGGAACAACAGGCGATTGCGGCTGGCCGCGGTGGCCGGGCTGCTCGTGCTCGGCGCGGCGGTGGCCGGCTGCGGTGGTGAGGCGAAAACCCCTGCGGCACAGGAGGTCGCCGCCACCGGCGGCAATCCGTGGGCGGTCAGTGGTGCCGCGACCAACAGCGCTTCGGGGCCCAGTGGCCCGCGGCCCGGTGTGCCCGACGCCCCGCTGCGCGCCGACAACGGTGACGGCGGGGAAATGGATCGCCTGGCGCTCAACACGTTGTCGGATCTGCGGGACTACTGGGGAGCGGAGTACGGCAAGAACTTCCCCGGCACCTTCACGCCGGTCGACCACTTCATTTCCTGGGATGCCAACGCCCCCAAGGAACAAGCGGTCACCTTCTGCCGCTCGAACACCTACAAGGTGGTGAACGCCGCCTACTGCAAGATCGACAAGACCGTCGGCTGGGATCGTGGCAAACTGCTGCCGTTGATCGCGGACAAGTACGGGAAGATGGCCGTGGTGATGGTGCTCGCGCACGAGTACGGTCACTCGCTGCAGGACCAGGCCCGGCTCAACGGCTTCTTCACCCCCGGCATCGTGCTCGAACAGCAGGCCGACTGCTTCGCCGGTGTCTTCCTGCGGCATGTGGCCGAGGGCGGGTCCACGCACTTCACGCTCAACACCACCGACGGTCTCAACGGCGTGCTGGGTGCGGCGGTCGCGGTGCGCGACCAGGATCCCGACAACCCGAAGAATGTGCACGGTTCGGCGTTCGAACGCGTCACCGCGGTGCAGATCGGCTGGTCCGATGGCACGGCCGGGTGCAAGAACATCAACAAGAAGGAGATCCAGGAGCGGCGCGGCGGGCTGCCGACCACCTTCGAACCCGGCGATCAGGAGAACCAGATGCCGGTCGACCAGGGCGGGCTCACCGCGGTCTCCGCGGCGCTGGGGCGTATCTATCCGCTGGCCCAGCCGCCGGCCTTCGATTATGACGGCATCGTCAAGCTGTGCGTGAAGAACAAAGCGGTGGAACCGGTTTCGTACTGCCCGTGGATGAACAAGATCGGGACCGACGTGCCGGAGCTGGCCAAGCGCGCGGGAGCGCAGGCCGGCGACGACGAACCGCTGTCCGCCGTGGTCGACGGCAACTACAACGCCTACGTGGTGTTCATCTCCCGGTACGCGCTGGCGGTGGAGAAGGACCGGAATCTGTCGCTGACGGGCCCGGAGACGGCGGGTCTGCGGACCGCCTGCCTGACCGGTGCCATCACCACCGAACTCAGCGATCCGGCCAGTGATCCGCGCCTGACCGCCGGTGATCTGGATGCCGCGGTATCGGGGCTGCTGGCCGACGGGCTCGCCGCCGCCGATGTCGACGGCAAGGTCGTGCCCAGCGGCTATCAGCGGCTGGACGCGTTCCGCAGCGGTGTCCTCGACGGCGAGGGCGCCTGCCTGAACAACTACAAGTGATGCCGGGCGCGGCCGGGGATCGGTCCCCGGCCGCACACCCGTCGGTGGATCTGTGCCGCGCGAGAATCAGGCGGTGCCGGTCGGCAGGGTGCGCAGCGAGCTGAGGGTGGTCGCGGCGGCCCGGGCCGCCTCGGCGCCCTTGGTGCGTAGATGGTCGGTGAAATAGTCCACGTGCTCGCGGTGCTCGTGGAAATGATGCGGGGTCAGCACCACGGAGAACACCGGGACGTCGGTCTCGAGCTGCACGCGCATCAGCCCGTCGATCACCGCCGATGCGACGAAGTCGTGCCGGTAGATGCCACCGTCGACGACCAGGGCGGCTGCGACCACGGCGTCGTACCGGCCGGTGCGTGCCAGGCGCTGGGCGTGCAGCGGGATCTCGAAGGCGCCGGGCACATCGAAGACCTCGACGGTCTCGGCGGAATACCCCAGGTCGCCGTACTCGGCCAGGAAGCCCTCGTACGCCTGGGTGACGATGGATCGATGCCAGCTGGCCCGGATGAACGCGATACGCCCCTGGTCGGTATTGCTCATCTTCGGATGCTACTGCGCGCCGGTGTGCTCCTCCAACCAGCGCACCAGGTCATCGAGCACCCGCTGCTGCTCCGGTTCGTTGAAGATCTCGTGGTAGAGGCCCGGATAGCGGAGCACTGTGAGATCGGTCGCGGCCGCGCCGGCCTCGATGCGGTCGGCGCCGGTGGGAATTGCCAGCGCATCGTCGCCACCGTGCATGACCAGGGTCGGTACCCGCAGCGCGTCCAGATGGCCGAGGACGAATTCCGCACCCCGCAGAATCTCGGTGGCCGTCCGAGCGGGAAGTTTGCCCCGATGGACCAGCGGATCGGAATCGTAGGCGCGGATCACCTCCGGATCGCGGCTGATCATCGCCGAATCCAGTTGCAGCACACCCAGTCCCGGGGCCCATCGGCTCAGCACCGGGGCCAGCAACCGCTGTATCGGATTACCGGCCTCGAGCACCACCGGTGGCGCCGAGACCGCGATCCCGGTGACGTCCACCGGCGCCCGGGTCGCGAGATACAGCGTGATCAGACTGCCCATACTGTGGCCGAGTATGAAGCGCGGCAAATCCGGGTGTTTCGCGCTCGCGATGGCCAGCATGGTGTTCACATTGTCGGCCGCGGCGTCGAGCGATTCGATGTTCGCGGACCCGCCCGCGGACCGGCCGTGGCCGATGTGGTCGAACGCGTACACCGCGAAACCGCTGTCCGCCAGGCGTTTACCCACGTGATCGTAGCGGCCGGAGTGCTCGGCGACGCCGTGCACCAGTACCACG
This sequence comes from Nocardia sp. NPDC052254, assembly GCF_040679495.1. Classification (NCBI taxonomy): domain Bacteria; kingdom Bacillati; phylum Actinomycetota; class Actinomycetes; order Mycobacteriales; family Nocardiaceae; genus Nocardia; species Nocardia sp. NPDC052254. Next base: position 442,665 of record NZ_JBFAUW010000006.1, on the reverse strand, counting down.
ACAGCGCGTACGGGCCCCTCGGGAAGCCAGGCCCGCCAGAAGACCTGTCCGCCGCGCGCGTCGAATTCTCCGGTATCGCCGGTCGTCATCGTTGCCTCCTGCGTCTGGCGGGACACCCGCACCCGGTCGCACCGACGACCAGCTGCGCGATTGCCGGTCATCGTCGCTCTGTCCGCGCCGCGGTGCCGGCGCCGTGCGTCATTGTCGCGCACGGCGGGCCGGAAGGATACGTCTCGGCGGTGCCGCGTGGCGCGACCCCGGGATCTCACCCCAGGTCGTAGTCGAACCAGATGCGATGGGTGCCGTCGGTGTCGACCGCCATTCCGCCGGTGCCGGTGATCTCGTTGAGTTCCCCGGTACCGCTCGACGGCACGATCGTGAAGAATTCCGCGCTGCGGTCGGTGCCGGTCGTGGTGGCCGAATGCGCGAAGTTGAAGGTTCCGGCGAGCCCGTTCAGCGAACCTTCGAACGACTCCATCGCCACGTAGGTGCCCTTGCCGGTGAACTGGTCGAAGGCCGCGGTGAACAGCGTGGCCGACCGTCCGACCGCCTCGCCCTCGAAATGCTTTTCCAGCCGGGCGATTCCGACCGGGGTGGCGGTCGGGATGTCCGGGTCGGGAAGCACATCCGTGGGGACGAAGGATTTGACGGTGAACGTTGCTGTAGCTCGCACCCGCTGAGCCTAGCGGCGGACCCCGGCATTGCCGGCATCAGCCGCCGGGGCGGGTGTAGTGCGCGAGCAATCGTCGATTGAACTCGATCAACCGCGCGTAGTTGGTGCGTGAGAGCCGTTCGTCGGTGCCGTGGATACGTTCGAGATCCGCCGCGTCGACGACGATCGGCGCGAAATTGCAGCGGGTTCCGGCCAGGCTGTCGTAGTGGCGGGAATCGGTGGCGCCGGGCACGATTCCGGTGGTGACCACCGCCTCGGGCACCAGCGCGCGAGCGAGGCCGGCGATCAGATCGAAAGCCGGTCCGGGTCCGGCGATGTGCGAAGGTTCCGATGCCGCGCCCACCACCTCCACCGAGACCCCTGGATCGGCGATCACCCGCCGGCAGTGCCGCAGGACATCGTCGACCGAATCGCCCGGCAGGATACGGAAATTCACCAATGCCTCGGCGCTCTGCGGCAGCACATTGGCCTTCACGCCGCCGCGGATCACGGTGGGTGCGGTGGTGGTGCGGACCATGGCCTCGGTCTGCGGACGCGCCGCCATCAGCCGGGTGACGACACCACTCGCGACCGGCAGCAGCCGCAGCGCCGACCGTCGTGGTTCGGACATGGCCGGACGCATGCGGGCGAGCATGTCGGCGATCACCGGTGTCATGCGCAGCGGCATCGGCCGATCCTGCAGCCGTGCCACCGCGCGTGCCATCCGGCCGACGGCGGTTTCGCGGCCGGGCATCGAGGAGTGGCCGCCGACGTCGACCGTCCGCAATCGGATGGTGGCCCAGCCTTTTTCACCGAGCATGATGGAGGCGACGGGTGTGGTGGCGCCGTCGGCGACGCCGGTGGTGATCACGCCGCCCTCGTCGAGCAGGAGATCGGCGTGCACCCGCAGTTCCCGCAGCCGTTCGGCCATCCGGGCGGCGCCGACCTGCCCGAAGACCTCTTCATCGTGCCCGAATGCGAGGTAGATGGTGCGGCGCGGGCGGCGGCCCTCGGCGAGCAGGGACTCGACGGCCTCGAGGATCGCCATCAGCCGGCTCTTGTCGTCGATCGCGCCACGGCCCCAGACGAATTCGCCGTCCACCACGCCCGCGAACGGGGGATGGGTCCAGCGCTGCTCGTCGTCGACGGGCACCACATCCTGGTGGGCGAGCAGCACCGCCGCCGTACCGGTTCCGGTGCCCGGCCACCGGTACAGCCGGCTGTGGCCGAACCGCTCCAGTTCCAGCCGGGAATGCACCAGCGGGAAACAGGTTTCGAGATGGCTTGCCAACCGGTCGAATTCGGCCGTGTCGGGTTCGGCGTCGTCGCGGGAGACGGTGGCGCAGCGCAGTGCGGCGGCCAGGCGCTCGGCGGTCCGGTCGTCGATATCGCTGATGATCTGATTCGTCGCGGTCATCGATTGTCGAGTCTGCCCCGCCACCCGGGCCGCCCGCCTGCCAGGGGGCCGATCCGGCTCAGATGGGCCGCAGGTCGATCACCTTGCGCAGGCGCGCGCGGTCGCGTTCGAGCTTGCGGGCCTCGTAGGCGATGGGGAAGTAGCGAATCCGCTCGGGCAGCAGCGGGACCAGTCGCGCCAGCAGCCAGCCGAGGATCCGCAGCTTGCGTTCATCCGCCGCGCTCCAGGTCAGACCCAGTTTCCGGCGGGCCGGTTCGGGTGTGGTGCCGACCGTGCAGAAGTACTGCATCCGGCCCACCGGCGAGGCCACCAGATTCCACAGCGGGATCAGCGGTGTGGGCAGCGACTTCGGGGCCCGGACATTGCGGATGGTCTTCAGATAGTCGCGGGCGGTATCGGTGGCGACCAGGTGGTTCTCGACGGTGTCGGCGAAGAAGACCTCGAAGTCGGCGTAGGTCGCCGGCATCTGTTTGGGGGCCACCGAGAACATCCGCTGCAGCTGCAGGACCTCCTGGTAGTACTGATTCTTCTCGGCATCGGTCAGGGTGCCGGTGCTGAAGTACTTCGAGCCCTCGGTGAAAGCGAACGTTCCGGTGTGCAGAACCCACGCCCACGGGCCCGACGCCAGGGCGGAATGTTTCTTGCCGTTCTCGTCGACGGTATTCAGCGAGGCGTGCATGTGGCGCAGTCGCTCCGCCTCGGCCACCGCCTCCTCACCGCCGTAGGTCCAGGTCATCACGGCAGCGAGGCTGCGCATGGCCCGGCCCATCGGGTCGGTGCGGAAGGTGGAGTGCTCGTCGACGACCGCGGAGATCGTCGGTTCCATGGTCTGTAGCAGGAAAGCGGAACCTGCGGTGAGGGAGAAGGTGATCAGCCCGACCTGGTCCCACATCCGGGTTCCGGGCTGGATCGGCTGCCGGGGACCGAGCTCGTTCGAGGTGTGCTCGGTCCGTGCGACTGACGCGGTCATGCGGTGATCTCCTTTGACCCCTGGACACGATGAGAAGATTGCATAGGAATCCTCTCATCGTGTCCAGGGTTTCGCAAGGCGTGTGCCACTTCGATGAAATCCCGGTCGACCGGTGGAAGAATGGTGTTCCACTTCCAATCACGGGACGGGGGAGGAGGGAGCCGATCATGGTTCACGTTTCGGTACTGCGGGGTTTGCGCGCCCGCGCCCGCCGTGCGGTGGCCCGCCACACCCTGACCGATCAGGAGCGCCGCAATCTCGAGGCGGCACACGGACATCCCGCGATCTACACGGCCTCGCTGGGCAGCCACCCGCATCTGTGACCGCCCGCCGTCGCCGGATTCCGGTATCGTCGCGCGCAGAAGGCCGTGCGGCGGTGGGGGAATGGATGTTGCGAAAACATCGAAGTGGCAAGCGATTACGCGCTGTCGCGGCGCTGGTCGTCGCGGTGTCGTTGGCCCTCGCCGCCTGCGGGAACGGTGCCGAGGCGCCGAGCTTTCCCGGTGATGTGGCGCAGGGGGTGGATCGCATCGCCGAATCGAGTATCGCCGCCGGGCTGATACCGGGTGCGGCGATATCGATCATCGATCCCCAGCGCGGGACCTACGCACGCGCCTACGGGGTGGCTGATGTCGGCACCGGCAGGCCGGCGGATGTGCGCGACCACTATCGGATCGCGAGTATCACCAAGACATTCACCGCGACAGCTGCGCTGCGACTCGCGGATCAGGGCAAGCTGTCGCTCGACGACCATCTCTCGCGGTATGTCGACGGGATTCCCAACGGAGATGTCATCACGCTGCACGATCTGCTGGGGATGCGCGGTGGGGTCTACGACTTCACCACAGACCCGTCGTATCGGGGATACAACATCGGGAAGCCTGCGGGACAGGTCTACGACCGGGAAAGCGCCCTGCGGGTGATTCGCTCGCATCCGAAGCGGGCCCAGCCGCCGAATATCCGGACCGTGTACTCGAACTCCGAATACTTCCTGCTCGGCATCGTCCTCGAGAAGGTCACCGGACGCCCCGTGCGCGACGTGCTGAACTCCGTGGCGGCCGACCATGGTCTGCCCGATACCGAATACCCCCTCGGCGCCGCACTTCTCGCTCCCGCCAGCCGCGGCTACAGCTATGACGAGGGCAAACTGGTGGACGTGACGTCGTTCGCCGGTCCGGAGGCGGCTGGCGCGGCCGGGGCCATGGTGTCGACGGTCGGTGACATGGGGCAGTACGTCCTGAAACTGGATCGCGGCGATCTGCTGACGCCGCAGAGCTTCCGATCCCGCTCGGCGTTCACCCCGATGAACGATGCCGGATACGGGCTAGGGTTGTGGAAGCTGGGATCGTGGGTCGGCCACAACGGTGGGATGCCCGGTTACAGCTCGATGGTCATGGCGCTGCCCGACCGGGGGGTGAGCGTGGCGGTCCTGATCAACCAGGCGACAACCTGGAAGCAAGGGTTCTCCATCTCGGCTTACACCATCTTCGCTCGTATCGTGAACAGCTTGTACCCGAGCACACTGCCCCCAACGCCGACCTCCGCATCGCCGTCGCCGCCGATTCCGTCTCCCGCCGAGCTGACCCCCCGCCTGATGGCCGTCCTCGACCCCGCTGCGAATCCGGCGATTCCGCCACTACCCATCGATGGCACCGACGTAGACCCCGGCCTACCCGCCGCGATCTCCGATGCCTATCGCTCCCAAGGCATCTCACTGCGAGTCGACCGAACCACCGACCTCGGGAGCGGGATGATGGCCGCCACCAGCACGATGTCGGTGCAGAACGACACCGGTCCCTTGATCATCATGCTGACCGCCCGAGACGGAATGTGGTTGCTGTCTCGCGGCTGGGCCTGTGAATCCCTGGCCCGGTTCTCCCAACAGCATTCACCGGCCTGCGGGTAACTATGCGACCTTCCAGGTGCGGTCGCCCGACGTAACAACGAAGTCCACCTATCCGCCGAGCGTCGCGACGTATGCCTCGTGGCGTTCGTGTGCGTGGCCGCAGTCGCTTGCGCGCTGTGCATCGCTGCGCGGGTCTGCCTGCCGCGCCTTCGCCTTCACCTCGTCCCACTTGGTGAATTTCGTGCTCGCCATCGCCTCTACTCTGCTCGATCGGAAGTCGCATGACCTGTTCGAGAGCCCTGGCGTGGGAGGGGCGGGGGGTTGGTCGTTGCCCCCGATTCCCATCGCTGTACAAGCCGTTTGGTGGCGCTCGCACATCCCGCATCGCGGAGCGCTCGGGCGAGGTCGTCCTGGCTGAGGAGTCGCGCGGTGCGGGCGGCGCGGAGGCATGACCATGGCTCTTCCATCTGACGGGATTCAGAACCGGGCTCAGGAAGGTCTCCATGGCTGGAGACGGCGAACCGCCTTGCGGCCGGAGGAGGTGTGCGGTGGTTGTGACATGGGAAAGCCGTCACCGCGGATGTGCCAGCCGAAACCGACCCACTGATCGTCGTTGTCGATGATGACGTATTCCTCGGCGCCGCCGTATCGCCGGTCCACTTGCTGGCCGCAGCGACAGTCGCGGAAGCGGAGTGGGAAACGCAGGGAAGTGCCTCCTTTGACATTCTGTATAGAGGCCAGCTTTGTAGCGAAACGTCCGGAGCCCCGGCCGAATTCGGCCGGGGCTCCGTGAGAACGTATGTCCTACAACGACTTACACGTCGTAGTACAGCTCGAACTCGTAGGGGTGCGGACGCAGGTTGACCGGCGCGATCTCGTTGTCGCGCTTGAGCTGAATCCAGGTCTCGATGAGGTCGTCGGTGAAGACGTTGCCCTCGGTGAGGTACTCGTGGTCGCCCTCGAGGCGGTCGATGACCGACGCCAGCGAGGTGGGGGCCTGCGGGATGTTCTTGGCCTCCTCCGGCGGGAGCTCGTAGAGGTCCTTGTCGACCGGGGCCTTCGGCTCGATCTTCTTCTTGATGCCGTCCAGGCCGGCCATCATCATGGCGGCGAAGGCCAGGTACGGGTTACCCGAGGAGTCGGGCGCGCGGAACTCGATGCGCTTGGCCTTCGGGTTGTTGCCGGTGACCGGGATGCGGACCGCGGCCGAGCGGTTGCGCTGCGAGTACACCAGGTTGATGGGGGCCTCGTAGCCCGGCACCAGACGGTGGTACGAGTTGATCGTCGGGTTGGTGAACGCCAGCAGCGACGGGGCGTGGTGCAGGATGCCGCCGATGTAGTGCCGCGCCAGATCCGACAGGCCGCCGTAGCCGGCCTCGTCGTGGAACAGCGGCTTGCCGTCCTTCCACAGCGACTGGTGCACGTGCATGCCCGAGCCGTTGTCGCCGAACAGCGGCTTCGGCATGAAGGTGACCGACTTGCCCTCCTGCCAGGCGGTGTTCTTCACGATGTACTTGAACAGCTGCAGGTCGTCGGCGGCCGACAGCAGGGTGCCGAACTTGTAGTTGATCTCGGCCTGACCGGCGGTGCCGACCTCGTGGTGACCGCGCTCGAGCTCGAAGCCCGCGTTCTGCAGGTTGGTCGAGATCTTGTCGCGCAGGTCGACGTAGTGGTCGTAGGGGGCGACGGGGAAGTAGCCACCCTTGTTACGGACCTTGTAACCGAGGTTGCGGGTGCCGTCGGGGTTGAACTCCTCGCCGGTGTTCCAGGAACCGGAGATGGACTCGATCTCGTAGAACGAGCCGTTCATGGCCGAGCCGTAGCGGATGCCGTCGAAGATGTAGAACTCGGCCTCGGCGCCGAAGAAGGCGGTGTCGGCGATACCGGTCGAGCGCAGGTACTCCTCCGCCTTGCGCGCGATGTTGCGCGGATCGCGGGAGTAGGCCTCACGGGTGAACGGGTCGTGCACGAAGAAGTTCAGGTTCAGCGTCTTCGCGGCACGGAACGGGTCGATCCGGGCGGTGGTGTAGTCGGGCAGCAGCAGCATGTCCGACTCGTCGATCGACTGGAAACCGCGCACGGAGGAGCCGTCGAACGCCAGGCCCTCTTCGGCCAGGTCGGCGGTGAAGGACTTCGCCGGGATCGAGAAGTGCTGCTGAACACCAGGGAGATCCGAGAAGCGTACGTCGATGTACTCGACGTTCTCCTCCTTGATGAACTGGATGACCTCGTCGGCCGTACTGAACGCCACTTGTACTCCTTACGGATCGGTTCCCAGCCTGTGCCGATTGCTGGGTTCAGCGCTGAACGGTATGGATGCGGTGTTTCCCCGCAATCAAGGCTGTGTTTCGCCAGTGTTACACGTGCTGCTGGACCGGGTGGCGGCGTCCCCGTGCTCCGCACCGCAACGGCGGTGGTGCGCTGCGGTGCTCGACCAGCACACTTATCCTGCCATCACGGTCTCGGCGCGCGGACACAAGGATCGCGGGTCGTGGCTGGTAGATGTCGTTGTGGTCGAGAGTTTCCCGGCCGCAACCGCTTTGGCGACCGTGCCGGACGCGGTGTTTCGCGGCCGTGCCGGGCCGCGGGAAGTGGCGGCCGAAGCGCGCGGTGGCGGCCCGTTCGGGTGGGTGAGCGCGCCGGTTCGTGCCGGCGGTGCGAGGTGTGGGTGTGACGTAATCCTCACCGTCGCCGCGCCTAAGCTGGCAGCATGGCGCGAATTTCCGGTTCCTGGCTGTCCGGCCCCGACTCGGCCCGACCCGATGGGCCGGGGCCCGACGACTATCCGGGGAAATTGCTCGGCCTGCCCGAGACGGGTGCGGGTTCGCTGGCGCCCATGTCACGGCGCATCGTGGCGTTGTTCGTCGACTACTTCATCGCGATGGGTATCGCCGCGCTGATCGTGCACGGTGCCGGATCGCTCAATACCGTCACCTATCTGGTCTGGTTCGTCGTCGGCATGGTGACGGTGATGCTGTTCGGCTTCACCCCGGGGCAATACTTCCTCGGTATGCGCACCATCCGGATCGATGCCCCGGTGCCGGTCGGTTTCGTCCGGGCGATCGCCCGCCAGGCCTTGCTGACCTTCGTGGTCCCGGCGCTGTTCACCGACGGTGACCGCCGCGGTATGCACGACCGGGCCACCGGGACGGCGCTGGTCCGGGCGCGGTAGGGCGTATTGCGATCACGGTGATCGCGACCCTCGACCGGCGGGCCGGCACCGGTCAGGATCGGGCGGGACGGTCTCCGCTCGGGATCGTGGATCCCGAGACAGACAGGACGACCCCTCGCCGTGACGCCGCCCTCGACCGTCGCTCTGAGCGACGATGCGTTCGTGTCGCCGCGCAAGTCGCGTGCGCTTCGCCTGGGCGGGCCGCGTGTGCGCGGCCTCGCGGTGCGAGTGGCATCGCTGCTGGTGCTGCTGATCGTGTGGTGGGTGGTCAGCGCCGCACAACTGGTCGACGCGCAGTTCCTGCCGGGTCCGCGTGCGGTCTGGGACGCCTTCGTGCGGGCCAACAGCTGGCATCGGATCGCTCCCGGTGTCCCGCGCGAGGTGCAGGGCGAGCAGAACTATTTCCTGTGGGAGCACTTGGTCGCGAGTCTGCAGCGCATCGCCGTGGGCGCCGGGGCCGCGGTCGTGCTGGGACCTCCGGTCGGATTCCTGCTGGGTAGCTCCCGGGTGATCAGCGCGATCGTGGAGCCGTATCTGAACTTCCTGCGCATGTTGCCCCCGCTGGGATATATCGGCCTGCTCATCGTGTGGTTCGGCATCGGCGACACGTCCAAGGACTGGCTGCTGTTCCTGGCGGCCTTTCCGCCGATGGTCATCGCGACCCTCGCCGGAGTCCAGGCGGTGCCGCGGGACCGGGTCGACGCGGCGCGGTCACTGGGGGCGGGGCGGCTGCAGGTCGTCACCCGGGTGCTGTTCCCGTCGACCCTGCCCGAGGTGATCGGCGGGGTGCGGGTGGCCGTTGGATTCGCCTGGACCACGGTGGTGGCCGCCGAGCTCAACAACGGCATTCCCGGCATCGGTGGGCTGGCGTATCTGTCCGGTCAGCAGTTGAATACCTCGCTGACCTTGGCGTGCGTCATCGTCATCGGTGTCACCGCGGTGGCGCTCGACGCGGCGATCAAGTGGGCCGGTGCGGCTCTGGTGCCATGGAAGGGCAGGGCGTGAAGCGGAGTTTCGTGGCGTCGGCGGTGGCCGCCGTGCTCGTCCTGGCACTGACCGGATGCGTCGAATCCGGGCGTGGCGACCGGTCGCGGGCGCTGGGCCCCGCACTCGACTGCCCGGTGGCGCCGAACGACGGTGTCACCGGTGCGGTGCGCATCGGATATCAGAACATCGCCAACGGTGATCTGATCGTCAAGGACACCGGGCTGCTGGAAACATGCCTGCCGGAGGCGAAGATCACCTGGTCGAAGTTCGATTCGGGTGCCACGGTCATCCAGGCTTTCGGTGCCGGATCCCTCGACCTGGGCCTGCTCGGCAGTGCGGCGGCGGCCCGCGCGATATCGGCACCACTGAACCTCGATGTGCGGGCCATCTGGATTCATGACGTGATCGGTCCGGCCGAATCGCTGATCGTGAAGGATCCGGCGATCACCACCGTGGCTGGGCTGCGCGGGAAGAAGATCGCGGTGCCGTTCGCGAGCACCTCGCACTACAGTCTGCTCGCCGCCCTGCACGCGGCCGGTATCGAACATGATGTGACGCTGGTGAATCTGCAACCCGACGCGATTCTCGCCGCGTGGAAGGACAGCGGTGTCGATGCCGCGTTCATCTGGGATCCGACACTGGGCGAACTGCGGCGCGGCGGGCACGTGGTGAACAGCGCGGCGGATACCGCGGCGGCGGGCGCACCGACCTTCGACCTCGAAGGTGCGCGGTCGGACTTCGTGGCCGCGAACCCGGCATTCCTCACCGTATGGACGGCAGTGCAGAACTGGGCCGTCCACCAGTTGATCAGCGATCCGCAGGGCGCGGCCACCCATGTCGCCGCTCAGCTCGGGACCGATGTCGACGCGGCGCGCAGACAGTTGGCCGGATACACCTATCCCGATGCCGCCACCCAGGCCGGCCCCGCCTATCTGGGTGGGCAACTCGGCGCGGATCTGCGCAGCACCGCCCAGTTCCTGCTCGGCCAGGGGCAGATCCAGGGCCTGGCCGCGCCGCGGCGATACCACGACGCCGTCTACGCGCAGGCGGCGGCGACCGTGGGAGGTGCCCGATGAGCACCGCGGCGGCGCTTCGCGATCGGGTCGTGCTGCGCGCGGTGTCGAAGACCTACGCCGATGACACGGTGGCGTTGTCGCACACGGATCTGGTCATCGAACCCGGTGAGTTCGTGAGTGTCGTCGGGCCCTCGGGGTGCGGGAAGACCACCCTGCTCCAATTGCTCGGCGGCTTCATCGAACCCAGCGCGGGAACCGTGCTCGTCGGCGACGACCCGGTCGCCGGGCCGAGTCCCGAGCGCGGGGTGGTGTTCCAGGCGCCGACGCTGTATCCATGGCTGTCGGTGCGTGGCAATGTCGAATTCGGCCCGAAATGCCTTGGCGTGGACAAGAAGACGCGTCGTGCCGAGGCGCAGCGACTGTTGCGGCTCGTCGGCCTCGGCGAATTCGGCGACAAGAGGCCCTACGAACTGTCCGGCGGTATGCAGCAGCGGGCCCAGATCGCCCGGGTCCTGATCAACGATCCGCGCATCGTGCTCATGGACGAACCGTTCGGAGCGCTCGATCAGCTGACCCGTGAACGACTCCAGGTCGAACTGCTGCGGCTGTGGCGGGATGCGGGCAAAACCATTGTGTTCGTGACGCATTCGGTGGAGGAGGCGGCGTTCCTGTCCACTCGCGTACTGGTGATGAGCGCCCGGCCCGGCCGGGTGATCGTCGACCGGCGCATCGACCTGCCGGGCGACGGTCCGGATACGGTTCGCGATCTCACGGTGACCGCGACGCCGGAATTCCAGGCACTGAAATCCGAACTGGCACAGGCGATCTACGCTGCCCACAGCTGAGAGTTGTCGGCCTCGGCCGATGTCATCGGCCTCGGCCGATGTCATCGCGGCGGACGCAGGCCGTCGACGAGCAGATCCAGTAGCCGATCGATCTGCTCGCGGTCGATTCCGGCCAGCGTGGCGCCGGCCATCGCCGCGGTCACGTCCTGCGCGGAGATGTCGGAACGTAGCAGTTCCGCCGGCGTGCCCGCGGCGATGATGTGACCGATCGCCGCGCTGAGGCGTTCCCGGGTCTGCGCCGAGGTGACCGCGCCCGACGCGATGACCTCGCGTAGTGCCTCGGCCATTCCGCGTTTGGTCGCGACGAAATCGGCGTAGCGGCCCAGCCATGTCCGCAACGCCTGATCCGGCGGCTGCTCGGTGAGCAGATCGCCGACCTGATCGCAGAGCTGTTCCAGTTCGCTGCGGTAGACGGCCTCGACGAGTGCTTCCCGGGACGGGAAGTGCCGGTAGAGCGTGCCGATTCCCACTCCGGCCGATTTCGCGATCGATTCCAGGCTGACCGTGGGCGAATCCCCGGTGAATGCCGTGAGGGCGGCGTCGAGGAGGCGTTGCCGGTTGCGTTGGGCATCGCGGCGGCCGCCCGGTTGTGCGGACAAAGCGGAGGATCCTCCGTTTCTGTGTATCATCGACGGTAAGCGGAGGATCCTCCGCTTACCGTCGAGAGTAGTCGAGATCAACCAGGAGCCACACATGAGGCAATCGCAAGACGGCGTACTCGCCGGGCAGCCCGTCGGGCGGATCGGTTACGGCGCGATGCAGCTGGAATCCGACGGCGACGGCGTCGCGGTGCTGCGCCGCGCCAGGGAATTGGGCGTCGACCACATCGACACCGCGGGGTTCTACGGCGGTGGGTCGGTGAACGCGCTGATTCGCGAAGCGCTGCATCCCTATGGCGAGGATCTGATGCTGGTCGACAAGGTCGGCGCCGCACATGTCGACGGCAGGCTCGTGGCGGCGCAGCAACCCGCGCAACTGCGCGCATCGGTGGAGGCGGATCTGGCCGCGCTGGGCGCCGAGCGGCTCGATGTGGTGAATCTGCGCCGGGTGGACGCGCCACCCGGCATCGTCGCCACCGGTGATCAGGTCGTCGACCTCGACGATCAGCTCGCCGAACTGATCGCGCTGCGCGACGAGGGCAAGATCGGAGCGATCGGGTTGAGCTCGGTGACGGTGGACCAGCTGGTGCGGGCCGCGCCGGCGGGGATCGTCTGCGTGCAGAACCTGTACAACCTGCTCGATCGCGGCGAGGAGCCACTGCTCGCCGAATGTGCCTCCCGCGGGATCGCTTTCGTGCCGTTCTTCCCGTTGGGATCCGGCTTCCCCGGGCATCCGAAGGTGGGCGAGCAAGCGGTGGTGCGCGATATCGCGGCGCGATACGACCGCACGCCGAGCCAGATCGGGTTGGCCTGGTTGCTGGCGCACGATCCGCACATCCTGCTGATTCCGGGGACCCGCCAGGTCGAACACCTGGAACAGAATGTCGCGGTGGCCGGCATCCGCCTGGACGATCGGGCGCTGGCGGCGCTGGAGAGCGACATCGCACGCCCATGACCGCTCAGAACATCATCTGCACGGTCTTCTCCTCGGTGTAGGCCTCGATTCCGGCCGGGCCGAGTTCGCGGCCGATGCCACTGCCACCCTGCCCGCCCCACGGTGTGGTCATATCGGGAATGCCGAAGGCATTGATCCACACATTGCCCACCCGCAATTCGCGGGCGGCGGTCTGGGCGGTGTGCAGATCCTCGGTGTAGACGATGGCGTTGAGACCGAAGTGGGAGTCGTTGGCGAGAGCGAGCACCTCGTCGGTATCGCTGAACGGAATGATCGTGGCGACCGGGCCGAAGATCTCCTCCCGGGCGATGCGGTGCTCCTGACGGCCCACGAACACCGTCGGCTCGACGAAATATCCGGTCCGTTCGGCCAGTGCGCCGCCGGTCACGAGCCGTGCGCCCTCGGTGACGCCGAGCCCGAGATAGCCGCCGATGCGGTCGTGCTGCTGCCGGTTGATCACCGGGCCCATGCTCACCTCGGCGTCGAACGGGTCACCGAGAGTGAGGGATTCGGCGTGGGCGGCCAATCGCGTGGTGAGCTCCTCGGCCAGGCTGTCGTGGACGTACACCCGGGTTCCGGCCGCGCAGACCTGGCCCTGATGCAGGAAATTGCCGACCGCGACGAACGGCAGGGCGCGGTCGAGATCGGCATCGGGGAACACGATCTGCGGATTCTTACCGCCCAGCTCGAGGGTCAGCTTGCGGAACCGGCCACCGGCGTGGGACCCGAGCAGGGCGCCGACCTCCGGGCTGCCGGTGAAGCTGAGCTTCGCCAGCCCGGGGTGGCCGGCCAGGGCCGCGCCGGTGGTCTCGCCGCGGCCGGGCACCACATTGAACACACCGTCCGGAACGCCCGCCTCGGCCAGGATCTCCGCGAGCCGCAGGATCGACAGCGCCGCGTCCTCCGGCGGTTTGATCACCACGGTGTTGCCCGCGGCCAGTGCCGGTGCGACCTTCCAGCCCGCGACCACGATCGGGTTGTTCCACGGGGTGATCGCGCCGACCACCCCGAGCGGCTCGCGCAGCGTGTAGTTGAGCCGGTGCCGGCCCGCGTAATCGGGTAGCGCCACCGTCGAGCCGTGCAGTTTGTCGGCGTAGCCGGCGTAGTAGCGGAAGGTCGCCAGCGTCGCCGGGATGTCGCCGAAAACGCCGTCCTTGTAGAGCTTTCCGACCTCGAGTGTCTCGAGTGCGGACAGGTACCGGGTCTGCTCCTCGATCAGATCGGCGGCGCGGAACAGGATCCGGCCGCGTTCGGCGCCGCCCATCTCCTTCCAGCCGCTGTTGTCGAAGGCGTCCTGGGCGGCGCGCACGGCATCATCCACATCCGCGGGCGCGGCTTCGGCGACATCGCAGATGAATTCACCGGTGGCCGGGTTCTCCGAACGGTAGGTGGCGCCGCCGCGGGCCGCGCGCCAGCGTCCGCCGATCCAGAGATCTCGCGGGGGCAGAGTGGTCGGCGGCCGCGCTCCGTCGGCATGGGCGGTGGTGGTGTAGTCGGACACGGCTGCTCCTGACGAACTGAACGAGAGTGTGAGCAGGCTAACGCCGCGACCGTTTATTGTGAAGACTTATCCGATTATCGGACGAATATGGCTGGGGTATCGGCTATTCGAGGGCTGTACGCAGCCGGTCGGCGGCCCGGCGCACGGCGTCGGCCATCGCGGGAGTCTCCTGGCCGACCAGCGTGACCACGCCGACCGCCGCCGGGGGACCCGGCAGACCCGGCAGCGCGGCGACGACACCGTGCGCGCCGGCCACCAGCTGCCCCTCACTTTCGAAGAGCCCGCCCTGGCCGCGCGCCGCCGCCTCGATCGCCTCGCCGAGTGCGCCCTGGCCGCGTCGGGTGCGAGCGCCCACCCGGTAGGCGACGTGAAAGGTGGTGAACGGCGGCTCCACGACGGCGACCGCGAGCACGTCGTCGCCGTCGGCAACGCAGAAATGCGCCGTCGCCTCCGCCTCGCGGGCCAGATCCTCGAGGATGTCGCGGGTCGCCTCGCGCACCGAGCCGAGCACATTGCGGGTGAGGATCAGCGCACCGACGGAGATGCCTACGGCCCCGTCCGCGCCGCGTCGGACCAGGCCGTGCTCGACCAGTGTGCCGACCAGCCGGTAGATGATCGTGCGGGACAACCCCAGTTCCGTCGCCAGCTGCGCGGGCGTGCGGGGGTGCGGACTGCTCGCGAGCACCTTCAGCACATCGAGTCCGCGGCTGAGGGTTTGTGAAGTGTCGGGGGCCGGCATGGCCAGATCCTACGTCGGCGGCATGCTGATCAGCTCCCGCTCGGCGGCCCATTGTTCGACGTGCTCGACACAGGTGCGCAGGTGGTCCGGCTGCCCGACGTAGTAGTGCGTGGCGCCCGAGATCACCCGATAGGTCCGGTCAGGGGTGGCCAGGGCGTCGCGCACGATCGGGTTGTGCGTGGCCGGAACCGCGTCGTCGGCGGAGTTCTCGATCTGCAGCACCGGGCCCTTGTCGATCCGCGCGGCGTTGCGAGCCCCGCCCGCCACCGAATGCTCCAGACTCCACTGGCTCAGCCACGACCGCAGGGTGGTGTAGCGCGCCAAGCCGACCGGGCCGACATTCGCGGTGCGCGGATCACCCAGATAGCACCGGTCCGGCTTGCGGTCGTTGGGGTCGACCGCCGGATCGATCCAGCGCACATCGCACATCGTGCGGTGGACGAGAAACGGTTGTTCCTGTTCGGGCCCGCCCGCCGCGCGCAGTTCGGCCAGCCGTCCCAGCGCCCACTCCGAGATGCGCCGGTTTCGGGCCCGCTGCGCCTCGCGGAAACCGGCGACGAAATCCGGGTCGAAGGGCGGGCGCCGCGGTGCGTCGTCGGCGTAGATGTCCCAGGCCGGGTCGCGGCGACGCGGATCGGCCTCGTCGAGCACCGACGGGTCCATCCACTCGGTGAGCGTTTCCGCGCGTGACAGATGGGCGGCGATGAAGACCACCCCGTCGGCCGGTGACAGTCCGGCGCCCACCACGTCGACCGGATCTCCGGCCGGTGTGTGGGTGATGGTCGGATGGAGTGCCTCGGCCTGATAGAGCAGCGACAGCGAACCACCCCCGGACCAGCCCACCAGAACCACCCGCCGATAGCCGCCCACCTCGCGCGCCCACCGCACCCAGGCACCGAGGTCGAGTACCACCTTCTCCATGATCAGTGCCGAGTCGTTCTTGGGATACCGGCTCGCCGCGCACAGCACGTGGTGGCCGCAGGCCGCGAGCGCGGTCGGCATGGGCAGCAGGTTCAGCGTCGAGGTCGGATGCTGGAAGATGAAGACGGTGTCGCCGCCGCGGTCACCCGGTGGGCGCAACAGCTGCCCCTCCAGGACGACACCGTGACCGCCGGTGAAGCCGTAGGTTTCCCGGATCGACGGCTGGTCCTCGTTGTGCAGGATCACCGGGATCCGCTCGAATGGTTCGCTCACACAGACTCCTGTCGCGGTGGGATGGAACGGGCGCTACGGGCGTCGCCCCGGCCGTCCGGCGTGTGGTTTGTCCGACCAGCTCCACGGATAGCCGGGCACATCGGAGGCGGTCCCGCCCTCGGCAACCTCCAGCGGACGGAAGGTGTCGACCATGAAGGCCATTTCGTTCGGTTCGGTGAAGCCGGGGGAGTCGAGGTAGGCGCGGCGGCGCGGGCCGTGGGTGTAGGCCGCCGGGTGCAGGGTCACCGAACCCGTGCGGATGCCGGAACCCTTGCGGGCGGCGGTCTCCCCGGCGAAGTAGAACATCACCTCGTCGGAGTCGACATTGGCGTGGTAGTAGGGCACCTTGATCGCGCCGGGCGCGAATTCCAGTGGGCGCGGGACGAAGTTGCACACCACGAATCCCGGCCCCTGGAAGACCTGATAGGTCGGTGGCGGTTGCAGCACCGCGCCGACCACCGGTGCGAAATCACGGTAGTTCAGGGCGTACGGATACAGATGACCGTCCCACCCGACGACATCGAAGGGGTGGTGGTCGTAGACGACGATCGTGCCGTGCGCACCCGAGGCGGTGCGATGGCGGACGTAGACCTCGGTATCGGCGTCCACCAGTTCTTCGCCGGCCAGTAGCGGGCCGTCCGGTCCGCGCAGATCGCGTTCGGTGATCGGGGAGCTCTCCAGGAATTGGCCGTAGCGGGTGCGATGCCTGTCCGGCGGCTGGACGTGGCCCGCGGCCTCGACGCACAGCAGTCGCAGGGGCCCGGCCGCCGGATCGGGCAGCCAGCGATGCACCGTCACCCGCGGGACGACGACATTGTCGCCCTGGCGTACCTCGATCCGGCCGAAGACGCTCTCCAGGACCGCCGCGCCGGATTCGACGAACAGCACCTCGTCGCCGATGCCGTTGCTGTAGAGCGGGGACGGCCGGTCCGCGACCACATAGGAGATCCGCACATCGGCATTGGCCAGGATCGGCCGCCGGTGCCGGACGGCGTCACCGCCCGTCGCCTCCGCGAACAGGTCCGGCGGGTGGAAATGTCGCGGTAGCAGCGGAGTGTTGGCGCTCAGCGCCTGGTCGCCGAGATCCCAGTCCCGGGCGTCGACCAGCGCCGAGGGGACCCGGCGGTGGTAGAGCAGCGAGCTGGTTCCCGAGAAACCCTCCTCGCCGATGAACTCCTCGAAGGTCGGTGTGCCGTCGGCGCGGGTGTGGATGGTGTGGCGTTGCCGCGGGAGTTCGCCGACGGCTCGGTAGTACGGCATCGCTTCTCCTGCCGGGTGTCCGAAATTCAGGATACTGAGTCCTATATTCGAACTTTAGGGAGCGCGTGGCGTCCTGTCCACCATCCGACGAAAAACTGCCGCCGCCCGCGGGTGCGGGCGGCGGCAGTTCGTGAAGCGGTGCGGCGGTGGGTATCTCAGCGACGGCGAATGGTGCGCTGGACACCGCGCATCTTGGCGCCGGCCGGCAGCGGGCCCTTCGGCATGGCCGGGCCACCGCGGGTCGCCAGAGCGGTGAGGCGGCCCTCGATGAGGTCCATCCGCTTGGCGTCGATGTTGCGGGGCAGCTTGGTGAGGTGGCGCTGCAGTCCCTTCAGCGGCACCTGGCCCTCGTCGTTGCCGATGACGATGTCGTAGATCGGGGTGTCGCCGACCAGCCGCGCGGTCTTCTTCTTCTCCTGCGCCAGTAGCGATTTCACCCGCTGCGGGGAGCCCTCGGCGACCAGGACGACGCCCGGCAGGCCGATGACGCGATGCACGGCGTCGAGCTGGGTGGTGGCCGCGACCGCCTGGGTGGCGCGCCACTTGCCCTGCAAATTGTCCAGCACCCACCAGGCCGCGCCGGCCTGGCCCTCGGCCTTGGTGTACACGTTCTTCTGCACCCGGCGGCCGAAGATGATGAACGCGACCAGCGCGCCGACCAGAATGCCGACCGGAAGCAGGAACCACTGCAGGTCGAACAGGAAACCGATGCCGAACAACACCACGGTGATGACGACGAGTGCGCCGATCATCAGCGGCAGCAGCAGTTTGTCTTCCTTGCGCACCATCTGGAACGTCTGCCAGAGCTGCTGACGCCGCTCCTTCGACGCCTGCCGGCGCGCCGCCTTCGCCGCGGCCTTCGCTTCCTTCGACGGTGTGCCGCCCTTACCTGCTGCCATGACTCCCAGAATAGTGGTCGGGCCGGACATATCCCGCGCGGGATGGGTCCGGCCTGCCGATCGCCCGCCGAAGCTCGCCGGCTACGGCGCGGTGCTCACACTCCGCTGCCGACCCGGTCGCGCAGATCCTGTGCCACCTGGGCGGGTGCGGACTCGTGCCGGATATAGGTTCTGGTGAACTGTGCCCCGCCGTGCGACAACGACCGCAGGTCGATGGCGTAGCGGCGCAGCTCCAGCTCCGGGACCTCGGCCCGGATGCTCGTGCGACCGGAGCTCGCCGGTGCGGTGCCCAGGACCCGGCCGCGGCGGCCGGACAGATCACCCAGCACCGTGCCCACGTACTCGTCGGCGACGGTCACCTCCACCTCGGCGATCGGTTCGAGCAGGGCGATCCGGGTGGCCGCGGCTGCCTCCCGCAGGGCCAGCGCGCCGGCGGTCTGGAAGGCGGCATCGGAGGAATCGACCGAATGCGCCTTGCCGTCGAGCAGGGTCACGCGCACATCGACCAGTGGATATCCGGCCGACACCCCGCGCTCGGCCTGGGCCCGCACGCCCTTCTCGACCGAGCTGATGAACTGGCGGGGCACCGCACCGCCGACCACTTTGTCGGCGAATTCGATTCCGGAACCCTCCGGCAGGGGTTCGACCTCGATATCGCAGATCGCGTACTGGCCGTGCCCACCCGACTGCTTCACATGCCGCCCGTGCCCGGAGGCCTTGCCGCCGAAAGTCTCTCGCAGCGCCACCCGGTATTCGTCGACATCGACGTGTACGCCGAAGCGCGACCGCAACCGCTCGAGCGCCACATCGCGGTGCGCCTCCCCGAGACACCACAGCACCAGCTGGTGGGTGCGCGGATTCTGTTCCAGCCGTACCGTCGGATCCTCGGCGACCAGCCGCGCCAGGCCCTGCGACAGCTTGTCTTCGTCGGCCTTGCCGTGCGCGCGCACGGCCACCGGTAACAGTGGTTCGGGCAGCGGCCACGGTTCGATCAGCAGCGGAGAATCCTTGGCCGACACCGTATCCCCGGTCTCGGCATGACCGAGTTTGGTGACATAGGCGATATCCCCGGCGATGGCCTGGCTCAGCGGGAACTGCTGTTTGCCGAACGGTGCGGTGACCGACCCGATCCGCTCGTCGAGATCGTGCGCGCCGTTACCGGCCGCGCTGCCGTGGCCGTGGATGTGCACGGTGTCGTCGGCGTGCAGCGTGCCGGAGAACACCCGCACCAGCGAGACCCGGCCGACATAGGGATCCGAGGCCGTGCGGATGACCTCCGCGGCCAGGGGCGCGCCCGGATCGCACGACAGCGCCGCCGGTGCGGCACCGTTGGACGGGCAGCGCGCCGACACCGCGTGCTCGGCCGGGGTGGGGAAACCGCGCGTGATCAGTTCCAGAATCTCGACCATCCCCAATCCGGCGCGGGCACCTTCCGGCGGTGGCGCGGCGATCAGGATCGGATGGAAGCGATCGGTGGCCACCGCGCGCTCGAGATCCGCGGTCAGGGTGGCCAGATCGATGGGCTGCCCCTCGAGGTAGCGGTCCATCAGGGTCTCGTCCTCGCTCTCGGCGATGATGCCCTCGATGAGCCGGTCGCGGGCCGTCTCGATCAGCGTGGCTTGTTCGGCGGTCGCGTCGGTGCGGGTGTGCTCTCCGGCGGAGTAGTCGAAGATCTGCTCGGTGAGCAGATCGATCAGACCGGTGACGGGGCGGTGCCCGTCGGCCCCCTTGGCGCCGTGCACCGGGAGTTGCAGGGGGAGTACGGCATCGGAGTCGCCGTTGCCCAGCAGCGCGGCGCACGTCCGGGCCATCAGATCGAAATCGGCGCGGACGGCATCGAGATGGGTGACCACCAGAGCGCGCGGCATACCCACCCGCGCGCACTCCTCCCACAATGCCAGGGTCTGACCGTCCACACCCTCGGCGCCCGCCGCGGCCGAGACAATGAAAAGGGCCGCGTCCGCGGCTCGTAGACCGGCCCTGAGCTCGCCGAGGAAATCGGCGTATCCCGGTGTATCGATCAGATTGATCTTGATCCCGTTCCAGGCCACCGGTACCACCGACAACTGCACCGAGCGATGCTGACGCTGTTCGATGTCGTCGTAGTCCGAGAGACAGGTGCCGTCCTCCACCCGCCCGGACCGGGTGAGGGCACCGGCCGCCATGGCCAGCGCCTCCACCACCGTGGTCTTACCCGAACCGGTGTGCCCGACGAGAACCACATTGCGGATTCCGTCGGGCCGCTCCGCCTCGGGCACTCTGCCCACGGAATTGCCTCTGGCGCCGTTGCTCGCTTTGTCGGCCATGTCTCATCACTTCCCGGAGTCGACACGTGCGGTTGCTTCGAGCTTCCCACCGGCAAGCGGCTGTGTCACCCGGTTCCGGGCATCCGCACCCCGTGCGTGATGAAATGCCTCGATCAGCCGCCGAAGCGGGCGAGGACCGCCCCGGCCTCCTGGGAGGCGGTGCCCTCCTGGGCCAGATGCGCCATCTCCGGCGCGATCTCCCGGCCGTGATGCGCCATCGCCTGCGCGTACAGCCGGCCGGCCCGATAGGACGAACGCACCAGCGGGCCCGCCATCACACCGGCGAAGCCGAGTTCCGTTGCGACCCGGGAGTGTTCGACGAACTCCTCCGGCTTCACCCAGCGATCGACCGGGTGGTGCCGCGGCGAGGGGCGCAGGTACTGCGTGATCGTGAGGATGTCGCAGCCGGCCTCG
Source organism: Nocardia sp. NPDC052254 (assembly GCF_040679495.1). Taxonomy (NCBI): domain Bacteria; kingdom Bacillati; phylum Actinomycetota; class Actinomycetes; order Mycobacteriales; family Nocardiaceae; genus Nocardia; species Nocardia sp. NPDC052254. The sequence goes on along the minus strand of NZ_JBFAUW010000006.1, from coordinate 421,893 downwards.
TGCAGGTCACGCATGGCCTGGGTGACCTCCTCGGGGGTCTCGCCCATGCCGAGGATGAGATTGGACTTGGTGACCAGACCGGCCTCGCGGGCCGCGGTCAGCACCGCCAGGGAACGCTCGTAGCGGAAGGCCGGCCGGATGCGCTTGAAGATGCGCGGCACCGTCTCGACGTTGTGCGCGAGTACCTCGGGACGGCTGGCGAACACCTCGGCCAGCTGATCGGGCTCGGCGTTGAAATCCGGGATCAGCAGCTCCACACCGGTGTTCGGATTGAGCCGTTTGATGGCGTGCACGGTCTCGGCGTAGAGCCAGGCGCCACCGTCGTCCAGATCGTCGCGGGCGACACCGGTGATGGTCGAATACCGCAGGCCCATCGCCTGCACACTCTCGGCTACCCGGCGCGGTTCGTCGCGATCCAGCGCGGCGGGCTTACCGGTGTCGATCTGGCAGAAATCGCAGCGGCGGGTGCACTGTTCACCGCCGATGAGGAAGGTGGCCTCGCGATCCTCCCAGCATTCGAAGATGTTGGGACAGCCCGCCTCCTCGCAGACCGTGTGCAGCCCTTCGCGTTTGACCAGGCCCTTGAGCTCGGTGTACTCGGGGCCCATGGTGGCGCGGGTGCGGATCCACTTCGGCTTGCGTTCGATCGGGGTCTGCGCGTTGCGGGCCTCGATGCGGAGCATTTTGCGGCCACCGGATTCGCGTACCAGCGGATCGGGGGACGAAGTGGCCGGCGTGGCGGGTTGTGCCGCGCCGCTGTTCGATGTCGGGGTGTCGACGGAGCTCACTCGCAAGACTCTACGCTCGGTGAAATCGGGCCCGGCAGCGTGCGCTGCATCAAGGTCAGATCCATCCATCCGCCGAACTTGTGACCGACCTCGGGCAGCTGGCCCACGATCTGGAATCCGAACTTCTCGTGTAGCAGGATCGAGGTCTTGTTGGAGGTCTCGATCGCGGCGATCACGGTGTGCACGCGCCCGGACTCCTCCGCCCGCCCCAGGAGCGCGGTGAGCAGCGCGGTCGCGGCGCCGCGGCGCTGGAACCGGTCCGCGACGTACACGGAGTTCTCCACGCAGTGCCGGTACCCGGACTTCGGGCGCCACTGGGCGTAGCTGGCGTATCCGGCGACCTCGCCGTCGATCTCCGCGATCAGGACGGGATATCCGGAGGTCACCCGGTCCCGCCACCACCGCAGCCGATCGTCGAGATCGACCGGTGCGGAATCCCAGATCGCGGTCGTCTCGGTCACGGCGTTGTTGTGGATCGCCAGGATCGCGGGGATGTCGCTTTCGCTCGCGTCGCGAATCAGCGGGGCGTTCTGCTGGATCACCGGATCAACTTATCGTGCCGGCGGCTGCCTTCCGCATACCCGGTCCCAACAGCGAATCTGCCACCCGCCATTGCCATCGGCCGGCGCGACCAGATTTTCCCACCGCGTGGTGAATTATCGGTGCACGCGGAAACATCTGTTTCATTCGTGGTGTCGGCCAGGGTCGCGTAATTCGGTCATGGAATGAATATTTCACCGAGGGTCGAAGTAATGTCCGGCGTCGAAATAATTTGCTTTGACCAGCATCGATATGGCGACAGATACCCGTCGAGTTCAGCGTCGAAACTTCCAAATATGGGAAGCGATCGACCTTGCTCGCCCCTGGGATCGATCCGGAAACATGCCGCCCGTGAAAAAACTACTTTTGGCGCTGTGTGTTGCCGTCGTCGCTGTGATGTTCTCGATCGGGACCGCCGCCGCGCGGCCGGCCGACGGTGACGGCCCGCCGCCGCAGATGCCCAAGCCGGCCGAGCCGGAGAAGCCGCACAAGGGGAAGCCGGAAGCGCCTGCCCCCGAAGCGAACAACCAGCTCCAGCCGTACCCCGGTTCGGACTTCTTCCACAACGGCCAGAACTCGGCGATCGTCACCAATATGGGTAAGCGCTTGGTCGAGGTGGGTTGCTCGCGCTACCAGGTGGGCCCCAGCCCCCAGTGGTCCGACGCCGACCGCAACTCGTACAAGTGCTGGCAGGAGAAGCTGGGCTACAGCGGTGGCGACGCCGACGGTATCCCCGGCCCCGCATCGTGGAACGCCCTGCACGTTCCGCACGTCTAGCCGGAGCAACAAGAGTTGGAGACTGCACCGGCATGAGTTCGAATCGACTGGTGCAGTCTCACTCGGCCCAGCAACAGACCCGAGGCAACACACCTGAGCCTGCACAATTGGCAGTCCGGTCCACGCCTGCTCAGTCGACCCACGTCCCCCACCTGGGTGGGTTTCGCCCGGCCCCCGCCGACCCACCCGAGTGGGTTTCGCCCGGCCCCCGCCGACCCACCCGAGTGGGTTTCGCCCCGCCTCCGTCGACCCACCTGGGTGGGTTTCGGCCCGCCTCGATTCTGGACTGCCGGAGCGGAGGAGCGAAGCGGAGGAGCGGAGAAGGGAAGAATCGAGGCCCAGAGGGCCGAAACCCCGCCGCAGCGAAGCGGAGGCCAAAGACTCAGCTCACGGCGGCCAGCGCCTCGCCGATGGTCTCGTGCCGGAACGAGTAGCCGGCCTCCTCGAGGACTGTGGGAATGGCCCGCGGGCCGCGCAGGATGGCCTCGGAGGCCATTTCACCGACCACGGCCTCCAGCGCGAAGGCGGGCAGCACGAATGGTGCCGGGCGATGCAGTGCCCGGCTCAGCGCCCGGTTGAATTCGGCATTGGTCACCGGCGCGGGGCCGACCAGGTTGACCGGTCCGCGCACCTCGGAGTGGGTGAGCGTGAACTGGAGGCCGCCGACCTCGTCGTCGAGTGAGATCCACGGCTGATACTGGCGGCCACTGCCGAGGCGGCCGCCCAATCCGAGGGTGTAGAGCGGTCGCAGCAGCGCGAGCATGCCGCCGTGGCGTGAGAGCACGACCGCGCTGCGCACCAGGACCACCCGCACGCCCGCCTCGGCCGCGGGCTGGGTGGCAGCCTCCCAGTCGCGGCACATCGTCGACAGGAAACCCGCTCCGGCGGAATCGGATTCGGTGATCACGCGGTCACCGGTCTCGCCGCCGTAGAAGTGCACACCACTGGCATTCACCAGCGTCGGCACTCCCGCGGCGGCGACCGCGGTGGACAGCACATCGGTCGGACCGATCCGGCTGTCGCGCAATTCCTGTTTGTAGCTTCCATTCCATCGACGTGAGCCGATTCCGGCGCCGCAGAGATTGACCACCGCGTCCGCGGAACGCAGGGCCCGTTCGGGCACTTGCGCTCGCACCGGATCCCAGGTGAACTCGTCCGAGGCCCCGGCGGGACGGCGCACCAGGCGGGCCACTTCGTGACCGTCCCTGCGCAGAGCGGCTACCAGCGCCGTCCCGATCAGCCCGGACGAGCCGGCGATCACAATCTTCATGCGGGCACCGAATCGTCGTGTCGAGGAGTGGTTTACAGACCCAGGTCGGCCTCGAACGCGGCCTCTTCCAGCCGATGCCTGATGGTGGTCAGGAAGCGACCGGCGTCGGCACCGTCGATGAGGCGGTGATCGTAGGTCAGCGGCAGGTAGCACATCGAGCGGATACCGATGAACTCACTGCCGTTGTCGGAGATCACGATCGGACGCTTGACGATCGCACCCAGGCCGAGCATTCCCGACTGCGGCGGGAGCAGGATCGGGGTGTCGAACAGGGCGCCCTGGCTGCCGATATTGGTGATGGTGAAGGTGCCACCGGCCAGCTCGTCGGGCTTGAGACCGCCGGTGCGGGCACGGTTGGCGATATCGGCGATGGCGCGGGCCAGTCCGGCCAGCGACAGATCGCTGGCGTTGTGGATGACCGGCGACAGCAGTCCCTGATCGGTGTCGACCGCGATACCGAGGTGCACCGCGGAGTGGTAGGTGATCTCCTTGGTGTCCGCGTTGTAGGAGGCGTTGACGTTGGGGTGTACGCCCAGCGCCTCCACCGCGGCCTTCGCGAAGAAGGGCAGGAAGGTCAGGTTGACGCCCTCCCGTTCGGAGAACGCGGCCTTGGTCTTGGTGCGCAGTGCCGCGATCTTGGTGACGTCGACCTCGTGGGTCTGGGTCAGCTGCGCGGTGGTCTGCAGCGATTCGAGGGTCTTGGTCGCGGTGATCTGCCGGATCCGGCTGGCCTTCTGGACCGTGCCGCGCAGCGCCTGCAGCTGCGGGCGGACGCCCGCGGCCACGGCCGGTGCGGCGGGAGCCGCGGTGGCAGCGGGAGCGGCCGGCGCGGTGGCAGCGGGAGCGGGAGCCTTGGTCGCCTCGGCGGCGGCCAGCACGTCCTGCTTGCGGATTCGTCCGCCGACGCCGGAGCCCTTCAGCGCCGACAGGTCGACGTTGTTCTCGGCGGCCAGCTTGCGGACCAGCGGGGTGACGTAGGGGGAGTCACCGTTGCCGGACGCGGTCGCCGCGGCGGCCGGGGCCGGAGCAGGCGCCTGCGCGGCGGCCGGTGCCGGTGCCGGAGCGGGTGCCGGTGCCGGTGCCGGAGCGGGCGCGGGTGCCGGAGCGGGCGCGGGTGCCGGAGCAGCGGCGGCGGGTGCCGGAGCAGGCGCGGGGGCCGGTGCCGGTGCGGCGGGAGCCGCGGCGGGCGTACCGCTGCCGATCACACCGAGCTGACCACCGACCTCGATGACATCGTCCTCGTTCGCGCTGATCTCGAGCAGCGTGCCGGCGACCGGCGACGGGATTTCGGTGTCGACCTTGTCGGTGGAGACCTCGAGCAGTGGCTCGTCGATCTCGACCTGCTCACCGACCTGCTTCAGCCACCTGGTCACGGTGCCCTCGGTGACGGACTCGCCCAGCTCGGGCATCTTGACCGGGGTGCCGGAAGCGGCAGCGGCCGGTGCGGCGGCGGGCTGAGCGGCCGGGGCGGGCGCCTGCTGTGCGGGGGCCGGGGCCGGTTCGGGGGCCGGTGCGGCGGCGGGGGCTTCCTGCGCGGGGGCGGGAGCGGAAGCGGGTGCTTCGCCGGCATCGCCGATCACACCCAGTTCGCCGCCGACCTCGACGACATCGTCTTCCTGGGCCACGATCTTGGTGAGCACGCCCGCGGTGGGCGACGGGATTTCGGTGTCGACCTTGTCGGTGGAGACCTCGAGCAGTGGCTCGTCGACCTCGACCGTGTCTCCTTCCTGCTTCAGCCACCTGGTCACAGTGCCCTCGGTGACGCTCTCACCAAGAGCTGGCATCTGGACGGAGAAGGCCATGTCCGTTGACTCCTCTAACTGCTCGACGGGTCTACAACAGTTCGTCTCTCGGCGGGGGCACGCCGCGGGTCGCGGCGAGCACCCGGTTGCCACCGAACATTCCTGTGGCACCGGAGATCCGTGCGGTTCTTGTTCCGGTTCTCCATCCTTGCACTCGCCGTTGCGATACGTACCACAGGGCAGGGCGTCCGCGGGCCGTCGGCGATCTCACAGCATTCGCCCCATCGTCGAGAGCAGGACGTATATCGGCCCCGCGGCCTGGCGTGTCTGATTCGCCACCTCGGCGATGTGCGGAGTTCGGCGGCTCGGCGGTCCCGGCGGATCGGGTCTGTCGCCCGAAATGCCCGACAACTGGCACTATCGATGAGGAGGGAGTGTCGATCCTCCCCATCCGTGCACAGGAGGTAGGCGGCCGTGGGGTTGCTCGATCGTTTCCGCGGCGGCCGTGGGAGTACCGGCCACACCGCATCCGATATCCGCTATCTGGCCGATTGGGTACGCACCCACACCGGCGTGGAGGCGTATATCGAACCCAAAACTACCGTGACTGATGTCACAGCCGTACTTGTCGCCGCCGATGGGGAATGGACCCGCCGGATCGTGGGTGAGTCCGGTGCGCGCCGCCTGGCCGATCGACTCGGAATCCCGGTCTACGACGTGGGCCGCACGGGATATCCGCAGCGGATGCGCGACTACGACGCACGCCGGCGGATCGAGCGTAAACGCGCGTTCGACGCCGAACTGCGTGATCTGTCGGCGGAGTAGGCGCCGAAGCGCCGGCCGCAGCGGGGTTCTCCGCGACCGGCCGCACGGAATTCGTTGTACCGCTTACTCGCCCGCGATATCGGTGAGCACGGCGACCAGGGTGCGGACCGGAACGCCGGTGCCGCCCTTGCCGACATAGCCGAACGGCCCGCCGGTGTTGTACGCCGGTCCGGCCACATCCAGGTGTGCCCACTGCACACCCTCGGGCACGAACTCCTTCAGGTAGATGCCGGCGACCAGCATGCCGCCCCAGCGGTGCGGCGAGACATTGGCCAGATCGGCGATCTTGGAATTCAGGTCCGCCCGCAACTCGCTGGGCAACGGCATCGCCCAGCCGTTCTCGCCGACCTGCTGGGACAGTCGCGCGACCCGGTCCCGGAATTCCTCGGTGCCCATCACGCCCGGGGTGCGGGTGCCCAGCGCGACCATCTGCGCACCGGTGAGGGTGGCGACGTCGATCAGATAGTCGGGATCGTCCTCGCCCGCGCGCACGATGGCGTCGGCCAGGATCAGCCGGCCCTCGGCATCGGTGTTGATGACCTCGATGGTGGTGCCGCCGTACTGGGTGAGGACGTCGCCGGGCCGCTGTGCGGTGGCCGAGGGCATGTTCTCCGCCATCGGCACCGTGGCCGTGACCGTGATCGGCAGGCCCAGGCGCGCGGCCACCAGGGTGGTCGCGATGACCGCCGCGGCACCACCCATGTCGGAGGTCATGTTCTCCATGTTCGCGGCGGGCTTGATCGAGATGCCGCCGGTGTCGAAGGTGATGCCCTTACCGATCAGCGCCACCTTCCGGTCGCCGCCGGCGTAGGTGATGCGGATCAGCCGCGGCGGGCGCGAGGACCCCTTGCCGACGCCGACGATGCCGCCGAATCCGGCCTCCTCCAGCTGCTTCTCGTCGAGGATCTCCACGTCGAGTCCGGCCGCCCGCGCCAATTCCGCTGCGCGGTCCGCGAATTCGGCGGGGAACAGCGCGTTCGGCGGGGTGTTGACGAAATCGCGGGCGGTGGCCACCGCCTCGGCGATCGCCTGCGCGCGCATCAGTTCCTCTGCACCGGAATCCGGTGTGGGAACGAGGAATTCGACGCGCCGCACGGGCTGCTCACCGGGCTTGGGCGCGGATTTGCCGGATTTGAACGCGGTGAAGGTATAGGCGCCCAGATAGAAGCCTTCGGCGGCGGCCCCCAGATCGAGTCCGGACAGGGTGGTGACCGCGGTGGCCGAACCCGCCAGCGCGCGGGCCGCCACACCGGCCGATTTGCGGATCTGCTCGGCGTCCAGTTTGTCCTCGGCGCCCAGTCCGACCGCCAGCACACTGGTCACGCCGAGACCGTCGGGCGCGGGCAGCCGGGTCAATTCCTCGGCCTTGCCCTTCGCGCCGACCGCGAGCAGCGCTGCCAGCAGTCGCTCGCGTGTCTCGGCGTCGAGCGCCTCGTCGAAGACATCGGCGGCCGCGATCACCGGGCCGTCGTCGCGGGACAGGACTCCGATCACGAGGACGTCGGTGTCAGGGCCGATACCGTCGGTACGAGCCAGTTCCGGGCCGAGTGAGCGATCTGCAACAGCTGTCATGCGGCCCACGTTACCGGGGGGTGTCCAGCCGCCCGGCGAGTGCTGTGAGCAGGAGCGGAATTCGCCGGAGCGGGGTCGCGATGCCGTTCACCGATCGTCGGACTGCGCGGACAACGGCACGCCGGTGTGAAAGAACCGGATCAGCCGTCCGATCCGGACGCAGTGCGCCGCGCACCGTTCGTAATGATGTGCCATCAGCGCCGATTCGACGGCCACGGCACTGCCGTGCTCCCAGCCCGTCTCGGAGACCGCGGCGAGCAACTGCTGATGCAGACCCGCCATCCCGGAATCGGGCGGGATCAGGGTGGTGCCGGGTTCCACCTCCTCGACGGTGATCGTCGTGACGGCCGCGGCCGTGAGATCGACGGCGGCGGCGGCGATCGCGGTCAGCAGGGCCGTGATGTGTTCGGGCGCTACCGGTTCCGGGAATCTGCGCACCACGGCGTCGGCGACCCGGCTCAGCCCGGTCGCGATCCCCGACAGATCTTCGGCGATCTGGATGGCGGTCACCACATTTCGCAGATCGCGCGCGACCGGCGCCTCCAGTGCGAGTAGCAGAACCGAACGGTCCTCGCAGGTGGCGTGCTCGGCCTGAATCTGCTCATCCAGCGCCAGGACTTCGTAGGCGGCGGTCAGGTCGGTGTTCTCGATGGCCACGGTGGCACGCTCGGCCGCCTCGTGTGCCAGCCGGGCCATGTGGGCGAGCTCATCGCTGAGCGCCGCGAGCTCGGAGGAGAATTTCGTTCGCACCCTGGTATCTTCGCCGCCCCGGCCGCCGAACGTGCAACATCGCAGGAAAACTCGCCGAATCTCCACCTTGTGGCATGGTGTCGTGCACTGCCGCAGCGTGTATCGGTCACTAGTCTGTAGCGAACCGTGCCGACGGTGGTGTGATTGGAGGGTCTCGAGCTGGTGGAAGTGCGTAGCGAGGCGCAGGTCACCGCGACCGACGACGACGGATTCGATTGGCTGGGGCGGACGAGGGCGCGCCGGGTGCTGCACCTCGAACGGCCGCAACGGATCTGGGAGGGTGAGCGCACACCCGGCCGTTCCCGGCCCTATGTGGTGGCCACCTTCAATCTCAAGGGCGGCGTGGGCAAGACCACCACCACCGCGGCCCTCGCGGAGATCCTGTCCGCCGAATTCGACAAGCGGGTCCTGCTGATCGATCTGGATCCACAGGCCAATCTCACCGCCATGATGGTGGGGGAGAACCGGGCGCGGGAACTGGACTCCGCCGATCGCACCCTGGCCACGGTGTTCGCCGCCGTCCTCGCCGGTCGCCCCGGGCCCGACGCGCGCACGCTGATCCGGCACGAGGTCTCGGCCATGGACGCGGTCACCTCGGTGGATCTGCTGCCCGCCTCGCCGAAACTCATTGCGCTGCAAGACGAGTTGCCGACATTGTGTGCCGGTGATCCCACCGCGGTGCTGGCGGCGTCGCTGTCGGGTGTGCTCGAGGACTACGACTACGTTCTCGTGGACTGCCCACCCAATCTGGGCCCGATCACACAGAACGGCCTGCGGCTGTCGGACGGCTATCTGATCCCCACGATTCCGGACATCATGTCCACCTACGGAATTCCGCCGGTGCAGGCGCATCTGCGCCATCTGGCCGGACGCTGGGGTGCGCCGCTGGAGGAATTGGGGGTGGTGGTGACCAAATATCGCCGCTCCTCCGCGGTGCACCGCACCACGCTCGAGATCCTGCAGGCCAACCGCACGCTGCCGCGGTTGTTCCCGACCCGGATTCCGGATTCCAATCAGATCGCGGCCGCGGCCGCGTTCACCGACTTCGGCAGTCTGCGCAGGAAGTACGGGACCGGCGGCCAGTTCCTGGCGTTGCGCGAACTCACCGCGGACTTCCTCGCGACCACTCGCATCACCCTGGCCTGGGGGCGCTGACCGGCCGGTTCGGATATCGCCGACAGCGAAGCGCGCTATCGTCAACCTGAGGTTGACGATAGTGGAGGGCTGCTTCTACCGTGAACGCATGCCCGCCACTGAACCGCCGCCGCGCGACATCTCCGCCGAAGTCCGCCGGAAGGTCGGCGCATCCTTCGGTATCGATCCGGCGCGGTACGACCGGACCCGCCCGCCGTATCCACAGGCATTGATCGACCGCATCGTCGCCGGGAGTCCGGGGCCGGATGTCCTGAACGTCGGCTGTGGAACCGGCATCGAGGCGCGGCAATTCCGTACCGCCGGATGCGCGGTGCTCGGTGTCGAACCCGATGCGCGGATGGCCGATTTCGCGCGCCACGACGGACTGGTGGTCGAGGTGGCCCGGTTCGAGGAGTGGGATCGCCGAAATCGCGACTTCGACGCCGTGGTCGCGGGAACCGCCTGGCACTGGGTCGATCCGGTGGCCGGTGCGGCCGCGGCCGCGCGGGCATTGCGGCCCGGTGGCCGGATCGCGTTGTTCTGGCACGTTTTCGAGTTGCCCGCCGCGGTGACCGAGACGTTCGCCGCGATCCATCGCCGGTTGCTGCCGGGCTCCGCGTTCCGGATGCCCGCGTCCGGGCGGGCGCTGGACGGATACGAGGGGATATTCATCAACTCCGCCAACGGAATTCGGGACAGTGGCGGTTTCGGTGCGGTCGAGCGGTGGCGGTTCGACTGGGAGCGGTACTACACCCGGGACGAATGGCTGGACCAGATGCCCACCCAGGGGTCCTTGACGCAGGCGCCGCCGGAGGTGGTCGAACAGGTCCTCGATGGTGTCGGTGCCACGATCGACGACATGGGCGGCGGGTTCACGATGCCGTACTCCACGGTGGCGGTCACCGCCGTCCGTGCGGCGCGATGATCGAAAAGGATATGGCCTGAGCCGCATTCGAGGATTCGCGGAACCGGGGCGCGGTGGCGACGTCCAATCCCTGTCGACCAACGGCTGCCCGCCACCGCCCATCGGTGTCGACGGAAAACCGCTGCCGCACGGGCCCGACGGCAAGCCGCTGCCGCCACCCATCGGTGACGACGGCAAGCCGTGCCCGCCGCCCACCGGCCCGGACGGCAAGCCGCTTCCGCCGCCGCCCGGCGCCCAGTACCCCGGTCCGCGCGGATCGGGGGGATGCGCACGGGCTCGCCGGGCGGCCGTCGAAACAGGCTTCATCGGTGGGAAGGGACTCTCGAGTTGTGCGGTCATCATGGACCGCGCAACTTCGAGTGAGGGAACGGCATGAGTAGAACAACTGCCGCAGTTCTGATCTGCGCGGCGATAGCGAGCTTCGGCTCGTTCGCCGCGGGATCGGCCACGGCGAATCCGGGGGCCTCCATCCCGACGATCCAGCAGGGACTGGGCCCGAACGGGTGCCCGGCACCGCCCGGGGCGGATGGCCGGCGACTTCCGCCGCCGAATCGCAACGGCCATCCGGCGCCGCCGCCAGGAATGAACGGCCATCCGGCACCGCCGCGCGGCGCGGACGGTAAGCCGGTGCCGCCGACCGGAACGGACGGCAAGCCGTGCCCGCCACCCACTGGTCCGGACGGTAAGCCGCTACCGCCACCCGGCTCCTGACATCGTGGGCGCGCGCGGCGCGACGCATCGTGCGACGCGCGCCCACGCCGGTGTTCAGTTCGATCGCACCACATCGTAACGAGCGCAGGCGAATTCGCCGTTGCGATCGAGTTCGGTGAGAATCAGCTCGACGTGGCGGGGCAGCAGCGGACGTCCCGCGCCGAGCGTCACCGGCGCGATCGAGACACACACCTCGTCCAGCAGGCCGTGCTCGGCGAACTGCGCGGCCAGTGGCCCACCGCCGACGATCCACACATTCCTCTCGCCCGCCGCGGCCGTCATCTGTTCGTGTACCACCGGGATCGGGTCCTGGGTGAATCGCACATCGGCGCCGTCGCCACGGGCGGGGAACCGCTGATGGGTGAACACCCACGAGGGCATCGAGTACGGCCACTCCACGGTGGGATGGTTGTCCAGCAGCCACCGATAGGTCTGGGCTCCCATGGCGAGCGCGCCGATATCGGCGATGAAGGTGTCATATCCCATCGGACCGGAACCGTCGGTGCTGCGCGAGAGCAGCCAGTCCAGTGAATGATCCGGTGTCGCGATGAAACCGTCGAGGGTGGTGGCGGTGTAGTACACGGTCCTGGGCATGTCATCCTCTCGTGCGCAACCACATGATCGGGTCGCCGTTGTCGTGTTCGGTTGATTCGCCGGTTGTTTCGCTCGTGATCCATCGGCGCACCAGCAGGCGCCGGTAGGCGGAGTAGGTGAGAACGTGCGCCACGACCGAACCGAGGACGAAACTCTCCGGCGGTTCGCACAGCGCGTCGATGAGGGTGTCGTCCCAGCCGCCCCGCCGGTCGATCTCGCGGATCGCGTCCAGCCAGCGCGGTGCCACCGCGTCGAAGCGCCGGGCCAGTTCCGCCGGGTCGTCGCCGCCACGGCCCGGCTGATCGGCGCCCGCGATGGCGGCCAGCCACACCTCCTTCGTCCGGATCAGGTGATTCAGCACCGAGGCGATCGAATCGTCGGGACCGTCCCAGGACAGCACCGCGTCACCGGAGCGCCGGCGCCGGAACTGCTCGTCGTCGAGATCGGTTGCCGATGCCAGTAATTCGCGTGTATCGGCCACATCGTGATGCAGCAGCAGGGAGGTCGGATCCATGTCGTGCCTGCCTTTCGGTTCGCCCTCCACCCACAGCGACATCGGCGGGTGGAAATGGATGCCGTTCACCGCCGGTAACCAGCGCGTGCGCGTATCCGCGGCGGTGGCACTCGGTGGATGTCCGAACGCACGGTGATAGGCGCGGCCGAACCCCTCCACCGACTCGTATCCCGCCGCGAAGGCCACCTCGGTGACGGCCGCACCGCCACTCAGTTGCCAGGCGGCCCGCTCCAGCAGGACCCGCCGCCGCATCGCGACCGGTGACTCACCGGTGCCCCGGGCGAACTGGCGGGAGAAGTGATACGGCGAGGCGAACGCGCCCTGTGCCATCGCACCCAGTGTGGTGTTGTTCTCGTCGAGAACGGCGTCGAGGAGTTCGCGCAGGCGGTCGCGTCCGGTGGTCACCCGAACAAGTCTGGCCGGATGCGGGCGGGAGCGCTTGACCGAAATTGCGCATGTCGAATCCGCGGGCGACGACTAATCGGCGTCGAGAATCTTGCGGGCCCTGTCGTAGTAGTCGCGGCGTTCGCCCGCACCGGTGCTGCCGCCGTTGATGTCACGGGTGATCGCGTCGAGATCGGACTTGTCGGCATGGCCGTTGAGATGATGGGATTTCCAGTACCAGCCGGCGATATCGAACGCATGCTCAGGCTCAGCGGCCTGTCCTGGATGGTCCTCCAGATCGATACCCAGCGCCTTGCCTGCTGCCCGGTAGTTCGATCGCCCGGTGATCTGCAGCGCACCACGGCCGCGGTACCGGGAGCCGTCACCGGAGTGGGTGTTGCCGAGAGACCGGCCGATCGCGGTCCCCGGTCCGTAATTGGAGTCGAAGTAGTCGTCGTCACCGTATTCGGTGAGCGTTTTCAGCTTGTCGGTCTCGTGGATGACCTGAGCCAGGAATGCGGCCTCGCGCTTCGGGTCGGTGATGCGCGCCGCCAGCATCGCCTTGTTCAGGTACGGCAGATACTCCCGCAACTTGTCGGAACTCGTTTTCGGCATCAGGGATTTCAGGTCCGCGAGTGTCAGGGGCCCCATTCCGTCCTTGGTGGAGTTGTTCGCGTTGACGACGGCGTCGTACTTCTTCCATATTTTCCGCAGGGAGGTTCGCAGCTGATCGAGTAAGCCGACCTCCACCTGTGCGGACAATTTTCCGCTGCCCGCCGCAGCCAGAGCGGTCCGCAGATCAGCGACCGCGTTCCAGATGTCGCGGTTGAGCGCGGTGCCCATCTTGGCCGTTGTCGCCACCTGGGCGGTGATGTCCGCGTGCTGGGCGATCAACCCCTTTTTGACACTCCGCATCCGGTCGAGAGTGGCATTGTGCGCGTCCGTGGCGAGGGACTTGTCGATGGTGTCGGACAGGCCGGTGTCACGCAGCAACGTGTTCACATCCGGTACCGCCGCCTTGCCGCCGACACCGAGTTGGTCGACCATCGCCTGGAAGACCCCCTGAGTCAATGCCGTCAGTAGTCGCAGCGCGGCGTGCGCTTTCGGTGGCGGGGACAGTTCGACGGTCCAGCCCGTCCAGCCGTAGGTGGGGCAGGTGGTGGCGTCGGCGGGTGCGGCGGTGTACGGAGAATCGGATCGTGGACCGGGGCGATCGGCGGTTGCCGATTCACCGACGATTCGGGAGCTCGATGCGGACGTCGGGTCGCCCATCCGGAAATGATGGCACGGGTTTGCCAGCTGTGTCGTCACAGCTGGGAATGCGGCTGTCCCGGGAGTCGAGGCTCCGGCTACGGCGGGGAATCACGCCCGGTGGTCGCGCCCCCCGCCGTAGCCGGGTGGACCGAACCGTCCGCGGGTGCGGATGAACAAGAAGAACAGCACCGGGAAGATGAAGAACGGCACCATGTGGGTGGTCGCCACGACCACCACACCGAGGACGATCGCGGCCAGCAGCGCAGCCGGAATCCACGGCTGGGGCCGTCGGCGTGGCTGCGGCCGGGCGACCGGCGCCGCGGGCTGCGGCCGGGGCAGGTCGTCGAACAGTACGGTCAGGTCGCCGGAGGTCTTCGCGGCGTAGGCCCGGCCGACCCGGTCATCGTATTCGTCGAGATCGAGGCGTCCGGCGGCGAAGTGCTCACCGAGCGCGGCGGCGGCCTGCTCACGTTCGGCCGTGCCGACCCGCACGGTCGGCGGCCCGAACACCGCGGGATCGAATTCGGTCATGACCACCGCCTCACCGGGAACGAACGACGATGACCCCAGAGTAGGCCGGTCGGACGAAGCGCGCCTGCGCCGCTGGGCGTATTCGCGGCTACATCCCGCGGCGGACGAGGGTCCCCCGCGGATTGCCGCCCTGTCGGCCGTTACGGGGAACCGCGGATCGCCGCCTGTCCTGCCCCCGTGGGGTGCCGACCACGGTGCGAATGCCGACGGTCGATGCACCGGCCGTTCCACGTATAGGGTCGGGTCGTGCGCGATTTCCGATTCGGAGTCAATTTCCTCGAGCCCGGTTCCCCCGACGAGTGGGCGGCCAAATGCCGCCGGGCCGAATCACTGGGCTACGACGTACTGCAGGTACCCGACCATCTCGAACTGCCCGCGCCCTTCCCGTCACTGGTCGCCGCGGCGGCGGCCACCGAGCATCCGCGGGTGGGTACCTTCGTCCTGAACGCGGCGTTCTGGAATCCGGTCCTCCTGGCCCGCGATGTGGTCAGCACCGCGCAACTCACCGGCGGCCGCCTCGAACTCGGTCTCGGAACCGGTTATGTGCGCCCCGAATTCGAGGAGGCCGGGATCGATTTCGGTACCCCGCGAACCCGGGTCGACCACCTGGAGCGGACCGTCACCGAACTCGAGCGGCTGCTGCCCGAACCACGCCCCGCCCTGCTGCTGGGCGGCACCGGTAACCGGATGTTGCGCCTGGCCGCCCGGCACGCCGATATCGTCGCGTTCACCGGTGCGCAGACCGTACCGGGCAGCACCGACGGCAGCCTGCGCCTGCTGAGTGCCGCGGCCGTGGACGAACGGGTCGCGGCCGCACGGGGTTTCGCCGCCGAGTACGGCCGGGATCCCGAATTCAACATTCTGATCCAGCAGGTGGTGCCGACCGACGACCGCAAGTCCGTCGCGGCACAGGCCGCCGCGCAGATGCACCATCTGAGCCCCGAGGAAGTACTCGAGCTGCCGACGATGCTCATCGGCACCGCCGAGGAGATGGCCGCTCAGCTGCTCGAGAGCCGCGAGCGGTTCGGGTTCTCCTATGTGACCGTGCTCGAACCGGCGCTGGAATCCTTCGCGGACGTGATCGCGCGCCTGCGCGGCTGAGCGCGGCCGATCATCGATCGACCGGTCCCGGCTCCGGTCGTTTCGCCGTTCGCCCGTCGCCGGTGGACACACCCCGCAGCCGACGCCACACCCACGGCCGTACGGTGGCCGCGACCCAGGCCAGTTCACCGAACACCCCACCGGCTCGGAAATCCTCGGATCGTTGCGGCGGCACCGTCCACGAGTGATCGGCGCCGTCGAGTCCGAGCGCCTCGGCGGCCGCCAGGGCGAATCGGTTGTGTCCCTCCGGGGAACCGTGCAGCCGGTCCGGACTCCACATCCGCAGATCGGCCATCGACGGCGCACCGTACAGATCGACCAGGCGCAGGCCGTACCGGGTGGCGCACAGGCGGATTCGCTCGTTGATCAGGTCCATGCGTGGCCCGATCAGGCGAGCGGCCAGCGGCACGATCCGGCGCGCGTCCGGGAAGGTCGTGGTGACGACGGTGGCGCCACTCGCGGTGAGCTTCGCGTACAGCTCCTCCATGATGTCCAGAGCCGCGGCGAAGTCGGCGCCCGGTGCGGTCACATCGTTCATGCCCGCACAGAATCCGACCAGGTCGGGCTGCGCGGCCAGGGCCGCATCGAGTTGTTCGTCGCGGACCTCGGCGAGACGACGGCCGCGCACCGCGAGATTGGCGTATTCGAGTTCTGGATTGTCCTGGGCCAGGCGCTGGGCGAAGCGGTCGGCCCAGCCGCGCACGCCGGTCTCGTCGTTTCCGTCCCAGAGTCCCTCGGTCTGGCTGTCTCCCATGGCGACGAATCGCTCGTATCGTGGCGCGGGCGATGACGGCAAGGCGGGACCTCCGGGAGCGAAGTGGGGCGGTGCGACGACATGTCGGCCACCGGTTGTCGGTTCGACAGGCTACTCGCCGCTCGCCGCCGGCTCGCACGCCCAACTCGGTCGCTGTGACCGAGCGGACTCGCGCGAGGTTCCGCGCGGCCCGTCGTCGTCCCAGCGAGCGGGATGCGGCCACCACGCGCGGCGCTCGCGCGATAGGAGTCGATGCAGCGGACCGGACACCGGCACCGATCCGCCGGCGACGAGCTGTCGGTTTCCCGGAAGGATTCGATGTGAGCGAATTGGCCGAGCTGCGACAACGGCTGGCGAGGATCGAGGACGAACGGGCGATCGAGCGGCTGATCGCCTCGTACGGTCCGCTGGTCGATTCCGGCAGCGTCGAGGCGACCGCCGCGCTGTGGTCGCAGGAGGGCACCTACGACGTCGAGGACTGGCAGATGCGTGGCCGCGCCGATGTGGCGGCGATGGTGGGCTCGGACGCGCATCAGGGCCTGATCGGCCGCGGCTGCCTGCACTTCCACGGCCCCGCCGTGGTCACCGTCGACGGGGACGACGCGGTCGCGGTCTGCGAATCGGTGCTGGTGGTGCGGCACGAGAGTCGCAATGTCGTCGCCCGCACCGGCGCCAATCACTTCCGGCTGCGGCGGATAGCGGATCGCTGGCAGATCACCGCTCGCGTCACCCGCACCCTCGACGGTGACGCCGGGGCACGTGAGCTGCTCACGACCGGAATCGAGGGACGATGAGCGGGCAACTCGACGGCCGGGTCGCGCTGATCACCGGCGGCGCGGCGGGGATCGGCGCCGGAATCGCGCGGCGGTTCGCCGACGAGGGCGCACGGGTGGTGATCACCGATGTGGACGAGCAGTCCGGTGCCGAGGTCGCCGCCACGATCGGCGGAACCTTCGTCGCCGCCGACATGCGCGTGCGGGAACAGGTCGAAAACGCGGTCGGGACGGCGGTTTCCGTATACGGATCAATCGACGTCCTGGTCAACAACGCGTGGGGTGCGGCCGGTGCCGCCGGGCGGGTCGAACGCAAGACCGACGAGCAGCTGGCGCACGGTATCGCGCTCGGCTACTACGGCCCGTACTGGGCGATGCGCGCCGCGTTCGGGCACATGCGCGAACGCGGCTGGGGACGGGTGATCAACATGTGCAGCCTCAACGGGGTGAACGCGCACATGGGAACGCTCGAGTACAACGCCGGCAAGGAGGCGCTGCGCGCGCTCACCCGGACCGCGGCCCGGGAATGGGCGCCGACCGGCATCACGGTCAACGCCGTCTGCCCGGCGGCCCGCAGCCGCAGTTTCGAGCGCGTTCTCGCCGAACAGCCGGCGATGGCGGCGCTGGCCGATGCCGCGAATCCGATGGGGCGCATGGGAGATCCGTACGGTGACATCGCACCGGTGGTGGTGTTCCTGGCATCGGAGGGATCGCGCTATCTGACCGGTAACACATTGTTCGCCGACGGCGGCAGCCATATCAACGGGGTGGCGTGGGCCCCGGATCTCGACGCCGGCGAGTAGGGATTCCGAGCGAGATCTCTTGCGGGCCCGCCCGTTGTGCGGTGTTGCTCGGGTGGCCGTCACGCCGTGCTCCACCCATTTCCCGGCGGTGGTGGGAAATGTGTAATACCTTGGTGGACACAGGTTTCGGTGGTTCGGGCGCGATATCCACCAGGGACATACGCACCCGGCCGGGTCGGCAAGGGGGATCGCGATGTCCGATATCGAATTCGAGCAACGCCGGCATCGGGTGCAGCAACAGCTGGGTGAACTGCCGGCGCTGACACCGGCGTGGCGGCGCTTCCTGTCGGTGCCGCTGATGCGTGCGGGCTGGCACGTCCTGGTCGAACGGGAGAACAGCCGTTCCGACCGGTTCGATGCCTACGCCGTGGGGCCCGGCGGAATCTTCGCGCTGGTACTCACCGAGGCGGCGCCGTCGGCGGCCGAGCTGCGCCGGATCCGGTGGCGCGCGGAGGAGACCTTCGCGAACCTCACCGCGGGCCGCAAAAGGTATGTGCCACATATGATCGAGGTGCTGCTGCTGATGTCGGCGGCGTCGGACACCCCGGCCGAGGCGCGCTATCTGACCGCCGATCCGGCCTCGATCGCGCGCCGCCTGTTCGGGGAGTCCACCCTCTCGGTGAGCGCGGCCCGGCAGATCGCGACCACCGTCGCCGAGCGCAACACCTGGTTCGCCCTGGTGTCCGCGGCGGGTGCGCCGAGCCGTGAAAACGGCACCGGCGAAGGTCTTTTCGATTCCGTCACGGTACGCGCCAACGACCGCTTCCGGGCATTACGGCGACCGTTCGGCGAATGGATGATCTACCTCGATCCGGACCAGCTGGACCTGGTCTACCGGAACTACAACGGCCCCGCCCGATTCAGCGGCCCGGCCGGCACCGGGAAGACCGTCGCCGCCCTGCATCGAATGGCGCGATTGTCCAAACAGGGGGCGGGCCGGCAACTCTTCACCAGTTTCGTACGGACCCTTCCCGCCTATCACGAATCCGGATTCCGGCGGCTGGCTCCGTATGCCGGTGATCGCGTCGAGTTCACCGGGCTGCACAGGTGGACGACGCGTCTGCTCGACCGGCGCGGTATCGGTTACCGTCTCGCCGGTGCGGACAATGCCTTCCATCACGCCTGGCGTATCGCCCGCCGGGACCTCGAACTCGTCGAGCCGAATCCGAGCTATTGGAAAGACGAGCTGCACCGCGTCATCAAGGGCCAGGGGGTCGACGACGCCGAGCTGTATCTGAAGATCGAGCGGGTGGGCCGAAACCGGCTGCGGCTGGATCGATCTCAGCGCGAACTGGTCTGGCACCGGCTGTATCTGCCGTATCAGGCGGCCCTGCGGGATCTGGGGCTGGTGGATTTCAACGACGTGATCGATCTGGCGCTCGACGAGCTGCGCGCCGCACCGCTCGACGACCCCTACGACCTGGTGGTGGTCGACGAGGTCCAGGACTTCACGCTGATGGAACTGAAACTGGTGCACCAGATAGCCGGTGGTACCTCGACCTCGCCGCTGCTGCTGGTCGGCGACGGGCAGCAGCAGGTGTACCCGGGTGGCTGGCGGCTGTCGGATGCCGGTATCCCGATCGTCGGCCGCGGCGCGGTGCTGCGCACCAACTATCGCAATCGCGCCGCGGTGCACGACTACGCGAAACGGGTCGACGCCACCGATGTCGTCGACGATCTCGACGGGGCACCGGGTTTCGTATTGCGTGACAGTGCGGTGGTGCTGTCCGGCGGCACGGCGAGATCGGAGACCTTTCCGCGATCGCGCGCCGAGGCGGCGATACTGGCGGCGCTCACCGATTCCGGACTTCTCGATTCCGGTGCACCCGGCGCCGATATCGCTGTGATCACCGATACCAACCGGCAGGCCGAAAGGATCCTGGCGGCCTTGCGGCGCAGGCGGATTCCCGCACTGGCGCTGGCGCAGTACGACGGTACGCAGCGCGAGGCGGTCAAGGTGGGCACCGTGCATCGGGCCAAGGGGATGGATTTCGCGGCGGTGTTCCATCTGACCGATGCGCCCACCCGGCCGCCGGAGCGATTGCGGGGCAGCAGGCGCGATCGGGCCGAACTGGCGGCTCGCCAGACCATGGTGGCGCTGACCCGCGCCCGCGACCACATCTGGATCGGGTTCATGCGCGACTGACGGACGCCGCGCGCCGGGTCCGCTCGAACGGGCACATCATGCGGAGGGGTGGGCGTGACGGGTCGCGCTAACGGTGCGTCCAGTCGGGCTGTCGCAGATCCGCGACCCTGGTCGGGCGGCCGAGTAGCACCACATCGCGGAACTGCAGCAGCATCGCGCCGGTGGGCGCGTGAATGGTCATCGCCTCGCCGAGCCGCATCTGCAGCAGCCGGCTTCCGTCCGGCTCATCGGCCCAGTGCGGTACGTCGTCGGCCGCGAGGCGGTCGAGGGCGACGAAATGCACCCGATGCACCTCGTGATTGGGGGTCAGGGCGCCGGGGTCGTCGAGTGCCACCACGATCGGCGTGATCGCGAAACCGGACGCCGCCGGAAAATCGTCGAGCCGGCCCAGGACATCCCCGGGCGACGCGTCGAGTCCGATCTCCTCCCGCAATTCGCGCAGGCCGGCCGCGACGGCGGTCTCGTCACCGTCGACGCGCCCGCCGGGCAACGCCCACTGCCCGGCGTTGCGGCCACGATAGGCGCGTTTGATCACGACGACGCACGGCTGCCCGTCGTGTTCCAGCACGCACAGCACCACGGTCGCGCGCCGCATCCCGGGAGTATCGGCCACGGTTCGAACATCGAACTCGCGCAATCGCATTGCGGCGAGATCCCGGAAACTCTGCACACTCATCCTTCGAGCATGGCACCACCGGCGCCGTGGGGATCGGTCCGGGACCGGCAGCCGGGACGGGTGCCCAGGCGGCATCGGCCCGCGGCCGGACGCGTCGTCCCGAGCCGCGCACCCGCCCCGGCGGACGCTCGACGCCGTTCGCATGGCGTCGCCCACACCCATCCCAACCTGCGGGTTTTCATCCGTAGCATCGATCGGGGGGCCACGAACCGAACGGTACGAATCAGGAAGGCGACGCGGTGACCAGCAGTGCCCGCAGCGAGCTGGCGCAGCGGCTCGACGCGCTCTACACCGCTGCCGGGTCGCCGCCGCTGAAGGCGATCAGCGCGCGGGCCACGCGGGAATTACGGGCCCGGAATCCGCGCGGGCGTGAGGTGAGCGCGCAGCGCATCTCCGACTGGCGCCTCGGGCGCAGCGTGCCCGCCAAATTCGACGGATTGTCGGCGGTATTGAGTGTCCTGATACCCGCCGCGCGGCAACGCCGGGCCGAACCCGACCCGCCGGGACTGTATTCGATGACCGGATGGCACAAGCTGTGGTCACGCGCGCAGTCCGAACGCACCACCGACCGGCCCGCCGCCCCGGCGCTGTGCCCGTACCCGGGGCTGGCCGCGCTGACCATCGGCGACGCGGAATTCTTCGCCGGCCGCGACTCGCAGATCGACACCATGCGGGAGCGCTTGGACCGCAACCTCGGCAGCGGCGTACCGCTGATTCTGGTCGGCGATTCGGGCGTCGGGAAATCCTCCCTGCTGCAGGCCGGATTCGCGGCCCGCGTCCAGGACGACTTCGATGTGCTGCTGGTGACTCCGGGCGCGGTCGGCGGCGGCGAACTCGAATCCTGGGCGGCCGAGCGAGCATCGGAGGCGAAACCCTACATCCTGGCCGTCGATCAGCTCGAGGAGCTGTTCCTGCCACCCTTCGACGACGAGTCCGCCGACCGCTACCTCGATGTTCTCACCACACTGGCGGTGCGCGGCCCGGCCGAACGCCGGCGGTGCGCGGGCGTGGTGGCGGCCCTGCGCGCCGACTTCTACACCCACGCCGCCCGGCATCCGGCGCTGGCGAGCCTGCTCGAGAACAATCAGATGCTGCTCGGCCCGCCGACCGCCGAGGAGCTGACCGCCGCCGTCGTCGAGCCGGCGAAGAAGCAGGGGCTGCGCGTCGGCGACGGTCTGGTGGAGTTGATCCTCGCCGATCTGGGTGTGCGCGGCGCCGACCCCGCGATCCGGGCGGGCACCTTCCCGCTGCTCGCGCACGCGCTGCGCAGCACGTGGCAGTTCCGCGACGGCGATGTCATGAGTGTGCGGGCCTACGAACAGGCGGGCGGGGTGCGCGGCGCCATCGCGGCCAGTGCCGAACAACTCTGGGACACCTTCGGCCCGCGGGACCGCGCCACCGCGCGCGGCATCCTGCTGCAACTGGTCACACCGGCGGCCGACGGAACCACGGTGGGCCGGCACGTCGATCGCGAAACCCTGATCCGCGGCTGCCCCGATCGAGGCTCGGCGACTGCCGTCCTCACCGCGATGGCCGAGGCGCGAATCATCACCCAGGACGCCTACGGGACCTCCCTCGCACACGATGCCGTGCTCAGTGCCTGGCCGCGGCTGGCCGAATGGATCGACGAGGATCGCGAGGACGCGATCGTGCGTCACCGGCTGCGCACCGACGCCGACGAATGGGTGTCCGCGGGCCGCGATCGCGCGCTGTTGTACCGGGGCAGCCGGCTGGCCGTGGCGCGGGATCTGCGGTCGCGGACACCGAACGCGCTGTCGGAGCGGGGCGTGGAATTTCTCGACGCGGCCGAGGTGGTCCGGCGGCGTCAGCGCCTGGCGATTCGCGGGCTGGCGCTGTTCCTGGTCGTCGGGGCGGTGGTGACCTCGGCGCTGGCGGTGGTGTCGATGCGCCAGACCCATCGCGCGGAACGTGAACGTTCCGATGCCCAGTTCGCCGCGCTCATCGCCGCCGCGCAACACGATCAATCCGCCGATCCGACCGAATCGGCGCAGCTGGCCCGGGTGGCCGAGGCTCAGCGCGCGGGGGATCCGCAGGCCCGGGGTCTGCTGCTGGCCTCCCAGTCCGCGCCGCTGGCCGCGACCGTCCCGGCCGGTGCGGGCGCGATCTACGGTGTGGCGCAATCGAGTACCGGGCTGGTCGCCTCCGGTGGCTACGACGACGCGGTGCGTCTGTGGCGGCGCGATGCCGCGCAGGGGCTGATCGCGCTCGGTCCCGCGCTGCCCGCGTCCTCGTGGGTGGCGTCGGTGGCTTTCGCGCCCGATGGGCGGACATTGTTCGCGGCCACCGGGTCGGGTCTCGTGCACCGCTGGGACGTCTCCGATCCCGGCCGGCCGGTGCGCGCCGCCGATATCGATCTCGGACACGAGGGCGCGGTCTACTCGGTGGCGGTCCGTTCCGACGGCCGCTGGATCGCCACCGCCGGCGACGACCACACCGTGCGCCTGCACGATCTGCTGTCCGGTACGACCACGACCCTGACCGGGCACACCGGCCCGGCCCGGACGGTCGCTTTCGCTCCGGACGGAAACACCCTCGCCAGTGGTGGCGACGATCGGACGGCGCTGGTGTGGGACGTCTCCGATCCGGCGACCGCGCATCCGCTCGGGGCGCCGCTGACCGGTCAGGAGCTGAGCATCCATGCGGTGGCCTTCGGCCCGGACGGAACCACGCTGGCCACCGGCAGTGACGATCAGACCTTCCGGCTGTGGTCGATGCGTGACCGCGAGGCGGTCACCGCGCTGGGCCCGCCGGTGGACGCGGGCGCGGCGGCGGTGTGGTCGCTGGCGTTCGCGCCGGACGGCCGGACGCTGGTCACGGCCGGGCGCGACGGCACCGCCGCCTTGTGGAGCATCACCGATCCGCGGCGACCGGTGCCGGTCGGCATGCCGTTGAACGGCAGCCGGGGCGCGCTGGCCGCGGCCGTGTTCCTCGGTGACGATCAGGTGCTCACCGGTGGGCAGGCGGGCAGTCTGCAGGTGTGGACGCTGTCACCGGCCGCGGTCGCCGGGCACACCAGCCTGGTGCAGGCCCCGAGCTTCGACGCCTCGGGCAGGGTGATGGCCACCGGATCCTGGGACGGTCAGGTGCTGCTGTGGGACACCTCCGGCGCGACCCCGCGGCCGATCTCCACGGTCCTTCCGCCCGCCGACGACATGCGCGTCGAGAACGTCGCCCTCGCCCCCGACGGTGCCACCCTCGCGGTGACCCGTTCCGATACCGGTGATGTCCTGTTGTTCGACACCAGCACTCCGTCCGCGCCCCGGCCGCTGGCCACACTGGCCGTTCCCGGCGCCCGCTACGCCCACGAGATCGCCTTTTCCCCGGAATCGCGGTTGCTGGCCACCGCCTTCGACGACTCCCGCGTCCAGCTGTGGGATCTCACCGACCGGGCGCATCCCGCGGCCCGGCCCGATCCGCTGACCGGACCCGCCGGCTGGGTGAACGCGGTGGCGTTCGCGCCGGACGGGTCGCGGCTGTACGCGGTGTCGGGGGAGGGGCGGCTGCACGGCTGGGACCTGCGCGCGAATCAACACACCTCGACGGTGCTGGCCGATCATCGTGGCGGCCTGAACGCGGTGTCGATCAGCCGCGACGGCACGTTGATCGCGACCGGCGGCGACGATCAGATCGTGCGTATCCTGCGGGTGCGTGGTGATCGTGCCGAGGAGGTGTCCGCGATGAGCGGCCATACGAGCACGATTCGCTCGGTGAGCTTCGATCCCACCTCACACCTGCTGGCGACCGGTGCCGACGATCAGACCGTCCGGTTGTGGTCGGTGGCCGATCCGGCCGCACCGCAGGCCATCGGCCCGTCGATCGTCCCGCGCGGCACCGTGCGCTGGCGGGTCCAGTTCAGCCCCGCGGGCGTGCTCGCCGCGGGCGGTGAGAACGCCGTGCTCAGCTGGTTGACCACGAATACCGGCGCCACCGCCGATCGGGTGTGCACCGCGAGCAACGGGACCGGACTCGACGACGAGTGGCGGCGCTGGACCGCTCAGCTCGCCGACGCCTGCGCGCGCTGAGGCTCCCGGACATACGGAAAGCCCACACGGTCCGATGAGGGACGACCATGTGGGCTTTCGCGTGTGTGGGTGACTCAGCCGCCGATGCTGACGTGGAAGAGGTCGCCGCCGAAGAGGGAGAGATTGTTGAACAGCTGAGTGAGTCCGGAAAGCATGTGCGGGTCCTTCTCGTTCGAACTTCTTGGTGAGTGCGCCGTGTTTGCCGGTGCCACATCAGAGTGGCGGCAACCGTCCGGATCGCGGCGGAGCGGATCTGTGTTTCCACAGGTGGTCCCATGAAAACAGACTCTCCGGTCCGGACGATTCCGGGCCACCGGACCGGACTTCCCGAAGGGTTGGGCCCGCCCGGGATGTGCGGGCGAGGGCGTGCGAGCTCCGCCCGGACCCTCCGCTCCTCGGGCTCGCGACGAATCGCGGCGGTGCTTCGAAGAGACGCGGTCGACCTTCGCGGATGGCGCCGAATGATGCCGGAGCGCGGTCGAATGTGATCGCGGACAAATGGATTGACGAGTGTGAGCCGGTCCACGTATCGATCACCCCGGCTCGCCGCCCCGGCATCGGCGGACGAGCCGAAAGCGGGAGGCGCCCACCCGGCCATCGTGCCGCTCGATCCGCGTCCGCGCACCGAGCGGGACATGGGGGTAACGGCCGAGTTGCCAGCTACCCGACCGCACCGGCGCCCGGCATACCTGCCTCCTGGGTCCCTGCACGCGGTGCGCTGAGAGGGTGCGTACCGTGGCGGGAGACCTGGTCGCAGCGTTTCGGTGCTTCGGCGGATTACCGTTGCTCGGCAGCGAAAACGCCTCTCATCAGCAGCGGAGTCGCAGTACCCGCGGCCACGGCGAATAAACATCTCGGTAGCGAGTCGGTCTTTCTCAGTCTTATCCGTTACCTTCGGCATCCATGACCGACGCATCACCGGGTCCGGCCGGGCACGACATACCGCCGGCCGCAGCACCGTCCCCAGATCCGCGGCCCCGAATTCGGGGCCGGATCCGGCAGGTGGTGGGTTCGCTGGTGCTCGCGGCGATGACCGCCACGGTGCCGCTGGCCTTCGCGCCGGCGATGCCCGCGTCGGCGGCGGTGACGAAGCCCGGTGTGGAGAATGCGGCGGCCCGTGCGGCGGTCACCGATATGGTCGGCGATCACCCGGGGGTGGTGACTCTGCCCGCCGATTTCGCCGCCGGCGCCGGTTATCGGCCGGTCGTCGAGAAGGGGGTCCTGGTCAATCCGCACGGCGACTGTTCGTCGCCCATTCAACTCCCCGGTGAGTTCGATGATGCGTGCAAGGCACACGACCTGGGCTACGACCTCCTGCGCTATGCCGAGCAACGTCAGCAGCCACTGCAACCATGGGCCCGCCAGGCGATCGACGCCACCCTCCAGCGGCGTATGCACGCCGCGTGCGACACCCGCCCGGACACCGCTGCCCGTGCCCGCTGCGATGTGCTGGCCACCGTCGCGACGACCGGTGTCGATCTCAATTCCCGGCGGCAGAACTACGCGACCCCGGATCCGGAGTTCCTGTTCGGCACGGAACTGTCGGGTGAGCGCCTCAGCGACCAGCTGCTGCATGTCGGCGCTCCCACCGCGCTGGGCGTGCTGGGAGCCGCCATCGTCGGCCTGGTGACCTGGCGGCGGCTGCGTCCGCAGCCCGGACGGGTCGCCGCCGTCGAAGCAGGCGCCGTCGCATGACCATCGTCACGCCCCGCGCGACCCGACTTTCCGAACCGGTCACCCCGCGCCGCCATCGTCCCGCTCTCACCCGGCCACGGATCGAGACGCTGATCGCCGTCACCGCCGCGGTCGTGGTGTCGTTGCTCCCGGCCGTGCTGCCCCGCACATCCATATCGCAGGCCATCCTGACCGCGGTGCCGGTGGCCTTCGCCATCGGCATGGTCGCGCTGCTGCGGGCGGTGCTGGGGTATTGGCGCATCGATATCGACGCGCGCCTGGGCCGCCTGCGGGTACCGGTGCTGCTGCTGTGCGGATTCGTGGTGACCGCGGCCACCGCCCGGGCCGCGGCCTGGCAGAACGGTCTGCACGCGGCGATGGGCATGGCGCCGGCCGGTGCCGCGTACTGGTTGCGCTGTCTGCTCGGCACCGCGTTGATCGTCGGCATCCTCGTCGGGACCGGGCGTGGAATGCGCTGGGGGATAAGGAAACTCGTACGGCTGTGAGCGGAGGCCGGATGTGTGCCCGGCGCTGATGGTCTAGGCTGCTCGGCGACTGCCGACACAAGGGGGGCGTGCGCGTGCGCAGACTGATGCTGGTTCTGCTGGTCCTGGTACTGGCCGGATGCTCACAACCGAAGGGTGGGGCACCGCAGGCCGTCACCGCCTTGCCACACACCGATTTCGGCATTCCGCTCGCGGACGAGGGCAAGCGGAATCTGGAGCTGGCCGAGCAGTTGCGCACCCTCGACCCCTGCGCCTTGATCGATACGGCCGCCCTGGCCTCCTACGGCAGCCCGCAGGTATCGACCACACCGGCGATCACGAGCTGCACGCTGAAGGTGCGCGGGCCCGACGCCGATCTGCTCGCGCAGGTCAGCGTGACGGTGGCGGGTCACGGAAATTCCGCGAGCGCCGCGACCGCGCAGACCCATCGGATCGAAGGTTTGGCGCTGCCGGTGAATGCCGGATCCGTGCCGGGTTCACTGTGCGGATTCACCGTTCCGGTCGGATTCTCACCGAAACCCGCGGTGCGCGAACCGCAATCGCCCGCCGATCCGGTCGGCTACCTGTCCGTCGACGCCCGCTTCTTCGGCGACGCCACCTGCGATGTCGCGAAACGGGCCACCGCGTCGGTGATCACGGCCGTACGCGACAACCGGATTCCGCGCCGCGATCACGCCCGGATCCCGGTCCCGCTCACCGACCGCAGCCCCTGTGAGCTGACGGCCCACCTGCCGCAGGGCTATTCGGTGACCTCCTTCCGGCCCGGCTGGGACCCGTCCCAGTGCTCGTTCGGTGTCGCGAGCGCGGGTGCGCGCATCGACCGCCCGGCAGTGAATGTCACCTTCGCCCTGCAGAATCCGGACAACGTCCTGCATCCCACCGGAGGACAACGCGTCGAGCAGATCGCCGGGCATCCGGTGCTCGTGCAGGAAGCCGGGGGCAACGCCTGCCAGATCGTCGCTCCCGTCGGAGCGCCCGTCGCATCGGTCGCGCTGACCGAGCCGCCGGTCGAACCGGAACAGCATCGAGCGGTCGTGGCGGTGGACGCCCAGTGCTCGGTCCTCGACGACCTCGCACCCGTCGCCCTGGATCTGTTCGGCGCCGCCCGCTGAGCCGGATCGGTGGCTCACACCGTGGTGGCGACCGCCCACGCGGTGTGAATCGCGCCCTCGATGTAGTCGACCCGTGCCGCATCACCCACGACATGCACCGCGGGAACCACGCCCTCGAGCGCCGCGGCCAGCGGTGCCTGCGCCGAAACCCCCGAGGCCACCACGACCATGTCGGCCGATGCGGTCATGGTCCGGTCGCCGACGCGAAACTCCACATACTTCTCGGTGATTCGCTGGACGGTCGCCTTCCGGTGGATGGTCACCCCCGCCTCGCCCGCGTGCCGCACCGCGGTCCAGCGTCGCGGCATCGCCATCGGCACCCCGAGTTGCCCGCCCTCCTCGAGCAAGGTCACGGTGCGGCCGCGCTCAGCGAGGAATTCCGAAAGCTCCAGTCCGACAAGTGAACCGCCGATCACGACCACGTTCTTGCCCATCGGCAGGAATCTGCGGGTGACGGCGCGGATCGCGGCGGTCCGGCGGGTGATCCCGGACAGCTTGCCGAGCCGGGCGATGGTCCGCAGCAGCGGCGGTACCCGCGAGACGTCGCCGGATCCGGTCATCAACGCGCGCAAGGTATCCCCGGTGTGCACATGCGGCAGATCGCCGCCCGGCACCGCCGGGCGGTCGCGCACCGCACCCGTGGCCACCACGACCACATCCGGACGCAGCGCCCGGATGGAGTCCACCGTGGCCTCGGTCCGCAGCCGGATGTCGATGCCCAGCCGCGCGACCTCGCCCTTCAACCAGTTCAGCAGCCGCTCGTTGTCCGGTGTGGTGAGGCCGGAGAACCAGAGTGTGCCCCCGAGCCGATCGGACTTGTCCAGCACCGTGACCCGATGCCCGCGCTCACCGGCCACCCGGGCGGCCTCGAGCCCGCCCGGCCCCGCCCCGACGACCACGATGTGCTTGCGGGTGTCGGTGCGCACCAGCGGCAGCAGCGTCTCGTTCCCGAGCGCCGGGTTCACCGCGCACAGCGGGGTGTCGTCCCAGAAGTTCTCCTGAACGCACACATAGCAATTGATGCACGGCCGGACCCGCTCCGGCGTCCCCGCCTTCAGCTTGTTCACCAATTCCGGATCGGCCAGCAGCTGTCGTCCCATGGCGGCGAAATCGGCCCCGCCCCCGACGATCGCCTTCTCGCCGACCTCCGGCAGTACCCGCCCGACCGTGATCACCGGAATCGAGACGGCCTTCTTCACCGCCGCGGCCAGCTCGGTATACGCCCCGACCCGGTCCGGCAGCGGGCCATCGGTGAAGTTGGAGAAGGGATTACGGCCCCATCCGGTCACGTGGATGGCATCGGCCCCGGCCGCCTCGAACAGCACCGCGGCCGCGGTGGCTTCCGCGGTGGTCAGCGCGTCCTGCTCGCCGAACTCGCGGCCGGCGACGCGCACCAGAATCGCCAGCGAATCGCCGACCTGTTCCTTGACCGCGCGGATGACCTCGACCGCCAGCCGCGCCCGGTTCTCGAGCGATCCGCCGTATTCGTCGGTGCGCCTGTTGTCGGCCCGGCTCAGGAAGCCGCCGAGTATGTAGCCGTGCGCGCAGTGGATCTCGACCGCGTCGCCGCCGGCCGCCGCGACCCGGCCCGCGGCCTCGGCGAAACATCGCACCACCCAGTCGATGTCGTCCTTGGTGGCCTCGCGATAGGTGGCCTTCTTACCGCCGGTGACGGCGGCCATCTTCCGCAGCTCCTCGGCGGTGTTGTCGCCCAGCGCGGACATGTCCGCCGACCCGGTGGGTTCCGAGGGAACCAGCAGCGGCCGCCCCTGCACGGTGTCGATCCGGGCCACCTTGCCGTGGTGGGTCATCTGCACGCACAGCTTGCTGCCGCCGGCGTGCACGGCATCGGCCAGCGCCTTGATTCCCGGAATGAACCGATCCTGTGACAGCCCCGGTTCCTTGGTGCTCGCACATCCATGCGGATAGGCCACAGCGCAGCAGCCGGTGATGATCAGTCCGGTCCCACCGGCCGCGCGGGCGGCGAAATGGTCGATGTCGCCCTGCTCGATCTCACCGTCGTCACACAGGTTCATGTCCATGGCGGGCATGACCACGCGGTTGGGCACGGTGAGGGGACCGATGGTCCCGGGAGCGAGCAGGTGGGGGAAGGTCTGATTCCGGGTCACGAATAAAAGCTAAGTCTCCGCACAGCATCATTTCGCGAAGCTCCCGATGATCGAGACCGCCACCGCAGTGACACCCGACACGCTGCGACAACGCCGCCTGCTCGATACCTGCCACGAGGACCGTCGCCGGATCACGCACACCCGCGCACTCCCCGCCGAATCCGATCCGCACCGGGCACCCACGCCGAGATCTCGCTCGAGCGCCCTCGAACCCTGTCCCGCAAGAGAACCACGTCCTGAGCACGGCAGCCGGACCGCCGGGCGGCCGGGACAGGGGAGGTGAGCTCCTACTCCTGGACAGCGGATGTGCTCGGCGCCGTGGGCCGCGTGCGCACCGCCCATGCGATGAGATACGGCGCCAGCAGACCCGCGCCGAGCATGGCGACACCCGAGATCAGCCAGCCGATCTTGCCGAGCCCGAGACACAACCAGGCCACCAGCGCCGGACCGGCCGTCTGCGCGATCCGCAGACCGGCTCCGTAGACCCCGAGGTAGTGGCCGACAGCGTGGGCGGGAGCCAGGGCATTGGACACCTCGAAACCCGCTGCGGAATGCCATAGTTCACCGACCGCCAGCACCACAGCGGCGATGCCCACGAGGAGCAGCGACAGCCAGGTGGAGTGATCGGCGGCCATCGAAACGACCAGGCAGGCACACAGCACCGCCCACCCCGAATACACATAGGCGCGCGCACCGGCCGTCGGTGTCGCGACCCGACGGCACACCCGGACCTGGAACAGCACCACGATGACGGTGTTCGCGATGTCGGCCGCGGCGATCGACCAGCGGGGAGCGGTGGTCGCGGAGACGATCCACAACGGCACCGCGACCGCCTGCATGCTGTGCTGCAGCGCCAGCACACCGTCGAGTGCGGCCAGCGCGAGGTAGGGCCGATCCCGAAGCACCGCCCGCGCGGCGCCGTCGTGGCGCGTGACCGGCGGTGCGATGTGCGGAAGCCTGCCCACGAGCGCGGCCACCGCGAGCAGGAGTACCGCGGTCCCGAGGAAGATCACGCGATAGATCTCCGGAGAATCGGATTGGGCGACCAGTCCGGAGGCACCCGCGCCCAGGGCCAGCCCGACGTTCAGTACCGAACGAAGATATCCGCGCACCTCGTTGGCGTTCTCGTCACCGAGGCGGCTCACCATCGTCGCCACCGCCAGTTGCGCACCCGCGTGTGCGGCCGAGGTGATCGGCACGATGACCAGGAAGGTCCCCCCGTCGCGTACCCAGGGCAGCGCCGCGGTGGCGATCGCAGCGAAGACCAGCGACCAGCGCAATGTCGGCCCCGGGCCGAAACGGTCGGAGACGCGGCCGGCCGCGACGACGACGGCCACGCACAGTCCTCCCGCGATGCTGAGTCCGAAACCTATTCGCCCGGAAGAGATGTGGGCGATTCGCGAGAAATACAGGATGCCGGAGGTCAGATACACGCCCGCCGCGAGGCCGGCCCCGGATACGACGATCGTCAGCATTCTGCGAACGTCGCGGGTGATGCCGCCGGCGCCGCCGGCGATCTCGGTCGAGGTATCCATGATCAGACGGTCATCGCTTCCGAATCGGAAACCACAGGCACGCAATGCATCCCGAATCCGGCAGCGGTCGCTTCGATCGCGGCGCGCACCTGCGCCGTCGACGGCCCTCGGAACCGGAAGTTCGCGCCGATCCCCTGATAGCCGAAGCTCTCGGTGACGGTGGTTCCGGGCTCCGGCACATCTTCGGCGTAGGGCCGCAGGCCGTCCGGAACATCGAGGTGCGTCGACTGCACCGTGCACGGTGGATCCAGTGGCGGCCGGATCAGGAGTTCGCCGGCGACCGTGGTGTCCGCCAGCGGATGGCTGTGTGGTGGCATCCCGAGCTGGATCCGCATCGCCTCTGCGGGCAGATCACAGCCGTGCACCTCTCGCCAGAGGTTGACCGTCTCGCCGCCGGCGAAGCGGGCGGCGACCTCGAGGAACTCGATTCCGATGGCGCCGCCGGATGCGGGCACCAGGAAGACCTCCAGATGGAAGACGGTCGGCACGCCCGGACTCAACGCCGCGAAAACCGAAGTCACGAACGGTTCCAATTCCGCGTTGTACGCGGGATCGTCGGTCTCCACCGTCCCCAGGGTCCGGCCGCCGTCGGCGAAACTCAGACAGGTATCCAGGTAGATCGACGGGCGCCACGGTCCCAGACGCTCCCCGGTCCACACCCCGTCGACGAAGGCGATGTCGCCCGGGCAGAACCGCTGCACCAGCCACGGTTCGGTATCCAGATCCGGCAGCGACGCGAGATCGGCCGGCCCGTCCAATCGCATCACACCGCGGCTGCCCGCACCCAGCGCCGGTTTGACGATCACCGGATATCCGACGTCCTCGGCGAACCGCTGTACATCCACCTCGGTCGAGACGGCGGCGAACTCCGGGATCGCGATCCCGGCGGTCTGTATCGCCTGGCCCATCAGCAGTTTGTCGCGGAATAGAAGGATATGGCCGGGCCGATCACCGGGCACATTCCATTCCGCCCGCAACTGCGCGGCGGTCAGCAGATCGAACTCGCTCAACGCGACGATTCGATCCGGAGTGCCGTGCCGTCCGCACAGCACGGTGGCCGCCGCGGCGGCTCCGGACATGTCGTCGACCACGATCACCTCGGCGGCGCCGGGCGGCACGCCGTCACGAGCGGAGACCGGGCACACATAGGTGACCGCGTTCGACTCGTGATCGATGACCTCCGCATACGGGATGGCGAGGCCGCGCACCCGATGCAGCACCAGGATGTGCGGGCGAGCCGCGACCACCTCGGCAGGCGCACAGGTGATCCGGAATCCGGCGGCAGTGTCCAGAATCGCCTGTTCGACTTCGCCGGACCGGGATCCCGCGAACCGGAACCGGGCCTTACCCATCGCATACCCGGAGGTGTCCACGACCACGGAACCCGGCTCGGGCACGATCGCTGCGTACGGCTCGCCCGGGACAGGCGCCGGGGTCGCCTCGACGACCCGGAACGGCGGGGGCGTGGCCGGGGCGATCAGTAGCCAGCCGCCGGTACGATCGTCGCCCGGCTGTTCGGCTCGAGGCGATTCCCCGAGCTGGATACGGGTGTGGGCTTCGAGCAAGTCGTAGCCGTGGACTTCGCGCCATACGAACGGGACCTCGGCGCCGCCGGCTCGCGCGCCGATCTCGAGGAAGCGAAGGTGCGGATCGTCCCCGCTGCCGAGAAATGCCTCGAGATGGAACACCAGCGGAGCTCCGGGGCTGAGCGCACGACACACCGTCGCGGTGAATTCCGCTGTCCGGCGGATCGTTTCGCTGTCGTCGATCTCCACCGAGCCGAGCACTCCACCGTCGGTGAATTCGGCGCAGGTGTTGATGTAGCGGGAGGGCCGCCACGGCCCCAGCGTCGCACCGGTCCAGACACCATCGATGTGGATCACCGGATCGGAACAGAACGCCTGGACGAGTGTCGGCTCGTCCCAGGCGGCACCCGGGTCCGGCAGCTGTCCCGGTTCGTCGAAGCGCTGGAATCCGTAACTCAGTTGGCCGACACGGGGTTTCGTGATGACCGGCCAGCCGTGCCGGGTGGCGAAGTCCGTGATGTCGGACGGCTGGACAGCTTCGGCGAAATCGGGCAATGCGATTCCGTGCGCGGCCACCGTGCGGTACATGGTGAGCTTGTCGCGAAAGACCGCCGTGCGCTCGGGTCGATCGCCCGGGGTGTCGAATCGGACACGAAGCTCGGCGGCTCGGTACAGATCCATTTCGTTCAATGCCACGATGTGGCTGGGCCGCCCGAAGTCGGCCACGAGCTGGTCCGCGGCGTCGATGGTTGTGGCGGCGTCGCTCAGGTCCACGACGCGAATGCCGGCGGCCGCCGGTGGCACGGAATTCCGGCCTGCCGGCGAACAGATATACGTGACGGAGTATTCGGAGTGATCCAGATAGGTGTCGTAGGTGGCGAAGAAGTCTCGCCATCTGTGCAGGATCAGCACATGCGGTTTCATCGTTTCTCCGTGATTGAAGATGCACGAAACGACGCGATTGCCAGGCGCAGGGAGAATCCACACGCCGACAGCGTCGAAAAGGGTGGTACCGAGGGAGTTCGTGGAGGGAAATCCGGTCAGCGACTCACGTCACGCGCCGGAGTATCGCCACGTTGTGGATCACAGAGAAGGAGGGGAGTGCCACCGGGTTTGAGGCGATCAAAGTGGTTCTCGATTCACGCGTCGGTGTGTTCGCCTCATCGTTGCCGAACATCACCGATCGCAGTGCAGCGCACTGCGATCGGCAGTATACATACGATTTGAAATATTCCCTTTCCCAAGATTGGGGAGTGGTCGGCGAGTGTTGTCCGCGACGTATTGTGGTGGCGGTACGGGCAATTCGGACAAGTCGCGGGAAGGGATTGTTCTTACCGGAAGGAGAACAATAGGAATACGAATTCTTGCTTTGGGTCGAATCTATATCGAATTGGGGTTGTGGCGCGGTTCACGTCGCCCGGTCCCGCCGGACCCGGTCTGTTCACGAGAATGCGGCTGTCGAGTCGCGCGGGGCGGTGGTTTCGGCTGTCACCGGCCCGACCGGCGTCGACCACGCCGTCGGTGCCCGGCGGCCCGCCGCATGCGGCTTCGCCGCTCACCGCCGCGAACGGCTCCGCATCGTGATCGGCCGGTACACCCGTCGTGGTGTACCGGCCGACATGTGAAAATCTCTGTCCCGCAGAATGATCGCGTCGTTCCGGTCAGGGACGGATGTTCGTGAGATCCGCCAGCAGCCCGGGGTGTGTGGGCTCCCAGCCGAGGGTCTCGCGGGTGTGCGCGCTGGACGAGGGCTGATCGGTCGCGAAGATCTGGCCGAGCGGACCGTAGGTCTGCTCCGGAACCGACTCGACCGGCAGACCCAGCTGCTGCCCGATCGCCGCCGCGATATCGGCCACCCGGTCACCCTCGTCGGCCACGGCATGCCACGCGGTCCCGGGCTCTGCCTTCTCCAGTGCGAGCCGGAACAGCACCGCCGCGTCGAGCGCGTGCACCGCGGGCCAGCGCTGCGCCCCGTCGCCCGGATAGCCGGACACTCCGGTCTGGCGGGCGATCCGGGTCAGTAGTCCCGCGAAGCCGCCGTCGCCCTGATTGTGGACCGTGCGCGGCAGCCGCACCGCTGAGCTCCGCACCCCGCGCGACGCCGATTCCAGCACGGCGGTCACCGTGAGACCGCGACCGCCCACGGGTCCGTCGGTGGACGTCGGATCGGCTTCGGTGGAGGCACGGCCCGGAACCCAGGGCGTGCCAGAGACGATCACGAAAGGCCGGTCGCTGCCGATCAGTTCCGCGGTCAGGGCCTCGACCGCGGCGCTCTCCTCGGCGACATTGCCCGCCAGCGCCTCGGGGCTGCTGAAGTCGTTGCCGAACGCCAGATGGATCACCCCGTCGGCGCCGGTAGCTCCTGCGCGCAGCACGTCCAGGTCGCCGAGGCCGCCGCGTACGGGCTCGGCGCCGGCGGCCTTCGCGGCCGCGGCCGAGGCGTCGGATCGGGCGAGTGCGACCACGGTGTGGCCATTGCCCAGGAGTTCGGCGACCACGGCCGAACCGATCAGGCCGGTACCTCCGGTGACGAATACGTGCATGAGTCTCTCCTCCGTGATGGGACCTTTGTCCCGTCACGCTACCACCGATGAGACTCTTGTCCCATCACATATGATGACCCCATGGCTCGATGGGAACCAGGCGCACGTGACCGCCTCGTCGTGGCGGCCGTGGACCTGTTCACCGAGCAGGGCTACGACGCCACCACGGTCGCGCAGATCGCCGAACGCGCCGGCGTCACGAAAAGCACCTTCTTCCGGCACTTTCCGGACAAGCGCGAACTCCTGGCGGCCGGCCAGGAGACACTCGGCCGCCTGCTGTCCGACGGCATCGCCGAGGCCCCCGGCAACGCCACCCCGCTGGAAGCGGTGGCCGCGGGACTGCGGCGAGCGGCCACCGCGATGGGACCGGGCAACCGCGAACTCGCCCCCCGGGTGCAGGCCGCCATCGCCGCCAGCACCGAACTCCAGGAACGCGACGCCCTCAAGAGCGTCGGCCTCACCGCGGCGATGGCCGAAGCGCTCATCGCGCGCGGTGTTCCCGGTGTCACCGCGGCTCTGGCGAGTGAACTCGGCGGCCTCGCGTTCAAGCGCGGTTTCGCCGAATGGATTGCAGGGCAGGGTGATACATCCGATGAGCTCGCCCGGTGCGCGGTGGCGGCACTGGACGAGTTGCGCGCGGCGAGTGCATCGCTGGGCTGAGTGATCGCCGCGGCGCGTACTCCGGCGGACCGCGTGCCGCATCCGATCCGGATGTCGAATTTCCCACAGCCCCGGGCCGATGCGAGCTCCGGGCTCCATCGGTACCGTGGCCAGAAGCCCGAGATGCAGTCGTCGCAAGGAGTTGGAAGCCTTGGAGCAGGTACTTCGACCGCTGGTGGTCTTCGCGGTGACGCTCGCGGTCACCATCGCAATCGGCATGGTGGCCGACCGCCTGCTGTCCCGCGCCGCCGACAGGCGTCCCCGGAACCGGCTGCCCGCCTTGTTGCGGCGCGTCCATCTGCCGTTGCAGATGTTCCTCGCGACGATCGCTCTGCACTTCACCTATCCGCTGGCACAGATCGACCTGCGCCACGACGACGTCGTGCTCAATGTTCTGGCGGCGATGGCGATCCTGTCCGCGGCGTGGCTGGTGATGCGCGCCGTGGACGCGATCGCCGAGAACACACTCGACAAGTACGCCCGGCGGGCCACCGACACCGCCCGGGTCAGGCGCCTGCACACCCAGCTGACGCTGGTCCGCCGCATCATCACCACCGTGCTGGCGATCACCACCGCAGCCGTCGCCATCCTGCTGCTGTTCCCGAATCTGCGGACCCTGGGCACCTCGCTGCTCGCCTCCGCCGGTGTCATCGGCATCATCGCCGGTGTGGCGGCCCAATCGACGCTCGCCAATCTGATGGCCGGGCTACAGATCGCCTTCGGCGATTCGGTGAAGATCGGCGACACGGTGGTGGTCGAGGGGGAGTGGGGCACGATCGAAGAGATCACCCTGTCGTTCCTGACCGTCCGGATCTGGGACGACCGCCGCCTCACCATGCCGGTCTCGTACTTCAACTCCAAGCCGTACGAGAACTGGTCCAAGGGTGGTCCCCAGATCACCGGCACCGTCTTCCTCTACCTCGACACCAGCACCCCGGTCGACGAACTGCGCGAGCACCTGCACGCATATCTGCGCAGCCGCGACGACTGGGACGGCCGCAACTGGAACCTCCTGGTCACCGACAGCACCCCCTTCGGTATCCAGGTTCGAGCCTCCATGTCCGCCCGCAACGCCGACGATGTCTGGACCCTGCGCTGCGCGGTGCGCGAGGAACTGCTGGCCTGGCTCGGCCGGGAGCATCCCGGGGCGCTGCCGAAGGTGCCGACCAGCGTGGTCGAGCGACCTCACGCGATGGCGGAGTGATCGGCCGCCTTCGCGGTGGTGCGGTGCAAGCGAATCGCGGAGATCAGGAAGAAGACCCCGCCCAGCGCCGCATACCCGGCGATGGTCGTCAGTGACGCGTCCGCCGCGCCGGCCATCAGGACGAAGCTGCTTCCGGCGAGAACCGAGATTCCTCCGCTGAGGATCATCGCCCACTGACCACCGAGCCGGTAGCGCAGGACCGCGACGATCAACTGCACGAGCCCCGCGGTGATCGCCCAGAAACCCCACACCCGCAACACATCCGGGATACCCGAACCGACCGCGAACCCCAATCCGACGGTGGTGAGCAGGCTCGATCCCATATTGATGTACAGCGGCGCCCTCGCGCGCGTGGCGCCGGCGGAGCGGAAGTCGACCACCGCGGCGGCGAGGTCGAACAGGGGGTAGATCACCAGCAGGACAACGGTTCCCGCGTCGATCGTCTCGGCAACCACCATCATCGACACCGCCCAGGCGATGGCGAAACCGAATCGGACGTAATACAGGTTTCGCAGCGTTCGAATGCTGCCGCCGGTCGTGTCGGGAGCGGTGGTGGTGGCGACTGATGTGGACATCGGATCCCTCTCGGTGGGTGATGTGGTGACCGATCGGAAGAAGAAAGAACGATCGGTACACATGAGGTTGCAGCATTCCGGCACGGGCTGTCAAGACCGATCGTTCTTTCTGCTAGGTTGGAACGACACGTCGAGAGATCGGATGGGAAGCGAATGTCGGAAGCGCGGACGCGCCTGCTCAACACGGCGGCCGGTCTCTTCTACGCCGAGGGCCTGCACGCGGTGGGCGTCGACCGTGTCATCGCCGAGGCGCAGGTGACGCGGGCGACGCTCTACCGGCACTTTCGCAGTAAGGACGACCTCCTCGTCGCCTACCTGACCCAGACCGACGAGGCGATCCGCGCGCGGATCGATACCGCGCGCACACCGGACGCGAGCCCCGACGACGTCATCCGGACGGTCGCCCGATCCATCGCCGACGACATCGGGCGCTCCGGCTTCCGAGGCTGCGCGTTCCTCAACGCCGCGGCCGAATACCCCGATCCGGCCCACCCGGTCCACCGGGCCGTCCTCGCGCACCGGCAGTGGTTCCTGGCCACGATGACCGAGCTGTTCGCCGGCACCGGAAAGGCCGATGCGGAACCCGCCGCCCGGCACTTCGTCATGCTGCGCGACGGTGCCATGGCCGCAGGCTGCCTCACCGATCCGAAACCGATCGGGCAGACCTTCCTGCGCGGCGTCGAAGGACTCCTCGGCTACCGCAGTCGCCAGGAGCCGGAGGTCTAGAACGGGGCCGTCCGCGTAATTCCCTGCAGTGGTGAGCTTCTCGTCGAGCGTTACGGTCGACGACTAC
The DNA here is from genome assembly GCF_040679495.1 of Nocardia sp. NPDC052254. Classification (NCBI taxonomy): domain Bacteria; kingdom Bacillati; phylum Actinomycetota; class Actinomycetes; order Mycobacteriales; family Nocardiaceae; genus Nocardia; species Nocardia sp. NPDC052254. The sequence goes on along the minus strand of NZ_JBFAUW010000006.1, from coordinate 383,029 downwards.
CGCCCGCGGGAAGTATGCGGACGCAGTTCGATGTCGGAGGTTTCACATCATGGCCCATGCTTCGATGAGTCCCGAGAAGTCCGCCGCTGAACCTGCCCCTCCCATCGCGCCCGGGCGGCTACCCGTCGTCGGGCATCTGCCGGCCCTGTTACGTGATCCGCTCGAATTCCTGGAATCTCTACTGCCCCTTGGGGATATCGTCACGATCTATCTCGGCGGCCGGCCGATGTACTTTTTGAACTCGCTCGATCTCGTCCACACCGTCCTGGTGGAGCGGGTCGAGGAGTTCCGTCGTGGCATCATCTTCGAGAAGGCCGAGAAGGTGCTCGGCAACGGGCTCACCGTTCTCGAGGGCGAGCCACATCGCAAGCAGCGCAAGCTCATTCGGCCCGCACTGCACATGCGCCAGATCGAGAACTACACCGATACGATGATCGCCATCGCCGACGAGCGAACCCGGACGTGGCGTACCGGGCAGCCGCACGACATGAACCTGCTCATGCACGATCTGGCCATGGAGATCTTCTGTCGCGCGCTGTTCCGGAACGAACTCGCCGATGACGCGGCCGCGCAGGTGAAGGTGGCGACCCCCAGCTTCATGGCGGGCATCGTCGCGCAATCACTGTATCCGGCACCGTGGATGGAACAGATCCCCCTTCCGGTGAATCTCAGAATCAAACGCGCACGCCATCAAATGTCCTCGGCGGTAGTGGAAATCGTGGGCCGCTACCGCGCCATGGTCGATGCCGCGGACCCCGGCGACATCGACACCAGAGCCTCCATCCTGGACGTGCTGGTGGCCGGCCGCGAACAGGAAACCGGCGCGGCGATGAGCGATGAACAACTCCAGGACGAGATCATCAATCTCGTCGTGGCGGGCGCCGAAGCCCCGGGAACCACGCTCGCCTGGCTGTTCCACGAACTCAGCTGTCACCCGGACGTCGAACAACGGCTCCGGGAGGAGATCGACACCGAGTTGGGCGCCGAGCCACTGACATTCGAGAATCTGCAACGGCTGACCTACGCGTCGGCCGTGATCACCGAAACCCTCCGGCTGCACACTCCGACGTGGATGCTGACCCGGCGGCCGTTGCACGACATCGAACTCGCCGGGTACCACATTCCGGCCGGCGGGGAAGTGGCCTTCGGGCTGACCACCCTGCACCGGCACGAACAGCAGTACGGCAACCCGGGTGAGTTCGACCCATCGCGCTGGCTGGACGGGTCCGCCAAGGACCTGCCGCGAAGTTGCTTCATGCCCTTCGGTATGGGTAAACACCGTTGTCTCGGTGAGCATTTCACGCAGAACACCATGCTGGTGGCCATCGCGACCATCATGCGCCGGTGGCGCCTCGTGCCCGCACCGGGAACGACCGTGCGCGAACAGTGCGTCGCCCTGGTCCAGGCCAAGGGGCTCACGATGGTCCCGACGCCGGTATCCGCACTGTCCGAGTAGAGCTTTCGCCGATCGCCGGCAGATTCGAGGCCACACCGTGCCCCAGGGAATTGCCTCCCACATCCCGTTTCCCCAGCGCATCAGCGTCGATGTCGGACGCGCGCGGGCCAAGCATCTGGACTGGCCGACCTCGTTCGGCCTGCTACCCGACCAGCGCGCGCGAGAGCGGCACCTGCAAGGCGCCTATGCCGAGCTCGCGGGTCGGTTCCATCCGGCCGTCACCGGTGCCGACCTGGACCTCGGCGTCGACCAGATGAGCTGGTTCTTCCTGTTCGACGACCTGTTCGACGGGACTCCGGGCCGGTCGGTCGAGCACGCTCGCGCGCTGACCACCGCGACGATCGCCGTCCTGGACCGGCCGATCGGTGCCGTCGACGCCACCGATCCGCCCGTCGTCGCGGCCTTCGCCGATCTGTGGGATCGCAGCCGGGCGGGCATGTCGCCCGCGTGGTGCCGCCGCGCCGCGACCAACTGGCGCAACTACATCGCGGGTCACGTCGACGAGGCGGCGAACCGGGCACCGGGAACCTGGCCGACATTCGCCGACCAGCTGACATTGCGGCAGGAGACCAGCGGCACCTACCCGATCATCGATATCGCGGAACGTCTCGGCCACTACGAGATTCCCGACCGCGCCTTCGCCGCCCCGACCCTGACCCGATTGCGCACCCTCGCCGCAGAGGTCGTCGTGCTGGACAACGAGATCATCTCGGTGGAGAAGGAGGCGGCCATCGGCGACCGCAACCTCGTGCTCACCGTCGAACAGCAGCGCGACCTCGGTAGAACCGCCGCCATCGACGTGGTGCTCGACATGATCAGGGAGCGTTCCGAGCAGTTCCTCCTGCTCGAGAGCCGCCTCGACCAGATGTGTGAAACCCTCGAGCTGACCGAGGCCGAACACGCCGCGGTCATGCGCTACCAGACCGACGCGGTGCGCACCGTGATGCGCGGCGCGCATGATTGGCAGCAGACCTCACTGCGATACGGGGAGGGCTATCTCGCTGTCTCACAATAGATCTCGGTGACCTCCGAACGACTCGGTGTTCGTCATACCGCCGCCGGACAGCGCATCAGGATTGGGGACGTGGGCCGTCGTCGGGACCGAAGACGTGCCGATAGACATCCATGGCGTGGCTCGTTGCCGCCGGCGGACCCGTTTCCAGCTGGAAGGTGCGCGAACCGTCGCGCCGCCGCTGCGCGCGAAGGAACAAATCGGTTGCTCGCCCGCGCTGCGACAGCTCGGACGCGAAATCGTACAGGTGCGTCACCACAACCACTTTCACGCCCGACGCGAGCAGCGCCTCGGTGATCGGCGCCAGGATTTCGGCGGCCTCGCGTTCGCTCGTCGAGGCGAGCGGTTCATTCCACAGCACCAGCGACGCCGGGGTGATGCGGTTCGTGAGCTCGCGCATCCGCACCAGCTCCTCCTTCAACCTGCCATAGGTCATCGAGGAGTCGTCTTCGATGCGGAAGTGGGTGAAGATTCCGTCCCTGATATCTGCCGCATAGGCTTGCGCGACGACGAACATGCCCGCCTGCATCATGATCTGAGCGGCGCCGAGACTGCGCAGGAACGTCGACTTGCCGCCGCTGTTGGCGCCCGTGACGACGGTCAGCAGTGTGCCCCCGCCGTCGATCGAGTTCCCCGCGACCGGTTGCCCGCCCGACAGGCAGAGCGCGGGGTCTCGCAGGGCGCGGCAGCTGAAGGAGGCGCCACTGCCACGGGGTAGTGGGGTCGGGAAGCACAGGGCATACCCGTCGTTCCGCAGTCGCTCGAAGAGATTCGAACAACCGACGAAGAAGGCGAGTTCGGTGCGCAGGGCTTGGAAGAATTCGACGATCGCGTCGGTGGTGTCGGAGACCACGTCGGCGACGCGATCGAGGCTCCCTCCGACAAGGCGCGAGATGAACAGCTTCGCGCTCTCGTCGGTCGGGGAAATCTCCACCTCATGGCGTTTTCGATTGCCGAATACCGATTGCCGGCGTCGAGGTTGTCCCGGCGGTTCGTGCAAGACGGTTCCGGCGATCCCACCCCCCGCGCCGAGGACCGCGCTGATCGCGAAGCCGTGCTCGAATCGCAGAGCCTGCAGGCAACTTTCGACTTCGGTGAGATATTCGTCCCCGAATGTGGCGGCGAGCCGGTCGGCCAATCCGCGGAATCCGGCCGAGGTGAACTGCGCGGAATTCGATTCGCAGGTGGATCGCAGGAGTCGCAGGAAGCCGATCAGCTTGCTGAGTGGTTCCAGGGACAAGTGCAGTTTTCCTCGCGCGCTGCGGTCGCGGCCCACCATCCACCGCCGCGCACCGGCGGCGTCGGTCGCGATGGCATACAGATCCCGCACCAGCGCCGGATGCGTAGCGCTGTCGGCCACCACGCGCTGGCGGTACTCGATGACCTCCGGATCGGTCGACGACCGTGGAACGACATCGGCGACGACGGTGCGGATGAACTGGTCGCCATCCGCCATCGCGTCGTACATCGCGGACAACTCGAGATCGTCGGCGACGGTGTGACCGTTCTGCGTGACCTGGGACCGCCCCCACCCCGCCGGTCCGAGGAGATCGACCCTCACCGTGCCACCCGGCGGACAACGGCGTCATAGGACAGGTCGAACTGGTCGGCGAGGGCCACGGCATAGGCCCTGCCATCCGCGGGTTTTCGTTCCACCTTGAAGGTCCGCAGCGTCGGCTCGGCGCCGACCCCGGCAACCATGCTGACGACACCGTCCAACCCCGACAGTTCATCGAGAAATGTCACGAACAGCGCGATGGATTTTCGCCCCGATATTTTCCGCAGGACTTTCTCACCGATATGGCGAGCGTCCACGGTGGCGGTCGAGCTGAAACTCTCGTTCAGGATGATGACCGTGCGATCGGTCGCGTGCTCGAGCGTTTCGTTGATCGCGGTCAGTTCGCCCTCGAGTTTGCCTGCCGCATCGATGGATTGCTCGCGCCGCTCGAAGTGGGTCCATATCCCGTCGGCGAGCATTGTTCGGGCGTACCGCGCCGGAACAGGGCAGCCGAGCGACGCGAGATAGGTCACCTGCCCGAACATTCGAGCGAAGGTACTCTTGCCGCCCTGGTTGGGGCCGGTGACGACGACGATGCGTTCATCGCCGGAAAGATGATAGTCGTTGGCGACGGGCAACTCTGCTTCGCCGAAACTCTTCAGGGCGAGTGCCAGATCGTACGCGCCCTCCACTCGAATGCCGTCGAACGAATCGGTCACCTCGGGAAGGCAGAATTCCAGGCCCCGGTCGGACAGTTTGTCGATCAGCTGGAGATACGAAAAGTAGAACTGAAATTCATCGGCGACGCGTTCGATCACCGGATCCAGAAAATCACCGCAAGAATCCGAGTACTCCATCATCCGGCGGAACGGGAGCGGGAACAGCTGGGCAAGCTCGTCGAGAACGCGCTCTTCGACCGGGTGCACATCGGTGGACCGTCGAATATCGCCGGGACCACCCGCCGCCCGCCCGGCCGCGAACGGCTGGAACAAGCGCTCGACCTCGGCGGCGTAATCGGTTGCCCCACTGGCCTCTTCGATCACCATCCGATGCTCGTCGATCCGCATCGAGTAACGGATTTCTCCCAGGCCGGCAAGTACGTCCGCGCAACCCGACGTCAGCCCTTCGAACTCGGCGCCGGCGACATAGGCATTCACATACGCCCGCCACGACCGCAGCCCACGCGACGCGAGTGCGACGCCGTCCAGGCCCCGCTGCAGCGACAGCGCGGTCCGGCAGTAGGCACTCGCGAAATCCAGGTGCAGCCGGGACCGGACGATCGGATGCCGTACGGCGCTCAGCGCGGAAAGATGCCGCCGGATATTGCCCATCGACCGCGAGAATGTCTCGAGCTGCGCACGGACCTCCGGTGCTGAAAGGTCCTCGAAGACCTCCCGGCGATACTCGACATCCTCGCTGTTCAGCAGCGGCGCCCGCAACAGGCGATCGACGGAGTCACTGCCGCCCGACGCCGCGATCTCGGCGAAGACGCGGTCGAGATTCAGATCCGAGATCATCGCCGAACCGGGCTGTGCGGTGGTCGCGTGCTCACCCTCGCGCCACAGCACACTCGGCGGCCTCATCGGACTGTCTCCGTGACCGGCATCGAGCAACCGCGCTTTCCCATCGTTTCCCACCCTACTGGGACCGTCGCTCGGCACCACGGCGCGTCGGCCAACGCGCCCGCGTCCATTCGCCCCCGGTCCCGGGCAGGTGGCAGGCTTGCTCCCATGGCCGAAGAAAGAGAAGTCCCCACCGAGAATCCGGTGGTCGAAGCTGAATCGCCCGAAGAGGCGACCAAGCGCAAGTTCCGCGAGGCCCTCGCACGAAAGGATGGCCACGCGTCCGCGGGCGGATCCACCCCGAACTCCGCCAAGGTGCACGGCACCCACGCTCGAGCGGGCGGAAAGCGCACCTTCCGCCGCCGCGCGGGCGGCTGACCCGCCGCAGGGGCAGAGACCGCCGACGGCCCGGTCCGCAGGGACCGGGCCGTCGGCATGCGCCGGTCCCGAATGCCACGCGTTCGCCGCTGTTCACGGCCGGAACGGTGCGATCTCCGCACTGCCACAACATCTTCGAATAATTCACATCGGGGTGGTGCGACCGGGACACGTTCCCGCTCCGGTGCGGCGGGGCCTGCTCGAACCTGCCCGGCGCCGCCGACGAACTCTTCGGTACCGGAGTCGAATTGGGCCAGTTCGTCGGAATGCCCTCAGGTCGGCTGGATCCTCGAGTGCGGGTGGTCCGGGGAGACCGAGACCGGGTGCGTCTGGTCCGCCGACGAGGAATCCTGAGCACCCCCGCGATCACCGTTGCCGTTCTGGTCACCGGATCGCTCACCCGCTCTCACGATGCGGCGCGGTGTGGCCACGCGCCGAATTCCGACGGCCACGGCGCGGTCACCGGTTCGTCTCCGTCGCAACTCGTCGAGCTCGACGACAGTCCCATCCCGGTCGCCATCGCCTGGATCAGCCGCCGGGCGTTGCCACGCCGCACCGCGATCGACCGGCCACGACCCCGTCTCCCGCTGCAATTCCGACCGCATGACGGGGCTGGTCGGCGCCGGATCGTAGACGCTGGCGCCCTCCGAACGCCACGTCTTACGAGCAGGCCTGCCGATGTCGTCCGCCACGCGTCGAGGAGGCCGGGGCAGCGGGATGACCTTCGGCGTTCCCGCGCCCGTCGTTCTGGGCGCGGTCCGCGGTTCCGGTGCTTCGTGGTCCGACATCGAATCAGCAGGTGAGGAGTGCCGCTGGACCGACGGCGCCCGATGGCCCGCCAGGGCGAGGTTCGATCCCAGTGCTGAAGGTGGTGCTCACAACCGTATTCTCTATCAGACCCCGCCGCGAGCCGCTAACGGGTGTCGGCAGGGTCACGTGTGTGTCAGAGCCAGCGGGAAACTCCACCGTGCCTGGAGCAGGTGCCCGAGCGATGCTGACTGAACGAGTAGGTGCCGTCGGAGCATTGAGCAGTGGCACCGTCCGGCGCGGTGGCCGACGATTGGGGGTCGTGAACGCACCGGCCATCGGAATTGACGTAGGAGTCGGGTCCGCAACCCGCGACTTCGTGCACCGCGATCAGTTGCGGGCCACTGGACGCGACCGCTGGTTGTGCCATGACGCCGCCGGCCAAGCCGATCGAGAATACCGCCGCGCCAAGGACTCCCAAGGCCCGCCGGATCCCGAATCGCGGCCGGTGGAATGTCGTGCCCACCGTGGTGACCGCGCCGAGGCACACGGTGCTGAGTGCGGTGATGATCAAGGGACTGTTCATGGGTTCGTGACACCTCTGAAGAATGAAAATCCAGCCGCGGCAGCCGGCAATCGGGCTGTCTCGAGGGTTTTCGATGGATGAATCGGTTTCTCGGCGCCGGCGCGGCCGCGTGGTCGTACCGCCCCGGCGCCGATCCCGGTCAGCGCAGCGAAACCGGTGCGCCGCCGGAGAACATGGAGTCGTGCGGGACGATCCGGTCCGGTTCCACGCCACGCTCGGCACCCTGTTGTCCGGCGGGAGCCGTGATCGCCGGCGGGGTGGGATCGGCGCCGGCGACACCGCGGGTGGTTGCGGTCGCGGCGACCGTCAGCAGTGCGATGTCTGCGCCGGTGCGGAGGGTGGTCATGCGTGTACTCCGATTGTGTGAAGCGGATCGGGTGTGGATCCGCTGGGCGTGTACGTCGTCCCCGTTGCTTCGCGCAGGGCGGACTGTGAGGATTTCCTCGTACCCCGAATCGGCTACGGCAGTGCCGGCCAAAGGATTTCGATTGGCGGCCCCTGTTCCAGTCAATCAGGTATTTCCCGCCGCACAGTCGTGTGTTCGGCCGACAGACATCCGCCGGAACTCATGCAAGATCTCGCCGGTGTCTGCTGTGCCGCGGTCCCTGTCAACCGCTGGGAGTCTTCGGAGATACCGGACCCGATCGGCTGGCAACCACTTCATGACCGCCGGCCGATGGCGCGACCGGCCGTTGTGATCCTGTGCCCCAGTGGGTCTGGCGGAGGCGGTGCCTTCCAGATCGCCAGACGACCAGGTCCGGACGCACAACCGCCGCACCTCCCGCGAGATCGCAGGAGGTGCGGCGGTAGCCGTCCCGAGTGTGAGCGCCGAGCTCGAACCTATACGCCCAGGCCAGCTTTCAAGGTGGGCCAGGACTTGGGCAAAGCGGCCTTCCAGTACGGCCACGAATGGACGCCGACGGCGGCCCAGTCGGTCGAGACGTCGGCGCCCGACAGCCCCATCGCGCTGCCGGTGACTCCGGTGCACTCGTGGGAGACGTTTTCGATCTCGCTCGCCCGGAACGGATCGTTCGGCCACGACCAGTTGCCGTCGAACACGGCGTCATCGAGGCTCGGCACGCCCGTGCCGACGTACAGGTGGACCGGTTTTCCACGCAGCGCGTCGAGGTGTTTCATCGGATCGTGCGCATCCCACTCCGGATTGCCCGCGCCACCCCACATGTTGTCGGCGTTTCCGCCCTTCGCATCGACCACCGGGCGCACCGAGAGCTGGCCGACACCGTCGGCCGAGTAGCAGCCGCTGAAGGCGGCCAGGGCGCGGAACATCTTGGGGTGCCGCACGGCGAGAATGGCCGCCGCTCCCGCCCCCATCGACAGCCCGCCCACCGCGTATGCCCCGTTGCCGTTCAGCTCGCGGTCGATCAACGGTGGCAGTTCCGAGGTCAGAAAGGTCTCCCATTTCTGGTGCCCGAGTTTGGGATCGTCCTTGAGCCAGTCGGTGTAATAGGTACCGCCGCCGCCGACGGGCATCACCACGTTGACCGGCTTGTCGGCGAAGAATTCCTTGGCGCCGCCGCGCAGGGTCCAGGTGCTCTTGGGCTGTGATTCCGTTGCCCCGTTTCCGTCCAGCAGCAGTACTGTCGGCCGGGATTTCGACTGATTCTTCGGCACCAGCACATCGAGATGAATGGTCCGCTTCATCGCCGGAGAGCGGACATACATCTGCCATTGCTGACCGTCGCGGTCGATGCGCTCGACCACGGCTGCGGCGTTCGCCTGCGGAATCGCGATGAACATCGGTGCGACGGCGACCACCGCGGCTGCTGCGAAAGAACCCATTCGCCGATACCCGCGGCGTCGTCGTGACGCCGACATGCGCAAAGCCATGATGCGAACCCCTCAAAGACGTGTGGCCTCCACGGAGGCGGTGACTGGATCCCGGCGACGATGTCACGAAACGCGCCACCCGCCGCCCCAGGGAAGGGCAAGACGGGCGGTGACCGCTTTCTGTTGTCGAGCCGGTCGCCGCGGTCCGTGGACGAGTCGCGGCGGCCGGGCGAGCGGTGCCGTCCTATCGGTGGGCATGCGCCGACCCACCTCTGCCGAGCAGTCCGCCCTGCGGTTCAGCACCTTGAATGTCACCTCGAATGTGTACTGCGGCAACCGATCCGAGAAATCGGCTGCGCGGAAATCATCGATCAGCGGATCGTGATCTGCCCTCGCGCGCTCCGCCGCAGGATCGCGATCAGTTCATGCTCACGAGGTTCGACGACACCCGGCGCACGTCTCAGCCGGAGTGGTCGGTCAGCAACGCGAACACCGCGTTCAGCTGATCGGGCGCCGCGTCGGTCTCCGCCACCCGACCGGCGATATGGTGCAGCAGCGCACGCTGGAAGATCCCGTCGATCGTCACGTAGGCGACAGCGGACGGCAAAGCCGGTGCCGCGTCGGCCAATTCGCAATAGCGCGAGATCACCCGCCAGATCATCTCCTCGCGGCGCGCCTCGATATCGAGCACATCGGCGCGGAAGGAGTCATCGAACAGGCTCTGGTTGCGCAGGTCGTACCAGAGCCGGTGGATCGCGGCATCCGCGCGCAGGGTGGCGAAGTAGGTCGCGGCGAACTCGGCGTACAGCTGATCGGCGCTCTCGGCGGAAGCGACGACCTCGTCGTATCGCGTCACGCACATCGCCTCGTATTGGCGCACGGCGTGGGTGATGAGGTCGAGCTTGTCGGAGAAGTAGTAGTGCAGGACTCCGTGGGAGTACTCGGAGTTCTGGGCGATCTCGCGCAGGCTGGTGCGGGCATAGCCGAGTTCGGCCAGGGTGTGCAGGGTGGCCTGCGCCAGCTCGGTACGCCGCGCTTCGAATTTGTCGCGCGCGCGTTCTTCCACTCGGGCCTTGGGGTCGGCGACCTGCGTCACGTTGAGTCCTGTCAGCCGGGTCACATCATGTCTGTCTGCGTAGTGTAGCCGTGCCCGTACAGCGCACGTTTGACGACTGTCCAAGAAATTTTGGACGACTGTCAAGAGAAGTCTTGACGACTGTCAAGATTTCCACTTACTGTGTCCTGCGACACATCGCTCGATGGCTGTGTCCCATATCGCACTCGCGGGTCCCGGTACCGGCGAATTCAACGAAGAGGTAGGGATATGACGAGCTACAACCTGGCCGGACGCACCGCACTGGTGACTGGCGGAGCGCAAGGGCTGGGAGCGGGAATGGCGCAGGCGCTCGCGGCGGCGGGCGCCTCGGTGGCAATCGGTGATGTCAATGTGGACGCGGGACATCAGGCCGTGGAAACCCTGCGGAAATCGGGGACCAAAGCAGAATTCGTAGCCTTCGATGTCACCGACGACGCCGCCTGGGAAGCGGCGGTCGCCACGACGGTGCAGTCCCTGGGCGGCCTGGACATCGTGGTCAACAACGCCGGTATCGAGGTCACCGATCTGCTGGTCGATCTGGATCCGGTCGCGGCGTCGAAGATGCTGAACGTCAACCTGCTCGGCACCGCCCTCGGAATCAAGCACGCGTTCCGGGCCATGCGTCCCGGCGGCACGGCCGGAAACGGGGGAGCGATAGTCAACATCGCGTCGGTCGCCGCGACGATCGCGTTCCCGGGCATCAGCATGTACTCGGCCACCAAGTCCGGCATCGACCGTCTCACCAGGGTCGCCGCGGCCGAATCCGGCAAACTCGGCTACGGCGTGCGGGTCAACTCCATCTATCCGGCCCTGACCCCGACCGCGATGGGCAACAAGCTCGCCGTCGACTGCGCCGAACTGGGTCTGTTCCCCTCGCCGGAGGCCGCCGCCGGAGCAGTCGCCGAATTGACCCCGCTCGGGCGCCTCGGCCAGATCGACGACATGGCCGACGCCGTCGTCTTCCTCGCCTCGGACGCCGCGAAATTCATCACCGGAGCCGGACTCCCGGTCGACGGCGGTATGGGCATGTAGCCCACCCCTTTCCGAGCATCCGACACCGACATCCTGAGGAGTTCAGCCATGCCCACCCACAAGCGCGTCGTCGTCTACGGAGCCTCCGGCTACACCGGCCGCCTCATCTGTGAATACCTGCGCGAGTACAACATTCCGTTCCTGGCCGCCGGCCGCGAGGACGCCCGAATCAAGGCGGCGGTCGACGCGGTACCCGGCATCGACACCGCCGACTACGAGATCGTCGAGGTCCAGCACACCGCCGCCGCCCTGGCCGAGGCGTTCCGCGGCGCCGACGTGGTCCTCAACACCGTCGGCCCCTTCGCCCGCTACGGCCACGAGGTCGTGCAGGCATGCCTGGAGATCGGGGCCCACTACACCGACACCAACGGCGAACAGAACTGGATGATCGACGCCGAGGCTCAGTACGGCGCCGAATTCGCCTCGCGTGGTTTGCTTCTCACGCCGGGACTGGCCCAGATGTACACGATCGGTGAGATCGCCGCGAACATCTGCCTGGAGAACCCCGGCCTCGACACCCTCGACATCCAGGTGTTCTGGAAGGGCCATCCCACCGTCGCCTCCACCAACACGATCCTCACCAACGCGGCCTTCGCGAAGGCGTACTACCTCGAGCAGAACGAGTACGTGGAATGGCCGCCCGAAGAGGGCCTCTACACCGTCAGCGTGCCGGGCCAGCACGACCTCGGCCTGGCACTCCCGTGGGGCGGCACCTCCCATCCGGTGTGGTTCAAGAACGATCCGCGCGTCGCCAACGCCCGCGCTCTGGGCGGTGTGTTCAATCGCCCACTGATGCAAGGCGTCCCGGTACTGGTGGCCGCGGCCCTGCAGCAGATGGAGGGCAAGTCCGAGGAAGAGAAGTACCGGATCATCGACGAGCAGTCCGCGGCGATTCGCAGCGAGATGCCGCCGCGCGAGAACCCCAGGATCAACACCTCCCTGGACTCCGTGTACGCCTCCGGTCCGCTCGCTCGCGCGCACTGCGTGATCCACGGCAACTGCAACTACAAGCAGACCGCGCTGCTCAACGTGCACGCCGCGGCGGAGTTGCTGCAGAGCCCGCCGCGAAAGGTCGGATTCGCTTCCAGCTGCCAGGCATTCGGACACCGCGAACTGCTCGGAACACTGCGGTCCTTCGGCCTCGTCTTGGACCCGATCGTCACGGTCCACCGCTGAGGCCGACGATGCGACTAGCGGATTATCTCGACAAAGGTACGTCGCTCGGTCGGGAGGCCCCCTGCCTCACGACCGGCGGCGTGACCGCCACCTACGGCGAGGTCCACGACCGGTCGGTCCACATCGCCGGCGCGCTGCAGCACACCGGTGTCGCGGCGGGCGATCGCGTAGCCGTGCTGTCGGCCAACGACCCCCTCGCACTCACCTGCGTCTTCGGCATCTCGCGGGCCGGCGCCGTGTGGTGTCCGGTGAACCCGCGCAACGAGGCCGAGGAGAACCGGCAACTGTTCGACCTCTTCGGCTGCCGGCTGCTGTTCTTCCAGGAGAAGTTCGCCGGCCTGGTCGACCGGATCCGCGGCGACCTGCCACAACTGGAATGGCTCGTCTGTCTCGACGGTGACCTGGAGTGGGCGATGAGCTTCGACGACTGGCTCGCCGCCCATCCCGCCGAACCCGACCAGACGCGACGGCCCGAGAGCGGCCTGTGCATGCTGGCCGGCACCGGCGGCACCACCGGACGCCCGAAGGGCGTGCGCCTCACCGAGACCAACATGATGACCTCGACCGCGCTCGCCCTCATGAGCTACCCGTTCGGCGACCGCCCGAGATATCTGGCCCTCGCGCCACTGACACATTCAGCGGGAGTCCTCGCCTTCCCGATCCTCAGCCTGGGCGGCGAGATCGTCATCATGCCGTCCCCCGACATCGGCGAATTCCTCGCGTTGATCGAACGGCACCGCATCACGCACGCCTTCCTCCCGCCCACGGTCATCTACGGCGTCCTCGACCACCCGGACCTGGACGACCGCGACCTGAGTTCACTGCGATGCCTCTGGTACGGCGCCGCCCCGATGTCACCGAGCCGCCTGGAACAAGCCCTGCAACGGATCGGGCCCGTCCTGGGGCAGCTGTTCGGACAGACCGAGGCCCCCAACATGATTGCGACTCTGGCACCGGCCGACCACTTCCGCCCGGACGGCTCGGTGGCGACCGAACTCCTCACCTCGGCGGGCCGCCCGACACCGCTCACCACCGTCGCCATCATGGGCGCGAAAGGCGCGCTGCTCCCTGCCGGGCAGCGTGGCGAAATCGTCGTTCGCGGACCACTGGTCATGGACGGGTATCACGACAATCCCGAGGCGACAGCCGAGGTCAGCGCCTTCGGGTGGCATCACACCGGCGACATCGGCTATCTGGATCACGACGGATACCTCTTTGTGGTCGACCGCGCCAAGGACATGATCATCACCGGCGGGTTCAACGTGTACTCGGCGGAAGTCGAGCAGGCTTTGCTCGCGCATCCAGCTGTCAAGGACTCGGCAGTGGTGGGGCTTCCCGACCCCAAATGGGGTGAACGGGTCGCCGCCGCAATCGAAATGCGTCCCGGACACGACGCGCCGGAGTTCGAGATCATCGCCTTCGTCAAGCAGCGGATCGGGAGTGTGAAGGCGCCCAAGGAGATTGAGGTGTGGGGTGAGCTGCCGCGCTCGAAGGTGGGCAAGATTCTGAAGAACGAGGTGCGCGCGGGTATGCGGAATACGCGCGAAGGTGGATCGGGCGGTTGATCGGGGAAGCTCGAGGCAGGGTTTCGCTCGAGCGGCGCCGTGTCCCAAACGACGGCAGGACAACCGGGGTGGCGGGTTTGCCTGAGCACGGTCGGGCGCTGCGTGTCCAAAGTGCGGGCCGAGCGGCGAAGGGCTGTGCGAGATACAGTGATGCGGTGCTCGGCGCCGAAGAGTTCGATCTCGTCATGGCTGTTGTTCGTGGCGACGCCGACGAGGTGCGACGCGCTCACGAAGTCGGTGTCGACCTGGCGAGTGTCACCGCGCCAGGAGGCTCTGGCTCCCTCCTCGGTTGGGCAGCGGAGTGGGGCAGAACCGAGATCCTCGCCTACCTGCTGGCCCAGGGCATCGAACCGGAGCCGAATGCTCTTGCGAGGGCCGCGAACAAGGGCCATGCCGAGGCGGTGCGGCTCCTGCTCGACCATGGCATGAGCCCGGATCTGCCGGCCGAGTGGCCGCCGTTGTGCGCAGCCGCAGAACGTGGTTCACCCGAGTGCGTCCGAGCCCTCCTACAGGCCGGAGCGCGGGTTGATGTTCGGATGGGGCCGCAGTCGGACCGCTCGGGCGGGAAGACCCCCAGCGAGCTTGCCGCGATGCGTCCTGGGGAGGGCGGCGCGGAGATGGTCCGGCTTCTTGCACAGGTAGACCGTTAGACGGCTCGGGATCGGCAGTCGCTGCCGTGGTGAAGGGCGTCAGAGTTGGCCGCTCGCAACTGCTGTGGTGAATTCGTCCCGTGCGGCGACCGTTGGGCGCCTGCTCGGAGCATTCGCTGAGGAGGGCCGATCCTCACTCCGCTTCGAGGTGCGCCCAACGGGCCAGGTCTTCGACGATCGGGCCGGAATCCGGAACGCGGTACCACCACCATCCGCGCCCGGTCCGATCGACTTGCGCGACGGCGGCCATGCGCTTCCCCGAATCTTCCGCGGTAATGGCCTGGTATCTTTCATCGGCTTCGGATACGTACTCCGATACTTTGTCGGACAACGGAGCGGGCAAGTTTTCTATAGCCGTATTCAAGTAGTCGCGTATCGCCAACGCCGCGCAGAAGTCGTATTCGTTCCAAACGCTGCGATCAGACCATGGAAGCGCCCTGTCATGATCAATCTTGTCGATATGCGCAGCCCAGGAATCTGCTAGCCGAACAGCGTCGCGCCGTTCTCCTGTTTTTAATGCGATGGAATTCTGTTCCAATTCCGCGAGTTCATTGTCGGAAAACTGAATATCTGCATTGGGGTTGGTTTCTGGCACGATTACCTCATAGCTTCCATGCCGTGGACTTCCAAGGCATTTCGTAATTGACAACAACCTTGATGCCCTTGTAGACAAATTGCTCGGCCTGTTCTGCGGTGCGGCCATCTCCCATCGGTTCGGGGGTGCCACGCTCCAACGCATCGTGGACCTGTGCCGGTGTTGGTCTGTCCATCGTCGGATTGCCATCACCAGTATGCCCGTTGATGAATTCCTCGATCTCGTCCTGAGTGTATTCACTGTGTCGGAAGTCCGGCTGGTCGGAGTGCTGCGAGTGCTCGTCCTCGTCGATGAGAACTTTCATGGCGATGATGGCAGCGAGTTTGGCGGCGTTCTTTTCGAGGTCGTCGACGGGGACGGCCTCGAAGGCCTTTACGGTGGCGACGGCACCGATCGCGAGCGTGGTGACGCCCAGGATTTCGACCAGCGCGCTGGAGGAGAAGGCTTCTTCGATTGCTCCGATAGTGGCCGTGACAGCCGCGGCAATGCCTTCGCCGGCGGCTTCGACACTCATGCCGACCGTGAAGATGGCAAGGGCGACACCGGCGACGGCGGCAGCGGCGATGCCTGCTTCGAGCCAATTGATTTTGTTCGCGGTGTCGTGACCGAAGGCGACGGTGGCGTCGTGGTATCGGCTGGTGGGTGTGGCGATGTTCTGTGCGCCGGTGGCGATGTTGCCGGCGCTGGTCTCGAGGGTGGTGAAGTGGTCTTGGATCAGTTGGCGGTTGGTGGCGTCGTCCATGCCATCGAACAGGCCGGAGATGGTGGAGATTGTGGCCGAAGCGCCGGTCAGGGTTTGGTGGTTCGCGAATGTGTTCCAGGTGGTGTGGGCGGTCTGTAACTTTGCGGCGTCGCCATTGGGAAGTTTGTGGAACTTGTTGACGACCGCTGTCGTGAGTTTATCGAAGAAGGCTTTGACGCCGCCTTTTTGCTCGAACCCTGATCCGTTGTCGTGGACGGAGGTGGGTAGGTCGACTTTGTATTCGCCGACTTGGCGAGTGTCAGGTCGTGGTGGGGGCGGTTTGGACTTATTGGATATCGCCCAGTTGTAGCCTTGGGCGTAGAGGACAGCGCCGTAGTTGGTGAGGGCGTTGGCAAGGCTGGCAGAGGTCTGCAGGGTGTGCAGGGCGGATTTGTCGTAGGCCTCGCCCCACTGTTTGCAGCCGTTCGCGTCGCCGGCCATTCCCTTGCAGTCACCTTTGACAGCATCATGGACGGGTTTGTCTGCTTTGCGTAGTTCATTGGCGAGGTCTTGGCATTTTCTGGCGGCGTCGTAGTAGGTCTGCCAGTCAACGATCATCTATTGCCCGCTTTGCAGCATCCGGCTGTTGAGATCCAATGCACGGGTGTAGGCGGTATGTGCTTGCTTGGCGGAGTCGCTCATCTCGCGCACGCCGTCGACGAGTTCTTGTGCCCCGCGCATCCATTCGCGATGGGCATCGTCATAGGCCCGGGCAGCGACACCTTCCCAGCCCGTGCCCTGCAGGGTCGCGACGCGTTGTTCGATATCGGTGAGGTGGTCGGCGATGAAACCGGCGAGCCCGGACAGTCGGGTGACGATCTGGTCGAGGTGGTCGAGGTCGACCGAGAACTGTGAGGCCATGACTAGGACCAATTCAGGGTGGGGATACCGAGTGCATCGGCACTGGCCTGGTCGACGGTGGCGAAGGTTTCGGCGGTGACACCGAGTTTCTCGGCCATCGTGGTCAGGGCCGCGAAGATCTGGCGTCCGCCGTCGTGGACTTCGTCCCAGCCTTCCGAGAATTCGTCGGCGTAGTCTCCGGTCCAGTTGCCGTTGAGGAGTTCGGCGACGTCCTTGGCGGCGGAATCCAAAGCGCCGGACAAGGTGTCGGCTAATCCGTAGATGTAGGTGCCAACATCGTGCACCTGTTCCGGAACAACTGAAAAGTCCTGGCCAGGAGCCGGAACGTTCCCCCCGCTATCGCTCATAGGGCGATGTTAAACGATCCGCCGACGGCGCGTCCATCGTGACGACGTCGGACATTTCACTGAAAATGGCCAGGTCAAACGTTTTTCGGCCCAGAATGCAGTGAGTACGTCCACAGCCCCGTGACTGCCCTTGAAATCGAAACTCGCGGCTACGTCCGGCGGATCTCGCGCAGCCCGCCTTCCGGTGTCCACCATCGGATCAGCAGCTGCTTGTTCTCCACCGTCGTGTGCACGACCTCGTGGATATCCAACCGGAACAAGTGCGACCCTTCGTTCGGCACCTCGACCGCGATCCCCGCGACCTTTCCGTCGCCGCCACCCATCGAACCGTCGCCAGGGTTGGCATGGATCGTGAAGCGACCGTCACGCTGTAAGTCCCGGGCCTTCACGGCATCCGGCATCGACCCCAGTTGTATCTCATCTCCGTCGAAGCCCACTTCGGTTCCACTGACACGTGGTGAACCGTCTGTGCGGAGCGTGGCCAGCACGTGGTGTTTGGTCGCCTCGAACTGTGCCCGCACCGAACGGCCAACTCGGGTTCCGCGGCCTCGACTTCTCTCCATGTCGCCATCCGCCCACACTGACATGCACCAGGACGCATTCACCCAACCGAAATTGCTCAATGCCGATGATGATCCGCTGTCGCGGTCGTCGAGGCCTACCCGTCCTATCGCATCCGAACGTCGGGATACCGATAGGCATTACCTCGGCGGCGTCGCGGATGCGCTGAATCCCCTGGGCGAGTTCAGAGACTCATCGATGTTGATGTTCACGTGCCCGTCTACAGCAGACCGGATTCCTCGAGTCCGGCACGCAGGCGTTGCTGATGTTCCGGCGGGCCCTGCCGGTATGGCATACGCAGCGCATCGGAGGAGATGACGCCGAGCATTTTCATCGCGGCCTTTGACTGAATGGCGCCCTGCGAGACATGCATGATCGCATCGACGGCGGGGATGAGACGCCGGTGGATCTCGCGCGCCCGGGACAGGTCGCCGCGGTCGACGGCGGCGATCATCTCCGCGTAGCGATCGCCCGCGACGTGACCCACCACCGACACGACGCCGGTCGCGCCTTGAGCGAGATGTGGCAGGTTGACGACGTCGTCGCCGGAATACCAGAGCAGGTCGGTCTGCGACATGATCCGACTGGCCTCGAAGAAATCACCCTTGGCATCCTTGACCGCGCGCACGGCGGGAATGTCGGCCGCGCGGAGAATGGTGTCGGTGCTCAGCGCCGTCCCGGTTCGGCCCGGGATGTCGTACAGCATGACCGGCACACCGCCGCCGGCCTCGGCGACCAGGCGGAAGTGTTCGAGGATGCAGTCCTGCGGCGGCTTGTTGTAATACGGCGTGACGACGAGCAGAGCGTCGGCCCCGCAACCGACCATCTCGCGCGCCGCACGAGTGGAGTGCTCGGTGTCGTTCGTGCCGCAGCCGGCCATCACCTGGACACGGTCGCCGACAGCCTCGACCACCGCCCGCACGCAGGCGTAGTCCTCCTCGTCGGTGGTGGTGGCGGACTCACCCGTGGTCCCGTTGACCAGCAATCCGTCATGGCCGTGGTCGGCGAGATATGCGGCGAGGTTCTGCAGGCCGTCGTAGTCGATCGAGCCGTCGGCGTGCATGGGGGTCACCATCGCCGTGATGACTCGACCGAAGGGGGTGTCCACCATGCTCGTGAGATTACATGCGAGCACCTCACCGCCCGTGCGGTAGGCCGGTGCCCACGCGAAATGCGTCGTCAAGATGGTCCCCGGGTGCTCGCCGGGGCATCAGCCTCAACCAGCGACCGGCTCGAGTGGTCAAGAGCGGCGTAAGTTGGTAGCTAGAGGTTTGCTTATGCGACAGCGATGGTGGTTATGGATAGCCGCGTTCCTGATGCCCTTGGGAATGTGCACTACATTCGCGTGCAGTAGCAGCACCGGACCCGAGCCCGCGGCAACCGACTCGCCCCAGCATGGGGCACCCGCCTCGCCCACACCCTCCCGGGTAGGGGTGCCCGTGCTGGTCGCGAAGATAGACAACAGTCCGGATGCACGGCCGCCGGTAGGGCTCGGAGCCGCCGACATGGTCTATGTCGAGCCTGTCGAGGGTGGTTTGAGTCGGTTGGCCGCGGTCTTCTCGACCCAGAAACCCCCGGTGATCGGACCTGTCCGGAGTGCGCGGGAAACGGATCTGACGCTGTTGAACCAGTTCGGCAACCCGACACTGGCATCCTCCGGTGCCGCACCCGAGCTGGTCCCCGCCATCGATTCCTCCTCGCTCCAGAACGCCTCGGCCGACCAGCAACCCGCGGCGTACTTCCGCGACTACAGTCGCCCCGCACCGCACAACCTGTTCGTCCACCCCGATCAGCTGCCCGCAGGCGGCGGCTGGCCGGAGGCTTCGCAACCGCACTTCGGTCCTGCGCCTGCCGGCGGCCGACCCACGCAGCATGAGGAAGCGCAGTATCCGGCCGCGGTGGTCGGTTTCGACTGGTCACCCAGCGACCACAAGTGGCTGGTTTCCATGGACGGTGCTGCCTACACCGCTGCCGATACCGGACAGCTCATGGCCAGTACGGTCGTACTGCAGAGCGTGCCGGTACATAATTCGGCCATCAGCGACGTGGCGGGCAGCGTGTCGCCTCTGGCCCAGACGACCGGTAATGGTCAGGCGCTCGTACTTCGCGACGGTCAGGCGTTTCCGGCTGTGTGGTCCCGGCCCTCCTCGGAGGCGGGCACGACCTATACAAGTCCTACCGGTGCAGCCATTCCCTTTGCGCCGGGGCAGGTTTGGACAGTTCTGGTTCCGGAGCAGCTCTGGTGACTCGTGCCCTTGCGGTGTGACCGGTGATGCCGAATTCGCAGATGTCGGCAACGTACCGACCGCCGAGCCGGGAGAGTGGCACGCCAACGCTGCTCCGGCCCGAGGAGTGAGGCGGGACCGTTGGATATGAACTCGTGTCCGTCGCATCCCCGTGCTCACTGCGCAGTCCCGGCAGCGGATCACGCACCTCCAGGGCCTGGGTATCGGACGCGAGGAGTCGGATTCATTCGCTCGTTTTCATTCGCTCGTTCGGCGATGTTGTTCCCGATTGTCACCGGCTCGCGTCGTAGAGCTCCCAGGCCGGGATCCGCACGGCGCTCGAAGGCCGCTCGGCGTCTGCCCGAATATCTTTGTGGCGCAGCATCAGCCGAAGGTGCCGTGCGGGATCGGAGCCCTCGTGCACACCCCGATCGAGTACGACTGCAGTCGCGGCTTCGTCGGAACGTTGGACTACCGCATCTGTCGGATACCCACGCAGCTCGGTGCAGAGTGTCACCCGGTCTCCGGTGCTGTCGAGAAGGGCGAAGAGCCGGTCCTGTAACTCGTCGGGCGGGGTGTCGTGGCCATGCTGTGCGTTCCCAGCAGCCTCCAGTAGGGCAGCGCCTATCTGCCGCTCCGACCACAACGACCTGTTGCCGATGACCACCAAATGGGATCGGGCACGTGTGATCGCGACATTCCACAGGTTGCGTTGCCGGTCGACCCACTTGATCGAGCCGCTCGGCATGTTCGGGGCGGCGACCAACGAGTAGAAGACGAAGTCGCACTCGCCGCCCTGGAACGTGTGGACAGTTCCGATCCGCACATGGTCGAAACCCTCGCCCAACTCCGAGCGGATGAGATCCGCCTGCGCTTTGAACGGGGTCACGACACCGATGCTCGGCTGGTCGGCTACGACTCCACCGGGCGGCAGCAGAAACTTGACAGATTCGACCACCTTCGCGGCCTCGGCCCGATTGATCCAGGACTTGCCGGACCGAGGCTGCTCCGCACGACCCTCGACATGGGTCCAGTGGACGGCGCCGCGATTGGTGATTGTGGGACGGCCGCGAATATCGGTCAGGACCGTCAGCTGCCCGTCATAGAACAGGCCGTTGACGAGTTCCGCGATCTTCGGGTGGCATCGGAAGTGTTCATCCAGCAGTAGGTGGCCGCCGGCGGCGTGCTCGGCGGCCCGATACGCGGAGTGTCTGCGGTAGGACATCCGGTTGCTCTCCAGCCATCCCAGCCCGAAACCGGCGAGGTCTGCTGCGTGGATCTCATGTTCGGGTCCGATTTCGGCGATGTGGGTCAGCTGCATCGGATCACCGATGATCACAGCACGACGTGCCCGGAACAGCAGGGGCAGTATTTGCGGTATCGCGCATTGGCTCGCCTCATCGATGATCACGAGGTCGAACAGTGCAGGGGCGGGTGGGAAGTAGCGTGCCGACAGGGTGCTGACGGCCCAGCCGCGGACGTTCGTGAGGGCGGCTCGGACGGCCCGCCACGCGCGGCCGTCCTCGGTGGCCTCGATGAGATCGGTGATCCGGTCCCTGCCCTGTACCGCGGCCGTACGGGTGTTCGTCTCCAACACAACTTCGGAGGTGCGGCGCAGCTCGGATTCGGTGCTACGCAGTCTCTCCGAGAGTTCGGTATCGCTCGGTAGTTCCGCCAGCCGACCACGTGTGGTGCGCCAGATCGCCTCGGCCTCGCAGAACTCGGCGAGAGCTGCGCAGCTGTCGGCGAGAGAATCGTCGTTCTCGATCGGGATCTCCCAGCCGCGCAGCAACCGTGCCCGGCGATACCGGGCGAAGAACCGGGCTCGCACCAAGCGACCGGCTGTCCGCGCGGCCGTCTCGGGCGACGTCTGCCCGAGACGTGACAGCAGGCCGACAACGGAAACACCCAGCTCACGCGCTGAATCCTCACGCGTACGCCCCGCAGCCAGCAGGCGCCGCTCGAGTTCGGCGGTGGTGGCGAGCAGGCCCCGTGCCTCGCCATGAGCACGTTCGGCCTGCCGCAGCGCTGCCAGCGCGGTCGCCGGATTCTGTTGCGGCGCAGAGACAGTGAGCAAGTCGCGCAGAGTTTCGAGGGTGGCGCTGCGATAGTCCCGACTGCCGGTACGCACCAGACTTCCCGCGGCGACTTTCGCACAGCGTTCCCAGACCTCGTCTACAGCACGGTTGTTGGTCGATGCCACCAGCACCGTCGAGTTGTTTGCTACCGCGGTGGCGACCAGGTTGGTGACCAGCTGGCTCTTGCCCGTTCCGGGTGGTCCGGTGGCAACGGTCAGCCGGTTCCGCATCGCCGAGCGGATAACGGCTTCCTGGGCCTCGTTGCATTGCAGAGGTGTCACCAGTTGGAACGGTGTGTCCGTCTCCGCCGCCGAGCCGGAGGAGGGCCGGAGGGCAGCGAGCGCTGTGGCGGGTATTCGATCGGCCTGCTCGATCAGGCTGTCGAAATCGCCGAGCAGTTTCGATACCGGGCTCGGCCCGTTCGTCACCCGCAGGAGTACGGCGGCATTCCGCGCCCCATCGTTGGCGGTGTCGACATCTATGTAATCGGCGAGTTCGGCGGGCCGCAGCGGCTGGACGCAGGCGACGCCGAGTTCCTGTTCGAGTACTTTTGCGATGTCATGTGCCATCGCGGCGGGCTGACGTGCGTGCCAGGTCGGGCGGTAGGTGGCATTGAAATCGGCGGACGTGTCCTTGCCGAGGCAGGCCTCGATCAGTTCGGGATGGGCGATGACCCGGCCGGTCGGTTCCAGTCGGACCCCAGCCACGGTGTGCACCACATCCACCTTCCGGAGGAGCAGGGGCGCGAACCGGTGCCGGTCGCCGGCCCTGGATTTTCGCCCGGCAGGCAGGACCACTGCCGGGTAGCCGGCCCACGCTCATCGTCGGTCGAGACAACCTCTTCGACGAACTCCCGGGCCTCGTCGGGAACGGGAACTCGGTGGTCGTCCTCGACGGTCCCCGACAGGAAGCGTTCACTGCCGTGCAGGCAGACATACGATTCGCCGTGATCGGACACGGAGAGGGTCGAGAACTCGCTCTGTCCCGTGGTCAGACAGTGCCGGTAGTAATCGAGTAGTTGCGGCCAGGTCGGGTTCGTATCCTTCGCCGGAACCGCCTCGGCTACTTCGACTTCCGCGTGCTGCGGAACGGGGGTGAGTCTCGCCGGCCCTTGCGGCCGCGAAGCGATCACGATGCGGTCGTCCACCTGGACGGCCGATTTCACCGGGACCTGCTTGAAGTCGGCGCGCAGCTGCTGATTCACATACTCGAAGAGATCGTCGACCGTGACCTCGCCGGTCTCGGGCCGGGCGGCGTCCCCGCTGCGCAACGTCTCAACGACAGCTCCGGTGAAAAGCGACGGGGCGATGACGGCCGAGTCGGGTGATCCGGCGAACGATGCCTCGGTGGCGCGGGACGAAGACAATACGAAGACACCATTGCTACGCAACACCGGGGTAGGGGACGCGGCGGTGGCGCCCTTTTCGGTGGCGTCTTCGTCTCGGTCGGCTGCCCGGAGCCCGACAGCGAACCCGCCGCTCTGGCAACAGTCGATCATCAGGATCTTCTGTCGCGCAGCACATGATTCGAGGGCATCGTTCACGAACTGAGCCCCGACCGCGGTCGCCGCGATATTGTCGAAATCGGTATCGGCGGTGACGAAATGGAACTCACTGTTGACCTGCACCAGCCGGGTGCCGTGTCCCGAAATGTACAGCAGCGCCAGTTCGTCCTCCTCGCAGCTGCCGAGGAATTCGGCGATCTCGGTGCACATCCGCTCCGCCGTGCAATCGGTGACCGGACGGACCTCGCTGAAGGCGCCGATGTGCCGGTGCAGAAGCGCTTGACCCAACAGTGAGAGGTCCGCACGGATCGAAGGCAACGGGGCGAATCGGCTATCGGCATAAGTCTCGATACCGAGCAACAGTGCCCGTCTCCGAACCTGCCGGTTCATGACGTTTCGCGATCGGTTTCGACCGCGGGCATGCGGTTGCCCTGCGTCAGTACTCGAACGATTCTCTCGGTCTGTTCGTCGACACCGCCGGTGATGACGACACTGCCGTCGCCGGTGACTTCCACCTTGCGGTTGCGCTCCCGGGCGCACCACTCACGGATGGCAGTGACGAGTACGCGTGTGATGGCGGTGGCGGTGGGCACCGTCACCGCCGCCGACAGCAGCAGATCCGCCGAGCCGGCACTCTTTTCGCCTTCTGCTCGGGCGGGGTGATCGGCGATGGCGAAGCCGACGTCGAGTCCGTCCACTGTCGACAACGTGCGGCGTAGGTCCCGGGTCAACCGCTCGGCTCGGAAAGTGTCGCCAGCAATCACTCGTATATGAATGCCCGGGTTGTCGTGCACCATGGTGTCCCCCTGCCATGCTGACCCTGGAGAGACGCGATACGCCACCCCTCCGCTTGTCATCGTCCAGGCCAGGGTACGTAGCCAAATCGGTTATGTCAGGCGAACTTTGAACATTGCATGACCGTATGCGGTGAAACGGCGATCTCGGCACGGGATGCGAATTCGAGTCTGAGTGGGCCGAACCGATCGAGATCATGCGAGATCGGCGGAGAGCTCTACGATGGGTCACTCAGCCGGATCTGGGTCCTCCGTGTCCGCTTCGCGCAGTGTCGCGAGTGCTTCTGTCGACATGCGCTGATCGGGATCAGCCCGCCCGGCGACGAAGCGGATACCTTCTCGTTCCAGCATCAGACGAGGATCATCGGTGCGGCCGGGTTCAACCCAGCGGAAGGCTGCGGATACCTCGCCCTGCGCGGTGAGTACTCGGTGCGCATTGGGCGCCGGTACCGCTGCGAGGCGGCTTCCGAGCGGCTGGGCCGCTGTACCCAGTACCTTGGCGAGATCGCCGTAGGTCGTCCAGTGTCCGGCCGGCAGCAGGGCGAGCAGCCGGTGCATCGATTGCCACAATGGATTGTCGTCACGGAAGGGCCCTGACAGTGCGAGCGGGCCGGGCCATGCCGCGATGATCAGCTGGGCCAGCTCGCGCCCACGTTGCTCGATCTGTTTCGGTCCCCATTCGGTGTGGGCGGCGATCGATTGGTTCATGCGAATACTGCTGGCTTGCAGGATTTCCCGCTTGCGCTCGAATCGATGATTGCCGAGCGATTCGTTGTAGCCGGTGAGGGTGAGATTTCCGAGCGTGTGGACCTGGCTGTCGTGTAGTTCGTCGACGTGTTCGGCCCCGTAGACAGCGCCCAGCTCCTTTCTCCAGTGGGTCGACAGTGTTTGTGGCATAACGTGTTCGACCGTCAAGGTTCCGGGTGAGACCTGTTCTTTCGACGTGAACAACTGCTCGATCCAGGTCAGCATCGTCTTGCGCTGCGCTGCGCGGCCGGTGTTGTACAGGGGTGAGGTCAAAATCGCCTCAGTCAGTTTCTCGTCCGTCGCGTAATGTTTGCGGCCTTCGGAGAGGTAGCAGTGCAGGGCCTCGTCGACTGGTAGTGACCGATCGAGTTCGTGCACGGCGGCCGGAAACAGCCGGTTCAGGCTCTGTGTGGCGGTCCCGACGAGGAATCGTCGAACAAGCAGGGACTCGATGTAGAGCAGGGCACGGGCGATCTGTTCCGAGGTGGCGTCGCCACGGTCGCGCAAAACAAGCAGGTGCAGCACCAAGGGGGCGGGCGTCGTGGAACCCCACTCGACCAATCGGGTAAGCCGCTCACGGACAGCGAGATTCGGCTCCGTGGATGGCTGCAGCATCAGCCGATAGAGATGGCCGAGTGCAGCGATCCGCTCGACTTCGGCCACGATCTCGTCCTCGTGAGCGAACCGGTCCAAACGGGCCTGCTGGCCGGCGAAGGTCTGTGTCTGCTTGACCTTCGACCTGGTCTGCAGCAAGTCCAGCCAGAAGAGTGTTTCGAGACGTTCGTTGTCGACCAGCGCTTCCTGCAGCGGTCGCCAGATGGTGCGATACACCTCGTCACTGCGGTTCGGCATGCGCATGAACAGGTAGTTGCGTAGCAAGTCGCCCTGGGTCAACTTCAACCCGGTGTTGTTGAGCGACTGGAAGATTCGATGAACATTGTCACCGTGGTCGGTGCTGATCGAAACGACCGACAGCCCGGAGGTGACGGCATGCGCGATCTGCACAGCGTCGCAAGTCATTTCGGAGTCCACCGGTTCGGCCAGGCGCATCCGGAAGAAGCGGTAGGCAGCACCGATGTTGTCGTCACCCCCGGCCGTGGGCAGGCTGTCGATCACCGCCGCGTAGGAATCTCGATCTGTCTGCGTAGGGAGCAGCTTGAGCCGGAGTGGGTCGTCCTCGTACTGGTTGGTCAGCAGTTGATTGTGGATGCGGTCGATGTCGCGGCGGGGTGGATCGTCGAGGTCGCCGAGGTGATCTCGGATGGCGGCGAGCAAGAGGGTGAGAGTGGTGAGCCGCTGCTGCCCGTCGACGACCAGATACCTGGTGATCGAGCCTGCCACTCCGCCGGGCACCGGTGCGAGGACCACCGATCCGATGAAGTGCGTGGTGTGAATGTCCTCGGTCAGGTCTTCGGCAAGCTGGGTGACGTCGCGCCACAGCTCCTTGAAGTTGTCCGGGCCCCACTGGTACGGCCGTTGATACAGGGGCACAAGATACTGTGCGGCTCCAACCAGGATTTTCTGCAGACTGGTTTCCTGCGCGGCGACCACGACGTTGCTTCTCCTGACGGCTGAGGCCGGTGGCGGATCAACCGGCGACACGTGTGCGGGGACACCCCCGGCGAGTACGAGTTCGGGGACATATCGGTGGTGCCGCCCAACATGTTTCAGCGAAGCGATGCTCACCTCCCACGCTCAGTGTGCAGGTAAACGAAACGGTCGACGCTGCGGCAGTTACTGGGCACCCAGTAGTGCCGACGGTTGCCCACTCCAGGTGACCACCAATTCGTCCCGCGCTCGGCTGGCCGCCACATACAGCAACGACCGCTCACGCAACTCCGCTTCCGCTTTCTCCTCCTCCGGCACGGTCCGCATCGCCGCCTGGGACGGCACATGCGCCTCGTCGATTCCGGCGAGAACGACCCGGGAGAATTCCATTCCTTTCGAACGGTGCATGGTCAGTACCTGAACATGTCCGGTCGTCGCCGGATTGTCATCGAGTGCGCGTGCTTCGATCCCTCGTTCACCGAGCGCCCGCACGAATTGTGTGCGGTCGTTCTGGCCGCGAGTGAGGACCGCGACGGTCTCCGGCTCGGCTCCTTCGTCGAGCCATGTCCGAATGGTCTCGGCGACATAGTCCAACTCGTCGGCGAGGGAACTACATTGGTGTCGATCGGGGTTCGGTCCCAAGCGCGCCGAGCGATACCCGAGTGTCGACTCTTCGCCTTCTTCGAGATCGTGATACTCGGCGCCGGAGAGGATTCCCACGGCGAAGTTCAGGTTCTGCGCGGTCGTCCGGTAGTTCAAGGTCAGTCGACGAGACCTGCCGACGATCTTTATTCCCATACGTCCCAGCACAACCGGCTGACCATAGATGCGCTGATGCGAGTCCTCTGCGATGAAAAGATCGTTGGGGCCCTCGGGTACCAGCGCGCGCAGCAGCGCCCAGTGGGTGGCGTGCAGGTCCTGCGCCTCGTCCACCAGAACGTGATCTGCCACGAACGGCTGACCGTCCTGTTGTGCGAGCCGCAGGTATTCGGCAGCCACGGCCAGGATCTCGGGAAAGCTGAAACTTCCGTCGGTGCGGCTGTGGCGTCGGAAAGAGTCGACCAGTTTCCATACCGCGATCCGTTGTGACCGGGAGAGCCGCACTCCGCGCCCCGCACGGGGCACTCGAACATATTGCTCGAGCGAGGTCACCTGGTTGGCCAGAACCACTGATACATACTCGTTTTCGAGAAATGCCGGAGTGCTCAGCCGTTGGTCGAGACCACTTCCGAGAGGTTGGGCTATCTCCCGCCACACCCGGTCCGGGCTGGTGCGCTTCGGCGTCACATCGATGGGGGCGCCGAATACCGCGGTTGTGGCGGCGGTCAGGTTGGACGCGCGGTTCACGATATCGCTCGCGAGTTTGTCGATTCCGGCCACATAGATGCCGGGCTCGCCGGGACGCTGTGCGATGACGACACCGGGGTCGAGCACTTTGAGATCAGCCTCGAGGCCCTTGGCGAGCGTTTTGTTGAAGGTGGTCAGGACGATTCGCGCCTGCGGGTCGGACTTCCACAACCGGTGCGCGCGGTGGATGGCGACGACGGTCTTACCCGTGCCGGCGCCACCGGACAGGCGGAACGCGCCGTTGAAGTCCTTCTCGACGTAGGTGCGCTGTTCAGGGTGAAGGAAGGTCCGCCATGCCGCGAAATCTCCGCCTTCGATGACCCGGCGCAGCTCCTCGGTGTCATCGATATAGGTGAACTGCATCTTCGACGCGGGATGATCCAGCGCGGCGATGATCTGGCTGTCCTCGTCCAGGCTCTCGTCCACCGGGTGCACGGTGAACGCGTACTTGGCGCGAATATCGTCGATGCTGGTACCGCAGGCGAGATCGAGCAGCGCATCACCCTGCCAGCCGTCGACCTCTGCGGCGATGGCGTTGATCGCGTAGTCGTCGGTCGCGGTCAGGGCACGCCGGGCAAGTGTGGGGTCCAGCCCGAGGTGATCGACGAGATCGTCCTGTGTGAAGCCGACGAGGTAGGGAGACTTGTCCTGTTCGACCACCGTCGGAATTTCGGGCGTCGCGGACGGAACGAGCTTTTGGTCGGCTTCGCCGTTGAGTTCGCCGATGATCCCCTCGACCGTGCCGTTGATCTTGTTGACTCGCAACGTCGATTGTTCGGCGAGGTTGTTGGCCTCGTCGTGTTTCCACGTCCCCATGTAGACGTAAGTGGTATCACCACCCACCGGATCGAGGCGGAAGAGAATGGCCCGGTAGTTCAGATCGACCCGGCCGGTCCGGACGCGTGCATCCGAGGCGCCCTTGATGGGCTCGATATG
The DNA here is from genome assembly GCF_040679495.1 of Nocardia sp. NPDC052254. Classification (NCBI taxonomy): domain Bacteria; kingdom Bacillati; phylum Actinomycetota; class Actinomycetes; order Mycobacteriales; family Nocardiaceae; genus Nocardia; species Nocardia sp. NPDC052254. The sequence goes on along the minus strand of NZ_JBFAUW010000006.1, from coordinate 354,198 downwards.
CAGCCCTGGTGCCGTGTCGTCGGTTTGAAGCTTCTCCAGAAAGTCGTAGACCTTGCGTTTGACGGAGCCGTCGAGTTTGCCCATCGCCTTGGTATTGGTCGCAATGACGATATTCGGCATCACTTCACCCCGTTCGTAGTCAAGGTTTCCACGATCCGGGTGGGATCGGGTGGGCAGATCGTCCAGCCGCGCTCCGCCATGATCTGCGCGGTTTCGGACTCGGTATTGAACAGCACCACGACCTGTGCGTCGGGCCAGGCGAGGTCCAGTACCTCCCCGTCGTCGCTTTCACCACCGACGACGGGGACCGGTGCCTCTGCGGCCGCCAGCGCGAGCAGCAGATCCTTCTCGGCCGGGGAGATCGCATCCGAAAATGCCTGCTTGTAGGCGGGATTCAACTCGTCGGCGCCGACAGCCGGCTTCTCCTTCGGGGCCTCGAGGGTGACGGCCATCAGGCTGCGGGCGGTGATGGTGTGGTTGTCGCACAGCCCGAACCAGTTCGACAGGCGCAGCCACTCCTTCCATGCCTTGCCGTCGAGTTCCTCCAATTTCTCGTCGCGATCGTCGAGAGCGAGTACGGAGTAGATCGTCTTCGTATCTCGTCGCATGGCAGCGGTAATCGCAAGGGGACCAGCGGAATAGGACCAGCAGGCGTAGTTCCCGTCCGGGATCGACGGCGTGCGGCCGTCCAGTAGATCGAGCGCCCACGGCACCACCGCGGTCAGATCGCCCTTGCCCCTGTTCGTGCCCATGAACATCATCGGAAGCCAATGCCCGACAGCCGCCCATGCCTCGCGGTCCGGGTCCTGCATGAACGCCACGAGCTGCGTGATCGGGTCTGCGGTGAGCAACTTCAACAGTGCGGGGCGCAGCTTGCCTTCCCGCATGATGATCTGGGCTGGGCGCTCGGTGTACCACGAGGGAGGCACCGCGTTGCCTTCCTCGAACCGCAACACATCTTCGTGCCCGAACGACCATACGATCCGGTTGCTGATTCGCAGGTTTTCGCGTTTCAACGCATCGTCGGCGACCCGGTTGGTGCCCGGCACGGCGTGGTATCGGCGCCCGTCGGCGAAGATCGCAATGACCGGGACGTTCGAATCGACCGTGCTGAGCTCGAAATCGGGCAGGCTGTTCTCCATCCGCACCTGTGGTGTCAGCGTCCAGGTGCGAATTACCTTGCCGGGCAGCGTGATCGTCGCCGCGGAACCGTAGGTGCCGGGCGTCTCCTTGATCGTCGCGCCCATATTCCGCAAGCGAGCGATGAAGGCCACGTAGAACCTGCCTTCCAGAGCCGACTCCTCGCTACCGACCCGGCGCCGCGGCTGCTCGGTGGTGAGGACGTTCTCCCAGTCACTCCAAACGGGCTCGCCTTCTTTGTCCACACCCAGTAACTCGTCGAGTATCCGCGCCGCGGTCTTCCGGGATACGTGGTCGAGTTCGTGCGGTGTGGCGAAGGGCAGCAGGCACTTGTGGCACGCGAGCCGCTCTTGCTCGGCGCATTCACAGTTCTGGACGATCCGCCTTGCCGCGGCGAGCACTGCCCACACTTTCGTGGCGTCGGCGAATTCGGCGAGATATCCGGTGCCGCCGGGAACCGTGTCGTGGATGAGCAGTGCCTGCTGGCTGGGCGCGTGCAGTGCGTCGGGGATGATCGCGACATCCAGATGTTCCGGAGACCCGCCGATGACCTCGCGCAGGCCGAGCAGGATCGCGGTCTTGAGGCTCGGATAGGTGAACGAGTCGTACTTGAGCCAGCTGGGAACGTGCAACAGCACCGCCTGGGTGTTCAGGGTGCGCGCCAGCGCGATCTCGCGGACATGCTTCTCGTCGGTCGCGGTGCGGAACTTGCACCAACTGCGATGTTCATGGGTGCGGTTGTGCCCGGCGATACGGTCGAGCTGGCCACAGCCCGAGCAGACCCGAAACAGCCCGCTGGTGGTTTCCTGCCCGGCGATCTCCCGCTTACCTCCCTGGGAGGAGCGCTTACCCATGTTGAGCCATCGAATGTCGATGTGCTGCAGGTATTCCGCCCCGAAATCACGGTCGGTCACGAACCAGCGCTGCGCTACATCGTCGGGGTTGATGTCGGCAGCGGTGATGACATTGAACGATTCCCGTTTCCGGTCGTCGCGGGCGTCGTTGATGGCGGCTTCGTCGCGCCGCACCTCTGCGGAGACGCGCGACATCTCCACAACCTGCAATTGCTGGTTCACATCGGCGATGGCGGGACTGTGGCAGCGCGGGCATTGCGCGGGCGGCGGGCTGTCGTCGGCCGCATGGGAGATGCCGGTCCATCCACACCGTGGGCACATCCGCCAGGTGTGGATGTTCGCCTCACCCGGACCGAGGTCGACCGCGTCGATCTGCACGGCCAGCCCCTGCGCGTAGAACGTTGAACCGGGCGCCAATTCGGTGAGAGCGACGCGTGATCCACGCTGATAGCTGGCGGTATCGCCAGCATATTGGTTGGTGTCGGGGTCGATCCACGTGATTCCGACGTCGAGGGTGACCGAATCGTCGAGCAACGTGTAGTTGGGCAGGACACCATACCGCTCGAGAACGCCCACCCAATGTTCGGTGGTGAGGTCCTTGATGTGGCGGCCCAGCAGGCGCAAAGTTCCTCTGGCCGTCCGGAGTTCACGCCGGTCCTCATCGGTGGCGGCGGGTGAGTTCGCGCGCTGCTCGAACTCCGGGATGGCCGCGTCGACGGCCTTGCGCCGGTTGCTCAGCTCGGTGACGTCGCGGTTCCAGCGATGCACTACCTCACGCAGGTTCGCCACCAGAGCACTCGGCGTTCCGTCCGCGGCGGCGCTGGCCCAACCGCGCAGCGTGTCCTGGGTGCGCGGGTCGAGCAATCCGTCGAACTGATCGAGGAAGTTGTCGAGCAGTTGTTCGGAGTCGGCGTCCGCCGTGGCGAGAAGTGTTGCCATCCAACTTCCCTCGTCGAATGTGCCCAGAATGGCGCGGGCCTCGATCGGGTCCTGCGCGCCCGGTTCACGGGCGATCCGGTCGACGATGTGTGCCGTGTACTGCCGCTGCAGTATTTCCTCGGCAGTCAGGAAGGTGGCCGGTGGGCGCACCTCACCCTGGATCACCGAAATCGGTTCGTAGAGTTTCGGCAGATGCTCACCTCGCCCGCGGACGAACGCGAGCACCAGTGAGTTTCCGGTGAGACGTCCGGCCCGGCCGACTCGCTGCAGATAGGACGACACGGTTCGTGGCATCGATCCGAGCATGACGGTCGACAGATCGCCGATGTCGATACCCATTTCCAGTGTGGGGGTGGCGACGAGAACGTTCGGGGCGGTCGGGTCGGGTGTGGTCTGTTTGAACTTGGTCTCGTATTCGAGGCGGGTGTCGGTCGGTAGCAGTGACGTGTGTTCGCGGGCGACGACGCGCTTCATCTCGGAGGCGTCGTAGAGGTTGCGATAGAAGTTTTTCGGGTTCCGCGGCGTCTGGCGCAATGTTCCGGGACAGCGATCCAAAAGACAGGGAGCGCCGTCGAGTTGTGCTGTGACAGTCGCGGTTCCGGGATTGGGCGTCTGACACACATCGCAGGTCAACAGGTTGGCGCCGATCTCGAGATCGGCCGGTTGTGCGGCGCCGACCAGAATGGATGCTGGCCCCAGCTGGTAAACGGTCAGGTCCTTCTCGGTCGTCTTCGCGGTGACGATTCGCTGTTCGGCCAGCGCCGCGAACAGGGCCCGTGCCGCGAACCCGCCCTCGAATGCGGAAACATCCAGGCATTTACTGGCCCAGCGGGCGTACCAGGCGGCAGGGGAGGTGATGGCATCGAAGCCTTCGGGGATCGTGCGGGATCCGATGGCCGGGAAGGCCGGTGCCGGACGGCCTTTCGGGAATGCGGGCATGCCTTCGTGTTTGGGGCGCCCGCCCCAGACCCAGCGGCGATTCGCGTCCTTCGCGATGTATTTGTCGAGCCAGGGATGTCCGATGGCGCCTTGTGTGCGCATCCGTTCGACGGTCCCGCGCACCCATCGCGTCACGGCCGCCGGATCGAGGTCGGTGAAGGCCAGCTGATGTTCGGTATTGCCGAGTGCGCGGGTGCCCAACTCGACGATCCGGTCCGCCGATCCCAGATCCACCTCGGCGACAACACTTCCCGTGAGCTCCAGCGTGCGGCCGAGCCGCGACTGCAATCCGAACTCCAGATTGATATCGAACTGCAGGCGTTTGCGCACCAGACGCAGAGCCTTGTTGCGGGCGGAGGATACGGCCTGGTCGTCCCAGAATGCCTTGAACTCGTCGCGCTCGACGATATCCGGCGCCAGCAGGTGGTAACGCCGCAGGGGACTCGATTCGGCACGGTCGATCACTGCCTCGCACAAATCCGTCAGCGGCAACAGACCAGCACCGGAGGCTGTGGTGCCGAGCGCATTTCGGAGAGTCGAGCGCAGGCTTAGCGTATGTGAACGTGCCTGCACGAACCCGGCGCGGTGGGCCGCGTCCTGGACGCTGTCGGTGAACATCAGGGCCTTCTTTTCGGCCGCATCGAGCCCGGGATCGCCGAACATACTCGACAAGGCGACCGAGAGCTGGGTGGCCACCGCGCTACCGAGGAAGCGGATTCCGTCCGCGGTCCGGCATGCCGGGCACATATCCTTCTTCGAGTTGTCCTCCGCATCGGGACCGGTCAGCACGAGGATCGGCAGTACACGCCCTTCGAGCACCTCGGTGCCCTCGGGATCTGGTGCGTCCTCGGCGATTTCGCGTTCGTCGACGTGCAACCACCGCAATCCGTCGATCTCGGTGCCGAGCTGTGCCTCGACCGGTGCGGAGATCAAGGCTCGGAAACGCTGACCGTCCGCAGCGTGCTGACGTCGGATGTCCTCGTCGGTGACATCGAGAGACATGCCGGTGGGTGCCAATCGTGCACCCCAGCCGGACCTTCCGCAGTGCCGGCAGTACACGGCCGGTAGGTAGGTCGTGCCGGGAGCATCGACCGCGCCGTCGTCGGCCCAGTGAAATACGGTGGCGGCGGCCAGGTTTCGGTCGATCCGAGAGAGTTCGCGAACCCACAGGTGGACATCGACGTTCAGCGCACTGCGCCCGATACCGGCCCGCAGGTGTGACAGCGCGGCGAACACGAAGTCGAGGTAACGCTGCCGGCGAGCCACGTCGCGCGGTTGTTCGCGGCTGCTGGTCGAGGTCTCCAGGACGGTGTCGGCCAGTTCGGCGAGAGATACCGCATCGACGCTTCTGCGGAGCAGATTCCGGAACAGGTCGTGATTCTTCAGCAGATCGAGCAGCTCGGTGTCGTCGAGCTTTCGCAGGTCGGAAGCTCGTTGGCTGAGATCGCTGTCGGCCCCGGTCCGCTCGAACAAGGTCGCGAGGATCAACGCGGTCGCGGCGGCGTTGTTCGCTGCCGCGGCGACCTGATTCTCCAGCTCGCGCATGTTCTCTTCGTCGAGCGCCGGATGCCGGATCGGCCGATACAGCTGATCGAGAGCGGCACTGCGCTCGGCGAGCCATTGGTCCGGACCGAGCCGGGTTTCTCCCACCACGGCGTCGGCGGCGAAGACCTCTCCGAAGACCGTGTGCGCGAAATCGAGCATCGCGGTGGGGGCCTTCTCGGATCCGAGCGTTGCTGACGTCGCCACCGGCGTGATCCGCCCTAGCGGCCGCGCGCGATCCTCGTCGCTGACCGCCGCATCCTCGGGCCAATACGATTTGATCGTCAACCCCAGCCGCCGCAACAGCATCGCCACATCGGTGCCCTGCGCACCGTCGTAGGTATGGAACTCGTCGAGCACCACGTACTGCAACGACTGCGCCGACTGCCGCCACATCGGCGCCCGATCCGGCCGCAGCAACATGTGATCGAGCATCTTGTAATTGGTGAGCAGGATGTCCGGCGGTGAATCGTGCATGATCCGCCGATCGGTGATCAGCCCGTCCGCGGACACCAGCGTGCGGCTGCTCGCCGAACTCTCGCCCGTGTAGAGACCGGCCGTCACTCCGGCCAGCGCCGGATTCTCGGTGATCAGCCGGGCCAGGCGCTGTTCCTGGTCGTTGGCCAGCGCATTCATCGGATAGATGATGAGCGCCTTCATCCCGGCGACACCGGCCTTCTTGGCGCGCAGCACATGGTCGAGAATCGGGATGAGGAACGATTCCGTCTTACCCGATCCCGTACCGGTGGTGACCAGCGTCGGCTGCGGCCGCGCCTGAAACTTCGTCGACAGCTGCTCGAACGCCTGCGCCTGATGCCCATACGGCACGAACTTCTCCGGCCACCAGTCCAGATGCATCCCCCAATTGCCCTGCGCCGGCGCGAACGGCAACCGCAGCCGCACATACGGCCCCTTGAACATCCCGTCCCGTGGATGGTCGATGAAGTCGACCAGCGCCCCCTTGGTATCGGCATCGGTCAACGCGAAGGTGGTGGCGAGGTAGTCGGTCAATCCCTCCCGCAGCCGGTTGGCCTGCAGCGTGGGCAACAGTGCCCCCATGATCGACTCCCCTCGGTGTCCCGACGTTCTCCACGTTTGCTGTGACCCGGATTTACCGGTATCGGTGCCGCGAATACCTTTGACAGGTAATCATATTCGGTGGCCCCTCGGGCAGCCGTTCGGCTGAGTGGATCCAGGTCGGATAGCACATCGGTAGTGGGCCGGAATTGGTTACCGGGATGAGCCGGGATTAGTAGTGTCACGGCGATGACTCGGCACCGTCAGGGTAAGGTGCCGCTCGGGCGACGCATGCCGGGTGTGATCAGACGTCTCTCGCGTAGCCTCTCCTCGGGTTCCGGTCACAATGCTCCCCCCGCCGCAGTCACCCAGACGAGGCCTGCGGCAGTACTGCCGAATGGGTATCAGTCGTTGATATCGTCCGATTCCGGTCGGTTTTCCAGGTAGGCCGGACGGCTCGGCCAATCGGGTGGTGTGACATGTTGTCCAGTCCACGGATCTATCGAGTGAATATCAAAAAGCGAGCGGTCCACAATTCCGTCGGTATTCCATAGGATGCGATTGTCGAACTGCACCGCTGGAGAGTAATCGCCTGGGTCGGCGCTGATGAAAAGAATCCATCCGTTCTTGAACGCCAAGCGGACCGCGCCGGTCTTGAAGAATGCAGCAGAGACAATCTTCGTGGCGAGAAGCTCCTCAATCTGATGCCGGCTCCAATGATCGATACTATGTCTGTCCGGTGAGTCTTTTGCAAGAGTTCGTGGAGAAAGCTCAGCGTCGTATCCGATCAGAATTCGGAAGTCGTCGCCATCCAAGATGAGCTCCAGATGGTCCGCCTCCCAATCGATTCTGGATACGGTGTGGCCGCGTAGAGGTTTGAGCAGCCAGCGATCCTCGTGCTCTATGATGGTCCCTGACCTCTTCTGGGCTTCCATCAATCCTCCAGCTCATCCAGTATGTTGCCGATGCTATCCTCCGATGGAGACCCGTCGGGCATCTTCACATACACTTCGCCATCGTCCAAATCGACTACGATATCGGGATTTCTGCTGCCGCCGTTGCCGCGCCATGCGCCTTGGGCTTTGATTTTATGAATTGCGTCCCTCACGGCTTGCGGAGGGACGCCGTAGTGGGATGCGATTTTGTTGACCTTAGTGGTCATTGATGCGGTGGTGAAAGCGTCCGTCGGGCTATCTGGGTTGACGTCCTCCGAATCATCTATGAAGACTTTTGCTGCGATAATTGCCGCGAGTTTGGCGGCATTCTTTTCGAGATCGTCGACAGGGACAGCCTCGAAGGCTTTGACTGTGGCGACGGCGCCGATCGCGAGGGTGGTGACGCCGAGTATCTCGACCAGCGCGCTGGCGGAGAAAGCTTCTTCGATTGCTCCAATGGTGGCGGTGACAGCCGCGGCGATGCCTTCACCGGCGGCTTCGACGCTCATGCCAACGGTGAAGATGGCGAGGGCGACGCCGGCGACTGCGGCTGCGGCGATGCCTGCTTCGAGCCAGTTGATTTTGTTGGCGGTGTCGTGGCCGAAGGAGACGGTGGTGTCGTGGTAGTGGCCGACTGGGGCGGCTATGTTCTGTGCACCGGTGGCGACGTTGTCGGCGCCAGTTTTGAGAGTGGCGAAGTGGTCCTGGATCAGTTGCCGGTTGGTGGGGTCGTCCATGCCGTCGAACAGGCCGGAGATGGCGGATATGCCGGCTGAGGCGCCTGTGAGCGTTTGGTGGTTGGCGAACGTGTTCCACGTCGTGTGGGCGGTGTGAAGTTTTGCTGCGTCACCGTTGGGCAGTTTGTGAAATTTGTTGACGACTTCGGTGAGGAGTTTATCGAAGAAGGCCTTCACGCCGCCTTTGTGCTCGAACCCGGCCCCATTGTCGTGGACCGAGCTCGAGCTGGAGAGATCGACCTTGTAATCGCCGACTTGGCTGGCGTCGGGCCGCGGTGGAGGAGGGTCGGATTTGTTGGCGATGCCCCAGTTGTAGCCGTGGGCATAGAGCACTGCGCCGTAGTTGGTAAGGGCGTTGGCGAGGCTGGCGGACGCTTGCAGGGTGTGTAGGGCGGATTTGTCGTAGGCCTCGCCCCACTGTTTGCAGCCGTTTGCGTCACCGGCCATTCCCTTGCAGTCGCCCTTGACGGCATCGTGGACAGGTTTGTCTGCTTTGCGTAGTTCGGTAGCGAGGTCCTGGCATTTCTTGGCGGCGTCGTAGTAGGTCTGCCAGTCGATGTTCATCTATTGCCCGCTCTGCAGCATGCGCCGGTTGACTGCCAGCGCACGGGTGTAAGCGGTGTGCGCCTGACGTGCGGAGTCGCTCATTTCGCGGACGCCGTCGACGAGTTCTTGTGCGCCGCGTATCCATTCGCGGTGGGTGTCCTCGTAGGCGCGGGCGGCGACGCCTTCCCAGCCGGTACCTTGCAGGCTCGCAACGCGTTGTTCGATGTCGGTGAGATGGTCGGCGATGAAGCCGGCGAGCCCGGACAGGCGGGAGACGATTTGGTCGAGCTGGTCCAGGTCGACCGAGAATTGCGAACCCATGCTATGGGGACCAGTTCAGCTTCGGGACACCGATCGCATCGGCGCTCGCCTGGTCGACAGTGGCGAAGGTCTCGGCTGTGACGCCGAGCTTCTCGGCCATCGTGGTCAGGGCTGCGAAGATCTGTCGGCCGCCGTCATGCACCTCGTCCCAGCCGTCGGAGAATTCGTCGGCGTAGTCCCCGGTCCAACTGCCGTTCAAGAGTTCGGCGACGTCCTTGGCCGCGGAATCCAAAGCGCCGGACAGAGTGTCGGCCAAACCGTAGATATAGGTTCCGACGTCACGTACCTGATCCGGTACGACCGAAAATGCCTGGCCTGGACCTGGAACGTTCCCCCCGCCCTCGCTCATGCCGTCATGCTAAACGATCGAACGACTGCTCGTCCAACGTCGCTCGAGGGGCGCCGATGGTGCATTTGTCCAGTTCATCGGCGGTTCGGGATGTGCTGGACCGCTATCGAACGAGACCGAGCCGTTCACGTCCGGACTTGGCCGCTGAGCTTCCCGTGGGCGCTGTGAAACTCGACTCCGAGTCAGCGGTCCGCCGATGATGAGTAAGGGCTGTCATCGTGAGGCCGAAAACGTGCGAGTGGAGGTCGTCCACGGACAGGCCTAGGTCATGTGCGATGGTGGCGGGACGTTGACCGTCCTCTCGCAGGGCGGTGAAGACCTTGGTGAGCAGCATCGATGTCTCACGAGGTGCTCCATCGGGCTCCGACCGTCGGTACCCCAGTTGAGACAGCTGAACGCAGAGTGACCTGTACCGCCAGTCGGTCAGCAAGCCGAGGTCGAACAGGCGACGAGTGAGTGCCAGCGCTGAGACATTCCAGTGGCGTTTGGCCTCGAGGACCCGGTCGAGGGTTGCCTCACGCAGGCTGAGACCGAGGATCGCTGCGCGAGGCATCAGGAAGGCAGAGGCGAACCGGTCGGCTTCGGCTTCGGCGGCCGGATCGTTCGGAATACGGCCGCCGTCGTGCAGGACCAGGTGACCGCATTCATGCGCACCGTCGAACCGCCCTCTCTCACTGGACTCTCCGATGTTCAGAAACACATATGGCTGTTTTCGCCAGCGCATTGCGAACGCGTCGAGTTCGGCGTTCTCCCCGGTCAGGGAAAAGATCCGCACCCCATTTGCTTCCAGCAGGTGCACCATATTCTTGATGGGTGCCTGCCCGACCCCCCACTGCGCGCGAACCATCTCCGCTGCAGTTTCCGGATCGGTCCCGATCAAGCTCGGTACGTTGGCGACGGGAAGCGTGAACTCGGCTTCGATCCACTCGTTGATTTCGATGGCGATTCGGCCGGCCGCCAAGGCTCGATCGCGTTGACGTGCGGTCATCTTGCTCATCGCACGGAAACTGACGGCGCCGGGCGGAATCTCGTCGAGATCCGATGAGGACAGGAACTTCGGGGTCACGTCGAGCACGGTGGCGAGATGTGCGAGGGTCTGTGGGGTCGGTTGCTGCTGGCCGTTCTCGTAGGCAGACAAGCTGCGTCTGCTGAGTGCCGCTGCCCGGGCGAGATCGGTCAGGGTCAGGCCCTGTCGCTTGCGCGCGATCCTCAGCCGGGAAGGCGTCAGCATCACGAAGTTGTCCTCTCATCCGCTATTTGCGCTCGACCTGGACGGAGTAGGGGCTGCCGTCGTCAGGCGATGGGCCCACACTAGCGATGTAGTCGGGACCGAGATCGATTGCGGGCAGGATGATGCGCTCGAGGCAGTGGGTTATCCGATCGCCTTCGATCTCGTCAGGAAGCGACAGTTCCGCATTGACCACACCATCGGCAATCCGGTACAGCAGGAACCAGGTCCGCATCTTCCCGGCACCGAGGAGATCTTCCGCGGTGAACAACGCGAGCTGTTCGTTGTCGGTCACGGCAGCCTTCGTTGCGGCGCCGATGGGGTTCTTGTTCGCCGGCCACAGCTCAGGCAAATCGAGGCCGGTGACATCGTCTCCCGACTTCACCACGATCGCGAGCAACCTTCTCGGATGGATTGTGCGCGGCTGGTTGAGCGGGTTGTCGTAGGTCCACCCGTCGCTCACCAGTTCTTCCCGCAGGAACCGTACGATGCGAGCCCAGCGCGTGAAACCGGGCATGGTGGGCGGATCGTGCCTCGTGCACATCCGCACGTCGGCTTCCGCTCGCGTGAAGGCCTTCTCCAATGTTTCGACACTCAGGCCGAGCTCGGCCAATCGTGTTGTGGCATCGTGCCCTTCGTATGTCTGGGGCTGCGTCATGGGTGATCCTCCCCGGTCAGATCGACACAGTCTGCTTCTCGAAATATTACCTCAAATGAGGTGTGAGAACGGGAAGAGCGCGGACTTCGGGTGCAGCCTCTGTTCGGCGAGAATCCTTTGTGTGCAAGGGCTTACGTGCCGTTGCGGCGGAGTGTCGAATGGAACGGTCGTCGATTCCACCTTCCCTGGCGACGACCGACCGCCGTTCTCCCGTGCTGAGGTCCGCGTCAAACCGCCACGACAGCGGTGGCAATCCGATGGGACGTGGACCGCAGCCGCGAAGTCGCGATGACTGCGCAGTGTCACCGTCGTTCTGTCCGACAACGGTCGGCAACGCACAAACGCTGTGCCGCAACCGAATGTCGGCCACACCGCCCGCACGGCGCTTGGCGACCAGGACGGGAAGACGCGACAAACACAGAATATAGAGGTCGGGACTGCCCCGGTTCGCCAAGGCCGCCTTGCTTTCGGCGCGTCAGCGCACGGGATCGCAGTGCTTCAACTTGTGCCCCCGCGGCACCTTGGTGTTCGCATCGGCTTGAGCCTCGGCCTTGGTTCTGCCGGTTCCGTACACGACCTCGCCCGTAGCCTCATTGCGCAGGTTCATCAGATAGCACTTCACTGTCACCGAATTCTTGTTCTTCGGCTTCGCGAGCTCACTGGCGTTATCGAGCGTTCCGATGCTCACCGGAGCGGCGTAAGACTGGACCGCCGGAACCAGAAGCATCGCAGTGAGCATCGAACCGAACAGGACACGTGACACCACGGCCATTGTTGAACTCCCCCAATAGAATTGAACGCTCCGATCCTAACCGTAGCAGGCCCGGGTAAGCAACCAGCCGAGGCATCGACGGGGGCGTTGGGGGCGGTTGTCGAGCGGCGTGCACCGCATGTATATATCAACCATGGCCTTGTTTCGGGGAAGTGTGTACATCTACGCCACTGTTGACGACGCGGTCCGGCTTGTGGGGGCCTACGCCAAACATATGGCGCTCGCGGTCGGGGACGAGCCGACGCACTTCTCGATGAGAGAAGACTGGTTCGATTCCTTCAAGCTTGTCGATCAGTGGCTGCAGTACAACGAGGAGCTCACGAGCGACGATTTGCCTGTCGGCCGGAAGGTTCTGGAAATCAGTTGTGTATCAGGCGTTCCCGATGGGCCGGATGCGAGTCGGTTCATCGAGAACACCATCGATTCTGCGCTGTCGGAGTTCTACCGTGATGGTGGTCGTCCCGAACTCGGTGAGCCTGCTTCTATCCCGTGGGGAAGTTCATCGGGCGAACTCGACGATGAGGAATACGCCCAGTTTCTGACGCAGTTTCCGAGCATGGGGTCGGGACCCCGGGGTTGATGCCTGCCGGGAGTCCGATCACAACAATCCATCCGAGAATCAGTCACATGGCCGGGCGTCTCCGGTGTCGTTGTCGGTCATGAATTCGTGTTCCACGTCGATGAGCGGCGCGGGAGGGGACTCGGATGTCAGCGAAAGACGTACTGACCAGAGCGGCAGAGCTCAGCGGAATAGACGCTGCTGGCGCGGTCTGCATCCGCGAGGGATCGAACGCGATCTACGAGCTGACCGATGGAATCGTGGCCAGGGTTGGAAAGCCCGGCAGTGTTGCCGCCGCCGTGCGGGAGATTCGAATATCGGAGTGGCTCAACCAATCTGGAATTCCGACCGTTGAGGTTGTCACAGCGGCTACGCAGCCCATCGTCGTTGATGACCGTCCTGTGACCTGGTGGCGCCTCATTCCTGACCATCGGGCAGCGACACCCGAAGAGTTGGGCGCCACGCTGCGCGCATTGCATGCGTTGCCGCCTCCGAGCACTTTCGAACTGCCGACCTACGATCCTTTCGCCGGGATCGAGGAGCGCGTGACCGGCGCGACGACCATCAACCAGGACGACCGATCCTGGCTGGCCGGGCACTGTGCCGAACTCGAAAAGCGATACGGCGAGCTGCCGGTCACCGCGCCGATGGCCGTTATTCACGGGGACGCCTGGCAGGGAAACGTCGTGGTCCCTGCCTCGGGCATCCCTATCGTGCTCGATCTGGATATGGTGTCGATCGGTCTACGTGAGTGGGATCTGATCCAATTGGCAGTGGACTACGTCGATTTCGAACGGATCAGCGGAGATGAGTACCGTGCGTTCGTCGCAGCCTACGGTGGAATCGACGTCACGCGATGGCCTGGATTTCGGACCCTTGCTGACATCCAGGAGCTGCGCTGGACGGCGTTTTCACTCAGCGTGGCACAGACTCGGCAGACAGCCGCTGCCGAAGCGTGCCATCGGGTTGCTTGCCTCCGCGGCGCTGTTCCTAGGCCGTGGAGATGGAGTGCGCTCTGAGCTGCCGGCCCCGACCGAGTACGCAGCCCGCTGCAGGCCACTTCCGCCACCCCGTGGCCTGCAGCGCCAGCTGAAACTGGAACATATACAACCCGGACTCAAAAGACCGGGTTCCGGGGCCACGCACCGTAATAGCGCCGAGGGCCGTGGCGATCTCTCTCATGGACGTGGCCCGGGTTGCGTCCGCCAAAATAGGCAACAAGTTGGACGCAGCGTCGTCGTCCGGTACCGGTGCAGCGAACTGACCTAGCCAGATCTAACTGTGCTTGCTGCAGCTTGTTTCAGATGGGAGCCAGAGGTGCGGTTCGGTGTCGGCGGACGCGTTGCGGGCGTCCGGATGGGCGTTTCAAACCGGGGTTACGGATTCGGTCTGGGACCGTTATCTGCGGGTGGTTCTTGGCGACATGGACGTTCACGCGGGGGACGACGGGGAGGCTCGAGTGGCGGGGGCGCCGCACTGTTCGTGATGATGTTGGGTTTGGTTGCCGTCGCCTTGGCCGTCGCGTGGCCCTTCTTGCTGGGAACGTGGATAGCCGTCCAGTTCGGTGCAGCGAATCCCTCGACGGCACGGAGTGTCGTTGGCTGGGTCTTGGAAGTCCCGTGGCTGGTCTTTCTCGCCCTCCTGCTTGTGGGCGTCTTGATGGGAGAACGATCGCCGAAAGCGGTCGCTCAGAAGGGGGATCGGCGGTCGGCGGCGTCGGCTGTATCGGCGCAGGCCGGTGGCCGTTATGTCCGATTGCCGTCGGACTACCAGAGGCCCTCGAGTCCGTTATGGCTGGACGGTTCGGCGGTTTGGACTACATCAACTGGATGGGACAACAACGAGGTGCTGCTGGCTGCGGCAGCTGGTCGCCCCGAGGTCGAAGTGGAGGCGGTTCCTGAGCCTGGGAACCCACACGACTCCACGGCTATTGCGTTGGATATCCATGGACAACGAGTGGGGTACCTGTATCGGGGTGTTTCCGGAGACCTGTGTCGGGTCATTCAGCAACTCAATGCCTCGGGGTACCGAGTCTTACTCCATGGTCGGGTCAGCCTTCGCCGTGCGCAGCCAACGCTCGAGGTCCGGGGCTCCTGGCCGGGCGACATTATGGCGTGGTTGAAACTTCCTGTAACAGAACGTGACTCATACTTCGAGTTGGATTGGCAGAAGGCCGATTACACAAGTTTCTATCAGAGCAAGTTGGCCATCGCGATGGGATCCGCAACGGATCTCATCGCCGATTGCCAGTTCCGGGCAGGCAACAGAGCGGTAGACCCGTACTCCGGAGTTCGTGTCGGTCCGGCGGGGCCGCCTGCTATGCCGAAGGAGGGCACCTACGTCGACGTCTATCTCGGCGAAGCGCATGTGGGAGAAGTCCGCGCCGAGAGAATTCTCGAGAGCACGGACTTCGGCATGCGCGTCGGTTCAGGCCAGCTTGACGGCTTCGCGAAGCTCAGGAGATGGAACGACGATATAGAACTTCAAGTCGTGGCTCGTGATCTCCACGGGACCTTTCCGCGTAAAACTGCCCCGTTCTTGTGGTCGGACGAGCGGGAGGCCGAGCTGCGACAACGTCTGGATCGTGCCTCCAAGGCACGCGAGGCCGAAATGGTTGACGGCGTTCGGTTGTCAGCATGTCGACAGAAACTGGCAGAGTTGAAACGAGCCGGTGACCTGGAGAGTGCTCGGGTTTTGGCCACCAAAATGGTCGACGCCGCGCGAGCGTCAGCGGCGATTGCGACCCGACGGCCACAGTCCTGGGTCACAATCGAAGCGGCGATCGTTTTGCGCAAGATGGGCGAAGTGCAAGCGGAAATAGACATTTTGGACGATTACGTTCGGAGTTGTTCGCCATACGGTCCGCCAGAGGAAAAGGTGCTGCACCGTCTGAGTAAGGCAAACCACCTCCTCGGTGTGACAAAGAAATAGTGCAGGCGGAACATGGCGACACGCTCTGAGCGCTGAGGTCCGGCGTCCTCGTGGTGGGCGGCGTGACCCGGTGGAACTGGTTGGCGTGGAACGCTATTCGCTCAAGTGCCGTTCGACTTCGGCCAGGGAAGCGGATTCGAATAGGCGCTCGCCGTCGTCGATGTCGAGCAGCACCCATCGGTGGTTCTGTTTCGGTTCGGCGATGAGTTGATAGCCGGCGCGGCGGGCGCGTGCCATCAGGAAGTGCAGGCGCGCGGTCTCCGGGGTGGTGTGGCGGTGGTCGATCATCGCGACTGCCGGGCTATCGGTGTGGGGCCGCCACTCGCGCAGGGCGTCGGCGAATCGTGTCAATGCGGTGATGTCCGGGGTGAGTGACTGAAGCAATCGGCAACGGGGGCATGGGATCTGAGTGCGATCGGGTTCACGCCGTGGCAGTTCATCGAGCACGTATTCCTCCGCGGTTTCGGTCAGTAGCCCATGTGCGGCCGGTCGGCCGGGACCATGCGCTGTGCGGTGACGAGGTGGGCTTTGGCTTGCTGCTTGATCGGGCAGACGTTGATGGGGCAGTCGATGTGGCGCTGCATCACCGCATGCGCGAGCGTGATGGTCATGGCCGGTACGCGGTGGTGATCGGTGACGGATAACCCGAATGGTTCCGGTGCCGTCAACGGACCGGCGTGGGAGTCGGGGGTTCGTGTCGGCTTGTCCGTGTTCGTCAAAGCGCTTGTCCCTTCATGATTTGGATCGAGCGGTGGTCACTGTGAGGCCTCGATGTGCTGTGCTGCGAGCCGGAATCGGAGGCAGTCGTGCTTGGCGTGATCGGCCATGACGTGGATGGCGTGTGCTCGCCCGCGGATGGGTTCGGTGCTTTTGCAGCTTGCCGGTGAATCGAGTTGGCGGAGGCCGGCGGCGACGCGTTCGAGGAGTTCTCGGTTTCGGGTGTGCCAGAGTCGCAGGGTGGCCGCCATCGACCGGTTGTGCGTGCGCCTGGGGAGTTTCGGTAGGTCGTGGCAATGCTGCTCGACCATTGATGATTCGTTCGTGGCTGGGTTGTTGTCGTAGTGCAGCAAAGCAACGACCCGCTGCGACCTCATCTCTTCCGACACTGTGCGGCCCTTCCGAAGGCGATTGTTCCTGGGCGGAAGTCCCGCCCTCGGATGTCGCATTCAGCCTCGCGATGCTCGCCCTTTGCACCAACCCCCGTGCGGGATATCCCCAGTGGGGATTGCTCGTTCACGACCGCGCACAGTGGCTTCGGCTCCACTGGCCCGCACCAGCAGTTACGGTGAAGTGAAAGAGCTTCCGGCCCAACGGAAAGTGCCGATTCATGGGAGAACGACAGCAGTGCCGCACCTGCGGAAATGGAGCCCCGATCCAGACTGCCGCCGGCTTGTGCGCGGGGTGCGCCCGGGCGTCGGGCTTCCGTCGACCATTGCCGGTTGGTTTCTTCACGAGCCCGGCGATGCGAACAGCTTTGTCGGAATACAACTTCGGAGTCGTCTTCGCTGCGATTCGCGACCGCACCGGCATGTCCCAGACCCAGCTCGCGGCGCTGGTCGGGCTGAGTCAGGCTCGGGTGTCGGAGGTGGAAGCTGGAGCCCGGCGGTTGACCAGTGCCAAACTGGCCGCGCGTATCTCGACCGTCTTCACTGTTCCAGCGCAACTGCTCGGGTTTCATGTGGACACTGCCGACACAGTGCCCGGTAGCCTGGCCTGCGAGGAGGTGGACTGGGTGAACCGCAGAGATTTCGTCACCCTGGCAACCGCTGCCGCACTCGGCTCGTGTCTGCATCCAGAGCTCGAGCGACTGGCCCATGTTCTGCCCGGTCGGCTGGAACACGTGACTCGACCTCGAATCGGCGCCGCCGACATCGACGCAATCGAGGCCATCAGCAACGGATTTCGCCGTTGGGATCTTGCACACGGCGGTGGGTTGTGCCGCAGTGGCGCGCTCAGCCAGCTACACCAGGTAGCCGCGCTCGACGATGCAGTATGCACCCCGAGTGTCCGGGCTCGGCTGCAGGTTGCCACTGCCGAGCTGGCGAGTATGGCAGGTTGGCTGGCCTACGACATCGAGGATCACGATGCCGCGCGGCGCCTGTGGACCTACGCCCTCCGCACCGCCCAGCGCGCCGACGACAGCCCCCGCTCCACCGACCTCATGGTCATCATCCTGCTCGATATGGCGCACCAGGCACTGCACCTGCATCGACCGAAGGATGCTCTCGCGTTCTGTCGGTTGGCCGCCGCAACCTCCACGAGTCGCTGGTATCCGGTCTCGTCCATCACCGCCGGATATATCCACACAGTGACCGCATGGTGCTGGGCGACACTCCGCGAACCAGAGCCGACTCGCAGAGCGCTGGCCGACTCTCGAGCCGTGTACGCGACCGTGGATATCGATTCGACCCCGCCCTGGGCGTGGGTCGTCACCGAGGCGGAAATCGCTGCGCAGCATGGGCATGCGCTGTATCTGCTGTCGTTGACACACCCGGAATTCGCCGAATCAGCTGTCGGTCGGCTGACCGATGCCGCACATGGACACCCGGCCGAGCATGAACGCAGCCGCGCCGTGCTGCTCCCGACCCTGGCCGTCGCAAATCTCCAAGCCGGTGACACTGATGCCGCCGTGCGGGTCGGGCGCGAGGCCGTCTCTGTCGTCACCGCATTGTCTTCGCAACGCTGTTACGCCCGGCTCCGGGACCTGGATGCCCATGCCGCCCGTTACGGGTCCGTACCCGATGTACTGGATCTGCGGGCCGGTATTGCTGTGGCACTGGCGGTGTGAGCGATGGCGGTTGACAGCGCGCTACCCGGCCGCCTCGCACTCGAACAGGCTTGCGCCGCATTCGGTTTGAATCCCAACGCAGTGCAACTTCTCCATAGGCGGTCGAACGCGGTATGGCGGGTAGGCGATGTCGTCGTTCGTCTTGCTCCGGACACACCGCTGCGTCGCACCCGCGCTGCCACGAGCATCACGGTCACCCGGTGGCTTGCGTCCACGGCAACCGAGCCGATAGCATTGCCGCCCTTGCCCGGAGAG
Organism: Nocardia sp. NPDC052254; assembly: GCF_040679495.1. Taxonomy (NCBI): domain Bacteria; kingdom Bacillati; phylum Actinomycetota; class Actinomycetes; order Mycobacteriales; family Nocardiaceae; genus Nocardia; species Nocardia sp. NPDC052254. Next base: position 335,688 of record NZ_JBFAUW010000006.1, on the reverse strand, counting down.
CAACCGGTCGTGGTGGACGGGGCGGTGGCTACGTTCTGGCCGTATCGGTCCGTGGCCTCCGAGCCCTCCGCCCACGATGTCGGAAGGCTGGTTCGCAGGCTCCACCAGCAACCGGCGCCGCCGTTCCGAATTCCGCAGTATCACCCGTTGCGGCGGTTGCGTGACGCGCTCGACGTCGATGCCGCACGACCACAGCCGGTGCTGAGCGATTACGAACGCGACTGGCTTCGCGACCAAGCTGATGCCTTGGTCGCAGCATTCGAGATGACCAGGTTCCCGCTTGGATACGGACTGGTCCACGCCGATGCGCACGAGGAGAATCTGCTTCTGGCAGAGGACGGTTGGGTGCTCATCGACTGGGACAACGCCTGCTACGGTCCCCGCGAACTCGACCTCGTCGGCACACTGCCCGACCACTTCCACATCCCGGACACCCACCGCGCCGAGTTTGTTCGATCATACGGCTATGACCTGCTCGAATGGCCCGGCTGGATGTTGTTGCGTGATATCACCGAGTACCACTCGCTCGGCTCCTATATCCGAATCGCCCCCGACGAACCCCGAGCCGAACATGAACTCCGCCGACGCTTGGAATCGTTGCGCACAGGCGACCGTGACATCGTCTGGCGATCGGTTGGTTGATTGCTCGTGAGCCTGAGCAGGTGAGGGCAATACTCACAGGTCGGACAGAACTGCTGCATAGCCAGGACAAGTTGTCACCGGCTGTGCAGCAGTCCCGGACAATTAGCTAGACTTCTGTTGTATTACGGCGGATATGGCTCGCAGCTTCTGTGATGAATGCTATGGCGGACTCTTGAGTGCGGCAGAAATCTCTATTGAACTTTGTATCGTGGTGGTTAGTTGCGATCTTTGAACATTCGAGGATTGCTCCAACCAGTTCTTCCTCGTGCTGGATAATTTTCTGTAACTGAGTCAACGATTTTTCGGCGGCTGCGTCAGATAGTTCGAGCGTAATCCTGCCATCCATATACGCGCGGGTAATCGCAGCCATAATATGAAATTTTATCGGCTTGAGTTCGGGGTCGATCTTTCCGTTTCTGAAAAGGAATTCGATACGGCAGAACAATAGGGCTGCCGTCCAATGAAAAGCGGGTGGAATAGACTCACGGAACACACGTTCTTCCGCCTGGTCCCGTAGATTGTTGTAGTAGCGATTAGCCGTGTGTGGCTGCTGGAGGAACATGGATGCAAATGATCTGATCATTTGCCTGATCGTAATTACGCGCCACGCCCCAACAACGGTGTTATTTCCCGTCCATTGCTTCAGTCGGCGTTCGTAAAACAACTTCGAATCGCTGTGCTCCTCAACAGAATTGAAATACTCCTCAATCCGCTTCTGTTGGTCAGAATTCGCAAGTAGGCTTTCCGGGGAGACCTGGGTCTGCTGATTCGTCGCCTGGGCGATATTGCGGGCGACTTCTGTGCTTCGTGTAGCGATAACCTTGACGGGCACAAATACTTCGGATAGCTGGTGGGCGTCACCGGCTTCGATCGAGGCTTCGTGTAGTACGTGCACTGTCTGGCAGCCATTCACGATTTGATAGTCCGACAATTTGAAGGAATCGCCAGTCGGCGTGATTTCTTTTGCGATAATTGTCACGCCATTGTTCAGTACGGCGAACTTTCCGCTATCGGGGCCCTGAAGAGTCTCCAGGATCTTCACATTTACGTCTACGTGCCCCTGGTAATCGCGCACATTATCGTAGAAAATAGACTTCACGATCTTCGATGGAGCCCCCTCTGCGGTCACCAGGCTAAGCAGCTCCTTTGCGGGCAGCATCCCGATATATGCCTGCTCGACGCCGTCGATCCCGGGCATTGATGTTTTTCTTTCGAAGAGAAACGTTCGTGTAATGCCTTGATCGAGCTCGCGCCACCTCCTTTGGAGTTCGCTTGATCCCAGGCATTCGATTGTTACCGACGATGTTAAAGATAGGCTCTCGATCTCCGCTTTGGCGTCTGCGCGCTTCCGTTCAATTGGTTTCTCAATCTTTGCCCCACTGGTCGTAACGTAGAACAATGATAGTCGAGGGTTCTCCTTGAATGAATCCGCCGCCTCGTATATTGCTGAAATTAGATCAAGGGCGGGAAATTCGGATGAATCAATATCGGACGTATTTGACAAGATTGTTCTGCATACGTCGACAAAGTTTGAGAAGTCTCCGATCTTGAATGTCGAACTGGTTTTGAATTGCGCAAATATCAATTCGACGGTGATCTTGTTGCAGCGCTCCAGGATTAGCTCAAGATCGACACGGTCTGTGATGACTTCGCCATTAACGATTGCGGCAAAAAGATCGTATCCCTGGACGCCGGGGCCTGCTAGATGCTCCTGTATCGATGTCTCGGGATTATATCCCATTTCGCTGCGTAGTAACAATGATCCTGCAAAGTGTTCGAACTGATCCGAAGTGGAAAGATGGTCAAGTCCGGCGGACGTGACATACTTCTGGACCATTGATCCGGTTACGCGATCCAATTTTTCCCCTTTGGGATCATTTTTCGATTGCTTTGAGAAATGCAGTATTGGTGCTGCTCGCAGATGCTCGGCCTTAGATGTGAAATATGAGTGCGCAAGAATCATGTCGCGTTCGCGGTCTGCGGAGTTGAAGGGTGCCGTGTAGGTGATGCCGTCGGCAGTAACGTCGGATGGTTGCAGGGATCCTTTTTGGCGGTATTCGGCGGCTAGTTTGCTGGGGATTTGGCGGCCGTTCGCGTCGTAGAGAGCTTCTCGTTCGTATTTTTGAAGGACCGGGAACTGGGTACGGTAGATGGTGAGTAGTTCGTCGGCGGTAATGTCGAGCATTACCGCGACGATGGCATCAATTTCGATCAGGGCCTGGCGGCGGTCCGCATCGGTGCGCAGGGGGGTATGCCAGGTCCATTCGGGAGCGGTGTTGGCGAAGTCGGTAGTGCGGCGGTAGCCCGGGTTGATCCCTGGAGTCCAGGCATCTGATGTCCAGCCTGGGTTGTAGAGCTCGGCCCAAAGGGGGCGGTAGGCGGAGACTAACGCGTTGAGACGGAGGACGCGGTGGATAAGGTGCTGCTCCAGCACATGCACGCGGACATGTGGAATTTTGCCGAGTGAAGATATTTTCACGTGTCCAACGCCCATTACCTTTATGAGGAAGTCGCCGACAATAGAGCCGGTGAAGGCGGCCATGACAGCTAGATCTGCTGGGTCTGCGGTACTCAGAGAGAGAATTCCGCCGACGTGACTTGGGCCTGGCGGAAGGATCGCAGTGTGCAACGTCCGTACGGTGGCCGAGTCGCACATTTCGCGCCAAGCGAGGCGGGCGTAGTTCGAACTGGGCTCGCCGTCCCACTTCGGGTAGGCGGCCAGGTAGTCGGGGAGGGGCCGGGCGACCTGGTAGTTGGTTCTTGGGATGAATGTTTCCGGGATCGACTCGAGGTCGATGGCGGAGTAGTCGACGTTGCTGCGCATCGTCGGGTTGCCCTGTTGGTGGATCGGGGTGGCGACGGTTAGGTGTGGGCCCTGGAGGATGGTCTCCCCCCAGGTTGCGGGAATGGCCGAGCGGGATTCGAAATAACCGAGTTTGCGGTCAGCCGACTCGTGCCAACCGGCGGTCCACTCGAACTGAACGTCGCCGAGTCGCGGTGCGGCAGCTATTTTGTCGAGTACTGCGGCACTTGCGCGGTTGACCGGGTAAAGCATGCGCGCAGCCTCGGTGGGTGTGCCGGGCTCGTCGACTAGCGCTGCCCAGGCGGCGAGTTCGTTTTCGGTCACTTCGATGATTCGTTCAGGGTGAGGGCGAACGTCCCACTTGCCGTCGGGATCTTTGACGCCAGGTGCGATACCGGTGGGCTCATAACCCGATTCGCGCGCTTTTAGTGACCGAGTCGGGACATCCGGGTGGTAGAGGGCTGAGCCTTGGAGGAATCGGACGGGCGAGTCGGAGCCGTAGACGTGAACGCCGTACTGACGGGTGTGGTTGATCTCGGAAAAGATGCTGAGTTCATTCCTGAACTGCCAGTGGCGCTTCAGGCGCCGGTACGTTGCTCGACGGAGTACCTGCGCGCGAGCTTCGGTGAAGTGACTCTCCGGATGTATGAGAGAGACGATGCCTTCCGCACCCGCTGACCGCCACGTCCGCTCCATGAAGCACCGATACATGTCGGGCTGCAATCCCGTGAGTGCGGGGCGGTCGATGCTTGAGCCGAGGTGCGCGGCCTGCGCAGCCTGTGCGGCGCGCTCGTCGAGAAACAACTGACGGACTTCGGGAAGCGCCAGCGCCTCTTCAGCTCTCTGCCGCTTTTCTGCCTCCGACGGCTTGTGTGCCAACTGCCACCACGGGTCGTACTCGGCCAGCAGCCCGGCCTCATCCCAATCCGGCCGCACCCATGGCGGATTACCCACCTGCAAATCGAAACCACCCCGCGCGAACACCGACGCGAAGTCCAGTTCCCACTGGAAATACCCGTCCCGCTTGGCAATATCGCCAGCGACGGTTAGCCATGGGTAGCGATGGAGAGCGGTCTCGATCGGTCGTGCGCCTGCGAAGGAGAGGTCCCATTCTTCGGCCTCATCAAGCCCGTCCCAATCGAGGTCGCCGACGAAGTTCATCTGGTTCGTGGACGGTGCCTTGCTCTTGGGCACGTTCGGAGTCTTGCCGTGGGGGATCTGGCCGAGGATCGCTTCCAAGCCACCGAGCCACGAGTCCCAGGAGGGCGGGGCGATGTGCGAAGTGAGCGGCCAGGACCAGAGTGCGCACCAAGCATCCATGGCTCGGCGCAGCCGCTGGAAGACGCCGTCGGGGTTGTGGAGGACCTTCTCGACCTGTTCTCGGGTGACAGCCGGCGTGTGGGGTGACGGTTCGGAGCCCCACAGTTGGATGTCGCGTCGGATCTCGGATTCTGCGATGGTGAGGCGGCGGAGCGCGAAGTCCCACAGGGTCTCGACGCGCTGTGCGAGGCCCTGCAGTCGGGCTACCTGGTCCTTGGTGGGTGACTTGCGTATCTCGTTGCGCCACAGGCGAAGTTCTTCACGCTTTTCCGGTGCGTAGGTCTTGGCCTCGCTGGTGTCGACCACGGCGCCCCAGCCTTCGGCAGGGAGCAGGAAGTGGTGGATACCTGCGCCGACCTCGGTGCCGAGCGGCACGTCCTTGGGAACGGACTTGAGCCACGCCTTCTTGGCGAGTTCGTTCGGCATGTATACCGCGCGCCGTGCGCCGATGAGGGAGTTACCGCGCCGCAGGTGCAACCCGAACCAGGGCGCCTGCAGGCCGGCGACCATGGTGTCGAGCCAGAGCGAGATCTCCGCCAGTTCTACAGCGGTGGCGTTGAGGTCCACCCCGTACACCTGGTGCAGGGCGATGTGGGCTTTGACCTTCTGTAGTTCTACCGCGTACTGATCGGCCTCGATGCGTTCGTTGCGTTCGTTCTGCTTGCGCTTCAAGTATTCGGCGGCGAGTTGTCGGACCGCTTCGATGGCGAATGCGCCCGATCCCAGCGCGGGTTCGCAGATCGTGAGCTGGAGGATCTCCTCGGGGGTTGTTTCGGTGCCGTTCTGGTCTAGAAGTTCCTCCAGCGCCTGCGACACAACGAATTTCGTCAGCACCTCGGGTGTGTAGTACGACGCCGACTGCTGCCGCTCCCGGCCGGCGAGGCGGAAGACGAAGGTGCCCTCGCGGTGGATCACCGGCTTGAGTTCATGCGTGTCCAGGTCTTCGGCGCGGACGAAATCGGATTCGGAGAGATGGTCGGCGCGGTGCACCGGGACCACCCAGGAACCTTTTTCAGGGTTGCCGTCCTTGGCTACCTCGTACAGGTCTTCTTCGGCGAAGAACCCGGTATAGGACATCAGCCCCTCGTACACCGCTCCCAGCTGGTTGATGCCGAGTTCGGCGTAGCTGATGAAGCCGCGGTCGCCGCCCTTGCGGCCCTTGGATTCCTTGGTGAGCAGCAGGTGTTCGAGGACTTGCTGGGTGGCGGCGTTGCCGAGGCCCACCTCGTCGATCAGGGCGGTTGCCTTGGGGGAGAACAGGTCTGCGCGGAGCGGGTTGAATTCGAGGCCGGGGGCCGGATCGTCGAGGACGTGCTCGTGCACGGTCGGGGTGTGGCCACGGTCTACGAGGTCGAACAGCTTCTTCAGCGAGTCGTACAGATGCGTCCCGGTTCGGGCCCGGTGGGAGACCAGTTCGGTGAGCGTGAGTTCGCGCAGCCGATCGAGCCCGTATCCCTCCTCGTACTCGGCGGCTCCGGTGGGCAGTACCTGCATCTCCGGCGACGCTTCGGCGTACAGCAGGAACAGGATTCGATACAGGAACCGCAGCGAGTGTTTGGCGAGTTCGTTGCCGTCGATGCCGTCCATGGTGAGGCCGCGTTCGGCACGCCGCCGGACCACCTCGTTGGCGATGATTTCGATGGAGAGGCGAATGCCTTCGCGCAGGTCCTTGGAGACGCCGACCGTGTGTTTGACGGAGTCTTCGAGGACACCGGTCCACCAGATGTTGCCGTCGGCGTCGGCCTTCAACGACTGGTAGCCGAAGAGGGCTGCGGCGCGGTCGATTTCGCCGCCGCGGGCCTCGTGGCGGCGTTCGACCACGACCAGCAGGTCCATCGCCAGGTAGCGGCCTTCGGCCCAGCGTTCCGCCTCGGCGAGCAGCAGCCATTGGCCGGCCTGGACGACGACAAAGGCGGGCGGGGTGTCGGAGCGGAAGGCGGCGGAGACGGCTTTCGACGCCGATTCGATCGGTTTGCCGTCCTCGGTGGCGGGGGTGATGAGCCTGCCGGTTTCCGGGGCGAGGAGGTCTTCCAGGGTGTCGACCGGTTCGGCTTGCAGGAACAGCACATCGGGGAGGTCGGGGAGCTGGGCGTCCGGGATTTCCAGCTCGGAGCCGGCGCGTTCGGCGGTGAAGGGGGTGAGTTCGCCTTGGTAGCCGAAGGCGGCGCGCACCTGGGCGTGGGCCTTGGGGGCGGCGAGGGGATCCTCGGACAGGCCGGCCAGGGCGGTTTGCAGGTCGCGGGCGGCGGACAGCAGCGTGCTGCGGACCGTGGAGCGGCCCTCCTTGGCCTCGGCGTCCCAGGTCTTGCGCAATCCCAGGACCTTGCCGTGGAAGGACTCGTTCACCGAATCGGTGGTGAAGTAGTGCTCGCTGATCCAATCCTCGCCGACGACGATGGAATCGAAAGAGGGCATGGTCACTGATCCTTTTCGGGGACGATCACGAGCAGGGGACGAACCAACTGCTGTGTGGGAGCGAGGGATTCGGCGAGGCGCTGCTCTTCGAGGATGCGTTGCGACAGCTTCTCGACCTTCTTCTTCCGGCCGCTGAACAGGTCCAGCTGTTCGGCGCCGGTGTGCCAGCGATCGGCACGCTGTCGCCAGGCGTCGAGGCGTTCCTGGGCGGAGCTCTGCTGGGCGTCGAGGATCATCTTCATCGACTGTGCGGCCTCGCGGACGGCGACCGGAATCAGTGGTTGCAGCTGGTCCAGATCGTGCAGCGGGCCCGGGTTGGAGGTGCCGGCGCGCAGGCCGGTGGTGGTGGTCAGGAAGTTCAGATCCTCCATCGGTTCCACCAGACAGAACGACGGGTTGCCCGGGTTCGGGAATTCGGCCTTCGAGAAGACCCGTGAGACGAGCTGGCCGCGGCGGTTCATCAGGGTGCCCATCAGCAGGACCGTCACGTCGTCGACCTCGCCGCGGATGGCGAAGATCTGATTGCGGCCCAGCGCGCTGAGTGCGCGGTCGCTTGCCCAGTCCAGTACCGGATGCAGGGGGCCGAGGAAATGCGCCTCCGGCCACGTGGTGTCGTTGACGCCCTTACCTTCTCGCGCGGCGCGCAACTGGGCGTCGCCGACGGCGCTGGAGGTGGCCAGCTTCAGGCGTTCCAGGACGCGGCCGTCGCGCAGGTAGTTCTGCGGGAGTTGGCCGAGGCGCTGTTTGAGGTCCCGAGGTGGAATCAGTTCGGCGATACCGTGATTGGTGTGCCGCGTCCAGCCGACGCCGCCTGCGGCCGGATCGGCATGCGGAACGTCGTGGAAGGCTGCGCGCAGGGCCTCGTCGAGGAAACTGATGTCGTCGGGGTAGAGGCTGAGGCGGGGTTCTTCCGGCAGCTCGGCTCGGGTGTCGTCCTCGTCCAAGTCGAATTGGGCGAAGAAGGCGTCCAGGTCGTCGCCGTCGGCCACCTCCTCGATACTGCGAACAGCTTCGTCGAGTGTGGTCTTGCGGGCGAGGACATCGCGGATCGCCGATTCCTCCTCTCCCACACTGTGTTTGCCCATCAGAGAAGCGACGTCGCCGAGGGTGGTGTGGGCCTCGTTCTCGCGTTCGAGCAACCGCGACAGAACCCGCAGGTCGCCGGAGAATTCCGGGTCGGCCGGTTCCAGGATCAGCGACGAGATCACCGGTGGATGTTTCTGCCCGTAGCGGTCGATGCGGCCGTTGCGCTGTTCGATGCGGATCAGCGACCACGGGATGTCGTAGTGGATCAGATGGTGGCATTGGGCGTGCAGGTTCACGCCCTCGGAGGCCACGTCGCCGGTGACCAGCACGCGGATCGGGGAGGTCTCCAGTTTGAAGCTGTCCACGATCTGCTGCTGCTCCACGTCGGACAGGCCACCGTGCAGCATGACGACCGCATCGGGCTTCAGCCCCAGTGCGGTGGGGAGCAGGTCGGTGAGCCATTTCAAGGTGGCGACGCGCTCGGCGAAAACGACTGCGCGAGTGCCGGATTTCGGACCGACGCCGATTTCGCGGAGGCGGTCGATCAGAGCTGCCTGTTTACCGGCGGATTCGGTGAATGCCTTGTCGTTCAGGTCCGCGAGGCGGTTCAGGGCTTCCAGTTCGGTGCGCTGCTCGGCGCCGTGCGGGCCGCCCTTCTCGCGGAGCTTGTTGCGGCGCTGATTGATCGATTCACGGAGGGCGGCAGGGGAGGACAGGAACGCCTTCGCCAAGGTCCACGGGAAAAGGGCCTTGGTTTCACCCGAATACGGGGAGCGGCCCGACTCCGGATGCAACCACACCTGCGAAAGTTCCTGCGCCACCAGCTCTTCCGCAGGCGACGGGGAGACCAGGCGATGGACGGGTTCGGCCCGCTCGGCCCAGTCACTGCCGACCTCCGCGGCGACCTCGTCGTGGTGGCGGTGGCGGCGGATCAGCAGCGACTGCACATCGTCCTTGGTGAACGAGCCGTCGGCTGCCACCGCGGTCGGGTCCAGCAGGCGCAGCAGTTCGGCGAACGATTCCTCGCGACCATTGTGCGGAGTGGCCGAGGCGAGGATCAGGGCCTCGGTGTTCGGGGCGAGGATGCGGGCCAGCTCGTTGTTCAGCGTGCCGACATTGGTGAGGTTGTGCGACTCGTCGATCACCACCGCATCCCAGTGCTGACGCTCCAAATGCGCCTTGTAGCGGGGGCTTTTGAGGGTGTCGATCGAGATGATCGCGCGCTTGTAGTAGGTGAAGGGGTTGCGGGTCGCGGGGAGCTTCTGGCGAACCTTCTGGATGCCGGCCGAATCCAGGCGCACGAACGGGAGCGCGAAACGGCACCACAGTTCGTGCTGCATCTGCTCGAGGACGTGACGTGGGGTGACGATGAGGATGCGCTCACCGCGACCGCGCCGGACCAGTTCCGACAGGATCATGCCGATTTCGAGGGTCTTGCCCAAGCCCACCGCGTCCGCGAGCAGGATGCGGGGGCGAATGTTGTGCGGGTCGAGAGCTTTCGCGACAGCGGCGCGCTGATAGCCGAGTGAGTCGGCGAGCATGTGGGCCGAGACCGTCAGCGTCTGATCGCCATACGGGAACGGGGTTTTGCGAAGCAGCGATTCCAGCCACAAGCGCGAGTCCCGGTAGCCCGAGGAGCTGTCGGGAACGATACGTGCCTTCGCGGGATCGAGGACTTCGATGTCGTCGAGGCTGCGATAGAAGGTCGCGGTGGTGTCGGTGACGAGCTCTGACAATCCGCGGACCCGTAACAGCCAGCCGTCCGACCCCTGCTCGGCCGAGGTGACCAGCCACTCTTCGTCGCGGACCACCACGATCGAACCGGGGGCCACCTCGAAGGTGTCGGGCTGCTCGGCGACTGTCATCGACGCTGCTCCTGGGGTCGGGTGTGAGTGGGCCAATCCAGTATCGGTGGTGACGGGCGGGATGTGACACGGGAGTGGTGCATGTCGGTTGTTCGAATGACGCGGACGCGAATGTCGGCTGTGCACAACCGATCGCAGTGCACACCGCGCACCGGCCCGGAGTACCGGTGCGGTGGCATCGGCCAGTGTGTGCGGGCGGCTCCGATCAGGAACAATCTCCGGATTCGCCCTTCTTTACCACCGACAGGACGGCATCGCCCTCACCGATAGGCACGCCAGGAGCAGGGGTCTGCGCGACGACAACCCAGTTGCGGTCGAGTACCTGCCTTCGGCCCGCTCCGGTCGCATCCTTGCTTCGAGAGAAGAACACGCCGGCCTTTTGGATGAGGTCCTGTGCCGCCTGCAAATTCATGCACACCACGCTCGGCATTGGCACTGTCGCGGCTTGTGTGGCCGCCGGTGCGTTCGAGGGCACCTGTGCTCGGGGTTCTTCTGTTGGAGGTGTCGGTTGTGCCGTCGTCGGCACAGGGAGCGTTGTCTTCGCACTGGTCGTTTTCGGTTGCGTGGTGGGCGCTTCCGTTGCTCCGCATGCCGATGCTGTCACGATGGCGGCGATAGCGAGGAATGTCGCGGTCCTCTTCAAAGTAGGTTCCTTCTAATTGTGGTCATGGCCGGAATCTGTAGTCGACCGCCGGAGGGTATTGGCCATAGAGGCCCTGGGGGTTTCCCGCGAGGAACTGCTGATGCTCGTAGTCGGCTCGCTGGGATATTTGTGCCGCGTACCAGGCCCGTTTGCGGCGGGTCTCATTCCGCTCCTGGTCAGCGCGACGCAGTAGGTAAATGGCCAGTGCCAGGCCGGCGACGATCGCTATCACGTACCAGTAGGTGATGATGATGCCGAGGAGGAACAGGACGCCGAATATCGCCAGAACCGGGTGCGCAGTGCCCGGATTTCTGTGTCTTGTCATATTCAGAGCCAGCGGGCCACGCCGCCGTGTCCGGAACAGGTTCCCGACTCGTGCTGGCTGAATGAGTAACTGCCGTCCGAGCACTGCGCCGTGGCTCCGGCCGGTGCGGCACCTGGGTTCAGGACGCACTGGCCGTCGGCGTTGACATATGAATCGGGTCCGCAGCCGGTGATCTGGTGGACCGCGATCGGCTGGGTGGCCGGTAGGGCGGTGGCGGGGCCGGCCAGGATTACCGAGAGGGCCGCCACACCGAGCGCGGCGAGGACGCCGCGGCTTGCCGTCCGGGCCCGGCGAAGTTTGCCGTGCGTCGAGGCCGCACCGATGGTGAGGACTATGAAACCGATGATGATCATGAAACTGTTCATGGGATCGTGACACCTCTGTCTGTGCTTCTATCAGCCTCGATAGCTGGTAATCAGCAATCTTCAAGCCGCTGTTAACGCCGACCTGTGAGTTCGGAGAACGAGTGTCGAGCGGCGGTTGTCGGGCGATTGCGCGGGGAATGTGCTCGGCGCCGGGGCGGACGCGTGGGAGTACCACCCCGGCACCGATCACCCGGTCAGCGCAGCGAGACCGTCGCGCCGCCGGAGAACATGGAGTCGTGCAAGACGATGTGGTCGGGTCAGAGTTCGTACTGCGGGCAGTAGGCCTCGATGGCGGAGTCGAGGAAGATGTACGGATACTTCACGGCTCCTCGGGAGCGTTCGGCGAGCACGATCTGGTTGTGCGCCGAATTGCCGTATGCGCGAAGCCAATTGCAATCCGCTTGCGCGAGCCGAATGGACGCGTCCTGGCCGCCGCAGGTCTCGTCGTCCTCGGCGTAGCGATTCAGGAACAGCTGGTCCGCCGGGGTGCGCGGGCCGCAGGTGCTGCCGGCGGAGCCCGAGGTGGAACCGGTGTCGGGCGCCGCGAGCGCCATGGGTGTCGCGACGGTGAGTGCGGTGACGGCTGCGCCGGTGGCGAGCAGCGTCGACAGGGTGCGAACTGTGTTCATGGTGCTTCCTGAGGTTTGTCGGGTGCGACAGATCGGAGGGCGGCCCGTGCTGTGCGGTCGGGCGCTCTCGGGTCGTGTCGTCGAATCGGTGTGAGGAACGCGCGCCGGGCATCCGGCTCGTTCAGTGATGCAAACATTAGAATCGACTGAAAACATTGTCAACACAGTTTTGAAGATTGATTTTTGGTCAACAGTCGAGCAGGGTGTGGTGAGGACTGGAGAGGAGTGTCATGCCGAAACCTGTGTCGAAGGTCAGCGCCGCGGAGATCTCGCGGCTCGCCGGTGTCACTCGTGCCACCGTGAGCAACTGGCGGCGCAGACATGACGACTTCCCCAGGGCGATCGCCGGTACCGAGACCCGGCCCGTATTCGACCTGCACGCGGTGCAGGCATGGATGGCCGAGCACGGTATGGAACCTGCGGCCTCGCCCGCGATCGAGTTACGGACCCTCGTGCGCTCGCACGCGACTCCGGAGTCGGCCACCCGATTGATGGAGACGCTGCGGCGATCCGGCACCGGCTGGCAGGCCTCCGGCGCAGACAAGGCACTGGTGCGCGAGGTGTCCCGCGTGCTCGAGACCGCCGACGCCGAGGCGATCCGCGCCGCGGTGGACACCCTCGCAGAGCAGGCGATGGGCGATACCGCTGCCAGCGGGGTGTACGTGACACCGGCGAATGTCGCGGAACTGATGGTGCATCTGGCGAATCCGGGTGCTGGGCAACCGATTCGGAGTGTGCTGGATCCGGCGTGCGGTAGCGGGTCGCTGCTGTTGGCGGCCGCGCAGGCCGGAGCGGTCGACCTGTACGGCCAGGATGTGATGGCGGTGCAGGCACAGCGTGCACGCCTGCTCATCGAGGCGGGAACCGACCGTGAGCCGACCGTGGAGACAGGCGACAGCCTCACCGCGGATGCGTTCCCCGGCCTCGCGGTCGATGCCGTGCTGTGCAACCCGCCCTACGGCCTGCGCGACTGGGGCTCGGCGGAACTGGCCTTCGACACCCGGTGGGATTATGGTCTGCCGCCGCGAGGCGAATCCGAACTGGCTTGGGTACAGCACGCGATCGCTCATCTGCGGCCCGGTGGCACCGCGGTACTGCTGTTGCCGCCAGCGGTCGCGTCGCGCAACTCCGGACGTAAGATTCGCGCGAATCTGGTACGTACCGGGGCATTGCGGGCAGTTGTCGGGCTCGCTCCCGGCGTTGCCCAGCCGTGGCACGTCGGACTCCAGATCTGGGTGTTGCGCCGACCGGATCCCGCAGTGGCGGTGCCGGATTCACTCCTGTTCGTCGACGGGTCGGCTGCGCTGCCGAAACCCGAGACGGTGGCGGGCGATCCGTTCGTCCGCGTGTGGCGCAATTTCGACGGGGAGGCGCCGGAGAAAGCGGCCGAATCCGGATTCGCCGCGGTGGTCCGCTCGGTCGATCTGCTCGATGAGGACGTCGACTTCACGCCGGCCCGATACGTCCGATCGGCACTGGATTCGACCGAGGTTTCGGGTCAGGTCGACGAGGCACTCGGCCGGCTGGCCGCCGTCACCGCCGAACTGTCGGACGCTGCCGCGGATGTGCGGGGGTGGACCGAGGCCGCGGGCCGGGTGTGGCGGTTCGTCAGTATCGCCGATCTGGCCGCTCACGGTCAGCTGGAATGGATTCGGGCGTCTGCGCGCGATGCGGAACCTGCGGTGGCAGGGGACACGCGGCGCGTGTTGACCGCAACGGATGTGGCCGGTGGTGAGGCGGCATCGGAAGGGCTCGACACCGCCACTCCCGCCACGATCGTGGAGGTGGCGGCCGGTGACGTTCTGATGCCTGCCGTGCGCAGCGACCGTCACGGCGGTCGCAGCGCACGGGTCGCCATCGAACGGGACGCAGGCGCGATCCTGGGACCACACGTGCACGCCTTCCGAGTCGACAGCAGCCGCCTGGACCCGTGGTTCGTCGCAGGATTCCTGATCGGAGCCGACAATATCGCGGCGACAAGGACTTCCACCGTTCGATTCGATCCCAGCAAGCTCCGGATCCCGGTGCTGTCCCTTGCCGAGCAACAGCGATACGGCGATCTGTTCCGCAGGCTGTTCGTCCTTCGCGCCGCCGCTCGCCGGGCGATCGATGTCGCGGATCTCGCGACCGGCCTGATCGGGACCGGACTCACGGCGGGGGCGTTGGAACCCGTCGGTGACGAAGAGTCCACGGAGACACGATGATCGGCGGTTCCGATGCCGCGCCGCCGCTGAATTCCGACCGCTACATCGCACTGCGAGCCGAGGTAGTGGCGCGGCCGGTCCTCGAACCGCCCGTGCTCGAGGCGGATCTCTTTTCCTACGAGACGATTTCGATCGAGGACCTGATCGAGGCCGACGCCGTCGATGTGCTCGAGGCCGGGCCGATCGCCGCGCAGTCCGAGGGGGAGGTGTCCGTGCTGACCGCGAAGGACATCCGGTTGGGGCGCACTGCGTCCCGATACGGTGATCGCGCGGCCTCGGGGGCGGTGTGGGTTCGCCGCGGTGATATCGCGGTGGTGCCGGGGAGCGATCCGGCCGTGGCCGTCTGCGAACAGGATCAGGTTCTGCTCGGTCCCGGCGTGCGGTTGATCCGCATCCTGGTGGATGGCATCGATCTCCACTTTCTCGCCGGTGTCGTGCGCGCTGCCTTGAACGAGAACGGTCACGCCGATCTCTATCGGATCGCTGTTCCCCGGGTCGCACCCGCGCAGCAACGCCGACTCGGTCTGGCCTTCCGGCAGTTGGCCGAGATGCAGCTCGATCTACAGCGGCAGCGCCTCACCGTCGAGGAACTGGTCCGCGCCGGTACGCAGGGGCTGGCCACCGGCCGGCTGCGACCGGCTGCCGTCGACGAGTAGGTTGACGTGTCGACGTTTCAGTACGCACGGAGGTAGCGGTGACACAACCGCAGATCATCGGGAGCCGGTACGAACTCGTCCGCGAAATCGGTGCCGGTGGGATGGGGCAGGTCTTCGAGGGGTTCGATCGCCACCTCAAACGACGTATCGCGGTGAAGCTCACGCACGTGAATCTGGATCAGGACCCGAACTGGACCAAGCGATTTCTGCGCGAGGCCGAACTCATGGCCAGGCTCAGCCATCCGGGTATGCCCGCTCTCCATGATGCCGGGATCGCTCCAGGTAGTCCCGAACGGCCCTATCTGGTCATGGAATTCGTGGACGGGATCACCTTCGATGATCTGCTGAGCCGACGCGGACCGCTGCCCGTAGGTGTGGTCGCAGCGCTGGGCGCTCAGGTCGCCGCCGTGCTCGCCGCGACGCACCGCAACCGGATCTATCACCGTGACCTCAAACCGTCGAACCTGATGCTGTGCGCGGACGGCACCGTCAAGGTCCTCGACTTCGGACTGGCCGTCGCGCTCGGCTCCGATCTGACCCGCTATACCAATACCGGAAACACGCTCGGCACACCGGCTTTCATGGCGCCGGAACAGGTCGAGGGGCGGGCGGTTCAGGACCAGACCGATCTCTACGCACTCGGTCTCGTCCTGCACGAACTGCTCACCGGGGACCGGGTGATGACCGGTAGCTCGCCGTATCTGGTGTGGCAGAACCAGGTTCACCTCTCGCCGCCGGAGATCCGCCGTGAACGCTCGGAGGTGCCCGCCGATATGGCGCGGCTCATCATGAGCATGCTCGCGAAGAAGCCGGAACATCGGCCGGAGGACGCCGTCACCGTCCACTCGGTTCTGCTGCGCCACGCCGCCGGGCTGTCGGTCCTGCCCGAAGTGGATGACTTGCACGGGCCCGCACGCATGTATGCCGCCGCCGTTGCGACCACCATCTCCTCCCGCACGGCCCTCACCATGGTGGCGCGCAGCGTCCCCGAAGTCGACAGCGAAACAGTGTCTTCACCCAGGCCCGCAACGGATTTCAGCCGATCCGATCTGCAACGCGCCATCCAGCGAGCCCGCGACCTGGCCGCTGAATCCCGCTACACACCTGCCATCCAAGACCTGAAAGCAGTTGTGGAGTCGGCGATCACCCACCTCGGCCCCCGCGACGCCGACGTGGTGGAGGCCCGCCTGAATTTGGCCGACCTCCGCGTCGACAGCAACGACTTCACGGCTGCCGGCGAGGTCTACCGCGCCCTCATCGACGACCTCACCGCCGAACGCGGCCCCTATGACGAACAGGTCATGTACTGCCAGCGCCGCCTGGCGACCTGCGATGTGCAATCCGGTGAGATCGACGCGGCACTGGCTCGGCTGCGGAGATTGCACAGCCAGATGGCGGTGCGATACGGGGAGCAGGATAGGCGGGTGGTGGATCTGGTGAACCAGATCAAGCACGTGGAGAACAGTCGGTGAGCGCCCGCGGGCGGGAAAGTCTGCCGGTTCGGTAGAAGCGCGTCAGCGCCCGCGCGGCCGGTGGCTCCATAAAACCGTCGCCGACCAGCAGGAGTGGGGCGGTGGACCTAGTAGAAGGAGCGAGGTCGGCCGCCTCTGCGAACGGGCACGTTCACGCTTCCGCCAACGTCACGATTACCCGTATCACCCTGCCCCGTCCGGCCGATCCGCGCGTATCGCCGCCGCGGCGGCCGCACGCGAACGGACGCCGAGTTTGGTGCGGGCATTGGCGACGTGCCGGTGGACCGTATGTGGACTCAGTGACAGCCGTTCGCCGATCTGCGTGTCGGTCAGTCCCTCCGCGACCAGCCGCAGGATCTCCCGCTCACGCTCGGTCACCGCTTCGGGTCCGGGTGGGATGGGCCGTGGTCGTACCGGATGCCCGAGTCCACGCAGGATCGCGTCGACCACGGGGGCCGCGTCACCGCGCCACGGGAAATGGTCCTCGCCGTGCAGTTCGACGAAGGTGGCCCGGCGGATGCGGCGAGCCACGTCGGCGCCGAGTTCGAAGGGGACCGCGCGATCGTTTCTGCGGTGCAGCACTGTGGTCGGGACGGTCACGGCCGCAAGGTATTCCGTCGCATCGAGATCGTAGATGGCCGACAGTGATCGCGCGGCCTGGTCCGCGGTCGCCGAGAGACGCTGGAACTGGGCGAACCGTTCGCGTTCGGCATTGTCGGCGCCGGGCACGAAGATGTCGGCGAGCAGCCGCGAGCCCAACCCCCAATGGGCGGTGATGGTATTCACCAGCGCTTCCCGCACGCTGGCGGGCGCGATATCCGAACCGCGGGCGAACGCGCCGTAGAGCACGAGCCGATGTATCCGTGCGGGCATCCGAGCCGCGATGCCCGCCGCGACCGCCCCACCCGAAGACGCACCGAGCACAGCCACGCGCTCCAACCCGAGGCCATCGATGATGTCGGCCGTCACGGCGATCTCACCGTCCAGGTCGAGCGGTGATCCGGCGGCGCCGGACATGCCCCGGCCGGGCTGGTCGTATCGAATGACGGTGAACCGGTCGGCCAGCCGGGACAGAAAGGCCCGGAACCGCGGGTCCTCCCAGTTGAGGGTCAGATGGCTGCACCACCACCCGCCGATCAGCAGCGCGGGGCCGGCGCCCACCGCCGAATAGGCGACGTCGCCGCCCACCGTCTTCACATGGCGAACGACCTGGTCCTCGATGCGCAACATGCTGTCCCTCTCACGCCTCGTTTCGTCAGGTTCTCACGACAGGAGACAACCGCGCGAGGCGCCATCCGCGCATCACCCGATCCGGCCATCGACAATGGCCCGAAACGGCCATGACATGGCCCGTCACCTCGGACCAGACTCGTCCGTATGACCACCGCAACCTTCAGTCAACGCCAATTCGCCCGCTGGTATCCCGGGTTCATGGCCCGCGTGGACCGAGCGGGCCAAGCCGACCTGCGTCGCACCCAACTCGCCCGCGCTCATGGCCGCACCCTGGAAATCGGCGCCGGCGACGGCCTGTCCCTCCCCAACTACCCCGGCAATCTGGACGCGCTGATCCTCCTCGAACCGAACCCGGCGCTGCGCACTCGGCTGACTGCCCGCGCCCACACCCTCGACGCTCCGCACACGATCGTGGACGGTGACGCGCACAATCTGGAATTCCCCGACGCCAGTTTCGACACCGTCACCGCATCCCTGGTGTTCTGTTCGCTCCGTGACCCCGCTCGAGCCCTCGGTGAGGTGCATCGAGTACTGCGGCCGGGAGGCCGGTTCCTATTCCATGAGCACGTTCGCGGGACGGGGCTGCGTGGTGCGGTTCAGGATCTGGTGACGCCCGTGCAGCGACTGCTGGCCGACGGGTGTCATGCCAATCGGGATTTCGAATCACTGTTGAAGGCGGGCGATTTCGAGATTGTGGACATCGAATACACCCGCATGCCGACGATGATGCCGACCATCGTGCCCTTGGTCGTCGGGACCGCCCGCCGCTCGTGAGCGCGATGTCCGCTCGAAGGAGCGAACCGATCGGTGCGTTGTTCGCCGCAGTGCAATGGGCGTGCGCTCGAGGGAATCAGCCCACGCCTGCCTCGCGGCCGTGGATCTCGCACAACCGTTCGGCCAACAGGTGGAACAGAGCGAAGTTGTGGATTTGGCTGACCGGGATTCTCGGCTGCCGCACAACGTTCTTGTCGACGCCCACGAAAACCACCCCTTCGTGCACCGTCATTTTCCCGATTTCGTTCCAAGGCACGGGCTTTGCCGAACATCCCAGCTCGGACCGGGTCATCCACCAGTCGCCGAACTCCACGCGATGGCCGGCCTCGAGCGCGGTCCATGTCGGTGCCAGCTGCGCCTCGACCACGCCGTTCTGAATAGCGGGTCCCCAATCCTGCGGGTTGGCCAAGACGCCGTCCATCGAGAACTGCGAGCCGTCGAGATCGGTGATTTTGTAGCGGTATATGGTCCGGATCGTTCGTTTCTCACCGACGCGCCTGACGTTGGCGTTTGCCTGGAGTACCGAAGTGCGGTCGTAGCGAACGACGCGCAGTCCGCTGGCCTGGGCAAAGATCAGACCGCGAGCGTAGAGGTCGAGTCGGATTCCGCGATCCGTGTCGATGTACTTGCGGCCGGTGATCAGGTTTCCCACCAGACCCAAGGCAAACCCGACCGTGATGAACCCCGTGAGAAACCACCAGTTGCCGTCCATCAGAATGCCGAGCCCGGTTACCGCCGCGAGCACGGGCGTTGCGATCCCGAGGAACCTCAGATTCCGTTGGTGCTCCGAGCGTCGAGCCGGATGGGCGGAACGATGCGCGCCCAAATCCGCTTGCTCCGCCGCTCGCCCGATCTGTGTCAGCAGCTCCGGAGCATCGTGAGCTTCAATGGCAACCTTTTCGGACACTGCGCCCCCCAATCCTGTATTACCCTCGGCCGCAAGGCTATCCGACAGGCCTGATGTGTCAGCCATCGGCTGCGTGTCCGAGCCCGCGCAGGCCGATCTCGTGCTCAACTGTTGCTGCTCGCGCACGCCCGCACTGTGGGGTTCCGTCGATCAGGAAATGAATCGGGCAGCACACATGTCGAGTTCCACCCGACGCCGATCACTCGGCGTCGAACACGATGATCCCGGCGATCCGATTCCCGACCCGCGCGATGCGCGGCACGTCGCTCCCCGCTTCCCGCGGCGCGAAGATCCGCGGATTGCGCACCGTGACAGTTCCTCCTCGATAGCGGAGTCCGGCTTGTCCGGCTGCGATCACATTTCTCGCCCAGTGCGTCTCGCCGTGCAGCAGGACCACTGCCAGTACTGTGCCGCGGCGAAAGATGCTGACGGGTGTCTCGTATGCCGTGCCGGATTTTCGGCCGACGTGCTCGACCACGGCGAAGCCCGGTAATGCCGGCCCGATCCGCCGCATCCAGGGGTTCAGATATCGCGCCCCCACACGGTCGCTCCACTTGGGGAAGTAGTAGGGAAGTGAGCTGTCGGCACTCGTCATTTCGAACAGAGTAGAGGCCGGGCACCCACCGAACATCCTTCTGTAGCAGGAGATTCGCGGTCGTGCTCAGCGCGACAGCATGCGGAGAGATGCGTAGCGACCCCCGAAATCACTCCGCAGTCCGATTCACCCCGTACCACGGTATGACGCCGAACGAGGATTCGCTCGATAGCTTCGGGGTATCGAAATTGTCACCTCGCCCAGTGGTGCTCGCCGAATCTCCGCAGGTATCGACCGGTCGGCGTCGAGGACGGGCAGGGTGGCGTCCGCGCTCGAGCTCTCAGGAAGAACCTATGACCACAACGGCTTTGGTCCAAGAGTCAACTCCGCGGTCATCCCGGCGCCGCGGTGCCGAGGGTGACTACGCTCGTCTGCTGCGCAGGATCTCCGATGCGGGGCTGATGGATCGGCGTCCCCTCTACTACGCCGTCCGCCTGAGCGTCGTCGGGCTGGCGTTCGTGGCCGGATGGGTGGCGTTCGTGCTCGTCGGCGATTCGTGGTGGACGCTCGGCGTCGCGGCGGTCATGGCCGTGACTTGTGCCCAGGTCGCCCTGGTCATGCACGATGTCGCCCACCGCCAGGTCTTTCGGCTCCGCCGCCCGACCGAGGTCGTGGGCCGGATCGCCGGCAATGCGGGTATCGGGCTCGCGTATGGGTGGTGGCAGGACAAGCACACGCGTCATCACGCCAATCCGAACCATGAGGAGCTCGACCCCGATGTCGTGCCCGACGTCCTGGTCTGGTCCCAACGCCAGGCGCGGGCCAGTCGCGGTCTGCCGCGGCTGATCGGCCGGGCCCAGGCGTTCCTGTTCTTTCCCCTGCTGATGCTGGAGGGGCTGAATCTGCATGTGGCCGGCGTGCGTGCGCTCCGAAACCGGGCGGTCAAGCATCGTGTACTCGAGGGCACGCTGCTGTTCGTTCACTTCGCCGTCTATCTGGCCGCACTGTTCGCAATCCTGCCCGCCGACAAGGCTTGTGCGTTTCTCGTCGTGCACCAAGCGCTGTTCGGTCTCTACATGGGCTCCATCTTCGCCCCGAACCACAAGGGCATGCCGACCTTCACCGGTGACGACCGCCCCGACTATCTGCGCCGACAGGTGCTGACCTCTCGCAATGTGCGAGGTGGCGCGGTGACCGACCTCGCGCTCGGCGGGCTCAACTATCAGATCGAGCATCACTTGTTTCCGAGCATGCCGACCCCGAATCTTCGTCATGCGCGGGTGATCGTTCGCGATTACTGCGCCGAGATCGGCGTGCCGTATCACGAGACCGGGCTGATGCGCTCATACCGCGAGGCGCTGCGGCATCTGCACCAGGCCGGGGCGCCGTTGCGCACCGGCGACCACGGCGAGGTGCGGGTTCCGGACAACAGCGACGGAGCGGCCGAGCCGATCTCGACGCCCGGCCCACATCACCCCTGAACGACCTCGCTCCTCATCGCCACGACCCGACCGCCCCCGCGTCATTTCCGCGAGCGCACAATGGCACGTGCGACTATCTTGCGTGCAGCCAACCACGGGAGATGTGATGACGACATTGCAGCAGGCGGTGGAACTCGGTCGTGCCGAGAAGGGGCTCGCCATCGTGTCGACCCTGCGTTCCGACCAGACCATCCAGTCCACACTGGTCAATGCCGGTTTGTTGGCTCATCCGCTGTCGGGTCAGCCGGTGCTGGGCTTCGTCACCTACGGCAAGGTGAAGCTCGCCAATCTCCGGGCGCGGCCCCAGGTGAGTACCACCTTCCGGCAGGGCTGGGCGTGGGCGACGGTGGAGGGCCGCGCTCAGATCGTCGGCCCCGACGACGCTCAGCCGTGGATCGACGCCGAGGGGCTGCGCCGGCTGTTGCGTGATGTGTTCTCGGCCGCCGGCGGCGAGCACGATGACTGGGACGAATACGACCGGGTGATGGCCGCTGAGCGTCGCGCTGCGGTGCTGGTCGAACCGACCCGGGTCTACAGCAACGGCTAGCTGTTCCGACGAAAAGGAGTGGGCCATGCGGATATTGAGGACGCCCGACGAACGATTCGCGGGACTGGCCGGCTTCCCGTTCGACCCGCACTACGTCGAGGTGGATGCCGGAGACGGGACCATGCTGCGCGTCCACTACCTGGACGAAGGCCCACCCGACGGTGAGGTCGTGCTGTTGCTGCACGGTGAACCGTCCTGGTCATATCTGTATCGGCGGATGATTCCGGTTCTGGTGGACGCGGGACTGCGGGCGGTCGCGATCGATCTGGTCGGGTTCGGGCGCAGTGACAAGCCCGCGGAGCGCGACGACTACACCTACCAGGCGCACGTCGACTGGACCTGGGCTGCGATCGAGGCGATCGGCCTGGACCGGATCACCCTCGTCTGCCAGGACTGGGGCGGGTTGATCGGGCTGCGCCTGGTCGGTGAACATCCCGAACGTTTCGCGCGGGTGGTCGCCGCGAACACGTTCCTGCCGACCGGTGACACCCATCCCGGCAACGCGTTCCTCGCCTGGCAGCGCTACAGCCAGCAGGTCTCCGACTTTCAGGCCGGCAAGATCGTCAACGGCGCCTGCCTGACCGACCTCACTCCCGAGGTGATCGCGGGCTATGACGCACCCTTCCCCGACGACACCTACAAGCAGGGCGCCCGCCAGTTCCCGCTACTGGTGCCGACCGGTCCGCTGGACCCCGCCATACCCGCCAACCAGGCCGCGTGGACCGTCCTGGAAACCTTCGAGCGGCCCTTCCTGTGCGCCTTCTCGGACTCCGATCCGATCACACGCGGCGGTGACACCGTGCTGTCATCGAAAATCCCTGGCGCCGTGGGGCATCCGCCGGTGACCATCGCCTCGGCAGGTCACTTCCTCCAGGAGGACCGAGGCGAAGAACTCGCCGCCGTGGTTGTCGACTTCGTGCGCGCGACACCCGTCGCCTGACGGCCGCCACGAGGGCATCGGGTGTACCCGGCCGCTGGTGCGCGGTGCTCGCAGGCGGGTGATCAACCCAGTTCCAGCACCGCCTTGCCGTGCAGGCGGCGCGACAGCAGTGCCTCCGCCGCTTCGCCGACGCGGGTCCAATCTCCTTGCCAGGCAATGCTCGTCCGCAGGTTCCCGATCGCCACCTGCTGGGCCAGCCAGCTCAGATCGGGCCCCAGATCGCGGCATCCCAGCAGGAAGAAAGAGGTGACGGACCGGTCGTGCCGTCCCTGATCGCCGAAGAATGCCCCGAACGGGAAGGTCTCGTCCGTTCCGGCCGAATGCCCGACCGCGACCACGGTGCCCCCTTCCGCCAGGCGTTGGTAGGCGGCGACGAGGTGGCTGCCGCCGATCAGGTCGATCGCGCCGTCGACCGGTGCGTCCAGCGCGTCGGCGCCGGTGACGACTTCGGCCGCACCCAACTCGCGCAGGGCCCCGGTGTGGGTGGCCGGATCGCCGGTCGCCGCGATGACGTGCGCGCCCCCGAGTCGCGCGAGCTGCACCGCGAAGCGCCCGGTGCCGCCGGTGGCGCCCGTGACGAGTATCCGGCGACCCAATATCGGCCCGAGCCGGTGCAGGGCGCGCAGCGCCGTCGTGGCGGCGACCGGGAGGGTGCTCAGGTCCGCCGGGTCGGTATCGCGCGGTGCCGTGCCGATCAGATCGGTGTCGACGGCGCGGTATTCGGCCCAGGCCCCGTCCCAGCCGAGGGTGACGACCGGTGTCCCCGCCGGTGGACCGGAACCGTCGGCGGCGGCGCGTTCCACGATTCCGGCCGCGTCCCAGCCCAGTACCGAACCCTGCGGGGCCTCGGCGCGCGCGAACTGGATTTCTCCATGATTGAGCGATGTCGCGGTCACTCGGATCAGCGCCTGGTGCGGGGCGGGTTCCGGTTCGGCGACCTCGCCGATTCGCAATCCAACTGGAACAGAACGGTCGATGACCAGTGCACGCATATCGCTGTGCCTTTCGCGTCGGGGAGTCCGGTGCCGCCGGGCCTGTGGCGGCGTACGAACAAAATGCCACTGAGTGGCAAATGGCGTCAAGGGGCGATAGGAATCGAGTGGCGCCGGGCGGTAGTCTGGGGCGATGTCCGATGTCGCGATCGACCGGTTGCCACTGCGGGAGCGCAAGAAGCTGCGCATCCGGCAGGCGCTGGTCGACACCGCCCTGGAGCTCTTCGCGGAACGCGGATTCGACCACACCACGCTGGATGAACTCTGCGATGCGGTCGACGTGTCCAAGCGAACCTTCTTCCGCAACTTCGCGAGTAAGGAAGATGTCGCCATGGCGCCGCTGCGTGATCTGTGGGCCGCCTTTCTCGAAGATCTGGCCTCTCGCGAATCCGGCACAGGCTCGCTGTTCCGGACGTTGCGGGACAGTTTGCTGACGGCGGTGGATCGAATGCCCGCCGACGGCTGGCCCGCCCGCGCCGCGCGCAGTCATCGCCTCGCGCAGTCCACTCCGTCCATGGCGGCGAACAATCTGCAATTCTGCGACCGGACCGTCCGGGAGGCATTGGTGATCCTGCGGGACCGTTTCGGCACCGACTCGTCCACCGATCAACGGCCCCGGCTGGCGCTCGACATCGCGGTCGCGGCGTTCCATCGCGCGCTGGATACCTGGAGCACCGGCCGCCCCGGCGAACTCGACACCGCGACACTCGCGGCGCGGATCCGTGACTCGTTCGCCGCGGTCCCGGATGCGCTCACGCTGGCTGCGGTGCCGCCGGTGGACCGATGACCGATCCGCGACCGGCCTGATCCGAGGCCGCCGGGACAACCCGGGATCGTCCTGCTGCTGGGTGTCCTGGAATGGCAAAAGACAAGTTTCCTTGACATTCGATGTCAAAGATCCTTAACATTTTGGCGTGGTCAGCGATCAACGGGAGCATCCGGTACGTACGCGGCGGCGCGAGTGCCGGATCACCCAGGCGAACTTGGCGACAACTGTCGGTGTCAGCCGGCAGACCGTGATCTCCATCGAACAGGGCGACTACGCGCCGAGCGTTCTTCTCGCATTGCGTATCGCTCGTGCGCTGGGAACGACGGTGGAAGACATTTTCTGGACCGAGGATCTGGAGGGGACATGACCAAAACCACTGCATTCGAAGACATCTTCCTGGCGGCCGAGGAGCCGGCCTGGGGTGACGAGCGTGCCCGCGAGGAGTTCTACCGGGGCTCGACGATCGCGCTGTGCGCGACGATCTACGGCTGCTATCTGATTGCCATCCTCGCCGCGGCACTGAATGCCACGCTGGTATCGCTGCTGATCTTCCTGCTTCCCAGCCTCGCGTCGCTGTTGCTGCTGCGCTACTGCGCGCGGCGCGGTATCGATATGCGCACCCTGCTGAAGGGGTTCCCGGCGCGGCGCAAGCGGATCGCGAATGCCACGACCTATCCGCTGGTCGTCGCGTGGCTGGCCGTTTTCCTGTGGCGCACACTGCCTTCGGACTCGGTTCCGCAGAGTCTGCTGGGCGCGGTCGTCGGGGGCGTGATCGGAGCCGCTGCCGCCCTGGCCGTCGGCAAGCTCGTGCGCAACCGCGCCAAGACACAGCTGCTGCCCGAGGACGACAACTTCGACTCGTAGCGGCTCGTCCGGAAACGACTGCGCTGCCATGGATTTCGGTACCGGGGCCGCTTCGATGGCGGCGGCCCCGATGTCGTGATGTGGTGCGCTCGGACGCTGTCGGAGCGTGTGACGCCGCAGTGCCCGAGCCCGGCTGTCCGCGCTCGCGCGCTGCGGCAATATCATCCATCGATGCAGTTGCAGATCGACCCCGAGCGCGACATCCAGAGCGGTACGTGCGGATGCTGTGGGGTCCCCTTCGAACGGGTCACCGGATTCATCAACAGTGAGGCGGGGGCCTTCGCCATCTATTACGCCTCCTGCTACCACCACGACGGCGTGCACGAGGTGTATATCGACGTGATCCTCGACAACGCCTGGGACGCTGATGATCCGGTGAGCCGGCCGGGGCCGGATCGGGTGACGATCGGGTGCCGTGTCGGCCCGGTCGAAGGCCGGCCCGGTAACGCCTGCTCCCTGGTCGACGGCGCGTCGGTTGCCCCGGATACCCCGTTGTATGGGCGGAAGCTCGATCCGGACCAGGCTCGACGGCATCCGTGGATCGCGCTGTACTGGGAGACGATCGATCACATCCTCGAGCACGACTCCACGGTCGGTACCCACCTGTACGGTGCCCCGGCCGGCGAGATCTCGTGAGGTGCGTGCCGATCGGCGACCTTGCCCGCACTCGTCACCGTCCTGGACGAATAGGGAACGGACAGGGGCGCCGAGACCGGTGACCTCGGCCGTCAGCGCCGGGACATGCCGGCCGGGGGGATTTCCGCCCGATAACTGTTGATTTGCCATCTGTGTGCCCGCGCCCGGTGTCACACTGGTGGACGGTCGGCGACCCGGTGCGCTCGTGCGCGGAGTCGTTCCTGGTCACGAGGTGCGTGACCGGATGCGGCCCGACGCCCGTCGGAAGGAGAAATGATGCTCTCGCCCGCGCGGAACGACGAGGTGCTCGGGGGTTTGGCGGGAATTCGAGCCTGGCAGGAGGAGTTCTGTCGCGATCTGCACCGCCATCCCGAGTTGTCGCATCAGGAGCATCGGACCGCCGGGCTGATCGCCGAACGGTTGCGCGGGGCCGGGCTCGAGGTGCACGAGGGGGTCGGCGGGACCGGGGTGGTCGGGATCTTGCGCAACGGGGACGGGGCCGGGGTGCTGTTGCGGGCCGACATCGATGCGCTGCCGGTGCGGGAGGCCACCGGATTGCCTTATGCCAGTGAGGTTTCCGGGAAGGATGCGGCCGGGAACGAGGTGCCGGTCATGCACGCGTGCGGGCATGATGTGCATGTCACCTGCCTGCTGGGGGCCGCGCAATTGCTCGCCGAGCACACCGATCAGTGGCACGGGACGCTGGTGACGCTGTTCCAGCCCGCCGAGGAGGTCGGTGACGGGGCTCGCACCATGGTCGGCGACGGGCTGGCGGGGCTGTTGCCGCGGCTGGATGTGGCGCTCGCGCAGCATGTGTTCCCGATTCCGGCAGGGATCGTCGGCACTCACAGCGGGCCGTTCCTGGCCGCGGCCGACAGCATGCGCATCACCGTGCACGGGCGTGGCGGGCACGGGTCGATGCCACAGGCCACCATCGATCCGGTGGTGCTGGCGGCGATGATCGTGATCCGGTTGCAGACGGTGGTATCACGGGAGGTGGCGCCCACCGAGACCGCGGTGCTCACCGTCGGCAGTGTCGACGCCGGGACCAAGAGCAATGTGATCGCCGATCACGCTGTGCTGCAACTGAACATCCGCACCTACAGCGAATCGACCCGCACCGCGATCCTGGACGCCATCAAGCGCATCGTCACCGCCGAATGCCAGGCATCGGGATCGCCTCGGGAGCCGGAATTCGAACTGTTCGACCGGTTCCCGGTGACCGACAACGATGCCGAGACCACGCACCGGGTGGTCGATGCCTTCACCGCCTACTTCGGCAAGCGGCGCGTGGACGTGCCGATGGGCAGCGCCAGTGAGGATTTCAGCGACATACCCGATGCGCTGGGCGTGCCCTACACCTATTGGGGCTTCGGCGGCATCGACCCGGACACCTATGCCGAGGCGCTGCGAGCAGGCAGGATCGCCCAGGACATCCCGGTCAACCACTCACCGGCCTTCGCGCCGGTCCTGCAGCCGACCCTCGACACCGGAACCGAGGCATTGATCGTGGGGGCCCTGGCCTGGCTGACCTGATCGGGGGGAGCGCGCCCGCTGGCTACGATGGGATCGATCCGGGGTGCGCCGGACCAGCGCGCCGGGAGAGCCGGGATGGGGGATTCATGTGGGCGGGTGCGGAGGGAGGGCGCGGGCTCGTCCCCGCCGTCGGGGGAGCGGCGTCGTGACGCGCGGAGCCTCGGCGTCGAGGTCGGCCGCGGCGGCGTTCGCGGGCCTGATCGTCGGTGTGATGGTGACGACCGTGGCCGCGGTCGTGCTGTTCATGGACCGGACCCATACGGTGCACACGTATCCGGGGCCGGCGCACGACATCTACGCCGCTTCGGTGAAAGAGGTACGTAGCCCGATGAATTCGGGCCACCACGAAGTCTGGCTGGGCCGGCTCGACGGTGGTGATGTGGGACGCGGTCACGTCGTGCCGATCCCGTTGGGCTGGGGTGTCGAGCCGCGCATCGATTGGGAACCGGACGTGGTCGTCCTGCACTTCGAGCCCGGTGGCGAAATCCGGGTCCCGATGACGATGGTGGTGGATCACCGGTAGGTCCTACAGGCGCGAATCCACCCATTGCCGGACCTCGCGGCGCGTGAGCAGAACCGTGGCACCGACCGGGAAACCCGACAGCAGCACAGTCAGCAGCAGCAGGGGAAGAGTTTCCGGCCAGCCACCCCGGACCGGCTTCGTGCTGTCGTCGGATGAATCCGTCACGAACGGATAGCCTTCGGGCGAGTCGCCTTCGAACGGGTCGTCGTGGGTCGAGTCATCGGAGAAGTCCCAATGCGTGATCGAGATGCTGGTATCCGATGTCGCCGGCTCGGGTGCCTTGTGCAGTGGTGACAGCAGGAATGCGGTCAGTGCCAGAGCGAACCACACACCCCAGATCCGGGCGAAGCCGATCGCCAGGGGGCCGCCGCGCCATACTCGCCACATCCAGGGAATCGTGATGACGCACACCGACGCCAGCGCAACCAGCACGATCGTGAAGACAGGTCCCGCCGCGCTCGTGAGCGAATCGGACGCGAACAACGCCGAACCGGCGACCTCGAAGAACCGGAGCAACACGGTCAGCAGGAGGACCGGCAGCGTCCAGACCGCCAGGATCAGGGCGATTCCCGTGGGCACCGCCGCCGGGCGCGGCAGCGTCGGTGTGACCCGTGGCGGCAGTCCCGCCCGCACGAACACCGTTGTCAGGGCGCGGCGCATCGTGCGCTGGGTGCGGCGCGCGAAGTCGAGGATGGGGACCCGGCCGGCCAGCATGGCCAGATGTGGAGTCCAGTCGTCGTCGAAGCGGATCACCGCGCGAACCGAATACGCCTTCAGGACGCGTTGTCGCAGGCTCGGTTTCGGATGATCCGGTAGACCGGCGGGGAAGCGGTCTCCCAATGTCCGGCGAAACCGCTCGTACTTCTCCTGGTCGTGGCCCACGGTGAGGACCAGACGGGACGGTACGCCGTGTTCGACGATCCGCTCGACCTCCCAAGCCAGATTCCGGCTCGCGCCCGCGGCCAGCACCACGAGCTCGGAACGCGCCAGTGCGTCGAGAACCTCGGCCTGCCAGTTCTCGTCGGCAGCATAGGTACGTGCCGCGCCGGGGGGCGGCAATGTGTCGGACGGATTTCCGAGGGCGACCATGCGGCCGAATGGCGCAACGGCCGTGGCGATCTGCTGCTCTTCGGTGTGCAGATCGGCCGCGGTCACCGGCTGGCCCACGAATATCGTTCGCAGCCAGAGCAATCGCGTCCCGATCGATCGGCGATTGACCGGATCGTCCTTGAATTCCCTGAGGAACAGCACGATTCGCTCGTCGTCGGGAAGATCGCGCAGAGTTGCCAGCACCGGCATCAGATGTCGTCTGCCACGCAGCACTGCCCACGCGCCGAGTACGGTCAGCACGATACTCGCGACCCAGACCCACGTCGTGGGAAAAGCGGATTCTCTGCCGGTGTCCCCCTGACCCGCGAAGCCGATTCCCGCGCCGCCGAGCGTGATCGCGACCCAGCCCAGCGTGTCGTACCATCGCCCGCGCTTCGGCGACGGCTCGATGGTGGCCGGAGGACGGGCTTTTCGTGCAGTGGCCTCGGAATCCGCCGTTGAATCGTGTGGTGAGCTCATGACCACACCCCCGTATTCTTCTGTTCCCCGCTGCTTTTCGCAGTGCGCGCATGGGGTTGCCGATGTCGGCCCGAGGGAAACATCCGCGCCCGGATCGGATCACGCTGGGCCGTGGTGAGCACGATGATCCGCATGACGTGGGCGGAGAGCGTCACGAGCTCGACCCCGAGGCGTTCGGTGCCGGTGAGCCCGAGATCCTCGCCCGCGCCATGCCACACGCCATCCCGGCCTTCGAGTTCACCCGGTGCCGGCCGCGCGCGGCGACGCGTCGGCGATTCGGTGCTCGAGGCCGGGCTGCCGCGGTGGAATCAGCCGAGGAAGCCGGGGAACCGGTCGGCGGGATCGACGATCGAGAAATGCGAGGCGTCGCCGGTGCGCACCCGGCTGCTCTCGCCCTCCGCCGACACCGGGATATCGCCGGCCAGGGTCACCCGGTGCACGCTGCGCTGGTGATCGCCGTAGTCGGAGATCCCGTAGTGCTGGGTCGCCCGGTTGTCCCAGATCGCCACATCGCCGGGAGCCCACGCCCAGCGCAGCGTATTGTCCAGACGGGTGATCCGCTCCTGCAGGAGTGTGAACAGCGCCGCCGATTCCGAGGACTTCAGGCCCACGAAGTTCTTCACGAAATGGCCCAGCAGCAGCGACCTCTCACCGGTTTCCGGATGTACCCGGACCACCGGATGTTCGGTCTCGAACACGATGCGGGTGAAGTTGCGCATGTGTTCCTGCCGCTCGGCCGTGCGCGATCGCTTGTCGGCGTGTACACCCGCGTAGTCGTATTCATTGGTGTGCACCGCCCACAGCTTGTCCACCAGCGCCTTCAGCGGTTCGGGCAGCTGATCGTAGGCGGCGGTGGTGGAGGCCCAGGTGGTGGCGCCACCGTAGGGCGGGACGTTCACGGCACGCAGGATCGAGGCCTTCGGGATGCGATCGATGAAGGTGACATCGGTGTGCCAGCTGTTGGCGGCCCCCTCGATGACCAGTGTCCGGTTGTCCTCGGAGGTCAGCGTCGGGTGGGTGGTGGTCGGCGTGCCGAGGGTGGCGGCGAACTGATACTGCACATCGTCGTCGACATGGTGCTGACCGCGGAACACGACCACCTTGTTCGCGGCCAGCGCGAAACGGATGGCGTAGGCGGTCTCGGCACCGATGTCGCCGGAGATCTCGACACCCTCGATCAGGGCGCCGATGTGCTCGCCCAATTTCGTGACGGTGATACCTCCGGCGGCATAGATATCGGATGCGCCGACGGGGCGGGTCTCGATGGTGGTCACGGTGGTCTCCTGGCGTCGATGAGCAGTGCGGGACAGGTGATTACGACGTCCCGGCGTGCGACTGGAATCCGGGAGGACGCTGGTGAGCGACTGGCTCGAAGGTAAAAGTAAGCGGCATGCATTAATTTGAGAATGGATCTGATCGCGCTGATTCTTTCGCGGGCCACGGGCGCGGTGCGGCGGGTGCCCGTGGGTAGGGTGAGGGCCCATGACCGCCAGACGCGGCCGCTACAGCGCGGGCGAGGAAACCCGGGTGCTGTTGATCACGGCAGCCGAGCGGCTGTTCGCCCGGCGCGGCTACGACGCGGTCACCCTCGCCGAGATCCGCAGCGCCGCAGGACAACACAACGCGTCGGTGATCAGCTACTACTTCGGTTCCAAGGAAAACCTGCTGCGCGCGATATTCGATCATCGGCTGCCCGCGGTCGGCGCCGACCGTGACGCCCTCGCCGCCCGGCTGACCACGCCGGGCCGCGCACTGAACTCGCGCGAGGCACTGTGGGTGATGGCGCAGCCGCTGGCCAACACGCTGCGCGCGGGAAACCACTACGCCGCCCTGCTCGACCGGATGATGGAAACCGAGATTCTGATGCGGGTGTTCACCTCCGCGAACCCCGATGGGACGGCCAGCGGGCTCGCGGTGGATCGCGCGCTGCACGCGGCCCTGGACGATCTGCCGGAGGCGGTCCGCCGGCAGCGAATCCGGATGACCTACGAGAGCGTGCTGCGGACACTGGCCCGCTACGACCGCTCCGGCACCGCGCCGGATCGCGCCGCGCTGTCGATGCTCATCGACGCCTGGGACGGCCTGCTGAACGCGCCGACGTCCGAGGAGACCCGGGAGATGGCAGACGAGCTCCGGTGAGAAGACCCGGGTGTGGTTGTCCAGGCGGCCGGAATCCGGTCACCGCCGCCGCAGCTGGCCTAGCAGAGGTAGGCACGACACCAGCACCACCACCGCGACGGTGGGCAGCAGGTACTTGTCCACGTTCGGCACGCGGGTGCCCAGCCAGTACCCCAGCAAAACCAGGCTCTGCGACCATGCCAGTCCGCCGACGATCTGCCACAGGGTGAATGTCCGTGCCGGGACGCCCAGTACACCGGCGACGGGGCTGATCACCGTGCGGACCAGGGGCACGAAACGCCCGATGACGATGGCCCGCCGCGCACCGTAGCGATCCAGCCAGCGCTCACCGCGCGACACCACCGCGTGCACCCGCGGCCGCGAGGTCCGGGCCAGGAACGCGTTGCCGCCGTGCCGCCCGAACAGATACCCGGCCTGCGCGCCGGCGATGGAACCGATTGCGGCACACAGCAGTACCTGCCACAGGACCAGATGGGGATCGGTGCGGGTGCCGGTGGCGCAGAGGATGCCCGCGGGAAAGATCAGGGTGTCACCGGGGAGGAAGAAACCGACGACCAGCAGACCCGATTCGGCGAAGGTGCCGAGCAGGACCGCCAGCGCACCGAACTCGCCCAGCAGCGACGACCCGCTCATCGGGTTGAGTGCGGTCGTCATGCCTGCCACGGGACAACGGTAGCCGGACAGCAGAGCTCCGGCAGCGATGAGCGAGCCCCACCGGTTCGGCAGAGCCGGTCGTCAGTGAGTACGTCAACCGCTGGACGTGGGGAAGGAGCCGGAAACGGAGTCGCGATCGCCGCCTCGTCGCCGGTTGCCCGGCAATCGCCCGGCCTGCGGGTACCGTGCCGATAGCGAGGTCGACGCGGAAGGACGATATCGATGGCGGCGGTGTCGGATACCGTTCCCGAATTGTTGCGCGCGCTGGATCTGACCGGTGTGTTCGCCAATGCCATGCTCGGCGGGGCGGTCGCGCGGTCCTATCGGTTCGATCCGGTCGGATTCGCGGTGCTGGCCACGGCGTCGGGACTGGGGGGCGGCATCATTCGCGACACTCTGCTGCAGCGCGGGACACCGGTGGCGCTGGTCGACTACACCTATCTGCTCACCGCGTTGTTCGGCGCGCTGATCGCGTTCGCCTTCCGCTTCGAGGGCCGATTGTGGGACCGGCTGTTTCCGTGGGTCGACTCGCTGGCCCTGGGCTGCTGGGCGGCGGTCGGCGCGCAGAAGACCCTCGAGGTCGGCCTGGGCTGGCTGCCGGCGGTGCTGCTGGGCACCGCGACCGCGGTCGGAGGCGGGGTGGTCCGCGATCTCGCGGTGGGGCGGGTGCCGACCATCTTCGGGGGCAACACGCTCTACGCCACCTGCGCGCTGCTGGCCAGCGCGACACTGGTGATCATCTGGTACTCGGGGCATGTGACCGCCGGTTCGATCGCCGCGACGGTGGTCGGCGGTGGCCTGTGCCTGCTGGCCCGGTGGCGGGGGTGGATGTTGCCGGAACAGATGAGCTGGCCGGAGCGACTGCGGCACGGGCGGCGCAAGCAGCGGTGACCGCCGCCGGTTGCGTTCTGGTGCAGCCGAATTCTGTTGCGGGGCAGAGACTCGACATTCGATGAGCGGATGTCACAGGGAAATCTCAGACTGACTGGCGCGTCCAAGGCCGTCACCGGCCCCAACTGGGAGTACGCCATGTCAGATCTGTTGCCGTTCGTGATCGCGGGAATCGTTACCGGGTCCGTATACGGCCTCGCCGCTGTCGGTTTGGTACTCACCTACAAGACTTCCGGGGTATTCAACTTCGCCCACGGTGCGGTGGCGACGGTGGCGGCGTATTCGTTCTACACACTGCACGTTCTGGACGCGATGGTGTGGCAGGCGGCCGCGGCGCTCTGTGTTTTCGTCATCGGGCCGGGACTGGGTCTGGTCCTGGAACTCCTCGCCCGCCGGGTGGACCGGGCGCCGCTGGAGCTGAGTATCGCTGCCTCCGTGGGGGTTCTGCTGATCATCGAGGCCTGGGTGACGCTGTACTACGGGCAGACCACCACCCGGATCGTGCCCGCATTCCTGCCGCCGGGCGGCTTCACGGTCTTCGATGTGCACGTGCAGTGGTCGGATGTGATCACTCTCGGGGGGGCCGTGGTGGCCACCGTGATCCTCTCGGCGGCAATGCGATTCACCCGGCGCGGGGTGGCGATGCGGGCGGTCGTCGGCAATGCCGCGCTCCTGGATCTGGCCGGAGAGGATCCGGTGCACACCCGGCGGTGGGCGTGGTGCATCGGTACCGGCCTGGCATCGCTGTCGGGAGTGCTGTTCGCGCCGTTGATCCCACTCGATCCGGTGCAGCTGACGCTGCTGGTGGTGCAGGCGTTCGGTGCCGCCGCCATCGGCCGATTCACCAGTCTGCCATGGAGTTTCGCGGGTGGGCTGGGCATCGGTGTGGCCGCGGCGCTGGCCACTCACTACTTCAGTACCGGCCTCGCCGCGGGCATTCCGGCCGCACTGCCGTTCCTGGCGCTGTTCGTGGTCCTGCTGGTGCTGCCGCGTCGATTGCTCCCGGACGGTCGCGGCGCGGTGCGGCACCGCCGGGCGGCGTGGACCGCGCCCGGTGGCCTCACCCTGGCCGGCTCCATCGCGGTTGTCGTTGCGCTGGTGTCGGTTCCGGCGTTCGCCGGAATCCACCTGACGGACTGGACGGTCATGGTGGCCATGACCCTGGTCTTCGGATCGCTGGGTCTGCTGGTGCGCACCTCGGGACAGATCTCGCTGTCCCACTTGGCTTTCACCGCGATCGGAGCCTGTGCCTTCTCCCACCTCGCGGTCGATCGGCACTGGCCCTGGCTGCTCGCGCTGCTGGGCTGCGGGCTGGTGGTGATCCCGATCGGTGCCGTGCTGGCGATTCCGGCGATCCGGCTGGGCGGCCTCTATCTGGCGTTGGCGACATTCGGATTCGGCGTCGTCCTGCAGATGATGTTCTACACCGAGCCCTACATGTTCGGCACCAGCGGTCTGGGCCTGCCGATGCCGCGGCCGCACATGTTCGGGCTCGATGCCGAGACCTCCTTCTACTACTTGGTGCTCGGCCTGGCCGTGCTCGCCACCCTGATCGTGGTCGTCCTCGACCGCGGCCGGCTCGGGCGGCTGTTGCGCGGGCTCGCCGAATCGCCGACGGCGTTGCGCACCAACGGTGTCGGTGTGGAGGTCACCCAGGTTCTGGTCTTCTGTCTGTCGGCCTTCCTCGCGGCCGTCGGGGGCGCGCTGGCGGGGATGGCGCAGACCACCGCCACGGCGGCCAATTACCTTCCGCTGCAATCGGTCACCTACTTCGCGCTGATCGTGATCGTGGTCGGCCGCGAGCCGTGGTACGGCCTGCTGGCCGCGGTGGCGCTGATCCTGGTGCCGTCCTACATCACCGTCCCCGACATCTCGATGTGGCTGCAGCTGGTGTTCGGCGTGCTGGTCCTGGTCCGGGCGACCGTCGCCGGGAAGCTCGAGGTGCCCGCGGCGGTGCGGTCCCGGATCGATCGCATGTTCCGGGCCGGTGGTGCCGCACCCGCTGACCCGGCGCCGGCGCCGGCGGCCGGGTGCCTGCCCGCGACACTCGAGGTCGACGACCTCACGGTCCGATTCGGCGGCGTGGTGGCGGTGGAGAAGTTCTCCTTCACCGCGGGTACCGGGCGTATCACCGGACTGATCGGGCCCAATGGCGCCGGCAAGACCACGACATTCGATGCCTGCTCCGGACTGGTCGCGGCGGATTCGGGGCGGCTGCGCCTGGCCGGGCACACCATGAGCCGGGCGACGACCGCGCGCCGGGCCCGGATGGGTCTGGGACGCACCTTCCAACGGACCGAGCTGTTCGAATCACGCACTGTCGCAGAGAATGTGGCGATCGGTGCCGAGGGGCCGCGGGCGGGAGCCAATCCGCTGACACAGCTCATCGCACCGCCCGGCAGTGCGCAGCGGGTGCGCGGGGCGGCGCGCGCGGCGATGGCGCTGTGCGATATCGAGTCGCTGGCCACGACCCCGGTCGGTGAGCTCTCGACCGGGCAGCGGCGGCTGGTGGAGCTGGCCCGATGTCTGGCCGGTCCGTACCGGATCCTGCTCCTGGACGAGCCGAGCTCGGGCCTCGACCGATCCGAGACCGTGCGGTTCGGGCAGATCCTGCGGCACGTGGTCGCCGAGCGCGGGATCGGCATCGTGCTGGTGGAGCACGACATGTCGCTGGTACTCGACATCTGCGACGAGATCGCGGTGCTCGATTTCGGCCGGCCCCTGTTCCGCGGCACACCGGAGCAGGTCCGGAACTCGGAGCTGGTGCAGCAGGCCTACCTCGGTGCGCCGTTGCCCTCGCCGTCCCGGATCGAGGAGACGGTCGCATGAGCGATATCGCGCTCGAATTGCGCTCGATCACAGCCGGATACGGGTCGACGATCGTGCTGCACGACATCGGACTGGAGTTCGCTCGCGGATCGGTCACCGCACTGCTGGGGCCCAACGGCGCTGGCAAGACGACACTGCTGCGGGTCGCCGCGGGACTGCTTCCCGCCCGGTCGGGCGGTGTCGTGGTACACGGCCGCCAGATGGGCCGGGCCCGGCCTGCGCGCCGGGCCCGGGCGGGTCTGTGCTTGATTCCCGAACAGCGCGGCGTGTTCGCGGATCTGACCGTCCGGGAAAACCTGCGCCTGATGACACCCCGGCGCCGCGCCGGGCGAAACAGCGACGCCGACACCGTATTGGACGTATTCCCGGCCCTGCGCTCCCGGCTCGAACAGCGGGCCGGTGCGCTCTCGGGCGGGCAGCAGCAGATGCTGGCGCTGGGCCGTGCCTGGCTGGCCGAACCGTCGATCGTGCTGCTCGATGAGGTATCGATGGGGCTCGCGCCGGTGATCGTCGACGAAATCTTCACGGCGCTGGGCGAATTGCGCCGCGGCGGAGCGGCGATCGTGCTGGTCGAGCAGTACATCCAGCACGCGCTGGCCATGGCCGATCGGGTCGTGATCCTGCAGCGCGGACGCGTCACGGCCACCGGATCCGCCACCGACTTCGATCGAGACGACGTGCTGGAGAACTACTTCGGTATCGAGGGCGGCTCCACAGACTTGCCGGCGACACCGGCAGGACACCCACCCGGTGCACGCGGCCGGGGCATGGGCGTAGCGAATCACGATTCCCTACAGGGAGCGGAAGATGAAGAAGAATAGGTTGCTGTGGTGGGCTGCTCCGGCTCTGGCCGCGGCGCTCGCACTGAGTTCGTGTTCGGCCGATTCCGGCGACAGCGGTCCCACCGCGGTCGGCCCGGCGAAGATATCCGACGGTGGACTGGCGGGCGACCCGATCGTCGTCGGCTCGATCTGCAGCTGCACCGGCCCCGCCGCGGGCTCGGTCGGGCATGCCTCCGACGTGATGCAGGCATGGGCCTCGTCGGTCAACGACCACGGCGGGATCAACGGTCATCCGGTGAAGGTCGTGACCTACGACGACCAGCAGAATCCGACGACCGCGCTGGCGGTGGCCAAGAAGCTGGTCGAACAGGACAAGGTGGTCGCGATCGTCGGCCAGTCCAGCCTGGCCAGCTCGAGCTGGCAGAGCTATGTGGACAGCAAGGGAATTCCGGTCGTCGGCGGGCAGCCGGTCGACGCCCCGTTCCTCACCGATCCCAACTTCTTCGCCTCCGGCACCACGCTGCCGGTGAACTATCTGGGCGTGGTGTCGCAGGCCAAGCAGGCGGGTGCGAAGAACTTCGGCACCCTCTACTGCGCCGAGATCCCCGCGTGCGCACAGCTTCCGCTGATGCTCGAGCCCATGGCCAAACAAGCCGGGATGGGTTTCGCGGCGGAGAAGGTCTCCCAGACCGCGCCGAACTTCATCGCACCGTGCATGGCGCTGAAGGACAAGAACGTCGACGCGGTGACCGTCGGCGGATCGGTCGAGGTGATTCCCCGGATCGCGGCCTCGTGCGCGCAGCAGGGCTACAAACCGACCGAGTTCCCGCTGGGCGTGAGCCTGCAGAAGTCGTGGCTGTCGGATCCGAACTTCGAAGGCAGCAAGTT
Organism: Nocardia sp. NPDC052254; assembly: GCF_040679495.1. Lineage (NCBI taxonomy): Bacteria > Bacillati > Actinomycetota > Actinomycetes > Mycobacteriales > Nocardiaceae > Nocardia > Nocardia sp. NPDC052254. The sequence continues at coordinate 297,834 of NZ_JBFAUW010000006.1, read as the reverse complement.
CGCCGGTGCGAACGCGCTGTACACCGACGAGTCGATTCCCTCGGTCAAGGCATTCCACGACGCGCTCGACGCCTACGTCCCCGGACTGCGTGACAGCGCCGACTTCAGCGCGCCCCTGCTGTGGCCGTGGGCCGGCGGCCAGCTGTTCCTGGCCGCGGCCAAGGCCGGCAACATCTCACCGACCTCGACCGGCGCCGATATCGTCAAGGGGCTGCGGACCCTGCACGAGGAGACATTGGACGGTCTCGCGCCGCCGTTGACCTTCCCGGAAGGAAAGCCGGCATTTCCGCTGTGCTACTTCACCGGGCACACCGAGGCCGGGGCCTTCCACTCGGACAACGGCGGGAAGACGACCTGCATCGATCAGAACACCGCCGCCGCGCTCATGAAGGCGCTGGCGCCGGCCTGAGTGGTGACCCGTACCCGGTTTGGGGGTACGGGTCCCGAGCCGTACCCGCTGCCGAACTCTCGGCCCGGCAGCGGGCACGGCGACCCCGAGTCCGGCCGACCCCCGGACGCCACAGTGCCCGGCCGAGTGATCGGCCGGGCACTGTCGGGCAATCTCGTACGGGACACGCCACTCGGCGACGCCGGTTCGGCGTCACGGTACGAATGTCAGGAAACCGGTGCGTCGGAGGCGATTTCGGGAGCCAGCGGTGCGACGGCCCCGATGATCTCGCCGACCGTCTCCGCGGGCACGCCGGCACCTTTCAGGGAATCGGTCAGATGTCCCGCGACCAGGTTGAAGTGGTGCATGGTGATACCCCGGCCCTGGTGGACCTGCTTCATCGGCGCCCCGGAGTACGGTTCGGGGCCGCCCAGCGCGGCGGCGAAGAACTCGACCTGCTTGCCCTTGAGCCGGGACATGTTGGTGCCGGTGAAGAAGGCGGCGAGGTCCTTGTCGGCCAGCACCCGGACATAGAAGTCCTCGACGACGGTCTCGAGGGCTTCGTGGCCACCGATCTGCTCATAGATGGACGTGGGGACCGGCTCCGGGGCCGCCTTGGCGGACGACTTCGAGAACAACGACGAGATTTTCATGGCATCAGGAAAACAGCGCGACGTTGCGTGCCTGTTAGTGCCGTGTGGCTCGCGAGTTGCCTTGTGTAGAAAGCTGATTTCACCGATCTCACCGCGCGCCCGGTCGCGTGGCGAGGTTTGTCTCGGCCCCCCTCGACCCGTCTCGTCATCGCGCCGTAGCGGCTGCGGACATCGACGGTACCGCTGTCGCGGGGTCGATCCCGGTGAACGCGAGCGAGATCACGAAACCCGCGGCCTCCTCCAGCTGGCGGGCCCGTGACAGGTCCCCGAACACGACGGGTTCGGCGCCGAGATCGCGGACGAGATGTCCGGTGGTCCGCAGTGCCTCGGCGTCCACGCCACACAGCGGCACCGTGCCGGGTCCGGGTGCGGGCTCGGTCCACCGGGTGCTCGGGAAGAGATGAAACGCCTTGACCACGTGGGCGCCGGGAGCCGCGGCGGCCACCAGCTCGGCGTGTGAGCTCCCGTCCGGCAGCCGCAGCGGCCCACCACCGTGGTCGACGGCGTTGACCGGGTCGATGAGGGTGACACCGGCCAAGGCACCGGCTGTGGCCCCGACCGCGTGCAGGACGTCCGCCACACCCGTGTGCGCCACCGCGAGCAGCACGACATCCGCCCCCGCCACCGCCTCGCCGGGCGGGACCGCGCGGGCGCCGATCCCGGCCGCCAGTTCCTGCGCCCGTTCCGGCGTTCGGCCCGTCACCACCACCTCGTGCCCCGCCCGCGCCCATCCGCCGCCCAATGCCGCGGCCATCGCACCGGTGCCCAGGATCGCGATCCTCATATGCTTCTCCTTCGAATGTTCGATACGCGGCCACGATAGGAATTCCGATACGCACCGGACGGTGCGAAACGAATCGGGGATGATCCCAGCATGAGCGGTCAGGTGCGGAGGCGGCAGCGGAGCGTGACCACGCAGCGCCGAGCTCGTGCTGCCGAGGACACAGCATGAGCGGTCAGGCGCGGAGGCGGCAGCGGAGCGTGACCACGCAGCGCCGAGCTCGTGCTGCCGAGGGCACAGCATGAGCGGGTACGAGGCGCATGCGGGCGAACTGGTCGCCGACTGCCGATTGCGCGCGGCGACCGACCTTTTCGCGCACACCTGGGATCCGGTGATCCTGGTCGGCCTGCTCGGCGGAGCCCGGCGGCGTGGCGTGTTGCGCACCGAGATCGGCGGCATCAGCGACAAGGCGCTCACCGAGGCGTTGCGCCGGCTGCTCGGGCACGGCCTGGTCGAACGCCGGCGGTACGCGCAGGCACCACCCCGGGTGGAGTACGACCTCACCGCCCTGGGCCGCAGCCTCGTCGAGGGGCCGCTGCGCGCGCTCGGTGACTGGGTGGACGCCCACGGCGACGAACTACTGGAGGCGAGCGGCGCACCCGACGACGATGAGTGGTGAAGGCCTCATGGTGATCGCCGCGCATCCGCGACCGTGACCTGGCCGACACTCGGTGCACGGGGTCGGTCGCGGGTGAGCCGGGCTCGATAAGCTCGCCGGGTGACCGACGAGACGCTGCTGCAGGGCCCCATTCACGCCGTCCACACCGAGCTGGGCGCGACCTTCGCGCCGTTCGGCGGGTGGGAGATGCCCGTGCAGTACGCGGGCACCGTGGCCGAGCACACGGCCGTGCGGACCACCGTCGGCGTCTTCGATGTCAGCCATCTCGGCAAGGCCACCGTGCGCGGTGCCGGGGCGGCGCGGTTCGTGAACTCGGCGCTGACCAACGATCTGGGCCGGGTCGGTCCCGGCAAGGCCCAATACACGTTGTGCTGCACCGAACAGGGTGGGGTGATCGACGACCTGATCGCCTACTACGTCTCCGACGACGAGATCTTCCTGGTGCCGAATGCCGCCAACACCGCCGCCGTGGTCGCGGCCCTGCGCGCGGCCGCGCCGGCCGGGATCACCGTCACCGATCAGCATCGCGAATACGCGGTGCTGGCGGTACAGGGCCCGAAATCCGCGGAAGTACTTGCCGCACTGGGACTTCCGACCGATATGGAATATATGGCCTACGCCGACGCCGACTGGGAGGGCCGGCCGGTGCGGGTGTGCCGGACCGGATACACCGGCGAGCACGGCTACGAACTGGTGCCGCGCTGGGACGATGCCGAGGCGGTCTTCCGCGCACTGCTGGCACAGGTGGAGGCGGCCGGGGGACAGCCCGCCGGACTGGGTGCCCGCGATACCCTGCGCACCGAGATGGGCTATCCGCTGCACGGGCACGAGCTGTCCCTGGAGATCTCCCCGGTGCAGGCGCGCGCGGGCTGGGCGGTCGGCTGGAAGAAGCCCGAGTTCTGGGGCAAAGACGCACTGACACAGGAGAAGTCGGCCGGGCCGCGGCGAATTCTGCTGGGTCTGAAGGCAATCGACCGCGGTGTACTGCGCCAGGGCCAGCCGGTCCTGCGCGGGGCCGAGCAGGTCGGCGAGACCACGTCGGGAACCTTCTCCCCGAGCCTCAAGGCGGGTATCGCCCTCGCGTTGTTCGACACCGCTGCCGGAGTGGAACCGGGCGCCGAGGTGGAGGTCGACGTGCGCGGCCGCCGCCTGCGCGCCGAGGTGGTCCGGCCTCCGTTCGTCACCCCGCACACCTCCTGACGAGCCCGCGCCGGGCTCCGGAACCGATGGCGTCCGGCCGCCGGGGTCGGCCCTGACGCAGGGACGACCCCGCAGCATGGGCGGTGTGGCTTCGGGAACCGATCACTTCACACTCGACAACGGCGGTGTCACCCTCGCGCGTGCCGCGGCGGTGCCGGGCCGCCGTCGGTGCTGTGTCCCGGATCGACCTCGACCGGGGCGGAGCTGGCACCGCTGATCGAGCGGTTGCGGTGCGACTTCGAGGTGACGACCTTTCGATCTGCGCGGCCACGGGTGGACGGCGGCGCGGCGGTACCGGTTCGGGGACTTCCTCGGCGATCCCGGCGCTGTCATGGCCGACCTGGGCCCACCCGATCGTCGCGGCCCGCCGGTGGTCGGGCATTCGACGGTACGACGCGGATGCCCTGGTCGAGCTGATCAGGATACGAACCCTCGCCCAGGCCGGGGTCCCGCTGGCCCGGGTGGGTGAGCCGCTGCGCGCCGATCCGCGGGAGTTCGGCGTCGCGATCGCGGAGATCGACGAACGGCTGCGAGCGGAGATCGAGCAGCGACAGCGGCATCGAGACCGGATCGCCCGGCTCCGTGCCGGTGACGGGCCGGTGCTGCCGGTCCAGACGGTCGCCCTTCTCGAACAGCTGCGGGCGCTCGGCGTCGACGAGCGGATCGTCCGGATCGAACGCGGCGGCTGGATCCCACGGCGGCGTGGGAGCCCGCACGGGTCCGGGAATGGACCGCCCGCGAACGAGAGCAGTCCCGCGATCCACGGATGATCGGGCTCTACCGCGCACCGGGCCGGGCACCGGACTGGCCGGCGTCGGATCCGAGGCTGGCCGAGGTGACCGCCGATTACCTTGCTGAGCTGGCCGAATCGTATGGCGCGGACCATATCGGCAGCGATGTCGAACCGGCGCTCGCCGCCCTGCTGGACGCCCTGGCGTTCGATGCCGCGCCCGCGACCCGGCGGCTGATCGAACTGCCCGAGCACCGCGGCTGGACCGGCTGGAGCAGGCTGCGCCGGACCTCCGATCGGGGCCCCGACGCAGGTCCGCGCATCGTGGCTCGCGAGCACAGATCTACTATCGAGATCATGACAGTCGCCGCACAGTTCACCCGTACCCCGAATCCCGCCCCCGTTCCGGCGGACCGGCGCACGGAGATTCTGGCGGCACCCGCGTTCGGGCGGTACTTCACCGATCACATGGTGGCCATCGACTACGCCGACGGGCAGTGGAGCAATGCGCGGGTCGAGCCGTACGGACCGCTGAGCATGGATCCGGCCACGATGGTGTTCCATTACGGTCAGGCCATCTTCGAGGGACTCAAGGCGTACCGGCAGGCCGACGGCAGTATCGCCACCTTCCGTGTCGACGCCAACGCCGCGCGGTTCCAGCGTTCGGCGCGACGGCTGGCGATGGCGGAGTTGCCCGAGGAACTGTTCGTCGAATCGGTGCGTCAGCTGCTCGAGGTCGACGCCGACTGGGTGCCCGCGGCCGGTGGTGAGGAGTCGCTGTATCTGCGGCCGTTCATGTTCGCCACCGAGGCGGGGCTGGGCGTGAAGCCCGCGGCGGCCTACACCTATCTGCTGCTGGGATCGCCTGCGGGAGCCTACTTTCCGCGCGGTGTGAAGCCGGTGCGGGTGTGGCTGTCCACCGAGTATGTGCGCGCGGCGCCGGGCGGAACCGGTGAGGCCAAGGTCGCCGGCAACTACGCGTCCTCGCTGCTGGCGCAGCAGCAGGCCACCGAGAAGGGCTGCGATCAGGTGGTGTGGCTGGACGCCTGCGAACGCAAGTACGTCGAGGAGATGGGGACCAACAACCTGTTCTTCGTCTACGGCGCCGGATCCGAGGCCCGCCTGGTCACCCCGGAACTGTCCGGATCGCTGCTGCCGGGTATCACGCGCGACAGCCTGCTGACCCTGGCCGCCGATTCGGGATATCCCGTCGAAGAGCGCAAGGTCTCGGTCGAGGAATGGCGCAAGGGCGCCGAATCCGGCGAGATCACCGAGGTTTTCGCCTGCGGAACCGCCGCGGTCATCACCCCGGTCGGCTGGGTGGCCTCCGGCGACGGTGAATTCGAGATCGGTGGTGGGCAGCCCGGCGAGGTCACCATGGCGCTGCGCGATACGCTCACCGGAATTCAGCGTGGCACCTTCGCCGACACCCACGGTTGGATGCGTACCCTGGCCTGAGCGCCGGTCCCGAACGTGCCGGTGCCCCGGGGTCGGCCCGGGGCACCGTGGGTAGGGCGGTCCTCAGTCGCGGGACATGGCCGCCTCGTAGTGTTTCTCGATATCGACGTAGGCGTCGTCGGCCACATCGAAGATCACCCTGGCGATCTCACCGCCGGTGAATGCGAACTTGCCGCGGTAGTCGCTGCTCACCGCGTCGGCACTGTCGTAGCCGATGCACAGTCCTTCGCCGCAGAGCGTGAAATGTCCCGACTGCGTACGGATCTCGGCCTGGGTGACGGCGTTGTCGTCGATGTAGAGGGTCGCGGTACCCCAGTACTCGCCGTGGTCGCCGGGGCGTTCCTTCTGGAAATCGATCCCGATGATGTGCTTGCCCGGGGCGGGTGCGGGTGCCTCGAGATGCTGTTCGGGCGGTATTCCGAGGAAGTTGTAGGTGTAGTGCACCTTGCCGTCCTTGAAATACATTGCGTGGCCGCCGAATCGGGCGCCCTGGGCGAACACCACACCGTCGGTGTCCGCGGTGGTGGTGACCTCGGCGAGAACTTTGAACGACACCGCGTGGGTATTGGCCGCGGCTCGCTCGGGTACCTCGGTGGTGTTCGGATAGTAGACGTACTTGCCGCCCGGGGGCACCGGAACCTTGAATTCGAGGCCGAGGAAGGTCTGCAGATCCTTACCGGTCACACCGAGGTCGTTGAGCGGCAGTACCTTGTTGATCTCCGCCTCTGTGAACCACAGATCGATCAGCTCCCGCAGTTTGTCCGGATGCTGGTGCGCCAGATCGTGATTCTCGGAGCGGTCGGCATCGGTGTGGTACAGCTCCCACCGGTCCTTCTCGAAGTTGCTGAGCCCGCTGGTCGGGCCGTGTACGGTGACCGCCTTCCAGCCTTGGTGCCAGATCGCGCGGTGCCCGAGCATCTCGTAGTACTGGGTGTGCTTGTGCGTCGCCGCATCCGGGGAATCGAAGCTGTACTTCATCGACACACCCGACAGCGGATTCTGCGGCACACCGTCGACGGTCTCCGGCATCGGCACCCCGCAGCATTCGAGAATCGTCGGCACGATGTCGGTGCAGTGGTGGTACTGGTCGCGGATCTCACCGCGGGCCTGGAATCCATTGGGCCAGAAGACGACCAGCGGATCGGCCACCCCGCCCTGATATGAGTAGCGCTTGAACATCTTGAACGGTGTCGAGAAGGCCGCCGCCCAGCCGGTGGGGTAGTGGTTGTAGGTGTCCGGGGTCCCGAGCTTGTCGATCATCGCGAGGTTGTCTTCGATCTTGTCGGGGTAGCCGTTGAAGAACTTGCCCTCGTTGACCGAGCCGTTCGGCGACCCCTCACCGGAGGCGCCGTTGTCGGCGGCGTAGATGACCAGCGTGTTGTCCAGCTGTCCGGTCTCCTCGAGATAGTCGATGATCCGCCCCACCTGGTGGTCGGTGTACTCGGAGAATCCGGCGTACACCTCGGCCATCCGGCAGAACAGCTTGCGTTCCGGCTCGGTCAGTTCCGACCACGGGCGAACTTCGTCGGCCGCGGCGAAGGTGCCCGGCGGCATCGGATTGATGTCGGTGAGTTCGGTGCCCTCGGGCAGGATGCCACGCTCGATCATGCGTGGTAGCACCCAGGTGCGGTAGGCGTCGTAACCGTCGTCGAATGCGCCCTTGTACTTGTCGATCCATTCCTGCGGCGCGTGGTGCGGAGCATGATTGGCGCCGGGGCAGAACCAGAGGTAGAACGGTTTTTCAGGGTGGGTCTGGCGTTGGTCCTGCAGGAACGAAATCGCCTTGTCGGCAAGGTCTTTCGACAGGTGGTAGCCTTCGTCGGGCGAATAGGGCTGATCGATGAAATGGTTGTCCTCGGCCAGATCCGGATACCACTGATTCGTCTCACCGCCGACGAAGCCGTAGAAGCGGTCGAATCCCTGGCCCAGCGGCCAGCGTTCCCGCGAGGATCCGGCGGTCCATTCGTCGACCGGGATGTTGTGATTCTTGCCGACCCAATAGGTGCCCCAGCCCGCCTTGCGCAATACCGTGGCAATCGACGCGTTCTCGGGTGGGATGTGCGAGCTGTAACCAGGGAATCCGGACGATGTCTCCGAAATCGACGCGAAACCGTTGAGATGATGATTTCGCCCGGTCAGGAATGTGGAACGAGTCGGTGAGCACAGTGCGGTGGTATGCCACTGACTGTAGGTCAGGCCGTCGCGTGCCAGCCGGTCCATGGTGGGCATCTCGATCCGCCCGCCATAGGGTGACCAGGCCGCGCAACCGGTGTCGTCGTACAGGACGACCAGTACGTTCGGCGCGCCCTCGGGGGCCTTCGTGGCCAGGAAAGCGTCCCAGTCGGGGACCGAATCCCGGATGTCGAGATTGATGACGCCCTTGAACTGCCTATCGCTCATAGCTGCAACCCCTGTCGGAGACCGGTCTGCGTCATGGAGTAATTGCCGTAGCGATTGCAGCATTCCGTGGTCCCGGCCGCCCTCATCCGCCGCGGGTGATTTCCGTGCGGTCAGACGCGCTTTTCCGGATTGCACTCCCGCGCGCACACCGCGATGTAACGTCGGAACAGCGTACGCGTGGTTACTGGCGACGAGCGGGAGAGGACAGTATGCAGCACCGCACCGAATCCGGGAAACAGACCTGCCAGTGCGCCCCCTCCGCCGGCCGCGATGTCATATCGGAAAAGCGTGAATCATCCACCGCTGAGGGAATTTCCGAGCGAGTACCCACTGCCGATGTGAGCGGATCGCTGATCACACTGCACGGCGGCACATTCACGATGGGCGACGAGAGCCGCTGGGCCTATCCCGGGGATGGCGAGGGGCCGTGTCACACGGTCACCGTGGACGCATTCGCGATCGGCCGCTGCGCGGTCACCAACGCCGAATTCGCGGAATTCATCACCGCCACCGGATACCGCACCGATGCCGAGCAATACGGCTGGTCGTTCGTATTCGCCGGACTGCTGCCCGACGATATGCCGCCGACCCGGGCGGTGGCGAACGCACCGTGGTGGCGGCAGGTCACCGGCGCCGACTGGGCGCATCCGTCCGGGCCGGCCTCCGATGTCGCGGGCCTGGCCGATCATCCGGTGATCCATGTGTCCTGGGCGGACGCACGGGCCTACTGCGCGTGGTCGGGTACGCGGCTGCCCACCGAAGCGGAATGGGAGTACGCCGCGCGGGCCGGATCGACCGGTCCCTTCCCGTGGGGAGCGGACTTCGAACCCGGCGGCCGGCGGGCGATGAATGTCTTCACCGGCGAGTTTCCTCGCTCGGCGCCGGGCGCGCACCTGGGCACCATGCCGGTGAAGTCCTACGCCCCCAACGATTTCGGGCTCTACAACACCACCGGCAATGTGTGGGAGTGGTGCTCGGACTTCTTCTCCCCGGACTACTACCGGCACAGCCCGCCCAGCAACCCCACCGGTCCCGATCTGGGACGCGACCGGGTGATGCGCGGCGGATCGTATCTGTGTCACCTGTCCTACTGCCGTCGCTACCGGGTCTCGGCGCGCCAGGGCAGTGAACCGGCGTCCTCCACCGGGAATCTGGGCTTCCGGGTCGCCGCCGACGTGCGCTGAGGGCGGTTTCACCCGTCGAGCATGAGGTCCCGGTCGTACCGGGGCGGCCAGACTGTCGGATCGAACCGTCGATTCGTCCGCAGTCATGGGAGGCGCTGTGACCGACGTGCTGGCTCCGACCATGGCCGATTACCGGCGAACCTGGCTGCGACCGGACATCCTGGCCGGGCTGAGCGCCGGGGCGGTGGTGATTCCGCAGGCCATGGCCTATGCGACCATCGCCGATATGCCGGTGCAGGTCGGTCTCTACACCTGCATGGTTCCGATGGTGGTGTACGCGCTGCTCGGCGGCTCGCACACCACCAGCGTGAGTACCACCTCCACCATCGCCACGCTCACCGCCTCGACTCTGATCGGCGCGGGTATCGCGGCCGGTTCCGATGACGCGCAGACCTCGCTGATGACATTGACCCTGCTGGTCGGCGTCATTCTCCTGCTCGCCCGGGTCCTTCACTTCGGTTCGATCGTCGAAAACATCAGCGAGGCAACGCTGACGGGTATCAAGACCGGTGTCGGCCTGACGGTGGCGGCGGGGCAGTTGCCGAAGCTGCTCGGCGTGCCGGCCGATCCGGACGCGACCGGATTCTTCCGGGTGCTCCGGTCGGCGCTGCGCCAGATCGGTTCGGCCAGTCCGGTGACGATTCTGCTGGCCGCGGCCGCCATCGCCGCTCTGTACGCGATGTCGAAGTTTCTGCCGCGCGTTCCCGGCCCACTGGTGGTGGTGGCCGCCGGTATCGTGCTGGTGGCCCTCGCGCATCTGGACGATCACGGTGTCGCGCTGATCGCGCCGGTACCATCGGGGATCCCGTTGCCCGGTATCCCCGGACTGCACGATATCGGCGAGTTGCTACCGGGCGCGCTGGCGATCTCGATCATGGCGTTCCTGGAGACGGTGGCCGTGGGGCGCGGTGTGCGCCGATCCAGCGAGCCCCAGATCGACAGCGACCGTGAACTTCTCGCCAATGGCGTGGCCGCGGTGGCGGGTTCGTTCTGTCACACCCTGCCGCCGGCGGGCGGCTTCTCGCAGACCGCGGTGGCCCTGCGGGCGGGCGCGCGCACTCAGGCGGCGAGCATCGTGACCGCTCTGCTGGCGGTGGCGGTGGCGTTGTTCCTGGCACCGGTGCTCGACGATCTGCCCCAGGCCGTACTCGGGGCGATGGTGGTGGTGGCGACCCTGGGTCTGCTCGACTTCGCGGCGTTCGCCCTGTTCTGGCGGGTCAACCGGAGCGAATTCTGGGTCGCGACCGGCACCGCGGTGGTCGGCTTGACGCTGGGGCTGCTGCCCGCGGTCGCCGTCGGCGTCGTCGCGACGCTGTATCTCGTTCTGCACGAACTCGATCGGGCACACGTGGTGCAGCTGACCCGCACCGGTGCGGGCCGCTGGGTCAGTGGAACACCCACCGCCGCAACAGAACCCGCGAACCCGCTGGTGCTGCGGGTCGCCTCGGGCCTGTACACCGCCAATGTCCGCGCCAATACTCAGCGGATTCGCGGCCGTATCCAGGAATCGGCCGATGCCGGACATCGGGTCTCGGCGGTGGTGCTGGATTGCTCCTGGATTCCCGACGTGACAACCACCGTGATGCGCAGCTTCCTCGACCTGCTCGACGAGCTGACCGATATCGGTGTCACGGTCTGCTTCGCGGCGCTGCCGCCCAAGAATCTGGCTACCGTGCGCCGCACCGAGCGAGGGCGGGAACTGCAGGCTCAGGGCAGATTGTTCGAGACCGTGGACGATGCGATCGCCGCACTCACCTCGGCTCAGGAATAGTGGCATCGCCGGGGCGGCCGCCGATCACGCCAGATTGACGATGCCGCGGATCGTGAACAACGCGCCGAAGCCGAACATCACCCCGAGCGAGAGCGCGCGGGTGTGCCCGATCATCCACCTCTTCGTTGTGTCGAGACCGGTGCGGGCGCGCTCACCGAGCAACATATAGATGCCGATGGGGACGACGAAGTCCACGACCGCGGCGATCAGCAGCATGATGGTCGCGAGGACGGCCATCGCCGTCGAGACGCCCGAACTCGAGATCAGACTCATCCCGGAGATCATGATGAACACATTGGGGTTGATCACCGCGAGCCCCAGTCCCATGATGAAAGCCCCTCGAGGGCCGACGTTCTCGAGTTCGGTGACCCAGCGCGGCGATCCGGCGCGGGTCCCCGGTTTCCGTATCGCGATCCATCCACCGCAGATCAGGAACAGCAGGCCGACGGCCAGGCCCGCCCAGTGCGAGGTCTGTTTGCTGGTCGCCCCGGGATCCCCGGCCCCACTCAGCAGGGCGGCGATGCCGATCTGGGTGTAGACGAGCAGAAATGCGGCGCCGAATGCGGCGGCGTTGGGAATGGGGCGGCCCGACTGCAACAGCAGCACACAACCGACGATGGCCCCGGGGGTGATGATCAACCCGATGATCTCCGGTATCAGCGCGACGACCAGATCACCCATGCCGACTCCTCAGCATCGATTCGGTGGCGCCGCACCGGATACGCGGACGTGCCTGGAATACCGACGGTAGGTGGGGCCCCGGAGTCGCTCGTCATGCTTTGCGGGTGAGATCGGATTCAGTCGGCGGTGTCGAGTAGGCGGACCTTCGCCTGGGCGTAGGCGGTGAGCGTCGACTCGCCGATGGTGTCGGTGGCGGGGAAGAAGTCCAGCGACAACCCCTGGGCGGCGAGGCGTCCCGGAGTCCAGTGGTCGCGGATCTGCCGATCGACACCGCTGAGATACAGGTGCCCGTCGCGCTCGTCGAGCCGCTGCGCGTAATCGGCCAGTACCGCGAAGAAGGTGGCGCCCAGTGTGGTCCGGCCGCGAATGCGCAGGATGACGACAGGGTGGTGGGCGTGGGCGGGATCGGGTAATCGTGCCTGCAGGGTGCGCGACCCCGCGAAGAACATGCTGCCGTAGACGTCGATGATGGCGATCTCGTTGTCGTGCAGTTGTTTCGGAAGGTCGGCTTCGACGAGGCGGCCGTCGTCCACTCGTAGCCGCACGACCTTCAGGTCCATGGCTTCCTGATTCAGCTGCAGCAGCAACGACAATGCCACGCCGACCCCGACGGCTTCGGTGACCGGAAGCAGCAGGGTGCCGAGGAACGTGGTGAGCAGGGCGATACGCGAGGTCCGGCCACTGCTCCAGATCGCGACGATATCGCCCACCCGGAAGGACCCGACGGCGGCCACGATGAGTACCGCCGACAGTGTCGGCATCGGTACCCGGCCCACCGATCCCGCGAAGGCGGCCAGGATCGCCAGCATCCACAGCCCGGACCAGATCGCCGCCCATCGGGTCCGGGCTCCCGCCGCGGTGTTGATGGCGGTCTGGCCCACGGATCCACCGACCGGCATGCCGCGAAACAATCCGGCGGCGATATTACCGATGCCCTGGGCGGTGAAATCGCGATCGGACGACGATCGGGTCCGGTCCGGATTCGGTGCCGCCTCGGCCACTCCGGCACCCTGGACCAGCACGATCACCGCGACCGCGCAGGCACCGCTCACCAGCGATGGTGTCAGCACTCGCGGATCGGGCAGCTGCGGCAGCGGTATGCCCGCGGGAATGGCGCCGGCATCGGCGACCCGGGCCACCGAATCCCACCCGCACAACAGGACGAGTGCGGTCGGGACCGCGAGCGCGAGCAATGACGACACCATCGCCAGCCGCGTGCGTGCCAGTACAACCAGCAGCGCCACCGCGGTCAGCCCGACCAGCAGGGAATGCCAGTCGACGCGGCCGGGATGCACGATGACATCGAAGGCCTTGGCGATCGACACCGAACCGTGTGCCGGCGCGCCCGTGAAATCGGAGATCTGGCCGAAGACGATGTTGGCCGAGACGCCGGTGAGGAATCCGGTCATCACCGAATGGGAGACGAATCGGGTGTAGCGGCCCAGCTTCAGCACCGCGGCGATCAGCATCACCGCACCGGCGATCACGGTCAGCAGAATCAGTGCCGCCTCGCGATCGGCCGCGGGAACCGACGACAGCGCCGATCCAGCCGCCAGCGCCGAGGCGCTCGTCGTGGCGATCACCATCATCGTCGTACTGCTGGCGAAGCCGCCGAAGAACGGCCCGGCCATACTCGCGTACAGGCCGTGTACCGGACTCACTCCGGCGAGCACACCGGCGGCCATCCCATCCGGGACGCTGCTGATCGCGCCCGGTACCCCCGCGATCACATCGTCCCTGGTCATGCGGGTATCCGGCCACCACGACCGCAGCCGCCCAGTGATGTCGCGCATCCGCACCCGAAACCCCCGCTACAGTCCGGCGATTCCCTTTCCCACGACCACCGCGCCCATGACGAGCAGCACGACGGCCATCACCGCGTGATTGTTGGCCTGCAACCACGACTTCAGCTCGTCGAGCGCGCCGCGCAGCCGGTCGGCGGCCAGCGCGTATCCGATCACCGGAAGCAGGACGGTGCAGGCGCCGATGAGGGTGAAGACCACAACCGCGGCGACCTTTCCACCGGCGGCCAGGCCGCCGGTACCGATCGCGACACCGGCCGAGACACACAGCAGCAGATTCTTCGGATTCACCGCCGACAGGGCGATGCCCAGCCCGGTCGCCTTGACGAAGGTCATCCGGTCGATGGCCTGCATCCAGGCCGGAACGGACGTATCGGCCCGACCGCGCCACTGCTGTACGGCCAGCAGAACCAGCAGAACTCCCAGCACGATCTTCACCCAGGCCACCCCGGCGGAATGCGATGGACCGGCGTCGGTGTCGATCGAGCCCGACAGCGCGACCACGATGACGGTGACGACCAGGATGCCGATCACCCAGCCGGCCGCGAAGCCGGCACTCGTGCCACCGGCGCGGGGCGACAGCAGCATGAGAATGGCGGCGACGATCGGAATGGGCGAGATCGCCACACCGACCGCCAGGGGCAGCAATTCACCGAGCACGGTTCCCATTCGGTCACCGTAGGCAGGGTCGTGGCACACGATCGTCACACGATGCGGGTGAAACCGACCCGGGATCCGGATCGGGGCGGCCGGCCGAGATCTGGGCGAACGCGGCGTCTCGATCGAGCCGGATGTCGCGTCCATCGGCGCGTGTTCGCTCGCCACCGGTATCGGCCCCGCGATCGGTGTGCGGGTGCGGGTCGCTCGGAAGTTCGGGCAGCGTCAGGAAATGCGAAAAGCCCTCTCGCACAGGACGAAAGGGCTCGCGATGGGTGACGTGACTCAGCCGGGCATGAGCATGTGCCACTGTTCGAGAGTGGTCGGGCGCATCACGTAGTTGTTCTCCCGCACCGACGACAGGGTGGCGCTGGGTTGTTCGGAATACCAATGACCGGGGTAGATCACCGGATCGCCCTTCAGCTCCGACAGATTGCGCAGGCTGCGGAACATGGCGTCGGAGTCGCCGCCCGGGAAGTCGGTGCGGCCGCAACCATCGACGAACAGGGTATCGCCGGCCACCAGGCGACCGTCGAACAGGAAGCACTGACTGCCGGGGGTGTGGCCGGGGGTGTGCAGGAATTCGATCTCCACACCGCCGACGGCGAGCTTGTCACCGTGCTCGTGCCCGGTGAACTCGCTCTCGGCGATACCGGTGACATTGGCGACCCAGGACAGTTCCTCGGTGTTGACGTGCACCGGGACCTGTGTCCGCTCGAGCAGTTCGCGCACCCCGCGCAGGGTGAAGCCCATCATCGTGCCGCCGACGTGGTCGGGGTGGTGATGGGTGGCCAGCACCCCGGTGAGCCGCAGGCCGTCGGCCTCGGCGATATCGATCAGGTCTCCTGCCGCGTAGGCGGGATCCACCACCACGCATTCGCCGCTGTCGCGATCACCGATCAGATACGAGAAATTCCGCATCTGCGTCGCGATCGGATCACCGACGGCCCAGTCACGGCCCGCCAGTAGTTGACGAAAATATAAACGGTCGGATCCCATACGCACACCCTATTGTTCGCCCGCGAACTCCGCGCATCCGGACGCAATGTTGTGAATCGTCACGGTCGCGGAATTTCGCCGCGCCGGCACGGCCCCGGGGACTGCCTCAGCCCAGTACGGCGGCCAGTTCGGTGGCCGCCTCCCGACCGTAGGCGCCGCGCAGCCGCTCGAGGGCCGACTCGCGATCCAGCGACCATTCCTGGGTGCCGACGGTCTCCAGTACCAGCACCGCCGCCAGCGAACCCAGCTGCGCCGAACGCGACAGGCTCAGACCGGAGGTGTGCCCGGTGAGGAAGCCGGCCCGGAACGCGTCGCCGACGCCGGTCGGGTCGACCTTCGAAAGTTCGGGCACCACTTCGACGTTCACCTCGACCCCGTCACCATCGACGATCACGACACCCTTCGCGCCCAGGGTGGTGACCCGGATGCCGACACGGCGGCCGATCTCCTCGGGCGACAGGCCGGTCTTCTGCAGCAGCAGGCCCCACTCGTACTCGTTGGTGAAAAGGTATGTGGCGCCGTCGATCAGGGCCAGCGCCTGCTCGCCATCGAGCCGGGCCAGTTGCTGAGAGGGGTCGGCGGCGAACGGGATGCCGAGCTTGCGGCACTCCTCGGTGTGGCGCAGCATCGCGTCGGGATCGTTGGCGCCCACCAGAACCAGGTCCAGCGAACGGTTTTCGGCCACCTCGGCGATGGAGATCTCGCGGGCCTCGCTCATCGCGCCGGGATAGAAGGACGCGATCTGGGCCATGCTCTCATCGGTGGTGCAGACGAAGCGCGCGGTGTGCGCGGTCTCGGAGACGCGGACCGCCGAGCAGTCCACGCCGTGCCGCTCGAGCCATTCGCGGTATTCACCGAAATCGGCGCCGACGGCGCCCAGCAGCAGCGGATCGCCGCCCAGCAGGCCCATGGCGTACGCGATGTTGCCGGCCACACCGCCTCGGCGGATCACCAGATCGTCGACCAGGAAGCTCAGCGATACGTGCTGCAACTGGTCGGCGAGCAGCACATCGGAGAATTTCCCCGGAAAACGCATCAGATGGTCGGTCGCGATGGAAGCGGACACAGCGATGGTCACGAAGCCCGGTCCTTGTCTGTCGAAGGCGAATTCAGCCTTCACCGTACCGTGCGGAGTCCGGACGGGGTAAGGGCCGAAGGGATGTGGGTACGACTCGGCGCGGAACCTCCGGTGAGGTCCCGCGCCGGGAAGTGTTCGTCAGTTGAAGCTGTCGCCGCAGGCGCAGGAGCCCGTGGCGTTCGGGTTGTCGATGGTGAAACCCTGCTTCTCGATGGTGTCGACGAAGTCGATCGACGCACCCTGCACGTAGGGGGCGCTCATCCGGTCGACCGCGAGCTTGACGCCGCCGAACTCGACGGTCAGGTCGCCGTCGAGGCTGCGATCGTCGAAGAACAACTGGTACCGCAGGCCGGCGCAACCACCGGGCTGCACGGCGATGCGCAGCGCCAGATCGTCGCGGCCCTCCTGGTCCAGCAGCGCCTTGGCCTTGGCCGCCGCCGCGTCGGTGAGGATCACACCGTGGGTGGTGGTCTCGTTCTGCACAGTCATGAAGTCTCCTCGCAGGCCCTGGTTCGACCCGTGAACGTTGTTTCCGTGAACAGCGCACGGTTCCGGTAGCTGTCAACGCCACGTCGCGGGTGGCTATTCCAATCTTGCCACTGCTGCCGCCGTCGCGGGCCCGTCGGGCCCGGAATTACCGCGTCGGCGGCGGTCGGGGGTGCGAATCCCCACAGTTCCCGGAGCGTGTCGATGCAGCGTGCGCCCCGGTCGGAGGGCTGATTGATATGGGTGTTATGACTGATAACACAGCATCTGCGGATACCGTATTTCCTGGCGGGTATGCCATCCAATAGCCTGGTCGGCGTGAAGTTCCTGCGCCGTGGCGATGCCAGCACCACCGACGATCACGCCGACGACACCTCGACGGCGTCCGGCGACGACTCGGCAACCGTCGCGGGTGGGCCGACGCCGACGGCGGGCAAGGGGCGTCCCACGCCGAAGCGACGCGATGCCGAGGGCAGACGTCGCGGCCCGGTCGCGCCGGCGCCGCTGACCGCCAAGGAGGCCCGGGCCCGGCGCAAGGCCACCCGCGGCAACCGTGCCGACCGCAAGGCGGCCTCCGCCGACCGCCGCGCCGCCGCCGCGGACCGCCGCGCGCGCATGCTCGCCGGTGAGGACAAGTATCTGCTGCCGCGCGACCGTGGTCCGGTGCGTGCCTACGTCCGCGATCTGGTCGATGCCCGGCGCAATCTGGTCGGCCTGTTCATGCCGCTGGCGCTGGTGCTGATCCTGACCATGTTCCTCACCCCGCAGGTGCAGGCCTACGTCACCCTCGCGATGATCGTGATGATGTTGTTCATGGTCGCCGAGGGGTTCCTGATCGGGCGCATCATCAACAAGCGGGTGGCCGAGCGCTTCCCCGAAGACGCCACCTCGAGCTGGTCGCTGGGCTGGTACGCCTTCGTCCGGGCATCGCAGATCCGGCGGATGCGCGCACCCAAACCGCGGGTGTCGGCCGGCGCCGCGGTCTGAGGTTCCCCGGCGGGCGCTCGTGCGAGCCGGGGAGTCGGCTGCCGTGCGTGGTCGCGGGTAGGGCGGGATGGTGAAGCCCGCCGAATTGGTACCGTGCTGACGTGGTGAACGATGCTGCGGGCGGCCCAGGGCTGCGGACGCTGGTGCTCGGTGGGGCGCGCTCGGGTAAATCGGCCTACGCCGAGGCGGTGGCCGGTCGTGAGGGCCCCGTGCGGTACGTGGCGACCGCGATTCCGGACCCGGCGGATGCCGACTTCGCCGATCGTATTGCCGCACACCGGGTTCGCCGTCCGGGTACCTGGAATGTGGTGGAGGGTGACCCGATCACCGTGCTCGGCGATCCGGCGCCGGTGACCCTGGTCGACGATCTGGGGACATGGCTGACCGCCCGCATCGATGCGCGCGACGCCTGGGAGGCGCCGCGCGGCACCGTCCGGCCCGATATCGACGCCTTGATCGCCGCCGTGACCGGATACGCCGGCCGGTTGGTGATCGTCAGTCCCGAAGTGGGGCTCGGAGTCGTGCCCGCGACGCAGGCGGGGCGGTTGTTCTCCGACGAGATCGGGACGCTCAACCAGCGGCTGGCCGCGGTGTGCGACGAGGTGGTCCTGGTCGTCGCCGGGATACCCACCGTGCTCAAGGAAGCGGAGGCCGGGCCGGGGTCGCGCGCCACTGCGCCGGTCACCGAGAGCCAGGATGGCCCGGCTGTCGCGGCCGCCGCCGCGAAGACCGATACAACCACCTCGGCCGATGCCGTCGCGGTCGCTGCCGCCGCGGGCGCCGCGGCAACGGGGGGTGTGGCGGCGGATCTTTCGGGATCGCGGACCGCCTCCGACCGTCCCGCCGACGCGTCCGCTCCGCGGGGCCTGGCCGAATTCGACGGCACCACACCGTCGTTCGGCCCCGTGGCCGCCCCCGACGCCCGGGTGCGGGCCGAGGCCGCGCAGCGGCAGTTGCAGCTGACCAAACCCGCGGGGTCGCTGGGTCGGCTCGAGACGCTGGGCAACTGGATCGCGGCTTGTCAGGGTGTCTGTCCGCCACAGCAGTTCGAGCGGGCCCGGGTCGTGGTGTTCGCCGGTGATCACGGTGTTGCGCGGCACGGGGTTTCGGCCTATCCGAGCGAGGTGACCGCACAGATGGTCGCCAACTTCCGGGCCGGTGGTGCCGCGGTGAACGCGCTGGCGCGCCTGGCCGACGCGACGGTGCGCGTGGTCGACATCGCGGTCGACTCCGATACCGATCCGTCGGTGTCGGCGTACAAGATCCGCCGCTCGAGCGGGTCGATCGACCGCGAAGACGCGCTCACCGAGGCCGAATTGCATGCCGCGCTGGCCGCCGGGCGGTCGATCGCCGATGAGGAGATCGACGCCGGGGCCGATCTGCTGATCGCCGGCGATATGGGTATCGGAAACACCACGCCCGCAACGGTTCTGATCGCGACGCTGACCGACACCGAGCCGGTCGTCGCCATCGGCCGTGGAACGGGCGTCGACGATGCGGGATGGATGCGCAAGGCCACCGCCATCCGTGACGCGATGTGGCGCGCGCGCCCGCACCGGCTGGACCCGTTCGCGCTGCTGCGGGTGGCCGGTGGCGCCGACTTCGCGGCCACCGCGGGGTATTTGGCGCAGGCCGCCGCTCGTCGTACCCCGGTGATCCTCGACGGCGTCGTGGTGACCGCGGCCGCACTGGTGGCCGAGATGCTCGCACCCGGTGCGAAGCGCTGGTGGGTGGCCGGGCACCGGTCGACCGAACCCGCCCATCCGATCGCACTGCGGAGGCTGGAGCTGGAACCGCTGGTCGAGCTGGACATGCGGCTGGGAGAGGGGTCCGGAGCGGTGAGTGCGCTGCCGCTGCTGCGCGCCGCCATCGCCGCGCTGGCCGAGATGGCCACGTTCGGCGAGGCCGGGGTGAGCTCCGCCGATTCGGATTCCACGACAGCGGAAGCGGTCTCCTGAGCGCCGGCGTGCCGGTTGCCCGGCCCCGTCCGAGGTCGGGGCGATGATCGCCGCGACCCGGCTCGCGGTATCGTGGCTGACCGTCCTGCCGGTACGCGGGCCGCAGACGGTCGACCGCGCGACCGCCGCCGGTGCCATCGCCGCCGCCCCGGTGGTCGGGGCGCTGCTGGGCGCCGGTGCCGCCGGACTGCTGTGGGTATTGTGCTGGGCCGGAACGGGTTCGGTGCTCGCGGCGCTGGTGACGGTCGGCGCGCTGGCACTGGCCACCCGGGGAATGCACATCGACGGGCTGGCCGATACCGCCGACGGGCTGGGCAGTTACGGGCCCCCCGAACGTGCCCGCGAGATCATGAAAAGCGGTGGCGCGGGCCCGTTCGGCGTCGCGGCGCTGATCTTCGCGATCGGGGTACAGGCGCTTGCCTTCGCCGCACTGGCCGATGCGGGGCGCTGGTTCGCGGTGGCGGTGGCGGTCGCGGTGGGGCGGGTGGCCGTGGTCGCGGCCTGCCGGGGCCGCCGGGCCGCGCCCGGCGCGGGGTTCGGTGCGCTGGTGGCGGCGACCCAGACCTGGGTGACGGTGATCGTCTGGATCGCCATCGCCCTGGGCGCAGCCGTTTTCGCCGGCTCCCGGCCGTGGCTGGGACCGGTCGCCGTCGCGGTGGCGCTGGTCCTCGCGGCACTGCTGGTCCGGCATTGCGTGCGGCGCTTCGACGGACTCAATGGCGATGTGCTCGGTGCGGCGCTCGAGCTGACCGTCGCGACCGTCGCCGCGGTGATGTCGACGGCGTGACGATCGGCCGGTCGGAAGCCGAACTCGGCTGTGCCGGTTTGCAGGTGGCATATCCGGGTACCCGGGTTCGGTGACGGCATTTTCCCGGATTTGCCGTTGTTATCGCCGGTCGACAATACCGGTGTCAGAGCCCGGATTCGTCGACATCGCCGTCACGATATTCGATGCCGGCCGCCGATGCCCTGCGTAGTAGTGCGACCCAGCGATCGACGAACCGTGCGTAGAGGTCGAGAGGGGAGAAGGTTTGTCGATTTCAACGTCGGAATCGAAGAGTCGAAACCCGGACAAAGGCTATGTGGCCCTGCTCGGATGGAGTTTGAACGCGGTCGAGGCCGTGGACCGGTTCGACCGCCGCTATATCGTGGTCGCACCGGAGTGGGCCGAGGAGTACTGTATAGAACACGAAATACCCTATCTGCCCTGGGATTTCGAGCGTCTCAACGATCGTTCGATGGAGATCGCGGTGACGCTGCAGGACATGGGCGTCGACGTCGCCATCCCGATCTTCGAGGAGACCGTCGAGTGGGCGGGCGCGATCAACTCCGTGCTGCTCGGCAACCCACGGCTACTCGGCCAGGCCACGCTGTTGCGAGACAAGTCGCTGATGAAGCGGCGCGCACAGCTGGGCGGGATCCGGGTCGGCATCTTCGAGGAAGCGCACGAGCGCGACGACGTCATCCGATTTCTCAAACGTGTCAATCAGACCCTGCTCAAACTCGACGGGGATCCCAACGATCCGATCCACATCAAGGCTTTCGACAAGGCCGGGTGCCTCGGGCACCGGGTCATCCGGACGCCGGACGAGATCGATACGATTCCCGACGAAGAGTTTCCGGTGCTGATGGAATCTCATCTGGACGGCTGGGAATTCGCAGTGGAGGCATGGATCCACAACGGCAAGATCCGCTTTCTCAACATCTCCGAATACGTGCGACTCGGATACTCCGTATTCGTGCCCGCCACACCGGAACTCGAGAAGTACCGGCCGGAGATCACGCGGCAGGTGGAAAAGCTGATCAAGACGTTCGACATCGAATTCGGGTTCGTCCATCCGGAATACTTCGTCACCAGCGATGGTGAGATGTACTTCGGTGAGGTCGCGTATCGGCCGCCGGGATTCAAGGTGTTCGAATTGCTGGAACGCGCCTACGGCTTCAACGCCTACCACGCACTGGTGCTGGCCTTCGATCCGAAGACCACCGAGGAGGAGATCGTGGACTTCTTCCCGCGCGAGGTGGTCGACGCCACAGGACATGCCGGAACATTCGGGGTTTATCCACGCCGCCGGGTGGTCACCCATCTGTCCATACCCGGAGAAACCGAGGATCACGACTACTTCGAGGCCCACGAGCTCATGGCTCCCCTCGAGGAGAAAGTCACCAAACGCACCGCGTTCGGAAACCACTGGGGATTGCTGTACTTCTTCGGCGAAGATCCGTACGCTCTCCGGGACCTGCTGAAGCGACAAGAAGAACTCGACTTCTACATATGATCCGATCAGCAGGATGGATCACAGGAGGATCCTGAGTGAGGCCGCTCGGCAGCGACGAAGCAACCCTGGGCAGACGGCTCGTCACCTTGGACGAAGCCACGCAAACGCTTGCCCGCACCAGCGAATTCGGCAAGCAGGTCAAACTGTCCCGGGTGCTGAGCGCGCTGCGGCGCGTGCTGCAACTACCCGGTGGATGTGCCGCACTGCGGTCCAGGGCGGCCGCACTCGAGGACGCGGGACTGTTCCTCGGCACCGACTGGGCGCAGCCGCAGATCCTGATCCCCGCACTGAGTCCGGGTTCGTTGCGCAGCCCGAATCCGGACACGGTGGTGTTGGAGACGGTCAGCAACCTGCGTCTGCTGGCAGTGGCCAAGGGCGACTATCAGCATCCGCAGATATCGGCCGAACATGCCGCCAACCACCTGTCACAGGTGCTGGCGATCAATCTGTCCTTGCTGTTCACACCGCCCGGTGAGGCCGAGCGGCACCAGCAGGGCCGGATGGCGGATGTCTCGCGGGAACTCATGCACCATCTCGTCCAAGAGGTCGGCTACGAAAAGGTGCTCGAGCATCTGGTCGACGAGATCTGGCGCATCCTGCGCCAGCGGCCGATCCAGGTCGAGCAGGTCAAGCGGATGATCACCCAGATCGCGGTGGCCCGCGCCAACCCGGATATCGATCTGGGGTCCAGTGGACTGGGGGCGGACCGCCTGATCAGCAGCCTGTACGGCACCACCGACGCCTGCCGGGAGGACCCGGGCGTCGAGCTCTACGGCACCCGGCTGGAATCCATGGACGACAGCGCTCTGCAATACGAGGCAACGGGTTTCGCGCGCTCGATGCACGACACCGGCCTGGTGTCGCCGTATCACGCGGTGCTGCTGCGATTCCTGCTGAGCAAGGGCGACTACCTCGTCGGCGAGGCACTGGGACTGTCGAGCACCGGGCGCGACTGCCTGCTGTGCTATCACGAACTCGTACATCACCTGATCGAGCAGTCGGTGCAGGTGGAGACCGCGCAGAGCATCTATGGCCTGGCCCTGCTGCTGGAGCGCGGAATTCTGTATCAGCCGCCGGTGGCGCCGGCGCTGTGGCGACAGCTGGGACTGCAGTTGTCACCCGGGGCGAATCAGCGCCTGACCGAGGTCTTCGGCACTGGCGTGGATCCACGCGTGCGGTTGCTCTCGGGCGTGCTGTCGATACTGGGGCTACCGCTGGGAGTGGGGCAGGGCGACAACCCGACCTGCCAGTCGGCGCGCGCGCTGTCGCAGTGGTCCTACAACGACCCCGACTATCTGCTGCAGATCGTGGCCTGGGCGGCCCGCGACGACGAGGTCGTCATGCATTTCGAGGGGCAGGCGATCTCCTCACGAGAGGTCACCACCGGCGTCGCCACCACACCGCCGATGGATCTGGATCCGGTATCACTGCTGGTGGTGCCGCATCTGGACCGGATCTACGCCGAGATGGGACGCTGCTGCATCGGTCGGGAAGGAGATCCGCACCGCTGGGTCAATCCCGAGTTCCACGGCTGGTGGTCGGGCCGGGGATTCCGGATCAACGTCGATGTGGCCACCGGACGGCTGACCGATGTCGAGGAGTTCCTGCGCCACTTCTACGCCAGCCACCACCCCTTCTACAACGGCAATCAGCCGCTGATCCACCCGCAGCCGGCCGGCGTCGCCGTCACCGACAGCGCGGCCCGCTTCGTCGGCTGGCACGCCATCACGATTCTGCGCGTCAGCCTCGATCCGCAGGAGGCGATGCGCGTCTACTTCTACAACCCCAACAACGACAGCGGTCAGGACTGGGGTGACGGTGTGGTCGTCGGCACCGCTGGACACGGTGAGCGTTTCGGTGAGGCGTCGCTGCCGTTCGAACAGTTCGCCTCCCGGCTCTACATCTTCCACTTCGACCCGCTCGAGCGTGGTGAACTGGCGGCGGTCGAGCGTGACCAGCTGGATTCGGCGATCGGCTATCTGCATCGCAGCTGGGGTGCGGACCGCCTGCCGGAGATCGTGACCGCCACCGACCCGCAATGACGGCGCGGCCGTCGCGCTGTGCCGGGGAATCGGAGCCTGCCGGTGCGTACGATGCCGCTCCTCGACCGTGGCCCGCACCGGCGCCGCTGAATCCGTCGCGCGGCAAGGATCGATCGCCGGGCGCGGGACAGGTCGCGCACCGGGGATAAATTGGGGGCGTGGGCGATGCGATGTGGCGAGCGGCGCTGGTGACCGAAGGGGATCGGCTGGCGGCGGTTCCGGTGCCGGCTCTGGGTGCGGCCGTGACCGCCTGTCCAGGCTGGGACGTGGCGCGATTGATCTCGCACGTCGGCCGGGTGCATCGCTGGGCGGCCACGGTGCTGCGTGACGGTGCCGAGGCGGCGCGGCACCTGCCGCGAGAGCCACACCCGGAGAACGAGCGACTCGCGGACTGGTACCGCGACAGCCGCGATCTGTTGTTGCGGGAACTGGACGCGCGTGACCCCGATGCGGAGGCCGATGTCTTCACCGGCCGTGGCACCGTCCGGTTCTGGCTGCGCCGCCAGGCCCACGAGGTGGCCATGCACCGCTGGGACGCACAGGACGCGGTGTCGGCGGGCGGTGCGATTGCCTTCGAACCCGACCTCGCGGCCGACGGCATCGACGAATGGCTGCGGGTTTTCGTGCCGCGGCACCTGGCCCGCCAGGGGGGAGTTCCGCCCGAATTACACGGAGCCACACTGCGATTGCACCGCACCGACACGGCGGGACCGGATCCGGTCCTGCGCTTGACCGGAACCCAGCCGTCGATCGAGGTCGATACGGCCGCCGACACCACGGTGTCGGGTACGGCCGCTGATCTGCTGCTGACCGTCTGGCATCGGCCGCCGGCGGACAAGCCCGTGGCCACCGATCCCGAATTGTGCGCTCGCGTGCTGGACCTGATCCACATCTGACCGCGCTCCGGAAAGCGGACACCCGGCGCCGGGATTCACCTGTGCCGCAGATCTGCACAATTGCGGAATCGGACCGATGTCAGCGGTCCGATCGTGGCCGGGTGAGGGTGAACGAATCCACCGGCTTCCATTCGCCCGGACCGCTGTCCAGCGCGAAATACGTTGCCGTGATGGTGGTATCGCCGCCCGGTCTGCCGGGATCGACGTCGAAGGCGCAGAACCCGTACGGGTGATCGGGGTCCTTGAACGCCGACCAGGCCGCCGATTCCAGGACATAGGCCGGCGCCTTCTTCCCGGTCGCCGAGCCGATCGCGCCGACGGCGGTGAGTACCCGGCACTGCTCGCCGGGAAAGAACAACCGGTTCGAGGGAACGGAGGTACCGCCACCGCCGATCACCAGATGCACTGTGCCCTTGGAGGTGTCGACGACATCGGTCGCGGCGCCGGTGGGCCCGGCCCGGCCGGGCGTCACCGCGTCGGCGACCGGCTTCGGGGTGAGCGTGTCGGTCGCCAGCACGCCGCGTACGGGATGGGAACGCTCGTAATGGTGTTCGTGCCCGCACAACACCAGATCGACCTGATAGCGATCGAACAGCGGCAGCCACTGTTCCCGGATGCCCAGATCGGCGCCGTTGGCCTTGTCCGCCGACGAGATCGCGACCTGGTGCATGAACACCACGATCCAATCGATGCCTCGATCGGCCCGAGCGGCCGCCAATTCCTGTTCCAGCCAGCGTTTCTGGGTGCCACCGGAATACCCCCGGACGTAGCTGTCACCACCGTCCTGATAGCAGATGTCATCGTTGGCCAGGGCGATCACCCGCATCCCGCCGACGGTGAACGAGTACCACAGGCCGCGTGCGAGCTCCTCGGCACCGCTGTCCGGAACGGTGAAATACGTTTGGAACGCGCTGTATCCGATCGGCCCGTTACCGCGCTCGTTCTCGTGATTGCCCGGCGCCGGCATCCAGGGGCGATAACGGGCGGAGCGGGAGTTGTTGGCCCACCAGTCGTTCCAGGTACGAATCCGGTCGGTGGCGAGGTTGGCGTAGCACAGATCGCCATTGACGAGGTTGAACAGCGGGGCCAGGTGCTCGATACCGCCGGTCACGTCTCCGGCGAACGGTGAGCCCAGGTTGTCGTTGACGTAGCGGCCGTTGTCGAGTTTTCCGAGGGTGGGTGTGCCCTGATCGCCGAAACTGGTGAACCGGAAGGCCGCCCGCCCCGCCGGGGCCGTGCGCAGGGTGCCCAGCTCCGGTGGCGCGCCGTCGTGTCCGGCGGCGTAGACATACTCGGAATCGGGTGCCAGCCCGGTGAGTCGTGCATGGTGGACCCGCACCTCGGTTCCGGAGGCGGCGTCCCGATAGGTCCGGGTCTGCGCCGGTACCGTCGTCCCGAATCCCGCGGTGGGCGTACCGAATCGCACCACCGGATTGCGGACCGCGGCGGTGGTATGCCAGCTCACCACCACCTCGCGGGCAGCGTCGGTGCCGTACTGCAGATGGACCCCGGCGACCGGCGCGACCGCGACGGTGTCGACGGTGGCGGTGAAATCCGGTGTACGCGGCCAGACCTCGCGGTGGACATCGGATCCGGTGCCGGTGTCGCGCAGCGCGGCCGTCGAGCCCGTACCCACCGCGAGCCCCGCGAGGGCCGCGGCACCGGACGCGCCGAACAACCACCGCCTGCTCACACCGCGGCGGTCCGGGGAATCCGATCCACTCGCGGCGTGCGATGCCGCTGGGCCGGTCGAATCGATGGGATGCGCCGGATCCGCGTCGTCACCGCCCGGGTTACTCCGATCGGCCGGTTCGCCGGAGCTGCCTGCGCCGGAATCGCTGTGCTCGCCCATACCCTCCAGCCAACCCGTCGCGGGTTCAGCACATTCGACGGCTCGGCGAACATCGGGTGAATCCAGCGGGACACCGGCGGACGAGCATGGAACCGGGCCCGCGGCGGTGCCGGTTCAGCCCCGGGCGGCGATGCGGGCCTGTACCTCCGGGCGCCGCAGCGGCGGCACCGTCTTCGGCGGCACCTTGCGGTCCGGCAGCGCGGCCAGCAGGCGGGTGGTGACGGCGGCGATCTCGGCGACGGCGTCGTCCACCACCGGCCGGGTGGCCGCCGAGATACTGGTCAGGCCGCCGACCTTACGGACGTACTGCAGCGCGGCCGCCTCGATCTCCTCGCGGGTCGCCTCGGGGTCCAGACCGCGCAACGCGGTGATATTTCGGCACATACCCCGAGGCTAGGCCTCCCGTGACGCCCCGCCCAGTCCCAGCGTCCGTGCGGGCAACCGGATCAGAAGGCGCTTCCGCTCGACAGCGGCGAGTAGCCGTAGCCATATCCGTTGCCGTACCCGTTGCCGTACCCGTTGCCGTAGCCCGACCACGGGCTGTACCACCCGGGATAGATGCCCCCGTAACCCCGGCCGGGCAGGCCCCATCCGGGCATTCCCCAGCCGCCGTGATGGCCTCCCCAGCCGCCGTGATGGCCCCAGCCGTGGACGAATTGGGCATCCGCCGCGGAGGTCTGGACCTCCGCGGACGCGGCCGGGGCCGCCGGTTCGGCCAAGGCCGGAGCAGCGGCGGCGACGACCGGGGCCGCCGCGATGGCGAGTGTGATCACGGTGTGCGACATCCGGTTACGGACCTTCGAGAGCAGCTCTTGTCGAACCATCGGAATTCCTTACGTGCGTCGTGTCCGTCCAGGGCCGGATCTCGGCCGCTGCAACTATCTTGACGACGTTTAATGTACCGCTATATAGCGGTACGTTCAAGGATGTAGAGGTGAGGGGTATGTGCCTCGCCGGATTTCCGGGCCGATGGGGGTCGTTTCGGTTGATGCCGCCGGTTACAGCCGCACGGGGTAGCTGGGTTCCTGGATGGCCGGTTTGATCCGGTCCTCGACGAAGATGCCGTGCCAGATCATGAACACCAGCAGCGTCCACAACCGGCGGCTGTGATCGCCGTTTCCGGCCCGGTGCGCCTCGAGCATCGCCTTGATCGCGGACTTGTCCAGCAGATGGTCGGTCTGCGATTCGGCGATCTGGGTGGCGGCCCAGTCGTAGAGCTCGGGGCCACGCAGCCAATGCCGCAGCGGCACCGGGAAGCCGAGCTTCGGCCGATGCAGAACATGCGGCGGCACGATGGTCTCGAGTGCGCGGCGCAGCGCGTACTTGGTCGTCTCCTTGGTGATCTTCTGCTCGTACGGGATCTGCTCGGCGATCGCGAACACCTCGGGATCCAGGAACGGCACCCGCAGTTCCAGTGAGTTCGCCATCGTCATCTTGTCGGCCTTGACCAGGATGTCGCCGCGCAACCAGGTGAACAGATCCAGATGCTGCATCCGCGCCACCGGATCCCAGCCCCGCGAGCGCGCGTAGATCGGCGCCGTCACGTCCTGATGGGTCCACTCCGGCCGGAATTCGCGCAGTACCGCCCGCAACTGGGCGTCGTTGAAGCTGCGGGCATTGCCGTAGTAGCGCTCCTCGAGGGGCAGTGAGCCGCGGTGCAGCAGGCTCTTGCCGCGAGTACCGTCCGGAATCCGGTCCGAGAGTTTGCCGGCGAGCCGGCGCACACCCTTCGGCAGATATTCGAACGGCTTGAGCGACAGCGGCTCCCGGTAGATGGTGTACCCGCCGAACAGTTCGTCGGAACCTTCGCCGGACAGCACGACCTTGACGTGCTTGCGGGCCTCCTGGGCCACGAAGTACAGCGGCACCAGCGCGGGATCGGCCACCGGATCGTCGAGATACCAGACGATCTCGGGAATCGCGCCCGCGAACTCCTCCGGGCTGACCATGCGGATGAAGTGCTCGGCGCCGATGGCCTCGGCGGTCTCGGCGGCCACATCGGCCTCCGAATACCCCTCCCGCTCGAACGCGGAGGTGAAGGTCAGCAGATTCGGGTTGTGCTTGATCGCCAGTGCGGCGATCGCGGTGGAATCGATACCACCGGACAGGAATGCGCCGACGGTGACATCCGCGCGCATGTGCTTGGCGACCGAATCCTCGAGCACGGCCGCGATCTCGCGATACCGGGCCTGTTCGGAACCGGCCGCGAACGGGCGCACCCGGAAGTCGGGCCGGAAGTACCGGGTCACCTCCACGGCGGCGCCGGGGCGCAGGGTGGCGTAGCAGCCCGATTCCAGGCGGCGGATGTTCGTGTGCAGCGATTCCGGTTCCGGCACGTACTGCAGCACCGTGTAGTGCTCGAGCGCGCGCGCATCCAGTTCGTCGGACAGCTGCAACGCCGGCAGCAGCTCCAGCAGGCTCTTCTTCTCGCTGGCGTAGGCGGTGCCGCCCGGGCCGGTCGCCATGAACAGTGGCTTGATGCCGAACGGATCGCGGGCCAGCACCAGTTCCTGGGTTTCGGTGTCCCAGATGGCGAAGGCGAACATGCCGCGCAGCTTCGAGAACGCCTCGGTGCCCCAGTGGTGGTAAGCCGCGACGATGGCCTCACCATCGCCCTCGGTGTCGAATGTCGCGCCGTGCTCGGAGCTCAGCTCGGCGCGCAACTCCAGGTAGTTGTAGATCTCGCCGTTGAACGCCAGCGCGTAGCGCTGCGGATTGTCCTCCGGGCCCCAGCGCAGCGGCTGATGCGAATGTTCGATGTCGATGATCGACAACCGGTTGAAGCCCAGGATGATGTGCTCGTCATGCCAGGTGCCGCGCTCGTCCGGGCCGCGATGGCGCCCGCACTGCAAGGCGTCATATACCTGCTGCACGACGGAGTCGGTTGCCACATCGGCGGTCAGAAATCCCAGCAGTCCACACACTGCGTCGAGAACCTCGTTTCCGGATCGGGTACGCGGAGAACAAACAATCGAAATCAGTCCCCGAGTATGCCGCACGCCGGGCCGCCACGCCCCCTCGCGGCGTGGCATCCACATCGCCGGGCATCGTGGGCACCCGGGCCGGTCGCCCCCCGGATGCAGCCTGCCGGTGATCGCGGCCGGTGGCCGGTGTGTCGAAAGCGACCCGGGCACAACGCGGGTGCCGGTTTGGTCTACGCTGCGTAGTACTCGGGAACTCCCGTGGTCGGCCGTGCGTTCGGCACGGCTCGCGGAAATATCTCGAACGTGCTGAAAACGTGCTGTCCGGCCTCCGGTCAGCACCGTGTCGGATGGACGACCAGGAAGGCGTTGAGCGTGGCGCACAAGGCGAGCGAAGCGATAGGGGCACGACCCGCCCGGGTTCGGCGGGGCCGCATCCTTCGGCGGGCCGGGCTGGCGGTGTCCATGGGGATCACCGTGATGCTCGTCTCGGGCTGCTCGATCGACAATCCCGTGCTTCGGTTCGGCTGGCCGTCGGGTGTCACCCCGCAGGCGACCCGGATGCGGGAACTGTGGACGTGGTCGGTCGTCGCCGCTCTGGCGATGGGTGTTCTGGTCTGGGGTCTGACCTTCTGGACCGTGGCTTTCCACCGCAAGAAGAAGAACTCCCCGGAATTCCCGCGGCAGACCGGCTACAACGTGCCGCTGGAGCTGACCTACACCGCGATTCCGTTCGTGATCATCGCGGTGCTGTTCTACTTCACCGTCGTCGTGCAGAACTACGTGCACGAGAAGACCTCCAATCCGGATGTCGTCGTCGATGTGACGGCCTTCCAGTGGAACTGGAAGTTCGGTTATCAGAAGGTCGTCGGCGCGGACGGTCACGTCTACGACGGCGTCGACCAGACTCGTCAGGCTGTGAACGAGCAGATCAGGGACGAGTACAAGGAGCGCACCGAGGACGGGCACCCGCAGCCGGGTCCGGTCCACGGCCTGCCCGCCAACGACATCTCCTACCTGCACTACGACAAGGTCGAGACCACCGGCTCCTCGAACGAGATCCCGGTGCTCGTGCTGCCCACCAACAAGGTGGTCGAATTCCAGCTGGCCGCCGCCGACGTCATCCACTCCTTCTGGGTGCCGGAGTTCCTGTTCAAGCGCGACGTGATGCCGAACCCGAAGGAAAATCACTCCGACAACACCTTCCAGATCACCAAGATCGAGCACGAGGGTGCCTTCGTCGGCCGCTGCGCCGAGATGTGCGGTACCTACCACTCGATGATGAACTTCGAGGTCCGCGCGGTGTCGCCGGAGAAGTTCGACAAGTACATCGCCGCCCGCCAGGCCGGCAGTACCAATGCCGAGGCGCTGGCGAGCATCGGAGAGTCGCCCGTGGCCACCACCACGCATCCGTTCGATACCCGGCGCACCGCGCGTGGTAACACCCAGGCCGAGAGCAAGTGAGAAGGGTACTGAACTGACATGAAGGTCGAAGCACGCATCTTCGAGCTGCTCACGGTGTTCTTCATCATCGTGGCGGTCGTCTACGGATTCTTCACCGGCCAGTCCCGCACCGGCGTGGAATGGGCGGGTACCACCGCCATCGTTCTGACCGCAGGCCTGACCCTGATCGTCGGCACCTACTTCCGCTTCGTGGCGCGCCGCCTGGACCTGCGCCCCGAGGACTACGAAGAGGCCGAGATCGTGGACGGCTCCGGCGACCTCGGCTTCTTCTCGCCCGGTAGCTTCTGGCCCATCCTGCTGGCCGGCTCGGCCTCGGTCACCGCGCTGGGGTTCGCCTTCTTCCAGTACTGGTTGATCGCCCTCGGCGTGATCTGCGTGCTGACCTCGGTCGCCGGCCTGGTGTTCGAGTACCACATCGGCCCCGAGAAGCACTGAGCCGCAACGACAACGAGAGGCGCCCCGGACGAATCGTCCGGGGCGCCTCTCGTTGTCGTCGCGGTCACTCGGCGGTGCTGTACCGGCGGGCGCGTTCGGAGCGGCAGATGTCGTCGATACCGGCGGTGATGTCGCTCATCGGGTCCGGGCCGCCGGGGTAGGTGCCGGCCGGGCGCAGGCGGCAGGTGAAGGTGATGAAACCGTGGTCCTCACCGGCGAATTCGTGCAAATACGGTGAGCGCACCCCGTAGGTCATCGCGGAGATGACCGTGATGGCGCCGCTGCGCTCACGATGATCGGCGAACAGATCGTGCATCCGGTGGAAGACGGTGCTGTAGCTGGTGAGCGGCGCGAAGACCGCCACCCGATAGGCCGGGCCGCGCTCGGAGGAGTTGATCACCGTATCCGCGAGATATTCCGCGTCCCGCAGCGTGAGCACCTTCGGCGCGAACATCAGCGCACCGGCGGCGGCATTGCGGACCGGCATTCCGGCGCGGCCCCCGGCGGCCGAGGCGATGGCGCCCAGCGACTTGCGGGCCCGCGAACCCAGTTCGCGCCGGGCCCGCAAGGACGGGGTGGCTGTGGTGGGATGCAGGCTCGACCACTGCCCGAAGCGGACGGTGCCCAGCTGGACGTGACCCGTGCCGACCGGCCGGGACACCCGTAGGGGTGAGGTGTCGACCCAGCGGCCCACCTGCAGCAACGCATCGCCGGGCCGGGTGATCTCGGCATGCGAATGTTCGACGAAGGTGTCGAAGTCGAGGAACCGGTGGGCGTCGGAGGTCAGCCAGGTGTGGTCCTTGTCCACCTCGATGGCCTGCAACGTCAGCGCGGTGATGATGCCGGTGCGCCCGGCACCGCCGAGTACCCGGCGGAACCGGTCGGACTGATGGGTGCGCCCGCAGGTACCGAATCTGCCCTCGGGATCGACATATTCGAGGGAGACCACATTGTCGCTGAACATGCCGTAACGATGGGATGCCGCGCTGAGCCCGCCGACCGCGGCGAATCCGCCGGCGGTGATCTCGCGGTGGTCACCGACGATGGGCAGCCCCAGGCCGTGCCCGGCGAGAGTGCGGTCGATATCCGACAACCGCGCGCCGGCCTGGACGCGCACGAGCCGGGCGTCGGCGTCCACCGCCTGCACCCGGTTCATCCGCCGCAGCGACATCACGATGCGCCGGTCGGGAGGTGACAGATCTTCGTCGAGCTGATCGGCGTCGTGCTCGCCGCCTCGTACCGTCAGGGGTTGTGGTCGTGAATCTCGCACTGTGCGAACGACATCCGCAGTGTCGCGGGGCAGATATTCCTCCGGCCGAGCAGCCAGCGTCGTACTCATGGCCCCACAGCTAACCACAGTCGCGGCGTTACGTCTGCACCGAGATTTGCACCGCAGGTACCGGGGGTCGTGCGACGGGTGCGAGGGCGAACAACGCGGCGGCGAGCGGTGCCCACAGCCCGAACCTCCCCGAGCACCGGGGGCGTCGCCGGCGGGCCGCGGCTTCCCCGGCAGGACGACTTCTCGAGGTCGGTGCGATGGGACCGGACGGCGGCCCGGCGGATGTGACATTCGTGATGTGGTGCTTGTCCGGCCTCCGGCGAAGGAGTTGGCTGGACCCATGAGCACAGTCTTGGTGACCGGTGGGACGGGCGCGCTCGGACGGCACGTGGTGGATCGCCTCCGCGAGCGTGGCCACGATGTGCGGGTGCTGTCGCGGCGGGTGGGTGCGGGGACACATGTGGGCGATCTGGCCACCGGCGTGGGGGTCCGGGATGCGGCCGCGGGGGCGGACACGATCGTGCACGCGGCCTCGGACTTCCGCAGATTCGGCACACCCGATCTCGACCAGACTCGCAATCTACTGGCCGCGGCCGGGGGAGTGCGGCATCTGTTGTACGTCTCGATCGTGGGGATCGACGCCATCCCGTTCCGGTACTACCGCAACAAGCTGGCGTGTGAGCGGTTGATCGCCGGAAGCGGTGTCCCACACACGATTCTGCGCGCCACCCAGTTCCACGATCTGCTCGCGGCGATCCTGTCCGGTGTGCAACGACTGCCCCTGGCCCCGTTGCCTGCGGATTTCCGCTTCCAGCCGGTGGACACCGCCGATGTCGCCACCCGCATCGCCGACCTCACCGCTGGTGAGCCGCTGGGCCGCGCCGCCGATTTCGGTGGTCCGCAGGTCGCTACCCTGGCCGAGCTCGCGGATGTGTGGCGGCAGTACCGGGGCGGGCCGAAACACGTGCTGCCGATCCCGCTGCCCGGCCGGATCGCCCGCGCCTTCCGTGCCGGCGCCAACACCTGCCCGGAGCATGCCGACGGCGCCCGCACGTGGGCCGAGTACGTCGCGTCGGATCCGGGGCGGAGCTACCGCCTGCGGGGGTAGCCGGCCACCGGGCTCAGCAGGGGCTCGAGCCGCCCACCTCGCCGGTGCCGAGTTCGACCGTGGTGCCGGCCGCCACCGTGGCGCCGGCGTCGGGATGTTGTTCGGTGACGACACATTGGCCACCGCCGGGGCCGCGGCCGGTTCCGCCGGTGATGTGCGCGTGCAGCCCCGCGCCGGTGAGCAACTGATCGGCGGCGAGGGGACGCTCGCCGCCGACATCGGGGACGACCACGGTGGCGGGTGCGGCGGAGGTGGCCGCGGCGGGCGATGGCGTGCGGGTGGCGGCGCCGCCGGAGTCGTCGTCGGCACCGCACGCGGACAACGCCGGTGCCAGCACCAGCGCCAGGGTCGAGATCAGGACGGGCACACAGTGGTGTGCGCGCCGCATTCGGCTGTCACGTTCGGTTCTGGTCGGCACACCCTCGAACCTAGTTGCTCCCGGTCCGGTGCGCCGGTGGGCGCCCGAGCATGTCGCGATGGTCAATCCTCGACGGCGGCCGCGGAGATCCGCCGCGCGGTCGCGGTCACGGCGGTGCCGAGCTCGGTGAGCCGCTGCGCCGACAGCCGGGTGTCGGGGCAGGCGACGATCGAGGCGACGACCTCGTCGCCGGCGAAGATCGGCGCGGCGACGGTCACCACCGCGTTCTCGGCCCCCAACTCGTCGGGCAGATAGTCGATGGTGATCAGATCGGTGATCATGGTCGCCAGCCGGTTCCGCAGTGGATCGGTGACCGGCGAATGCCGCAGAGCGGCAAGTGCTTCCAGGACGGGTGCGGATTCGTCGGCGAGCCGCTCGACCGAGTAGCCGCGGTCGCGGACCGCGGCGAGGACCGACAGCAACCGGTCGCGATGGCCGGGGTCGGCGTGGTCGAGCCAGCGGTCGCGCTCGGCTGCCGGCGCCCAGGCGATGAATTCGCGAGCCACCGGTGGTGCGAGGGGTAGTCGCCTGCCCTGCCTGATCCAGGGAACCGTCGGGGTGCCGGCCGTCTCGGTGACGATGATCGATTCACCGTCGCGTTCGGCGAGGAAGACCGGAAAGCCCTGTTCGGCAAGGAATTCCCGGATCGGACC
This sequence comes from Nocardia sp. NPDC052254, assembly GCF_040679495.1. Classification (NCBI taxonomy): domain Bacteria; kingdom Bacillati; phylum Actinomycetota; class Actinomycetes; order Mycobacteriales; family Nocardiaceae; genus Nocardia; species Nocardia sp. NPDC052254. Next base: position 262,655 of record NZ_JBFAUW010000006.1, on the reverse strand, counting down.
GGCCGCCAGCCGGCGTAGCGGGAATGCGGCCTCGGCGCGACGGGCGACGGCGAGCAGTCCCAGTCCGAGGCCGTAGTTGCCATCGATGTCGCGCACGGTCCAGTTCTCGGCGGTGAGCTGGGTGAGCACGGCGTGCGCGGTGGCTCGTGACAGTCCGGTCTCGCGCACGATCGCGGCGAGCGACAGGTGGGTCTCCGCCCGCCGCGACAGCAATTCGATCACCCGTACCACCCGATGGGTCGGCGGCGAGCCGGCGGAGGTCGCCTGCGCCCGGGGCGGCGGTGGGCCCGCATCGATGTCGGTCATGGTCGCGAGTCCTCCTGAAGCCACGGCGAGGGGCGGAATCGGCCAGGCGGGAGGCCGGCGGTGACTGCGCGACGGGACGCCGCTTGACCGGCGAGCAGCCTGCGGCCTATCGTCGGTGTCACAATATCGAACAATAGCGTCGAATATTCGACACTGCAACTCCGTGGAGGATGCCGGTGTGCGGGGATTCGGCGCGGACAAGGCGAATGTGATGCGGACGGGATACGAGCTGTCGCATCTGTCGGCCCTCGAGGCCGAATCGGTGCACATCTTCCGAGAGGTGGCGGCCACCTTCGAACGGCCGGTGCTGCTGTTCTCCGGTGGTAAGGACTCGGCGGTCATGCTGGAGCTGGCGCGCAAGGCGTTCTGGCCGGCGGCACTGCCGTTCGCGCTGCTGCACGTCGACACGGGCCACAACTTCGACGAGGTGATCGAGTTCCGCGACCGCACGGCGGCCCGGCTCGGGGCTCGGCTGCTGGTGGCGCGGGTGCAGGACGACATCGACGCCGGTCGTGTCGTCGAGCGGGCGGGGGAGAGCCGCAACCGGCTGCAGACCACGGCCCTGCTGCGCGGTATCGCCGAGCACCGCTTCGACGCCGTCTTCGGCGGTGCGCGCCGCGACGAGGAGAAGGCCCGCGCCAAGGAGCGCGTGTTCAGTTTCCGCGACGAGTTCGGCGCCTGGGAACCCCGTGCCCAGCGGCCCGAGGTGTGGAATCTCTACAACGGCAAACATCGTGCGGGCCAGCACATCCGGGTCTTCCCGCTGTCGAACTGGACCGAACTCGACATCTGGGAGTACATCGACCGGGAAGCGGTCGAACTGCCCCCGCTGTACTACGCGCACCGCCGCCCGGTGTTCCGGCGCGACGGGATGCTGCTGGCCGCCAACCCCTTCCTGACTCCGGGAGCCGACGAACCGGTCTTCGACGCGACGGTGCGTTTCCGGACCGTCGGCGATGCCACCTGCACCGGCTGCATCGAGAGCGAGGCCGACGATCCGGCGGCCGTGATCGCCGAGACCGCGGTCACCCGGCTCACCGAACGCGGTGCCACCCGTGCCGACGACCGCATCTCCGAATCCGGGATGGAAGACCGCAAGCGGGAGGGCTACTTCTGATGAGCCGCAATCTGTTACGCCTGGCCACCGCCGGTAGCGTCGACGACGGAAAATCCACCCTGATCGGCCGCCTGCTCTACGACTCGAAGAACCTGTTCTCCGATCAGCTGGCGGCCATCGAACGCGCCAGCGCGCAACGTGGTGACGCCGCAACCGATCTCGCGCTCGTCACCGACGGATTGCGGGCCGAACGCGAGCAGGGCATCACCATCGATGTCGCCTACCGCTACTTCACCACGCCGCGGCGCAAGTTCATCATCGCCGACACCCCGGGGCATGTGCAGTACACCCGCAACATGGTCACCGGTGCGTCCAATGCCGACCTCGCGCTGATCCTGGTCGATGCCCGCAAGGGTGTCGTGGAACAGACCCGCCGCCACGCCTTCCTGGCTTCGCTGCTGGGGGTGCCGCACCTGGTGGTGTGCGTCAACAAGATGGATCTGGTGGACTGGTCCGCCGAGCGTTTCGACGAGATCCGTTCGGAATTCGCCGATTTCGCTGCCAAGCTGAATGTCGGCGATCTGAGCTTCGTTCCGGTCTCGGCACTGCTCGGCGACAATGTGGTGACCGATTCCACGCACACCCCGTGGTATCCGGGCCCGCCGCTGCTCCGCCACCTCGAACAGGTGCACATCGCCTCCGACCGCAATCTGATCGACGCGCGGCTGCCCGTGCAGTACGTGATCCGCCCGCACACCGCCGATTCCGCGCATCGCAGCTATGCCGGAACCATCGCCGGGGGCATCTTCAAGCCCGGCGACGATGTGGTGGTGCTGCCGTCGGGCAAGTCGGCGCGGGTGGCCCGGATCTGGGGACCCGGCGGGGTCAAGGTGGACGAAGCCTTCACCGGAATGGCGGTCTCGGTCGAGCTCGACGACGAGGTGGACATCGGTCGCGGCGATATGCTCGCCCGCCCGGGCAACCGCCCGCACATCGCGACCGAGGTCGACGCGATGGTGTGCTGGTTCTCCGAGGACACCGCGCTGCGCCCGGATGCGCGCTACACGATCCGCACCGCCGCGCAGACCACCCGGGTACAGGTCCACGATCTCGGCTACCGGCTCGACGTGAACACCCTGCACCGCGTCACGGACGCGGACGGGCTGGCACTCAACGACATCGGCAGGCTCACCCTGCGCAGTCAGCGTCCGCTGATGGTGGACAGCTATCGCGACAACCGCCGCACCGGCAGTTTCATCCTGATCGACGAGGCCACCGACCAGACCGTGGCCGCCGGCATGATCCTGGCCCGCGACACCGGGCCCGAGGCCGCGACCGACACCCCGGCCGTCCCGGCGGTCGTGCGCGAGGATGTCGTCTGGCACAGCTCGTCGGTGGGCCGTGGCCAGCGTCCGCACGCCGGCGCGACGGTGTGGCTGACCGGGCTGTCCGGATCCGGAAAGTCCACCATCGCAGTGGAATTGGAACGGCAACTGGTGGCCGCGGGCCGCCCGGCCTACCGGCTCGACGGCGACAATCTGCGACACGGGCTCAATGCCGATCTCGGCTTCACCGACGACGACCGGCGCGAGAACATCCGCCGGGTGGCGCAGGTCGCCTCGCTGTTCGCCGATGCCGGGCTGATCGCGATCGTCTCGGTGATCAGCCCGTTCGCCGATCAGCGCGAACAGGCACGCGGGGTGCACGCCGCGAGCGGTCTGGGTTTCCACGAGATCTTCGTCGACACTCCGCTCGAGGTGTGCGAGAGCCGGGATCCGAAAGGGCTCTACGCGAAGGCGCGCGCCGGAGAATTGCCGGAGTTCACCGGTATCGATTCGCCCTACGAGCGACCCGAACACGCCGAGCTGGTGATCACACCCGCACACGGCACTCCCACCGAGATCGCGGCGCTGATCCGCCGCGAACTGAGAGTGTGAACCGCGGTACCGCCCGCACGACCCATCACGCCCGCACGACACACAGAGGACGTCAATGACATCACCAGCAGGGCCACCATCGGACACCGTCGCCGGCAACGGATCTCCGGGCGACACGTCGGTCACCGGACCGTTCCGGGAGGCGATCGAACAAGCCGAGAAGCTGGTCGCGACAGCCGATTTCATCCACGACGAGTCCGATCTCGCGGAGGGTTACGACTATCTGGCCGGTAGTGTCGCGGCCTGCTTGCAGCTGTCGGGCACCCACGGCACCAGCCACCCGTACTTCGTGAGTTCCACGGGCCCGCACGCGAAGATGGGCCTGGACAACCCCGATACGCTCTACTACCACGCCAACGTCGACCCCGGGGCGGAGTACCTGGTCACGGGTGTGCGCGGCAGTACCGTCGATCTCAGCTTCCAGGTGCTGCGCGGCGATTACACCGCCTCCAATGTGCCCGGTGGTGACGACGCCTTCGACGACCGTCGTCTCGAGATCGCCGCGGACGGCAGCTATCAGCTGCGTTTCGGCCCGCCGAAAGCCGATGCCGGGCCGAACTACTTCGTCCTCGACGAGGGCGCCTCCATGCTGGCGGTGCGCGAGGTGTACGGCGATTGGAACGCCGAGACCAAGGGCAGTGTCCGCATCGAACGCCTCGACACCGTCGGCACCGCACCCGTGCAACCGGGCGTCGAACAGCTGCGCAAACGGTACCGGGCCGCGGCGCGAATGCTGGTGCAGCGCATCCACACCTGGTTCAACTTCCCCAAGTGGTTCTATCTGGACCTGCCGGTGAACACCCTGACCGAGCCCCGGCTCACTCCGGGCGGATTGAGCACCCAGTACTCCTCGGTCGGCCACTTCGACCTCGACGAGGATCAGGCGCTGGTGATCACCGTGCCGAAATCCGATGCGCCGTATCAAGGTTTCCAGCTCGGCAGCCGCTGGTACATCTCGCTGGACTACGTCAACCATCAGACCAGCCTCAACAGCGCACAGGCGCAGGTCGATCCCGACGGCATGATCCGGATGGTCGTCTCCGCGCGAAATCCCGGTATCGCCAACTGGATCGAGACCACCGGCCGCCGCCGTGGCATCCTGCAGTTCCGGTGGCAGCGCGTGGCCCGCGAGATGACGCCGCAGGACGGGCCGCAGTTCGCGCTCGTGCCGTTCGACGAGGTGGCCGCGCACCTGCCGCACCACGACCTGAACCGGATCGATGAGCAGGGCTGGCGAGCGCGTATCGCCGACCGGCAGCGCGGCTTCGCCGGACGGATGCTCGGATGAGCGCCGGTGAGGGCCTGCTGGCGGGCAAGGTGGTCGTGGTCAGTGGTGTGGGTCCCGGACTCGGCCGGGCACTGTGTGTGCAGGCCGCCGCCGCGGGCGCCCAGGTGGTACTCGCCGCGCGCACGGAGTCACGGCTGCGGGAGGTAGCCGAGGAGATCGGTGCGGCGGGCGGGACGACGCTGACCGTGCCGACCGACATCACCGACGACGCCGCGGTGGCGAATCTCGTCGAGCGGACCCTGGCGAAGTTCGGCCGGGTCGACGCGCTGATCAACAACGCCTTCGCCGTGCCGTCCATGAAAGCCCTGGCACGCACCGACTTCCAGCAGATCAGCGACAGCCTCGAGCTCACCGTGCTGGGGACGCTGCGCGCCACCCAGGCCTTCGGCGACGAACTGGCCAAGACCCACGGCTCGGTCGTGATGATCAACTCGTCGGTCCTGCGGCACTCCGAACCCCGGTACGGCAGTTACAAGGTCGCCAAGTCGGCCTTGCTGGCCATGTCCCAGACCCTGGCAACCGAATTGGGCGCCAAGGGGATCCGGGTCAACAGCGTCGCGCCCGGATACATCTGGGCGGACCAGCTGAAGTGGTACTTCGGCGAGGTCGCCAAGAAGTACGGCATCACCGCCGAGCAGGTGTACGAGCAGACGGCCGCGCGCTCGGACCTCAAACGGCTGCCCGAACCGGACGAGATCGCCAGGGCCGTGGTCTTTCTCGCCTCGGACTGGGCCAGCGCCATCACCGGCCAGACGCTGGACGTCAACTGCGGCGAATACCACCGATGATTCGGCGTCGCGGGGGCGCGGCCCCCTCGGCCTCGATTTTTCACTCCTCCGGTCCGTCGCCGCGCTCCCTCCCTCCGTCGCTCCACAATCGAGGCGGGCCACGAACTTCGAGTAAGGACACATGATGACCGAACGCACCAATGTCGGGACCATCGAGGATCTGCACGCCTCCGCCACCAAGGCGTGCGGTCTCACCGACTTCGGCGCCGACGATTACCAGGAGGCGCTCGGGGTGCTGCTCGAGTCGTATCGGCGCGATGCCGATCTGACCGAGCTCGGCTCCAAGATGAACCGCTACTTCCTGCGCGGCGCACTGGTCGCGCGGGCGCTGAGCGAGGCGTCGTGGCGGGCGAATCCGGGCTACGCCGACACCGCGATCACCCGGCCGATCTTCGTGACCGGCCTGCCTCGCACCGGGACCACGGCCCTGCACCGGCTGCTGGCCGCGGATCCGCAGCATCAGGCCCTAGAAATGTGGCTGACCGAGCTGCCGCAGCCGCGCCCGCCGCGCGAGACCTGGGCCGACAATCCGGTCTATCGGCAGATCGACGCCGGATTCGCCCAGCACCACATCGACAATCCGGAATACATGGGCCTGCACTACATGAGCGCGGCCGAGGTCGAGGAATGCTGGCAACTGCTGCGCCAGACCGTGAAGTCCATCTCCTACGAGTCGCTGGCCTATCTGCCGACCTATTCGCAATGGTTGCAGACCCAGGAGTGGGCCGACGCCTATCAGCGTCATCGCAAGAATCTGCAGCTGATCGGGCTCGGCGACAGCCGGCGCTGGGTGCTGAAGAATCCCAGCCACCTGTTCGCGCTGGACGCGCTCATGTCGGTCTATCCGGACGCGCTGATCATTCAGACCCATCGGGACCCGGTGACCATCGTGGGCTCTTCCTGCAGCCTGTCCGAGGCGACCACCAAGGGCTGGTCGAACGTCTTCACCGGGGAGACGATCGGCCGCACCCAGCTCGAGCTGTGGTCGCGCGGACTGCGCGAATTCACCACGGCCCGCGCCCGGTACAACCCGGCACAGTTCCTCGACATCCAGTTCGAGGATCTGCGCGCGGACCCGTTCGGCACGGTGGAGAAGATCTACTCCGCCTTCGGCATCGACTACACCGAGAGTGCGCACGCGGCCATGCACGCACTGAACGAAGACAGCAAATCCGGCGACCGCAAACCGGCGCACAGGTACTCCCTGGCCGACTACGGCCTGACCGAGGATCGGGTGCGAGCCGAGTTCGCCGGCATCTGAGAGTGTTTCGGCCGGGTCCGGTGTCCGCATGCTGGCGCGGGCACCGGACCCGGGCTTCCCCCGGGTGGCGACTTTGCGCGGCGCTGTGAAATCCCATACGGTGCTGGAAATTTCGTGCGGGGAGGATGTGCTGTGGACGAGTCCGTGACGAGCGCGGTTCGAGGCGATGGTGTCGAAGATGTGTCCGGGCTTCCGCATGCCGGAGCCGTGGGCCACGATCCGCGAGAACCGGATCGGCCCGATCCGATCGCGATTCCGTTGCTGCGCACGACCTCCGAACCACCGTCGCCGCTGGCCTCGCATGTCCTGATTCCCGGTGGGCTGTATGTGGTTGTCGCCGCTGTCGGACCGACGCCGCGCGGAACGCTCGGGATGAACTGGGTGCTGGAACACCACCTGGAAGGCATGGATTTCACCTTCGGCGACATCCGTGCGGAGGCGGCGCAGAACCTGCGTAACGGTCTGCGGATGGCGATGGCCGGCAACGGTGCCGATATCCAGGTGCTCCATGTCGAGGGGGTCGATGCGACCCATATGCCCGCAGGCGCGGTGTCGCTGTCCGACTTTCCGGAGCGGGTGGCAGATGCCCTGGGCGGCGATCGTTTCGTCGCCGGAATCCCCTGTGAGGATCATCTGTACGTCGCCCGCGCCGACACACCGTCGGCGGCGCTCGTGTCCGAGATGGTGGCCGCCCCCCACGACTGCGGATCCGATCTGATACCGACGGTCCTGTTGCTGGAGCCGGCCGGAATGCGAATCCTCGAGCAGTATCCGCGCTGACGCGTTCGGCCGGTGGCATTTCCGGTGGCGGCCCGGCCGGCGTCAGCTCTCGGCGGATCTCTCCCGGCGGCGAGCCCGGCGCTCTTCGATGGCGGTGAAGCGGATCTCGAGACCGGACACGAACGATTCCAGCGCCAATTCGAAACTCTCGGCATCGATTTCGTCGGCCTTGGCGCGCAGTAGGTGCGCCTGCTCCAGATGCGGGTATCGATCGCGATAGACCTGGACGTCGTCGACGAAGCCGCGTGAGAACGAGCCGACGGTCGAGCCCATGACCACATAGCGGGTGGCCGCGCCGATCATGGTGGCCTGCCGGGGCGGCCAGCCCGCGCCGACGAGCCCGCCGTGCACGGCGTCGGCGGCGCGCAGCGCTTCCTCCGTCGTTCCGGGGCCCGCGGCGAGATGCGGCACGAAGTTGGGGTGGCGGACCAGAGCCGCGCGATAGGACCGCGCCCATGACATCAGTCCGGTGCGCCAGTCGCCGGTGCCGAAGGCCGAGGTGTCGACTCCGGCCATGATGCCGGCCGCGATATCGGCGAGCAGATCGTTCTTGGTGGGGTAGTGCCCGTACAGCGAGGCCGCCTGCACGCCCAGCTCGGCGGCGAGTTTGCGCATCGACAGCTCCGGTAGCCCGTCCCGGTCGATCAATTCCAGCGCCGCCTCGCGAATGCGTTCGCGACTCAGCAGCGGTACCCGTGGCCGGGGCATTCGCGTCACCTCCTCTGCTGCGAAATACCGATCTCCGCCAGCTGAACCTACACCGTGAGGCGTGCGGGCCTTGCGTAACCGAACGCTGTTAGTTTACCGTGGCGGAAGCTACCTAACAGTGTTCGGTTCAGGTTGGATTCCGGCGGACCCGGTGCCGGTGGAGCGCGCATCGCTCACCGAGCCGGTACGCGCGGGCACAACACCCAGGAGAAGAAATGACAGATCAGCGCAGGGTTGCCGTCGTGACCGGTGCGGCCCGGGGGATCGGTGCCGGCACCGCCGCGCGACTGGCCGCCGACGGCATCGCGGTCGCGGTCGCCGACCTCGACGAAGCCGCCTGTGAGGCCACCGCGGATGCCATCGTCGCCGCGGGCGGCGTCGCGATCCCGCTGGCCTGCGATGTGACCGACGAGGCGGCGGTGGATTCGGCTTTCGACCGCGTCGCGGCGGAACTCGGCTCGCTCGACATCCTGGTCAACAACGCGGGAGTGCTACGGGACAATCTGCTGTTCAAGATGTCGGCCGCCGACTGGGACACGGTCATGTCGGTCCATCTGCGCGGCGCATTCCTGTGTTGCCGTGCGGCGCAACGGCATATGGTGGCCCGCCGCTACGGCAAGATCGTCAGTACCTCGAGCACATCGGCGCTGGGCAAGCGCGGCCAGGCCAACTATTCGGCCGCCAAGATGGGGATCCAGGGCCTGACCCGCACCTTGGCGATCGAGCTCGGCCCATTCGGGATCAATGTCAACGCGGTCGCGCCCGGTTTCATCGTCACCGAGATGACCGCGGCCACCGCAGAGCGAGTCGGCGTGACACCCGAAGAGTTGCAGGTCAAGACGGCAGCGGTGACCCCGGTACGGCGGGTCGGGCAGCCGGCGGACATCGCGAACGCGGTGGCCTTCCTCAGCTCCGACGCATCTTCCTTCATCACCGGACAGACGATCTACGTCGACGGTGGCAGCAGGCTCTGAGACGACATCGGCAGGAGAACAATCATGCGCAGAACCAGCTACGGCGACGATCACGACGCCTTCCGGAAGACGTTGCGTACCTTCGTGGAAACCGAAGTGGTACCCGTCTACGAGCAGTGGTACCACGCCGGAATCGTGCCGCGCGAGTTCTATTACAAGCTGGCCGGACTCGGCGTCTTCGGTATCGAGGTGCCCGAGGAATACGGCGGTGCGGGGATCGACTCGTTCAAATTCCAGGCTGTCCTGATCGAGGAGATGAACCGTGCCGGAGTGACCTTCGGCGGATCGAGTGTGCACGTCGGACTGTGCCTGCCGTATCTGAAGAAGCTGGCCACCGCCGAGCAGAAGCGGCGCTGGCTGCCCGGTTTCGCCGCCGGTGAGATCATGTTCGCCATCGCCATGACCGAACCCGGCACCGGCTCCGACCTGGCCGGAATGCGGACCACCGCAAAGCTTTCCGACGACGGCACGCACTATGTGCTCAATGGGGCGAAAACCTTCATCACCGGCGGAGTCAATGCCGACCGGGTGATCGTGTGCGCGCGCACCGCGCCGCCGCGCGAGGACGACCGGCGGTTCGGGATCTCGCTGCTGGTCGTCGACACCACGTCCGCGGGCTACAGCATCGGCCGCAAACTCGACAAACTCGGCCTGCGGGCCTCCGACACCGCCGAACTGAACTTCACCGATGTCCGGGTCCCGGTCACCGATCTGCTCGGCGAGGAGAACAAGGGCTTCTCCTATCTCGGGCAGAACCTGCCGCAAGAGCGCCTGTCCATCGCCGTCGGCGCGTACGCGCAGGCCGCGGCCGCCATCCGGTTCGCACAGGAATACACCGGGCAGCGCAATGTCTTCGGCCAACCCGTCGCCGCGTTCCAGAACACGAAATTCGAACTGGCCGCGTGCCGCGCGGAGGTCGACGCCGCACAGGCGGTGGTCGACCGGGGGCTCGACGCGCTCGACGCCGGTGAGCTGAGTGCCGCCGACGCCGCCTCGGCGAAACTGTTCTGCACCGAGGTCGCCGCCCGCGTCATCGATCGCTGCCTGCAGTTGCACGGCGGCTACGGGTTCATCAACGAATATCCGATCGCCCGGCTCTACGCCGACAACCGCGTCAACCGGATCTACGGCGGCACCAACGAGGTGATGAAGATGATCATCGCCAAGGACATGGGTCTGTGACCGAAAGGTAGTGTGATTCACCATGACCGATTTCGCAGATCTGGACGCCTTCCGCGCGGCGGTGGGTACCGAACTGGGAGCCAGCGACTGGATGCGTATCGATCAGGAGCGCATCGACCTGTTCGCCGAGGCGACCGGGGACCACCAGTGGATCCACGTCGACCCGGAGAAGGCCGCGCAGGGGCCCTTCGGTGGGACGATCGCACACGGCTTCCTCACCCTGTCGCTGCTGGTTCCGCTGGCCAACGAGGCCACCTCGGTCGGTGGTATCCGGATGGGAATCAACTACGGGCTCAACAAGGTTCGCTTCATCACCCCGGTGCCCGCGGGCGGTCGCATCCGCGCACGTGTACATCTGGACTCGGTCGGCGACATCCCTGGCGGGGTGCAGGCGATACGGACCGTGACCATCGACCTCGAGGGCGCCGACAAACCCGCCTGTGTCGCGGAGAACATCGTGCGCTACCTCGCCTGACGCCTACGTTCCGGCGCTGGGGGTGAGCTTCAGGACGGGCATGACCCGATCGGTCTTCTGCTCGTACCCGACGAAGCGGGGTTGTTCGGAACAGATGCGGTGCCAGGCCGTATCGCGGGTCTCGCCCTCGAGCTGCTGCACCCGTACCGGGAATTCGCGCCCGCCCACCTCGGCCCACACCTGGTCGGGGTGGGCCGCGATGTTGTGGTACCACGCCGGATTGTCACGTGAGCCCGACATCGATGCCACGATCAGCCAGCCGTCGTCGGCCGGGAAGCGGGCCACGCTCACCCGGCGGCGCTGACCCGATTTCGCACCGATGGTGGTCAGGTACAGCAGATCCATCCCCTGGAACCGGTCGCCTCGCCAATGATGCAAGCGCGCCATACCCTTCATCACCGCCCGGCTCACCGGATTGGCGGACCACGCCGGCTTACCCCGCGACCCCGATGGCGTCTTCGAAAAGCTCATGGCACCGCTCCCTCGTTGCCGGCTTTCCTTCTGATTCTACGTATCCGGCACCGATCGTGAACCGGATACGGCGCCGGCGGTCGGCCACGGTCACCGGCCGATCGGGCAGGCCCGGACTCAGTCGCCGAGTTCGTTGCTCAGTTTCACCCAGCGATCCAGTAACGCGGTGGCCGCGCCGGAGTCGACGGCGGCGGCGACCCGCTCGAGCGCGGGCCGCAGCAGATCGTGGATATCGGCGTCGGCGTGGGTTTCGGTGAGCTCATAGGCCACGATCGCGGCGGCGGAGTTGAGCAGTACCGCATCGCGGACCGGGCCGGTGGCGCCGGCGAACATCTCACGCGCGATCGCGGCATTGACCGTGGCATCTCCGCCACGCAGCGCCTCCGGCGCCACCCGGCCGATCCCGAGCCGAACCGGATCGATCGTCGCCTCCCGGATCCGGGCGCCGGTGACCACCCAGACGTCGGTGGTGTCGGCCGTGGTGATCTCGTCCAGGCCGTCGTTACCACGCACCACCAGCGTGCGGGTGCCACGCTCGGCGAAGGCGCCCGCGATCACCGGCACCAGATCCGCGAAAGCACAGCCGATGAGGCCCGCGCCGGGCTGCGCCGGATTGGTCAGCGGACCGAGCACGTTGAAGACCGTCGGAATACCGATCTCCTTGCGGGCCGGGCCCGCGAACCGCAGCGCCGGATGGAACAGCGGGGCGAAACAGAAGCCGATCCCGACCTCGCGCACACACAGCGCGACCGCTTCGGGGTCCAGTGCGATCCGCACGCCCAGTGCCTCGAGCACGTCCGCGCCACCGCTCTTCGACGACGCCGCCCGATTACCGTGTTTGACGACCGGGACCCCCGCCGCCGAGACCACGACCGAGGACATGGTGGAGATGTTGACGGTGCCGGACCGGTCGCCGCCGGTGCCGACGATGTCGACCGCGTCGATGTCCAGCGACACCCGCCGGGCGTGGCCGAGCATGCCCGCCGCGAGGCCGGACAGTTCGGTCGCGGTGGGGCCCTTCATCTTGATCGCGACGCCGAAGGCGGCGATCTGGGCGGAGGTGGCGTTGTCGGAGAAGATCTCGTCGATCGCCCACGCGGCCTCCTCCGCGGTCAGATCGACCCCGTCGGTCAGGGCACCGAGAATCCCGGGCCAGCTGCGCGCGCTCATCACATCTCCTGTGTCGCGATCGTCGAACCCGCGTCGTGGTCGCCGCGGGGCCGGACCGGAGGCATCCGCCGCGGCCCGGCTAGCAGCCTAATCGGAGCGCGCAATTTCTTTCCCTCCGGCGTGCGGCGCCGCGGCCACCGCTACCGGCCGGGTTCGCCGGATCGGCTCGGCTGGAGCGCATCCCAGCCCAGTGCCGTGCCCTCGTGCCGCTGCGCGAGTCCGGCCATGCGGGAGCACTCCTGTGCGCAATGCAGGGCATCGAGGACCTGTACCCGCTGTAATACCAACTCGATATGGCCGGCCGCGCTCGAATCGGCGGCCGCCGCGGCCGGGCCGGCACCCGCGGACGGCTCGGCGGGGGAGTAGCCGTCCTGCGCCGCGATCGCGACCACGGCATCCCGCAGTGCGGCCGGAATCCGCAGATGATGGCGCAGTACCGCGGTCTCCGGCGCCCGCCAGTCCATCGCGCGCGCGAGCGCGGTGGAGCAGGCCTCGGCATCGTCGAAACTCGACGCGACCACCACCAGATCCGTTCGCGCCGGATCCAATTCCGCCGCCGCGTCGCGGCCCGAAAAACGCCGCCACACCGATCGAATTCCCATTCCACCTGCCTTCTTCCGTACCCGCCCGCAATATCGCACACCTGCGCGAACCCGGGTCGTCCACCTCGCCGCCGCCGCTCGACCTGCGAGTTCGCCGGACACGCCGAATCGGGTACCAGACCCGCACGCGCGCTGATGATTCCGGGCCCGACACCCCGAATTCGCACCCGGGTACGCCTGTCGTACTACGACGAGTCATACTTACCGGCGTGACGACCGCAGTAGGGACCCCAGGATCGGCCATTACTCAGCGTGTGCATTCGCTGAACCGGCCCAACATGGTCAGCGTCGGAACCATCATCTGGCTGTCGAGCGAGCTGATGTTCTTCGCCGGCCTCTTCGCCATGTACTTCGTCGCTCGTGCCCAGGCTCATGGCAACTGGCCGCCGGAACCGACCGAGCTGAACCTCAAGCTCGCCGTGCCGGTCACGGCCGTGCTGATCGCATCCTCGTTCACCTGCCAGATGGGCGTGTTCTCCGCCGAGCGTGGTGACGTCTTCGGGCTGCGGCGCTGGTACGTGCTGACCTTCTTCATGGGCCTGTTCTTCGTGCTCGGCCAGGGCACGGAATACCACGCGCTCTACTCCGAGGGCACCCGGATCGACAGCAGCATCTACGGCTCGGTGTTCTTCATCACCACCGGTTTCCACGGTCTGCACGTCATCGGCGGTCTCATCGCGTTCATCTTCCTGCTGATCCGCACCAAGGTCAGTAAGTTCACGCCGGCCCAGGCCACCGCCGCGATCGTCGTCTCCTACTACTGGCACTTCGTCGACATCGTCTGGATCGGGTTGTTCGCCACGATCTACTTCGTCCGCTAGGCGGGCGGCGGTCGTCCCCGCGGCGGCCGGTGACAACACAAAAACTTGCACAAGTCGGTTCCGTCTACTCCAAAGGGACACAGATGAGTTCATCTCCCCCGTCAGCGCCAGACCCCACCAGCCCCGGGGTCGGCGGCGCTGAGAACAACCAGGCCACCAAGACCCGCAAGCAGCGCCGGATGCGCCGCAAGCTCGCCGGCGGTCTGGTTCTTCTGATGGGCCTCGTCGGAGCCGGCTTCGCGGCCTCGGCGCTCACCCCGCACGCGCAGGTCGCCACCGCCGACGAGGATCAGTCGGCACTCATTCGCGAGGGTAAGCAGATCTACGAGACCTCGTGCATCACCTGCCACGGCGCCAACCTGCAGGGTGTGCAGGACCGCGGCCCGAGCCTGATCGGCGTCGGTGAGGCCGCGGTGTACTTCCAGGTGTCCACCGGCCGCATGCCGGCCGCGGGCAACGGCGCGCAGATTCAGCGCAAGCCCCCGAAGTTCGACGCCCGCCAGACCGATGCGCTGGGCGCGTTCGTCGCGGCCAACGGCGGTGGTCCCACCGTGGTCCGCGACCCGGACGGCAAGATCGCGCAGGAATCGCTCACCGCCGGCGGCGACCTCGGACGTGGTGGCGAGTTGTTCCGCCTCAACTGCGCGTCCTGCCACAACTTCACCGGTAAGGGCGGTGCGCTGTCCTCCGGTAAGTTCGCGCCGCCGCTGGGCGAGGCCACCGAACAGCAGATCTACACCGCGATGCTCACCGGCCCGCAGAACATGCCGAAATTCTCCGACCGGCAGCTGTCTCCGGAGGAGAAGCGTGACATCGTGGCTTATGTGAAGGACCGCACGGAGAGCCTGCCCGAGGCCGGTTACGGTCTGGGTGGCTTCGGTCCCGCGACCGAAGCGCTGGCCCTCTGGGTCATCGGCATCGTGGCCCTGGTCGGATCGGCGATGTGGATCGGTTCGCGGTCATGAGCGCGTGGGGCCCGCAGGCGGCAGCGCAGCGTAACCACGGAGGGCCGGCGGTCATGACCCAAAGGATGCCGTCATGAGTAACAGCGAACAGGAGCGAAACGAGATGAGCCGGCCCGAGGATGGCGGCGGTACCGCAGGGGTGAACCTCGATCCCACCGAGGAACAGCTCGACGCGATGTCGACCGAGGAACTGGTCGAACTCGGCACCGCGCGTGACGGCGTGCAGGTCGTCTACCGCGCTCCGCGCTGGCCGGTTCCGGGCACACGCGCGGAGAAGCGGGCCGAGCGCAACGTCACGCTGTGGTTCGTCATCTCGGCACTGGCGGGCGCCGCCCTGATCGGCGTCTTCCTGTTCTGGCCGTGGGAGTACAAGGGCCGCCACGAGGACGGCAACGGCCTGTACTCGCTGGCCACGCCGCTCTACGGCCTGCTGCTGGGTGTCGCCGTGCTGGCCATCGGTGTCGCCGCGGTGATCATCCGCAAGAAGTTCATCCCGAACGAGATCTCCATCCAGACCCGGCACGACGGTCCCTCCGACGAGGTGGAGCGGCGCACCCTGGGCGCGCAGCTGTCCGACGCGCTGGAGACCACCACGCTGGGTCGTCGCAAGATGATCACGCGTACCGCCGGACTGGGCGCGGGTGTGCTGGGTATCGGCGCACTGTTCGTCTTCGTCGGCGGCATGATCAAGAACCCGTGGGCCAAGGGCATGAAGTCCCCGCTGTGGGTCTCCGGCTGGACCCCGGATTTCCCGGGTCAGACCATTTTCCTGCGCAAGGACACCGGTCGCCCGGAGGACATCGTGCTGGTGCGTCCGGAGGATCTGGACGCCGGCGCCATGGAGACCGTGTTCCCGTGGAAGGAAGAGTGGCGCGGCAACGAGGAGGAGACCCTCCAGTCGCTGCGCGGCATCCGCAACGCGGTCATGTTGATTCGCCTGCGCACCGCCGACGCGGAGAAGGCGATCAAGCGCAAGGGCCAGGAGAGCTTCAACTTCGGCGACTACTTCGCCTACTCGAAGATCTGCACCCACCTCGGCTGCCCGACTTCGCTGTTCGAGCAGCAGACCAACCGCATCCTGTGCCCGTGCCATCAGTCGCAGTTCTCGGCGACCGAGTGGGGTAAGCCGGTCT
Organism: Nocardia sp. NPDC052254; assembly: GCF_040679495.1. NCBI lineage: Bacteria > Bacillati > Actinomycetota > Actinomycetes > Mycobacteriales > Nocardiaceae > Nocardia > Nocardia sp. NPDC052254. The sequence continues at coordinate 246,737 of NZ_JBFAUW010000006.1, read as the reverse complement.
TCGGTCCCGCCGCCCGTGCGCTGCCGCAGCTGCCCATCACCGTCAATTCCGAGGGATTCCTGGTCGCCAACGGCGACTTCATCGAGCCGCTCGGTCCGGCCTTCTGGGAGCGTCGTTCATGAGTCCGAGCAAGGTGGCCGCACAGGCCAACGAGATGGACGAGCGGTATCGCGCCGCTGCGTTCGTGAAGCGTTCGATCAACAAGGTCTTCCCGACCCACTGGTCGTTCCTGCTGGGTGAGATCGCGCTGTACGCGTTCATCATCCTGCTGCTGTCGGGCGTGTACCTGACGCTGTTCTTCGATCCGTCGATGGTCGAGGTCGTGTACCACGGCTCCTATCAGCCGCTGCGTGGCGTGACCATGTCGCGCGCCTACGAGTCGGCGCTGAACATCTCCTTCGAGGTGCGCGGTGGCCTGTTCGTGCGTCAGGTGCACCACTGGGCCGCGCTGATCTTCGCGGCGTCGATCATCATCCACCTGTTCCGCATCTTCTTCACCGGCGCGTTCCGCAAGCCGCGTGAGGCGAACTGGGTGATCGGCTCGCTGCTGCTGATCCTGGCGATGTTCGAGGGCTTCTTCGGTTACTCGCTGCCCGACGATCTGCTGTCCGGTACCGGTCTGCGGGCCGCCTTCGGTGGTATCACCATGGGTATTCCGCTGGTCGGCACCTGGATGCACTGGCTGATCTTCGGCGGTGACTTCCCGGGCACGATCATCATCCCGCGCCTGTACGTCGCGCACATCCTGCTGTTCCCGGGCATCATGCTGGCGCTGATCGCGGCGCACGTGGCGATCGTCTGGTACCAGAAGCACACGCAATTCCCCGGCCCCGGCCGTACCGAGAACAACGTCGTGGGCGCCCGCATCGTGCCGGTGTTCGCCGCCGACCAGGGTGCGTTCTTCATGTTCACCCTCGGCATCGTCGCCGTCATGGGCGGTGTTTTGCAGATCAACCCGATCTGGAACCTGGGGCCCTACAACCCGTCACAGGTTTCGGCCGGTTCCCAGCCCGACTTCTACATGATGTGGACCGACGGTCTAGCCCGTCTGATGCCGCCCTGGGAGCTGTACCTGGGCCGGTACACCGTCCCGGCGCCGTTCTGGGTGGCACTGTTGATGGGCCTGGTGTTCATGGTGCTGATCGCCTACCCGTGGATCGAGAAGCGGCTCACCGGTGACACGGTGCGGCACAACATCGTGCAGCGTCCGCGCGACGTGCCGGTGCGTACCGCGATCGGTGCCATGGCGATCGGGTTCTACGCGGTGGCGACGCTGGCCTGTGTCAACGACATCATCGCGCTGAAGTTCGATGTGTCGCTGAACGCCACCACCTGGTTCTTCCGGATCGCGCTGCTGGTCGCACCGCCGATCGCCTACTTCCTGGCGTACCGGTTGTGCCTGGGTCTGCAGCGTGCCGACCGCGCGGTGCTCGAGCACGGTATCGAGACCGGTGTCATCAAGCGCCTGCCGCACGGTGAGTACATCGAGGTGCACCAGCCGCTGGGCCCGGTCGACGACCACGGCCACCCGGTGCCGCTCGAGTACCAGGGCGCGCCGGTGCCCAAGAAGATGAACAAGCTGGGTTCGGCCGGTAAGCCGGGTTCGGGTTCGTTCCTGCGCGCCGATCCGCCCGCCGAGGCCGATGCGCTGCTCGACGCCGAACACGATGCCGAGCACAAGCAACTGGAGGTCCTGGCGTCCTACCAGGAGGAGATCACCAGCGGCGGTGGCAAGCACGACCACTGATCCGTGCACGGCCGAAGGCCCCGAGTCGAATACATCGGCTCGGGGCCTCGTCGTATCTCGTGGCATCCGGGATCACGGAGCGGCGGCTGCGGTGGTGCGACGGTCGCGCAATAGACTCGCGCCATGATTACCGCGATCGTGCTCATCCACGCCGAAGCCGCCCGCATTCCCGAAACCGCGCAGGCCCTGGCCGATCTCGAGGGTGTGGCCGAGGTGTACTCGTGTGCGGGTGACGTCGATCTGATCGCGGTGGTGCGGGTGCGCGACCACGAGAAGATCGCCGAAGTGGTGACCGGCCGGGTGAACAAGACTCCGGGAGTCCTGCGCACCACGACCCATATCGCGTTCAAGTCCTATTCGAGTGCGGATGTCGAGGCGGGCTTCTCCATCGGCGAGTAGTACGCGCGGGGGTTAAGCGCTGGTTCGTGACAGGTATTCAGTAGCGGCGGATTCGGAGCGGGTGGCGGACTCGGCGCGTTCGACCCAGGGCAGCCACGGCCCGGCGCCGCGCCGGGGCTCGCGATAGCCCTCGGTGGTCCGCACGATGCGGGTGCCCGGTTGCTCCAGCCAGCGGGCGATGACGGCAATCTCCTCGGGTGGGGCGCCGCGTAGCGGGGGATGATCCGGGGTGCCGAATTCGTCGGGCCCGGCGGGAAGCCGGGGCTCGTCGCCGGTGAGCCGGCTGGGGCGGACGGTTTCGGCGGCGGCAACCAGGCCGTCGACCACCGGCATGGGTGCGATACCGCGGGTGGCGGTGCCCGCGGCGGCCAGCCGGCCGTACCGGACGATCGCGAAGTCCCAGCCGCCGTTGCCATCCGGGCGCGCGGCGATCAGTTCCGCGATCCGGGCCAGCGCGGTGAGCCGCTGGGTGCGGTGCAGTGCCCGCACCACGACGCAGGTGCGGTCCCGCAACCGTGCGGCCGCCTCGAAATGCTGGGCGACGACATAACCGTCGATACGTGTGGCGATCGCACGCAACGGCGCGTCGTCGCGCCCGGTGAACAGATCTCGCACGGTTGCGGGTGCCGCCGCGTAGTCCGCCGCCGAGGCTCGCGCGCCGAATACCGTCGCGGGACATCCACCGACGGCCGCGGGCGGGCAATCCGTACCGTGTACCCCGCCGCGCGGGATCCGCGTCGTACAGGTGCGCACACCGCTGTATTCGGCGACGGTCGCCGCCACCTCGACGGCCGCCGCCCGGGAACCGAAGGGGCCCAGGGCGTATGCGGTGGGGGTGCGGCTGACCGCGAACCTGGGGAACGGCTCGTCGGTCATCGTCAGCCACCAGGCGCGCTGGGGAAATTTCGACCGCCGGTTGTAGGGCGGTGTGTGGGCCACCAGCAGCCGCAACTCGCGGACACCGGCTTCCAGCCCGTGCGCGCACCGGACGTGATCGACCCGGGTGGCGAGGGTGACCATTTCGCGCATCCGGGTGCGGGTCTCGGAACCGGTGAAGTAATTGCGTACCCGGCGGCGCAGATTCACCGCGGTGCCGATGTAGAGGACCTCGTCGGACGGTCCGCGGAACAGATACACCCCCGGCGCCGCCGGAAGGTCGGCGGCCAGTACACGTTTGGCCCGCCGGACCCGCGTGACCTCGGGGAGATAGTCGACGAGTTCGGGCACAGTCTGCACACCCAGATTGCCGACCCGCTCGAACAGCGCGTGCAGGACGTCGACGGTGGCGCGCGCGTCGTCGAGGGCGCGGTGGGTGGGCCGGGTGCCGGCACCGAGCAGCTGAGCCAGCGCCGACAGCCGCACCGTCGGGGCCTCGTCCCGGTCGAGGATCCGGCGCGCGAGTTGGACCGTGCACAACACCGTGAAGTCCGGCCATTCGGTACCGCACTGTTGTGCCGCCGCCTTCAGGAAGGACATGTCGAAGCGCGCGTTGTGCGCGACCAGAACGGCGCCGGAAGCGAATTCGAGGAATCCCGGCAGGATCGCCTCGATGCGGGGAGCCTGCACCACCATCGCGGTGGTGATGCCGGTGATCTGCACGATCTGCGGCGGGATCGACCGCCCGGGATCGACCAGGGTGGCGAATTCACCGAGGATCTCGCCGCCACGCACCTTGACCGCGCCGATCTCGGTGATCGCATCGGAATCGGGCTTGGTTCCGGTGGTTTCGAGATCGACGACCACGAAGGTGACGTCCCGCAGCTCCCGCTCCTCTTCGGCACCCCCGTGACCGGGTATTTCGAGGGCCAGCTGGGCCGGCCGCGGCGGGGGAGTGGGCACGGCGAGCAGCGTAGGCGCGGGGTACGACAACCTCGCTCGGGCGCGGTCCCGGTACCGCGCCGGCGCGAAGTTCGCGGTGTGCGAGGTTCGGATTGCACGAATATGCGGAAACGTGACGAGCGCCACAATCATTGCGAACGGCTATTGATTTGCGCTGCGGGCCGGTGGGTTTCGGTGTAGATGGGTGGCGGTTCGGGTGGATGGCGACAGGCCGGAAGCGTGCAGACTGTTCGGTTGGTTGTTGATCGCGCGGTCCGGTGGCCACGTGCGGTTTCACTTCTTCGCTCTCGGAGTTTGCGTGCCGCGGCGCGCCCGATCGCGCGTCCCGGCATTCGATCGCCTTCGCAACTGCAGGCATACATCGTTATCTTTTTGTGATTGTTGTGAGTTATCTCGCACGGCTCCGAGCGGGGGCTCTTACCCGATCTTGTTTCGCGCCGGAGGGGCTTTACAACGCACCGTTATGTTCTCGTAACCTTCTCGAGACCTCGCGGAGTCCGACGCACCACCGGGTGCGGCGTCGTGGGGCAGACGAGGAGAACCGCATCATGGCGATCAAGCAACTTGTTGCGGCCGGAGCCGTGGGCGCAGCGACCCTCAGCGTTCTGCTGCTCCCGGCGACCACCGCCGCGGCCGCGCCGGTCACCGTACCCGGCGTCGGCACCTTCGATGTGCCCGATCAGGTCATCGGCGCGATCCCGCCGGGTGTGCAGATCCCGGGGATCGAACTGCCCGTCGCGCCGCAGCAGCAGTCGGTCGGTCAGCGTGCCGCCGACGCCGCCATGTCCAAGGTCGGCGCGCCGTACTCCTACGGTGCGTCCGGTCCGAACTCGTTCGACTGCTCGGGCCTGGTGAAGTGGGCCTATCAGCAGGCCGGTCGCGAGCTGCCCCGCACCAGCTACGAACAGCTCGACGCGGGCGCTCCGGTCTCGATGGACGCGCTCCAGCCCGGTGATGTGGTGTCCTTCTACGGCGGCAGCCACTCCGGCCTGTACGTCGGTGACGGCAATGTCGTACATGCCTCGACCTATGGCCAGCCGGTGAAGGTCGCTCCGATCTCCTCGATGCCGGTCGCGGGCGCTCGTCGCTACTGAGGTCTTGCCCGAATCCGTGTGATTCCCGGCTGTTTCGGCGCATTCCGTACAGTTCGGACCACCGATTCGGGCATTTCCGATCGATGCGGTGTGATCGTTTCGTGGCCTGCTGGACACGGGCGGTCGCCGTTCCGTAACCTCATCGAGACCTTTGTGGTTTCCAGCTCGGGATGAAAAGAACGGGGCACGTCAGGCCGTGACAGCGCACAGAGGCAACGCGCAACGTAATACCAAGAAGGCCAGACGTCTGGTCGGTGGCTCCCTCGCGGTGGGCGCACTGGTGCTGGGATCCGGGGCGGTCGGCCCGGCGGTGGCCGATCCGGCGCCGGCGGAGCAGCCCACCAGCGCGGGTGAGGCCGTGCAGAAGCTGATCGATCTGTCGCATCAGTCCGAACAGCTCAACCAGCAGGCGCTGGCGGCCCAGGACGATCTGGACGCCAAACAGGCGGTGGCCCGCGACGCGGACACCACACTCACCGCCGCGACCCAGGCCGTCGACGCCGCCAAGGCCGAGGTACGCAAATACCAACCGGCCGTGGACCGTACCGCGATCGCGGCCTACCAGGGCGCGCGGACCAATCGGCTGTTCTCGGTACTGGTCTCCGACTCACCGCAGCAGCTGCTCGATCAGATGTCGACACTGGACGTCCTGTCCGCGCAGACCTCCGATCAGCTGTCGAAGTTCTCCAAAGCCAGCGATTCGGCGACCGCCGCCGAAACCGCCGCCAAGACCGCTTCGGACACCGCGCAGTCGGCCGCGAAGAAGGCCGATGAGGTACGCGCGGATCTCGAACGCAAACGCGCCGATCTGCAGGGCTCGATGGCCGGGGTGATCCAGGCCTGGGGTGCGCTGTCGGCCGGCGAGCGGTCCAGCCTCGCGGGGTCGTTGTTCCCGCCCGGCTTCGACCGTGACACCCTGCTGCGCGGTCTGGTCCCCGGCAGCGGAACCAGCGCGCTGGCCGCCGGACTCACCCGGGTGGGCGATCCGTACGTGTGGGGCGCCACGGGGCCCGATCAGTTCGACTGCTCGGGTCTGGTGCAGTGGGCTTTCCATCATGTCGGCATCGATCTGCCGCGCACCAGCCAGGCACAGGCCACCGTCGGCAGTCCGGTCTCGCGCGACGAACTGCAGCCGGGCGATGTCGTGTTCTTCTACTCCGATGCCTCCCATGTCGGCATCTATGCCGGTAATGGCATGCTGCTGCATGCCTCCACCTTCGGTGTGCCGGTTGCCGTGGCTCCGATGGGGAACACCCCGTTCCACTCGGCCAGGCGCTACTGGATGGGTATGTAACACGGCCACTGCGGGAATCCGGCGGCGAGCAATCACATCGATGTGAGGATCGTGTCCATGAGCGCACTGCCGCGAGCCCGGGAATGGCTCGCCCGTCGGGGACGATTCGAGTTCGTCGTCACCGTCGCCCTGGTGATCGCCCTGACCGCCGCGGTCGGTGCCCTGCTGCTGTTGCCGCGCAGCGGTCTGCGCGCGGTGCCCACCGTGACACCGGTCGACAGCGCGCCTCCGGCCCACGCCGACCCGCAGGTCCCCGACCTGCGCCGGGTGATGAGTTCGTACGGACCCGTTGTCGCACAGCAGGTTTCCGGTGACGACGGCAGATTGTCGCTGGTGTTCGGGCATCCGTATCAGCGCGGCGACGTCGACCAGCTCGCCCGTGAGGTGGGCCCCGCGGTCACGGCGGTCTCGCAGGTCTGGGGATCGGACTGGGCGCACGAGGCGGTGGTCGCCGTCGCCTCGAGCAGTTCCGAATTCGCGGCCCTGACCCATGCCACCGGGCCGGTGTCCACCGAGGTCGCGGCGGCCTCGGTGGCCGACCCCTTCGTGCGGGGCAGCGAGCCCACCGGCCAGCGCATCGTCTTCGCGGCCGACGCGGGGCACCGGCTCGGCGCCGACGGCATGCGGGAAACCCTGCGACACGAACTCACTCATATCGCCGCACGCGCGGTGACCGTGGACGGATCACCGCAGTGGGTATTGGAGGGGTTCGCCGAATACTGCGGCCACCGTGGTGATCACGACAGCTTCTCCCGGGTGGCGCCCACGGTGACCGCGCGCGCCCGGGCCGGTCAGCTGCCCGCGGGCCTGCCCGCCGACAGCGCCTTCGTCCCCGCGCCGGGCAACGATGCCGCCCTGGCCTACGAGCAGGCCTGGTCGGCGAATGCCTTCGTCGCCGACCGGTTCGGGGAGGCGGACCTCGTCGAGCTGTATCGGCGGCTGGCCACCGGGCCGCAGGACGACGCGGCACTGGACCGCGGCCTGCGCGACACCCTGGGGATCGGCCGGACCGACTTCGTCACCGCGTGGCAGGGGTGGGTCAAGGCCCGCGCGACGGCCTGAGCCCGCGGGGCACCACCGGCCCCCATAGACTCTGCGCCATGGCCCGCACGCTGTTGATCACCAACGATTTTCCGCCTCGGCCGGGTGGGATCCAGTCGTACCTTCATTCCCTCGCGTTGCGCATGCCACCGGAGGATCTGGTCGTCTACGCTCCGCGCTGGCGCGGCGACTCCCATCTGCGGTTCGATGCCCAGCAGCCGTTCCAGGTGGTGCGTCATCCCACGACCCTCATGCTGCCGACCCCCTTGGTTCTGCGCCGGGCCGCGAAACTGTTGCGCGATGAGCGATGCGACACCGTGTGGTTCGGCGCCGCCGCGCCGCTGGCACTGATGTCGCCGGCCCTGCGCCGGTTGGGTGCCCACCGGATCGTGGCCAGTACGCACGGGCACGAAGTGGGCTGGTCGATGCTGCCCGGTGCGCGCCAGGTCCTGCGCGTGATCGGTGACCACACCGATGTGGTCACCTACGTCAGCAAATACACCCGCCGCCGGTTCGCCTCGGCCTTCGGCCCGCAGGCGGCCCTGGAATATCTGACTCCGGGTGTGGACAGCACGGTGTTCCGTCCGGACCCGTCCGCGCGTGCGGAACTGCGTGCGCGATACGGCCTCGGTGACCGGCCCACGGTGCTGTGCCTGTCGCGGCTGGTTCCGCGCAAGGGGCAGGACGTCCTGATCACGGCGATGCGCGAGATCCGCCGGCGCATCGACGGTGCGGTACTGGTCATCGCCGGTGGCGGTCCCTACGAAGAGCGGTTGCGGGGGCTGGCGAGCGCACTGGACCTCGACGGGGACGTGGTGTTCACCGGCCGGGTTCCGTCGGCGGAGCTGGCCGCCCATCACACCATCGCCGATGTGTTCGCGATGCCCTCGCGCACGCGCGGCGCGGGCCTGGACGTCGAAGGGCTCGGCATCGTGTACCTGGAGGCATCGGCGACCGGCGTGCCCGTGGTCGCCGGAAATTCCGGGGGCGCACCGGAAACCGTGCTGGAGGGCCGCACGGGAACGGTGGTCGACGGGCGTCTCGACACCGCCGTGGCCGCGGCCATCGTCGACATCCTGGCCGATCGCGATGCCGCGGCACGGATGGGTGCGGCCGGCCGTGACTGGGTCGCCGGGCAGTGGGCGTGGGACTCCCGGGGGGCACGGCTGCGCACCCTGCTCGATCCGGGGGTGGCCACCGGTGCGGTCGGCGCGAGCGGTGGTCCGGTGAACCAGCTGTAACTCCGTTTCCGCCTCCGGGCTCCGACCCAGTAGGCAGTGTCCATGGAGCCTACTGGGGAGCCCTGCGTGGTGACACTCCGTTTCCGCCTCCGGGCTCTGACCCAGTAGGCTCGGCACCCATGAGCGAGCGCAGCGAGCCCCAGCCGTGAGCAGCATCCAGGTGGCCGATCAAACCTTCGTCGCCGCGTCCGGTGCCGCGGTCGCCGAGGTCCTGGCCGATCGGTCCAGGTGGCGGCAGTGGTGGCCCGACCTCACCCTCGAGGTGCGAGAGGATCGGGGCGACAAGGGGATTCGCTGGTCGGTCGCGGGCCCGCTGACCGGCACCATGGAGGTCTGGCTCGAGCCCTCGCTGGACGGGGTGATCCTGCACTACTTCATGCACGCCGAACCGCCTGTGGCGCAGACGCTGCCGGCGCGGACCCTGATGGCGGCCAATCGGTCCCGGCGGGTGGCCGGTAAGAAGATGTCGTTCGAGGTGAAAGCACGGCTGGAGGCCGGCCGCCCGGCCGGTGTGGCGCCGTCACGCTAGGTCGAAAGGAAACCCTGTCAGTCATGGCCGACCGGACGCAGAGGTCGATCATCGTCGATGCCCCCTCGGATCGCGTGATGGCCGTCATCGCCGATCTGCCGTCGTATCCCGAGTGGGTGTCGGCGGCACGATCGGTGGACGTACTGGAGACCTTCCCGGATGGGCGCGCGCGCACGGCACGATTCGTGCTCGACGCCGGCGTCGTCAAGGACACCTACGTGCTGTCCTACACCTGGCGCGCGGACGGCCGGGCGGTGAGCTGGAAACTCGAGAGCGGTGAGTTGCAGAAGGCGCAGGACGGCACCTACGAGCTCATCGACCAGCCCGACGGCACCACCCAGGTGGTGTACGAGCTGACCGTGGACCTCACCATCCCGATGATCGGGATGTTCAAGCGCAAAGCCGAGAAGGTGATCACCGATACGGCCCTCAAGGAACTCAAGAAACGGGTCGAAGGCTGACCCGGGCCGCGCACGGCCGGGCAGCCGTCACGACCCGGCTCGAACTGTTCATCGGCAAGGGCGGAGTCGGTAAGACGACGCTGGCCTGCGCGGCGGCCATCGCGGCGGTGCAGGCCGGGCAGCGGGTGCTGGTCGCCTCGATCGATCAGGCCCATTCTCTCGGTGACGCACTGGGTTTCCGTTTCGAGCACGATCCCGGCGCGGTGGCCGGGGTGGTCACCGTCGCGCCCGGATTCGACGTCATCGAGATCGATTCCCTTGCGCTGCTGGAGGATCGGTTCCGTGATGTGGTGCGGCTGCTGGCCACCGGCGACCACGATCACGGTGTCGATCTCGCCGCGCTGGACCCGGCCGAGCTGACCGGGCTACCGGGTGTGCAGGAATTGCTGGCGCTGACCGAGGTCGCCCAGTTCGCCGGTGAACAGGACTGGGATCTGATCATCGTCGACTGTCCGCCCTCGGCGGACATGCTGCGCATCGTCACCGCACCGGACACCCTGCTCGGTTATCTGGAACGAGTGTGGCCCGCGCACGCGCGGGTGCTCAGCGCGACCGGTACCGATGTGCGGCGTGCGGTCCTGGCGGCGACGGTGGAGCGAATCGTCCTCGCGGTCACCGCGATCCGGGATCTGCTGGCCGATCCGCATCGCACCGGAGCACGGCTGATCACCGGCGCCGAGCGGGTCGCACTGGCGGAGTCCACGCGGGTGCGCTCGGCGGCGGCGCTGCTCGGGATGCGCCTGGACGCGGTCGTCGTGAACAAGGTGCTGTCCCCGGTGCCCGCGCCGGAGGGGCCGCCGCATCCGGCGGTGGACTGGTATCTGCAACGCCGCGCCGAACAACTCGAGGTGATCGCCGATCTGCGCCGCCGCATTCCCGATGTCGCGGTGACCATCGCCCACCACAGCGGGCCGGAACCGGTCGGCCCGCGCGCGCTGGCGGCCCTCGCCCAAGCGCTGCCCGTCCGTGGCAACCCGGCGGCCGCGGCGGCAGACCCTATGCTGGGCGATGCGGCGCCGGAATCCGGCGAGGCGGCAGGGGAGCCGGAGGTGCGGTGGGAATCGGGCACCGGGCTGGAATCGGTTTTCACGCTGCGACTGCGCCTGCCCGTGGTCGACCCGGGCACGTTGCGACTGGGACGAGTGGAGGACGATGTGATCGTGGGAGCGGACGGGGTCCGGCGGCGCCTACGCCTGGCGCCGGTATTGCGGCGATGCACGGTCGAGGGTGCCGAACTCGACGGTGCACAGCTCGTCGTGCGGTTCCGGCCCGATCCGGAAGTCTGGCCGCAATGACCCACGCCCACCCCGACGAGGACACCTTCGGCGAATTCGCCACGGAGCTGCGCGCACTGGCCGAGGTGCTGCTCGAACGTATCGAGCCCACGCTGCGCCGCGCGGCCGCCGACAACCGTGAATGGGACAGCTGCAGCTGGTGCCCCGTCTGCGCGGCCGCGGCCCTGGTGCGCGGTGAACACCACGATGTGGTGGCGGCGGTGGCCGATCACGGCACCGCGATCGTGACGGTCCTGCGCGAGGCCCTGGCCGGAGTTCCGGTGGAGCCGCTGCTGCCCGACGACCTCGCCGAACCAGGATCCGATACCGCCACGAGCGATGGCGATCATGAGTCGCGTCCGGACGCGGATCGGTTGCGCGAGAAGAACTCTCGTGCCGGGGCCGATCCGGAGGCGACCGGACGGGTTCGCGGGGAGGCGGCCGGGCGTGCTGGGCGCGGGCGGCATTCGGCGACCGAGCGGCCGGGCTACATTCCCATCCCGGTGCGGATCAAGAAATGACCACCCGGACGGGACGGGAGATCCCACTGACGGTCGGCATCGATGTCGGCGGCACCAACATCCGCGCCTCGGTCGTCGACGGGAACGGTGAGGTACTCGATACCGTGCAGGCGCCCACGCCGCATTCGGCACCGGCGCTGGAGGACGGCCTCGATCGCGCGGTGCGCGAACTGTGCGCCCGCCACGAGATCGGTGCGGTCGGGCTGGCGGTCGCCGGATTCGTCGACGAATCCCGTACCACGGTGCGCTTCGCACCGCATCTGCCGTGGGAGGACACCGAGGTGGCCGGGCGGCTCACCCGGCGCCTGGGGTTACCGGTCATTCTCGAACACGACGCCAACGCCGCCATGTGGGCGGAGTACCGGTTCGGCGCGGCGGCCGGCGCCCACAACGGTGTGCTGGTCGCCATCGGCACCGGGATCGGCGCCGCGCTGCTGCTGGAGGGCCGGCTCTATCGCGGGAGTTACGGTGTCGCACCGGAACTCGGGCATCTGCAGGTGGTGCCGCACGGGCGGGTGTGCCCGTGCGGCAAACGTGGCTGCTGGGAACGTTATTGCAGTGGAACCGCGCTGGTCGACACCGCGATCGAGATGCTCGCCACCGATCCGATGCCCTCGACGATTCTCGCCCGCGAGGTGGTCGGCGACCCCGGGTCGCTCACCGGACGCCGGGTCGCGGGCGCCGCCCAGGACGGCGATCCGGTGGCACTGCACGTGATGGCCGATTTCGCCCGCTGGCTGGGGCTCGGGCTGGCCTTCGTCAGCGATATCTTCGACCCGGATCTGATCGTCATCGCCGGTGGGGTCGGTTCCTCGGCGCCACTGTTCCTCGACGACGCCCGCGAGCACTATGCCGCCGCGATCACCGGTGGCCGGCATCGCCCGCTCGCCCGCATCCGCACCACCCAGCTCGGCGAGGCCGCCGGAATGATCGGCGCGGCCGAGCTGGCACGTGCCGCGCTGGATGCCGACGGCGAGCGCCGGGCGAGCGCCGACCGCGGTACGAACACCTCCGCACGCGGTCGGGCACGCACCGCCGCGGGCCGCGAGTGAGGATCCGCCCGGGGTATCACCAGGGCCGGTTCGGGGACAACGCATCGCCCGAGCGCCGATCAATCGATGCCCGGTCGGTTTCCGCCCGGGGAAGCGGCTGTCGGGTACCCGAATTCACCACTGTGATTTCGGGCATGTGAAATACCTCGTGTGGGGTTGGTCGCAGCTGGTCGGCGACGGTAGAGTCGGGTCCGACGGAGGCGCCCGCGACGAGGCCGGTCCCGTTCCACAATTAAGGGGAAAGGACGCAATGTTCTACTGGCTGCTCAAATTCGTGCTGGTCGGGCCCTTCATGCACGTGTACAACCGTCCCAAGGTCGAGGGCGTGGAGAATATCCCCGCCGACGGAGCAGTCATCCTCGCCGGTAATCATCTGTCGTTCACCGACTGGTTGTTCACCCCATTGCTGAGCCCGCGCCGGATCACCTATCTCGCGAAGGCGGAATACTTCACCACCCCGGGATTCAAGGGCCGGTTGCAGAAATTCTTCTTCTCGGGCGCCGGCCAGTACCCGATCGACCGCAGCGGTGCCAGTGCCGCGGAATCCGCGCTCGAAGCCGCCCGCACACTTCTCGGCGAGGGCCGCATGGTGGGCCTGTACCCGGAGGGCACCCGCTCACCCGACGGTCGTCTGTACAAGGGCAAGACCGGTGTGGCACGCCTCGCCCTGGAGACCGGCGTCCCGGTGATCCCGGTGGCGCTGATCGGCACCGACGAGGTGTGCCCGCCCGGACCGTTCCGGTGGCGGCATCGTCGCGTCACCGTCAAATTCGGTGCGCCGATCGACTTCTCGCGTTACGAGGGGATGGGCGGTAACCGTTTCGTCGAGCGTGCGGTCACCGACGAGATCATGTACGAGCTGATGCGGATGTCGGGACAGGAATACGTCGACGTCTACGCCTCCAGCCTGAAGAAGAGCGTGCCCGCCGGCAGTCGCCCCGAGGCGGAGCGGATTCCGGAGACTCTCGCGAGCTGATCCGGCACCACACCGAACACCATGACCGCGCCCCGGCTGATCAGCCGGGGCGCGGTCATGTGCTGTCAGCGCTTGTCGATCGCCGCGCCACTGCGGCGGAAGGCTTCGATCGCCTCGTACTTGGCCAGATTGTGCCGGGCGTCGGCGAGTGCGTCGTGCGCGTCCGCCGGGACCGGCGGCAGCTCCGGGCGCCCGTACTGATCCCAGTGCTGCCGTAGTTCGTTGGTGTAGCGCGGCATCGCCGCGGGCAGATCCACCATCGAGCCCCACAGCTGGCACAACGCGACATGGTCGTAGGCGCCGACCCACGCCCACAACTCCGGGCGGACCGTGGGCCGCGGGACCAGGAAGTTGTAGAGATCGTCGCGGATCCGCTGCCGGCTGCGCCACAGCGGCGACGAGGGGGAGGGAAGTTTCGGCAGCACATTGCGCCGCACCCATTGCCCGGCCCGATCCGGATCGAATTCGGTCGACACCGCGTAATATTCCCGACCGTCCTCGCAGACCACGCCGATCGAGATCAGTTCGATCGTCGTGCCGTCCTCGATGAATTCCGAGTCGTAAAAATATTTCACCCGGTCGTGCCTTTCCCGGTTCGTCGTGTGCTGGCATGGCGATACGCCTGCCGGGCCGCCCGGCCCGGCTCGCGCTCGAGGGTACGGCCCCGCCGGTCCGCGCCCATTCATCGCCCCCTACCCTCCGGGTTACCCGGTGATTGCGCGAGGTCCGTATTCTGATGTCGTGAACTGGACCGTCGACGTACCGATCGATCGCTTGCCGGAACTGCCGCCGTTGCCCGACGAGCTCCGTCGGCGCCTCGACGCCGCACTCGCTCGCCCCGCCCTCCAGCAGCCGTCGTGGGACCCGGAGCAGGCCGAGACCATGCGCACCGTCCTCGAGAGCGTGCCGCCGCTGTGCGTGCCCGCGGAGGTCGAAGAACTGCGCCTGCGGTTGGCCGAGGTGGCTCGCGGCGAGGCCTTCCTCATGCAGGGCGGTGACTGCGCGGAGACCTTCGCCGACAACACCGAGCCGCATATCCGTGGCAATATCCGCACTCTGCTGCAGATGGCGGTGGTATTGACCTACGGTGCGAGCCTGCCGGTGGTGAAGCTGGCCCGGATCGCCGGCCAGTACGCGAAGCCACGCTCTTCCGATGTCGACGCGCTGGGCCTCAAGTCCTATCGCGGCGATATGGTCAACTCGCTGGTCGCCGACGCGGCCCTGCGTGAGCACGACCCCTCCCGGCTGGTGCGGGCCTACGCCAATGCCAGCGCCGCGATGAATCTGGTGCGCGCGCTGACCGGTGCCGGTATGGCAGATCTGCACAAGGTGCACGACTGGAACCGTGATTTCGTCGCCCAGTCGCCCGCGGGCGCCCGCTACGAGCAGATGGCCTCCGAGATCGATCGTGGCCTGGCCTTCATGAATGCCTGCCGGGTGCAGGACCCGAGCCTGCAGTCGGCCAAGATCTACTGCAGCCACGAGGCGCTGGTCCTCGACTACGAGCGCGCGATGTTGCGCCTGGCCCCCAATGCCGCCGGTGATCCGGTGCTCTACGACCTGTCGGCACACTTCCTGTGGATCGGGGAGCGGACCCGCCAGCTCGACGGTGCCCATGTGGCCTTCGCCGAACTGCTCGCCAATCCGATCGGGATCAAGATCGGTCCGAGCACCACGCCGGACCAGGCTGTCGAGTACGTCGAACGCCTCGATCCCAACAACGAGCCCGGCCGGCTGACGCTGGTGGCGCGGATGAGCAACAACAAGGTGCGCGACGTATTGCCGCCGATCATCGAGAAGGTGCGGGCCACCGGGCATCAGGTGATCTGGCAGTGTGATCCGATGCACGGCAACACCCACGAATCCTCCACCGGTTACAAGACCCGGCACTTCGACCGCATCGTCGACGAGGTCCAGGGATTCTTCGAGGTTCATCACGCGCTGGGTACCCACCCGGGCGGCCTGCACATCGAGCTGACCGGTGAGAATGTCACCGAATGCCTCGGAGGCGCCCAGGACATCTCCGACCTGGACCTCGAGAACCGGTACGAAACGGCTTGCGACCCACGCCTGAACACCCAGCAGTCGCTGGAGCTGGCATTCCTGGTCGCCGAGATGCTGCGGTGACGGATCGACCGTAGTGGATCTCGTATTTCGTAACGATGAGGGCCCGGCGCGTGGTGATGGCCGCGCGCGCGGGGACGTTCCGGCGAGCGCACAGAGCTCGATGCGTATCGGCAACGCCGATCGCACCATCCTGCGCCTGCTGCGCGATCGCGACCGCGACGGTATTCCGTCGGAGGTGGTGCTGCGCGACGGCAGCCGTCTGCTGATCTTCAACATCTCGTGGGGCTACGAGATCGCCTGGGACTTCGAGGTTTCGCGTGGTTATGCCCCGGTTGCCGCGGCCGCGCAGATCACCACCAACATCAGCCCGAGTATGGGCGGTGTCCCGGTGGAGGTGTTCACGACCGCCGCGGTGGTGGCGATCAACGACCCGGAAACAGGCGACCCCTTGCTGGCGGTCGGTTGACCAGCTGTGGCGTGGCGTGATCGTGACATGACATCGAAAAGTTAACTGTTCGGTTGCTGAACTGCCAAACCTGCGTTAGGTTTCCAAGGGTGGGACTGCAGCGGCACCAGGGCTGCGCGGCACATGTTCGGAGAGGATCGCCATGCAGGGCATTTCGGTAGCCAGGGGATTGCGTTCGGCCGCAGATCGTTCCATCACTGCTGGTCGAACTTCTAACAGGCAGATCACTCCGCTTGCGGAACATGTCCTCGAGATCGATGGGGCGCCCGTGACCATCGTGATCGAACGCCCCGAGGTCGACCGGGCCGGAATCGCTTGGCGATGCCGGTTGCGGGTGGTACGCGGTAACGGGCGGCTGGAACAGTCACAGGTCGTCGGAGGCAGCGCCAGCGCGGTGCTGCAGCAGGCACTCGATCTGGCCAGTGAACGACTCGGTATCAGCGAGGCCGAACTGCTCGGTGGCGCCGATGTGGGTGGCGTACTCGGGTGAGACCGAGCTCGGATCAGAACGGCAGTACGGTGAGGGTGACCGTGGCCCCGGGAGCGACATTCGACCCGGCGAACGGCGACTGCACCCGGACGGTGCCGCGGTCACCGGTGAACACCTGATTCAGCACGACCTTCAGGCCCAGGCCCTCGAGTTCGGTGCGGGCGACGGAGGCGTTCTTGCCCGTCACATCCGGAACCTGAACCGAATTGGAGACCAGCAGTGTCACCGAGGCGCCCGACAGCAGCTGGGTGCCCGCGGCGGGATCGCTGCCCGCGACCTGACCGGATGTCACCCGGCCGTCGAACTCCTCACGGGTTCCGGCGACCGAGATACCGGCGTTCTGCAGGACGGATCTGGCCTCTTCCACAGTCTTGCCGCGCACATCCGGCACTTTCACCGGCTGTGACCCCTTGCTCCGGTAGACCTTCACCTGCGCTCCGGTGGGCAGCACCGTGCCGGGGACCGGATCCAGTTGTGCCACCGACCCTTTGGGGGCGGTGCTGGGCTGCTCCCCGGCATCGACCGGTTGCAGCCCGGCGTCGCGGATGAGCTGATTCACCGTCTTCGTATCCTGGCCCGGCTGAAACTGCGGGACGTGCGGTTGCCCGCTCGAGACCAGGACCGCGACCGTCGACCCCTTCAGTACCTTGGCCCCGGCCGAGGGATCGGTGCCCACCACGCCGCCGACGGGAATGATGTCGGACGCCTTCTCACGCACCGTCGTGCCGAAACCGGCATTCTTCAATGATGTGGTGGCCTGTTCGGTACTCATTCCGGCGATCGGTGGTACCGACGAATATCGGCCCACACCCAGCCACCAGCCGCCGAGGCCGAGCAACAGCGCCAGCGCCACCACCACGGCCGCCCAGACCAGCACTCGGCGGCGCGATCCACCCCGATCGGGAACGAACTCCTGGCGGTGCGGGGGCTGCGGAGGCTGCGGGCGATCGTATTCGGATTCATGCATCGCGTGGGGCGCCGTCATGACCCGGGTATGGCTGGGCTCGGCCGCCATCCTGGTCGTCGCCTCGGTGACCGGTCCGCCGGTGTACTCGTCGGCCGCGGCCGGTGTCTGCGGGATCCGGTAGCGCGAGGACAGATGTTCGGCCGATTCCCGAGGCGCGGGCACCCGATAATCGGGCAGGTGCAGGACGGTGGCCAGCCGATGCAGTTCCGCCGCCATCTCGGTGGCGTCGGCGAAGCGGTGCGCGGGTTCACGCGCGGTGGCCCGCGCGACCAGCTCGTCGATCTCCGGCGGGACACCCTCGATGAATTCACTCGGGCTCGGGACATCCTTCTCGACCCGCTGATAGGCGATCGACAGCGAGGTGTCGCCGGTGAAAGGCGGACGGCCGGTGAGCATCTCGAAGATCAGGATGCCGAAGGAGTAGACATCGCTGCGGGCGTCGGCACTGCCGGAGGTGACCTGCTCCGGTGACAGATACGCCGCGGTGCCGAGGATGACGCTGGCGGAGGTCAGATTCGAACCAGCCACGGCGCGGACCAGCCCGAAATCGGCGATCTTCACCTCGCCGGCGTCGGAGATCAGCACATTCTCGGGTTTGACATCGCGATGTACCAGCCCGGCGGCATGGGCGACGCCGATGGCGCGCAGTACCGGTTCGGCCACCGCGCGCACCGCGTGCGGCGGCATCGGCCCGCGTTCGCGCAGCAGTTCGCGCAGGGTGCCGCCCTCCACCAGCTCCATGATCAGGAACGGATACTCCCCGTCGATGCCCTGGTCGTAGACCGCGACCAGAGAGGAGTGTTTGAGCTTGGCGACCGATCTGGCCTCGAATTCGAAGCGGGTCAGGAACTGCGGATCGCCGGAGAACTTCGGGTCCATCACCTTGATGGCCACGGGCCGGTCCAGCCGGGTGTCGACGCCCCGGAATACCATCGACATCCCACCGCGCGCGATCGGCGCATCGATGCGGTAGCGCCCGTCCAGCATCTGGCCGATCAACTGCAGTCCTCCGAATTTCACCTAGCGGATGCCGCCCCCACGACGGCATACCCGATCGTATAGGCGCACACCGTCAGGGTCCTCTGTGACGTGCATACGCGGTGGTGGAAACCGGGCGTACGCCGTATCCCGGCGGGGACGGACTACCGTTGTGCGGGTGAGTGCATTTCCCTGCAGCGACGATGTCGTTCCCGAATCGGTCACCCTGCTCCCGTTGCCGGATGTGGCCGAACAACTCGGTATCGCGGTGACCAGAGTGCATCAGATGCTGCGTGACCACCAGATGATCGCGATCCGCCGCGGCGGTATCGCGGGTATCCCGAAGGATTTCTTCGATTCGTCGGGCGAGGTCGTCAAATTCCTGCCCGGCCTCATCACGGTGATGCGCGACGCGAAGTACAGCAACGAGGAGATCCTGGAGTGGATCTACACCGCCGACGAATCGTTGCCCGGCCGTCCCATCGACGCCATGCACGGCCCGCTGGCACGTGAGGTCGTCCGCCGCGCCGCCGCCGAACCCTTCTGATCCGGGGCGCCGCCGGTCGCCGACTACCGGACCGGTGGTCTCGCGCCACCGGCCGCGCTGCGGGTCACAGCAGGCCGTCGTGGGTCCGGCGTGCGGTCGCCGAGCACAAGCCCGCGCCGAGCTGGGCGGCGGCGACCCGCAATCGCCGCCGGGCCGGAACGGTGGCGCGGCGATCGAACACGGCGTAGTCGCCGCGCTCGATCTCGTCGAGAATGTCGGCGTAGAGCACCGCGGCGGTGCGGATGGCGGGCCGGACCCGCGGCTGCAGCAGGTCCACCCCCGCCGCGGCGGTCCGGTAGAGCGCGCGATTGGTGGCGATGAGATGGGCCAGCGCCCGGCGCACCCGGGGGTCGGTCCGGCCGGTGTGCCGGCAGTGCGCGAGTAGGACCTCGTCCACCCCGAAGGCAGCGAGCTCGTCGGCCGGTAGGTAGATGCGCCCGCGATCGAGATCCTCGGCCACATCGCGCAGGAAGTTGGTGAGCTGGAACGCCTCACCCAGCGCCGCGGCCGCCGGCTCCGCCTCCGCGACCGGGACGACGGTACCGAGGACGGGCAGCAACTGCAGTCCGATCGCCGCCGCCGAACCGCGCATGTACTCCCGCAGCTCGGACATGTCGGCGTACCGGTCGCGGAACAGCGGGCTGCCCGGCACGTCCATCCGCATGGCGTCGAGGAAGACCCAGAAATGCTCGGGCGCAATGCGATACCGGTCGATGGTGTCGATCAGCGCCGTCTCCACCGGGGACGTGCCCCCGGAACCCGGGCCCGACGCGGATCGTGGTGAGCTGCTCGCGATGGTCAATGCCGCACGGAGCCGCCCTTCGATGTCGTCGAGCCGGGTGGCCGCCGGCCGCGCGGGCGCACCGGCGGGATGATCGACGACATCGTCGACGCCGCGGGCGAAGGCGTAGAGCGCGTGGATCGCGGCGCGCCGCGGTGCCGACAGCAGCCGGGTGGCCAGGAAATAGGTGCGTCCGTGTTCGGCGGCGATCGCCTTGCAGTGCCGGTACGCGGCAGCCAGCTCGGCATCGCGGGTGATCATTGCTTGGATCTGGCCGAATCCGCGCGCAGCCGCAACGGATCCACCTTTCGCAGCGACAGCGCCGCCACCACCGCGACGAAGGTGGCCGCGGCGACATGCCAGATGTTGTACAGGCCGATCGATCCGCCCGGCTGGAACACCAGCATCAACCAGGTGCACAGGCCGACCAGCACCATCAGCGTGGGGGTGGACATGGCGAAGCCGGCGGCCAGCGCGAGCGGCCACGAGTAGTACCAGGGCAGCGCCGCGGGGGACAGGATCACGATGGCGACGAAGGCGATGAGAATGCCCATCACCGCCTGTCGCTCGGTGTTGCGATAGCGCCACCATGTCCAGATCAGGATGCCCACCAGCGCGACCGCGCACAGCGCGCGTGTCACCACCAGCACCTCGCCGAGGCTGAACGGCGTCACCCAGGTGACCATGTGCGCCATGATGGTGGGCAGCGACAGCCAGTTGATGATCTTCTTCGAGCCCGACAGTGCGGTCAGCCAGCCGATTCCGACACCGGCCGCGGCCGAAGCGGCGACGAACACCACCGCGAACACCGACACCCCGAGCCCGGCGATCTTGGCGAATGTCCGGATCGGATGTGGCAGCGGCCCCTTGTTCTCCGCCGCCCGTCGCTCACGTTCGTGAATCATCCAGATCCACACCAGGAACGGCAGCGCCACGCCCGCGGTCGCCTTGATCGCAACGCCGATCGCGACCACCACCACACCGGCGACATGATGACGTTCGAGGACGAGGGCGATACCGGCGGCCATCAGGCCGACCATCAGCATCTCGTTGTGCACACCGCCGATGAGATGGATGAGCACCAGCGGATTGAGCACGGCGAGCCACAGCGCCACGGTGGGCTTGCCACCGAGATGTTTGGTCATGTGCGGAACGGCCCACATCATCAGCGCCAGACCGGGCAGCATGACCAGCCGCATGGCGATGGTCCCGGCCACCACGTTGTCACCGGTGATACTGGTGATGGCCTGTCCCATCAGCAGGAAGATCGGACCGTACGGCGCGGTGGTGGTGGTCCACACCGGGCTGACATTGTCCAGCAGCACACCGGGGCTCACCACCGGCCCGACCGTGTACGGGTCGTACCCGTCGCGCAGCAGCGCGCCCTGCGCCAGATAGGAATACACGTCCTGGCTGAACATCGGGACCGCGAACAGCAGCGGCAGGATCCAGATGCCCACGGTGATGCGCAACTCGTTGAGCGTCACGGTGCTGGCCGGACGCT
This sequence comes from Nocardia sp. NPDC052254, assembly GCF_040679495.1. Taxonomy (NCBI): domain Bacteria; kingdom Bacillati; phylum Actinomycetota; class Actinomycetes; order Mycobacteriales; family Nocardiaceae; genus Nocardia; species Nocardia sp. NPDC052254. The sequence goes on along the minus strand of NZ_JBFAUW010000006.1, from coordinate 225,469 downwards.
CGGTCCCGCGGTAGGGGCCGGTGCCGATGGTGATGCGCCCCAACCGGACCCAGGCGATGATCATCGACAGCACGCCCAGCCACACCACGATGGTGGCCAGGGCGTAACCGTGCCCGAAACGAAGCCACGACAGATGGGCCGATTCCAGCAGCGGATCGTTGCGGCGGACCGCACCGGCGCCCAGACCACCGAAGGTGATCATGACCGCACCCCAGAAACCGAGCAGAGCGGCGTGGCCCTCCGGGCTGCGGAAGAAATCTCCGGCCCAGCGCACCCACCAGCGCACGGTGTGCGCGGCGGGTTCCGGTACCGGCAGTGTCGCTACCGGTGCCGTGGTGACCGTGCTGGTCACGGGTGTTGTCACAGGCGCGGTATCCATATCGGGGGTCGGCATGGTTCGTCTTCCCCCCGGGATGTCGGTGCGGTCGAGGACCGCGGCGAGTGGTTGGTCGCGGGCCAGTTTAATGGTTTGCCGGCAACACTAGCGCGCCGGTCGGCGCGTTGGCGCCGGCGACGTGCCGCGAGGAGCCGACAACACGTTCGGCGGCCAGTTTGCCCGACAGCAGGGCCGTCGGCACCCCGACACCCGGTGTGGTACCGCATCCGGCCAATACGACATTGCCCGGTGTGCGCGCGAGGTTGCGCGTGCGGAAGGGGCCGGTCTGGCGGAACAGGTGTGCGGCCGAGAACGGAGTCCCGGCGATCATGCCGCGATCGTGCCAGGTCTGCGGGGTGTCGAGGTGGTCGACGGTGAAGTGCTCTGCGATCCCGTGATATCCCCGCGCCTGCAGCACGTTCAGCAGTTCGCTCAGATACGCGGGCCCGATCCGTTCCCAATCCAGCGGGGCCGCACGCAGATTCGGGCACGGTGCCAGCAGCGACAGTGGCTCCCACGTTCCGGCGGCGCGTTCGACGAACTGGGTGGGATCCGACAGCGCCGGCCGGGTCAGCAGCAGCGACGGGTCGCTCATCAGCCGTCCGCGGCCGCGCCGGGCCGTGAGTTCGCGGAAGGTGCGATCCCACTCCTGCCCGAATTCGATGGTGTGATGAGCCTGGACCGGCCACCGGGCCGCGACCTCGGCCGGAACGGTGCCGTGTGCGACGACCGCCGACGGCGAGGCGCGCAGCGGGCGGCGGCGGTGGATGCCGAACCGGTCCAGCGATCCCAGATCGGCGGTCAGCACCACCGCATCGCAGTAGAATCCGCGGCCGTCCGCGGTGCGCACGCGTCGTGCCCGCCCGTCGCGGTAGTCGATCCCGGTGACCTCGCAGTTCAGTTCCAGCCGCCCGCCGGCGCCGGTGAACGCCGCGGCCAGGGCCGCGGTGACGGCGCGCATTCCGCCCACCGGGAAGTACACCCCCAGCGACGTGTCCATATGGGGGATGGCGCCGTAGACCGCCAGCGCCTGGGCCGGGGCCGTACCCGCGTACAGCGCCTGAAAGGTGAACAGCCGGGCCAGCTCCGGATCCCGCAGAATTCGATGCACCCGCGGCCCCAACCGGCCGAAGGCGCCGAGCCGTACCAGATCCCACAGGGCCGCCCGCTTGGCCGGGAGGCGCACCATATCCAGTGGCGAATCGAAATTGGTATCCATGAACTCGCCGTAGGACGCGGTGTAGATCCGCGCCAGCCAGCGGCGAAGTTCCAGGTAGCGGCCAGCCTCCTCGGGGCCGCGGGTGCGGCGTACCTCGGCGGCCATCGCCTCGGGGTCGGCGTGGACGCCGATGATCGTGCCGTCGGCGAAACGTGCCCGGTACGACGGATCCACGGGATGGATCCGCAGATCGTGCGCCGCGGCATCGGAGCCGACCGCCGCCAGCGCCTCCTCGACCAGCCCGGGCAGGGTGAGCACGGTGGCACCGGAATCGATCTCGTAGTCCGGGCCGCGATGAAACCCCACCCGGCCACCGGGATCCCCGGCGCGTTCGATCAGGGTGACCGCGCGTCCGGCACCGGTCAGGTGGAGTGCGGCGGCCAGACCGGAAAGCCCGGCGCCCACCACCACGATTCGATCGGTAGGTCCCGCAACGGTTCTCATGCCACGCGCCGGGTCGCCGCCAGCGCCATCGCGCGCAGCCGGGCGCCGGCTTCCGGGGTGACCGAGCTGGCGGCCAGGGCGCCCAGTCCCCGTTCGGTCAGCTCCGTGATGCGCCGTTCCACATCGTCGACGGCTCCCAGATCGGTGATCATGGCACGCAGCCGGGTGACCTGTTCGGGACTCAGATCGGTGCCGAGCGACTCGCGCAGCAGGCCCGCCGCGGCCGGATCGCCGGCGTCGGCGCGGCGCAGTGCCTCGGCCACGAGCACGGTGCGCTTGCCCTCGCGCAGATCGTCACCGGAGGGTTTGCCGGTGACGGCGGGGTCGCCGAAGACACCGAGCAGATCGTCGCGCAGCTGGAAGGCGATCCCGATATCGGTGCCGAACTCGCGATACGCCGTAATCAGGTCCGCGTCCGCACCGGCCAGTGCCGCCCCCAGGTGCAGGGGCCGCTCGACGGTGTAGGCGGCGGTCTTGTACCGATTGATCCGCAGCGCCGCGGCCACCGAATCGTCGGCACCGGCCTCGCCGTGCACATCGAGCAGCTGTCCGCCCATCACCTCGGTGCGCATCGCCGCCCACACCGGGGCGAACCGGCCACGGGCCGCGGCGTCGAGCCCGGCGGCGGCGATCATGTCGTCGGCCCACGACAGGGCCAGATCACCGAGCAGGACGGCGACGCTCACACCGAAGTGCGCGGAATCCCCGCCCCAGCCGCGTTCGCGGTGGCGGCGTTCGAAATCCACGTGCACGGTGGGAAATCCGCGCCGGGTGCGGGAGGAATCGATGATGTCGTCGTGGATCAGCGCGCACGCCTGCACCAGTTCGAGGGCCGAGCACGCGGTGAGAACCGCCTCGGCATGGGGTCCGTCGGGATCACCCCCGGCGCCCAGCCAGCCGGTCCACGCGAAGGCCGGGCGGGTGCGCTTACCACCGCGCAGGACGAAGTCCTCGAGGGCGGCGGTGGCGTCGACGAATACCGGTCCCAATTCCGAAACCAGTTCACCGCGACCGGCGAAGAAGCCGGTCAGTGCCTGTTCGACCGCTTGCACCAGTGCCGCGGAATCGTTCGGCGCCGGACGTGCCGGGCTGGCCGGACCAACGGACAACGCAACCTCCAGATAGTTTCCATCGGCGGGCCGTAACGGGCGGGCCGGAAGTCACTCCGGTGCGCCACGGGGAACGGCCGCGCTGGCCGTGACCCGCCGGACCACCAGAACCTTACTGCGTCGGTTCCACCGCCCGGCATGGCCTTAGGTGGGGGGTGAGCCCGGTCGCAGCGGGTCACGCGCGATGGGTGGGGCCGGGTTCCGGACGCGGGCGGGGGCGTCGTCGGCAGCGGGACGGGCCGCCGGTACCTGCGCTCCTACTAGACTGAACCGGTGAGTTTCGACAACGTACGGGGACGATCGACCCCTGGCCGACCTTCCCGGACGCCGCAGGTTTCCGGAACTCCGTCCGTCGTCGGGCAGCTGCGGCCCCGGGCCGACGGCACCATCCCGTTCTCGGTGGAATTCAATCCGCCGCGCGACGAGGCGGCCGAGGCCCGGCTGTGGCGCGCGGCCCGCGAGTTCGAGCGCATGCATCCGGCATTCGTGTCGATGACCTACGGCGCGGGCGGTTCCACCCGCGATCGCACCGCGCGGATCACCGGTCAGCTGGCCCGCGAGACCACGTTGCTCACCGTCGCACATCTCACCGCGGTCGGCCACAGCGTGAGTGAGCTGCGGTCCATCATCGGCAGCTACGCCGATGCCGGCATCCGCAACATGCTCGTCCTGCGTGGTGATCCGCCGGGCGAGCCGCTGGGGGAGTGGACCAAACATCCCGAGGGTGTCGAATACGCCGAAGAACTGGTCCGCATGGTGTGCGGTCTCGGGGACTTCCACGTCGGGGTGGCATCCTTCCCGCAAGGGCACCACCGGTCTCCCGATCTCGATCACGACACCCGCTATCTGGTGTCGAAACTGCGTGCGGGAGCGGAGTATTCGATCACCCAGATGTTCTTCGACGTGGATCACTATCTGCGCCTGCGGGATCGGGTGGCGGCCTGCGACGCCGAACAGGGTGCCAAGCCCATCATTCCCGAGCTCATGCCGATCACCTCGCTGCGCACCGTGCAGCGGGCCGAGGAGTTGTCCGGCCGGGCGCTGCCCGCCGGGGTGATGCAGCGGCTGGAACGTGCGGCCGGTGACGACCCGGAGGCCAACCGCAGCGCCGTGCGCGCCGCCGGTATCGAGATCGCCACCGAGATCGGACAGCGGCTGATCGACGAGGGTGCCCCCTGCCTGCACTTCATCACCTTGAACTTCGCCAAGGCGACCACCGAGGTGCTCACCAATCTCGGCTATACCGTGACCGCGACGGCCGTGAGCGCCTGATCCTCGCCACACCGGCGAGTCGCCGCCGATTCGCGACGACCGGCGGTACTTTCTCTGCACCGTGATGACGCGGAGGCCGGCGCGTCGTGTTCGTGCGGCCCGCCGACCGACCCTGGTGCGGATGTTCCGCTCGAATCAGCAGCACCGACGAGACATGATGCGAAGTCCCGTCGGTGCGACCGGGCGCGGGTGTTCCGCAGAGACACAGGAGATTCGATGGCCGTGGTGAACAGTGTCGTCCGTCTTTCCGCCGCGATCGCCGTGACCGGCGCGCTGACCTTCGCGGGTGCGGTGAGTGCCACCGCCGCACCGCCGGACCCGCGCGCAGCCGTCGCGGCCGCGGGGTCGCCGGCCGCGGCCACCGATCTGCTCGGTGCCTATCAGGCCGCGGTCGACAGTGTGAAACAGCTCGGAATCGAGCCCTTCCTCTATCCGTCGGCGGCGGCGTTCTGTCAGGACGGCAGCACGCTGGGGCTGGTGCCGGCGCTGGCCGGAGCGGTGCCCGGCCCGTGGCCGCGGCTCGCGGTGCCGATTCCCGGATTGGATCTGTCCGCGGTGAAGGCGGGGCAGACGATGTTCGCCTTCGTGCCCTACGGCCTGGGCCCCGACAGCGCCGACACCTCCGGTATGCAGGTCGCGTGGTTCAACGCCTCGACCGGCCGGGGCGGCTTCGCGGCCATGGGCCCGATATCGCAGATCGTGGACTCGATGATCCCGCCGACACTGCCGCCGGAGGTACGCCCGGCATTCGAAAAGGGAATTCGCGACTTCTTCCTGTCCGCGTTGCCGGTCGGGGGCGTGCGCGCGGTGCCGGTGGACACCGGGTCCGGCACCGTGCTGGCGGCGATGTTCGGCACCGTTCGCAACGGCGACCGCACCTGCCTGTTCCTGCCGACGGTCGGCATCACTTCGGTGCCCTGAGCACCGATCGTCCCTTCCAGGTCAGCGTGCCGCGCCGGCGCGATCGCCGCGATCGCGCCGACAGGCGCAGGTAGGCGCCGACCGAGACCGGATGCGCGAGCGCGGCGGCGATATCGGCGCCGCGCGGTCCGGTTCCGGACTCCAGCGACCGTGCGAGCAGCCGGCTCGTGACGCCCAGTGTGTAGCCGAGGGCCCCGGTACGGCGCAGCCGTCCGGTGCCGAGAACCGCGGCCAGCGCGGGTAGTACACCGCTCAGCGCGGCGACGGCATCCACGGTGAGGGCACCGGCGGTGGACCCGTAGGCCGACCACAGCCACCGGGAGTAGCCCTCGTCGAGTTCCGCTGCGCCCCGGTACATCCGGGTACTCGCCAGATCTCCGGCGGCCACCAGCGTGGTGCGATGCCCACTCCGGCGCAGAGCCCGGGCCAGTGCAAGATCCTCGGTGATCGCGCCGGCCACCGCGGTGTGTCCGCCGACCGCGCGGTACACCATCGCGTCGAAGACCAGGAACTGGCCGCACGATACGGCGGTCGAGGGCCGCAGAGTCCGATCCGCGATCCGCACCGGCAGCGTGGTGGCCCATGACCAGCACAGCAGCGGCTGGACCAGGGCCTCGGCGATCGAACCGGATCGCTGGCAGGGCCACGGGGTCACCAGGCCCGCGCCGCTGCGGCGCAATTCGCTGACCGCCGCGGCGATCGCCCGCGGCCGCAATCGGACATCGGCGTCGAGGAAGATCAGGGCCCCCGGCGGTGAGTCCACGGAATCGGTGGTGACGCCGGCGATTTCTGCCAGCCGCGCACATGCCGCGGTCTTACCGGTCCAGCCTGGCGCGGGAGCGAGATCGGTGGAGACCACGGAGAATCGGTCGTCCTCGCCGATCGCCTCGACCGCCGCCGGGAAGGTGCCGTCGATGGAACCGTCGTCGAGAATCCATACCTGGAGCCGTGAAACACCCTGCTGGGCACGCAGATCCGCGATGAGTCCCGGCAACCGCGACGCCTCGTCGCGGGCAGGGACGACGACCATCACCGGCTCGATCACCGGCGTGGTGTCGGACCGCAACCGCCTGACGGCGAACAGATTCGCCAGCGCCAGTACACATCCCAGACCCGCCACCGCGGTACCTCCGGTGACGAGTGGACCGATCACCGCCCGCGGTGTGGCCACCGAATATCGGATCAGGCGTCCTGTCGCTCGCGTTGCTGCCAGGGCGCGGGATTGCGGAAAAGGTAGGCCAGCACGGCGACCATCGCCGCCACCGCGAGGGTGATACCACCGACGATGCCGGCCCACCCCGCGAAGGAACGCGTGTTCGGATCGGCGTAGCTCACCTCGGCCTTGACCGTGCTCACGTCACCGGCGGGCAGTTTCCACGAGACCGTCGAATCACCTTGGCGGGTGCCGTTGGTGGTGGCCACGCGTGCCGGGAAGGCGACGGTGAACTGGATGTCGGAGCCCTGCGGCGGAACGGATTTCAGATCCACCCGGCCGCTGAGGCTGACCTTGTCCCCGGCCCGGCTGAACTGCAGATTGAACATGCCCTGGGTCTGATCGGAGAGACCACCGAGCTGCTGCACCTCGCCGAAGGTCAGATCGTCGAAGTAGACCTGGCTGCCGACGTAACCGTCCTGACTGTAGGGCTCGACGCGGATCTTCGCCGCCAGGGTTTCGGGAGCCTTCAGTTCCGGGCCCTTGTCCTTGTCGTTGGCCGGAATCACCGCCGCCACGAGATGTCCGGAGACCCGGTCGTTGGACGACACCCCCATCGACACCTGGGCCCGCAGGCACCCGGCCAGCAACGGCGCGAGCAGAACGGCCAGCAACGCCACCGGCCAGATGCGATGACGGCGGGGCCGGCGTGGCGGGTGGGGCGAGTCGGGCATCGAAGGTGTCGGACGCGGCTGCACGGCACATATCGTGCCATGCGCCGCCGTGATCGTCGGCACGCGACGGGGTTTGCCGGGCCGGCGAATGGTGTCCCGGCCGGAACGCTCCGAGGGTGCCGGCCGGGGAGGGCGTCGCGGCGGCCCGAATCAGGGCCGGGCATCCGCGGGATCCGGGAGTCCGCCGGGCCGCGCGCGTACTCGATCGGGCGCGCGCACCAGCGTCACCACGACCGGCACGGCGACGACGCCCAGCCCCACCAGCCCGTATCCGGCCGAGACCGGTAGGCCCAGAAAAACGGCGTGTGCGAGTCCCGATCCGAACCAGGTCCACAACAGCACGCCGATCGGCACCGCCGGGGCGGACATCCGCGCCGGACACCGACGTTCCAGCACGATGATCAGCGTCGCCATCACGGCGGCCACCGTGAACCAGCCGAGGTAGTTGCTGTACGGAATATCGGGTAGACCGGGCAGCCCCGGCAACGTCGAGCACCATCGCCACTGCTCGTCGGCGATCATCTGCGGATCCAGAGACAGATCCCACCCGACGGCCCCCGCCGCGGTGAGCGCGATCTGCGCTCCCGCGCCGCGGCACAGCAGTGCCGCGCCCGCCCGGATCGGATACAGCCCGCCGACCCAGGCCAGCGGGACCAGCAGCGGCACCCCGGCGAGTTCCGGCCCGAGCCGGTCGTGCGCGTAGTCGTAGCAGCCGAACGGGAATCCGGTTGTGGTGCCCGTCGTTTCGGCCAGCAGGCCGAGCCCCGCCACGATCACCAGAAATCCGGCCGCGTACCCGATGCCGCGGACCGCGCGGGCATGCAGCAGCGCGGTCGCCGCCGACAGGACCACGACGAGGATCGTCACCCGGTCGCGTGCGGTGCTCTCGGTGAGCGGGTAGGCGATCTGGGCGGCCACCCAGGCCGCCGCGGTGAGCGCAGGCCACAGCGTGGCGGTCGGTTCCGGCCACCGCACCGCGGTCACCGGCGGGTGAAGCGACGGCGCCGCAGCGCCCGCGACACCAGCTGTGCCGCCGTGCGCCCACTCGCGCCGGAGACGCCGCCACCGGGATGGGTCGAGGCGCCGGTGAGATACAGACCGGGCGCGCCGGGCACTCGCTGGTCCGACAGTTCCGGCAGCGGCCGCCAGAAGAACATCTGGTCCAGCGACATCTCCACATGCATCACATTGCCGCCGATCAACCCGAGTTCGCGTTCCAAGTCGACGGGGGTCTGCACGAACCGCTGCCGCACGGAACCGGCGAAACCCGGTGCGAGCGCGTCGACCTCGGCGATGATGCGATCGGCCTCGCGCTCACCGTGCGCGCTCCAATCGCTGCCGTCGGCGAGCCGGTGCGGATGCCACTGTGCCCACAGCGACAGCTGGTGTTCACCAGGCGGTGCGATGGTGGGATCCAGGGCGCTGAAACTCATCGCCAGCACGGCCGGGCGGGGCGGTAACTCGCCGGCGAGGGCCGCGGCGTGGCCGAGGCGAAGCTGCCGCCGATCGCTGACCAGCAATTGCAGGCCGCGGGCGGACTCGGCTTCGGTGGCACCGGCGTAGCCGGGGAGCCCGGTGGTCGCCGCGCGCACCACCATCCCGATACCGGGACCGACGCGGATGCGACGGCGCCAGTCGTCGAGCACGGAACCATCGAAGCCGCCACGCCGCAACAGATCCAGCGTGGTCAGCACATGGGCGCCGGAGATCACGGTCCGGGCCGACAGATCCCGGCCCGATGCGGTGCGCACCCGCCACCCGTCGCCCGCGCGGCGCAGTTCGGTCACCGCGTCGCCGGCCGAGACGACCCCGCCATCGGACCGCAGGCGAGCCACCAGTGCCGTGGTCAGCGCACCGCTGCCACCGACCGCGCGGCCGGGTGGCAGCGTGTGCATCAGGGCCGCGAAGCCGACCATCGGCGCGGTGCCCGGTTCCGACATCGGCGGGCCCGATTGCGCGCCGAACCAGGCCAGCGCGGCCTTGAGCCGCTCGTTGTCGAACCAGGTGTCCAGCAACGCGTCTCCGGACTGGAGGAATTCCCGGGACAGGCCGCTCGCGCCGCCGCGCGCGTCGAGGCCCCAGAACGAGCGCACGAAGCGGCCCGCGGTGGCCGCGCCACCGAACGATCGCATGACCCGTCGCGCCCGCGGTCCCCACACCGCGACGAATCGGCGGTAGGCCTCGGCGTCGCGGCCGCCGCAGGCGCGCTCGATGGCGGCGCAGGTCCGCGCGATATCACGGTGGAAGACGATCGGCGGGGCCGCGGATCCCGGTGGCGCCGGTGCGAAAGCCCAGGGATCACAGTCGATGTAGTGCAGACCGAACCGGGCCAGTTCGAGCTCCTCGATGATCCCGGTGTGCCGGATCATGATGTGCGCGGAGGAACCGCGGTCGACCAGATGGCCGGGGAACCGCTCCACGGTCGACACCGCGCCGCCGAGCACGTCGTCGCGCTCGAGTACCTCCACCGGATGCCCGGCGCGCGCCAGATAACACGCCGCGACCAGCGCATTGTGGCCCGATCCGATGATCAGCGTCGTCACTGCGGCGGTACCCGCATCGGCAACCGCCGGCCGAGGACGGCGAATCGCCTGGTGTCGCCGGAGAAGACGAAGTGGCGCACCACATCGGTGAAGCCCTGCCGCCGGTACAGCCGCCAGGCGCGGTTGTCCTCGCGGTCGACCTCCGGCGTCGAGAGCAGGACCGCCGACTCGTCGCGTTGTTCGAGCAGCCGCACCAGCAGCGTCTCGCCGATACCGCGGCCCTGCGCCGCGGGGTGTACGTGCAACTCGGTGAGCTCGAAATAGTCGGCCAGCAGATCGTGGGCGGCCTGCTCCGGCCAGCCGGATCGGCGCATACCGGTGTGCACCTGCTGATGCCACCACTGATGGGGTGCCCCGTGATATCCGTAGGCGATCGCCACGATCGGCGCGGTCCGCGCGTCGACATGGCCGTTGTCGTCGGGAACCAGCGCGGCGACGGCCTGCCACCCGGGACGGGTGGTGTGCTCGGCCCACATCGGGGCGCGGTGGTGTTCGGTGCCACGCGGATAGTCCATGGCCGCGACGTACACCGCGAGCGCGTCGTGCAGCCGATGGCGCAGGGTCGTGGCCGGGAGATCGACGACGACGGGAGCGGGAGTGTGCCTGACGGCGGTCATCTGCGGGAAGCCATATCTTCGGGGGCCGTCTCTGTCTCTGGGAGGGCCGTGCGGAGCGCGGCCGGGTGCGGGTGGGCCATATCCAGGGTGCGCGGATGTCGTTCGGGGCGAAAGTCTGTCGGTGGTCGTCTCTATATTCACATTCAATTGAAACGTTCGAATATCTGTTCGGTCCGATCGGTCGACCGGGGCGGGTATGCGGAATGTGGAGGTGCCGTGATGGCTGGTCGGATGGACGATCCACGACGTGCGGGCCGGGCCGGGGGACTGCTCGACCGCGCCGACACGATGGTTGTGCAGGCCTGGGCCGAGCCCGATCCCCGGGAGCGGCTGCGTACCGCGTACCTGGCAGCTCTGCGTGGCGCCGGTGCGGTACTGGCCGCGACGGGAGCCGATCGCGCCCCGCGGGCGCGCTCGCGCAATGCCTGGGTGCTCATGGAACAGGCGGCGCCGGAGTTCGTCATGTGGGCCGACTACTTCAGTTCCTTCTCCGAACTGCGCGCCGCGCTCGAGGCCGGCTTGGACCGCGCCATCAGCGATGTCCAGGCCGACGAGTTCGCCTCGCGGGTGGAGGCATTCCTGCGAGATGTGGAGGACGCGCTGTCGATTACCGCCGTCCGGTTGCGCCCCGCAGCGGGCCGTCCGGGTGACGGTACGGCGTGAACATCGGCGAGTAGGTGGTAGCACGCTGATCGAACTCGTATCATTGGTGGCAGTAGCCGCCAAGGTCGGCTACTTGTCGTCTACCCGGAGGCGACAACCAGGACCTAGTGCCGGGGGAGGTACCGTGCCACTCTCCGAGCACGAGCAGCGCATGCTCGAACAGATCGAGAGCGCGCTCTATGCTGAGGACCCTAAATTCGCCTCGACCGTTCGCGGTGGACGGCTTCGCTCTGCCACCGGAAGACGCAGACTTCAGGCGGCCGCGCTCTTCGTCCTCGGCCTCGTTCTTCTGGTCGCGGGAATCGCCCTGCCGGTGAAGCCGGGCGGATTCCCCATCATCAGCCTGCTCGGCTTCATCGTGATGTTCGGTGCGGGTGTTCTGTTGCTGCTCGGTGGCTCGGGCATGTCCAAGGGAGGCCGGGACAAGGGCGACGCGTCCCCCGGTCCCGGCGGCGCTCACGGGCATTCGGCAAAGAGCAAGCAACGCAAGACCGGTGGTTTCTCCGCCCGTATGGAGGACCGGTTCCGTCGCCGGTTCGAACAGGACAACTGAGCCCAGCTCGCGCCCGCTGAGCAGGTGCGAGTATCGGGAGTGGTTGCGTGACAGTTGCCATGGGTCTCCCCGGGTAGCCGAGAACTGAAGATCATCGAACGACACGCCGTGCATCGCGGCGTGTCGTTTCGGTTTTCGTGATGTGGTGCGGATCGCATTCGCCCGGTGTCGAATTCGCGCACCCCTCGGATCCCCACCCTTCCCCACCGGCATTCCCCACTCGCACCCACCGAGCGTGCGAGCCCTTCCCAGCTGCGGGTTTGCTGATCGTTGTCGGGCTGGGCGCCGGTGTGGCGACACGGGTCGGGGGAACTCGGCGAAAACTCCCCACCATAGTGATAGCTGAGTTGACCAGGACAATCCCGATTCCGGGGATCGAGATCACCGCATCTTTCGATTGAAAGTGGGGGAAAGTGGGGTAATGTGGAGCGCGCACTGATAGTGGTCGATCAGACGAGGTGATCGAGCGGGAGGTGTCGAGACTGTGTTTCTCGGTACCTACACGCCTCGGCTGGACGACAAAGGGCGACTGACGTTGCCGGCAAAGTTTCGCGATGAACTGGCGGGAGGGTTGATGGTCACGAAAGGTCAGGACCACAGCCTTGCCGTCTATCCCAAAGAAGAGTTCACCGCGCTCGCGCGGCGAGCCGCAGCGGCGTCCCGAAGCAACCCGCAGGCAAGGGCTTTCGTTCGTGCTCTGGCGGCGTCCACGGACGAGCAGCGTCCAGACGGACAGGGCCGGATCACATTGTCCGGCGAACATCGCCGCTACGCGAATCTCAGCAAGGACTGCGTCGTGATCGGCTCGGTCGATTTCCTCGAGATTTGGGACAAAGAGGCGTGGGATTCCTACCTCGCCGAGCACGAGGAGGACTACTCGCTGGCAGGAGACGAGTCGCTGGGCGGAATTTTCTGATCCGAGACAGGCGAGTGCCCCGCGGCCTCTGCCCGACACGGACCCTGACGTACTTCCCCAACGCCAGGTGCCGTGCTTCGGACAGAGACCTCGAGGCATTGGCCGCCGATTCGTCGCAAGTGCTGTGAGCCAGGATTCGGGAGGTCGAGGTGGATCATGACAGCGACCGCCCGCGCCATGTTCCGGTTCTGCTGCGGCGAGCCGACGAAATCCTCGGTCCGGCACTGGAATCCGGTGGCGTACTGGTGGATGCCACGCTCGGGCTGGCCGGGCATGCCGAGTACTTTCTCCGTACCTATCCCACGATCCGCCTGATCGGGCTGGACCGTGACACCGAAGCGCTACGGCTGGCCGGTGAACGGCTGGCGCCGTACGCGGACCGAATCACGTTGGTGCACACCCGATATGACGGCCTGCCCGACGCGCTGCGCCAGGCCGGCCTGTCCGACAGCGAATCCGTTCGGGCGGTGCTGATGGATCTGGGCGTGTCCTCGATGCAGCTCGACGAGGCCGATCGTGGGTTCGCCTATTCGGTGGACGCTCCGCTGGACATGCGCATGGATCCCACCGCGAGCCTCACGGCGGCGGAGGTGCTCAACACCTACAGTCACGGTGATCTCGCCCGGATCCTGAAAACCTATGGCGAGGAACGGTTTGCGAGCCGGATCGCGGGTGAGATCGTGCGGCGTCGCGCCGGCCGGCCGTTCACCACGAGCGCGCAACTGGTGGAGTTGCTCTACGACGCGATACCGGCGGCGACCCGGCGCACCGGTGGGCACCCCGCCAAGCGGACGTTCCAGGCGCTGCGGATCGAGGTCAATCGGGAACTGGAGTCGTTGCAGGCCGCGGTGCCTGCGGCGCTGCGGGCACTGGAGGTGGGCGGGCGGATCGTCGTCATGTCCTATCAGTCGCTCGAGGACAAGGTCGTCAAGCAGATCCTCGCCCAGGCCGCGGCGTCCCGGACGCCCCTGGACCTGCCCGTCGAATTGCCCGGGATGGGACCGGAATTCGCGATGCTGACCCGGGGCGCGGAGAAGGCGAGCGAGGTGGAGATCGAGGAGAATCCGCGCGCGGCACCGGTGCGTATGCGGGCCGCAGAGCGAATACAACAGGCCGGATGACCAGCATCCGGCATCGGGGGCACGGCCAGTCTCACAGGTACACGGTAGGGGAGGCAGGACTATGAGCGTGCGGACACGGGTGGACGCGCCACGAGGGGCCCAGCGGTCCGTCCCGCGGCGAGCGCAGAGCGCCGATCGCGTGAAATCCGGTGCGGCGCAGCGCGCCTACGCGCGCCGGCGCAATCGGGCGGGGGAGCGGATGCTGCCGCCGCTGCCGGGGCGTGCCGGATCGTTGATGGCCGGTCGGCTGCCGTTCGTGGCGGCCATTCTCGCGCTGCTCGGCTGCGGGCTGCTGGTGACTCTGGTCCTGACCACGCACGCCGCCGAGGACAGCTATCAGCTCAGTGACGCCCGCAAGATCAGCCGGCAGCTGCTCGACGAGCGTGCCGCACTGCAGCGGGAAGTGGAAGCCGCCGACTCCGCGCCCGAACTGGCCAATCGGGCACGCGAACTGGGGATGATCCCGGCAAAGGATCCGGCACGCCTGCTCGTGGCGCCCGACGGCACGGTCACGGTGGTCGGCAAGGAGACGCCCGCCGAAGGGCCGCCGCAACCGCCGCTGAACACCACGCCGGCCGCACCCGGTGCGCTGCCGCCGAAACTCGCTCAGGCACAGGGTGAACGACTGGTTCCCGTGACCACCACCCCCGCTCCGGCCCCGGCCCCCGCGCCGGCTGATCGGAGTGTGGCTGATCGGAACCCGGCTCCGGGCCTGCCCGCGCAGGCCGCGCCGGGCCAGTCGGAGCCAGGGCAGCCCGCGCCCGCCGAGCCGGCTCCGGTCGAGCAGACGCAGACGCCGCCGCAGGTACGAGCGGCTCCGGCGGCCCCCGGACCCGTCGAGGCTCCGGTGGCGCAGGCAGGCGCGCCCACGCCCGCACCTCCGGCCGGTGAGATGCCGGTCGCCCAGGCGGCCCCCGGCGAGGCGCATCGATGAGTGCGCGCGGCGGAGGCAGAGCCACCGGGGGCGCTACGGGTCGCGGCCGGGCGGGAGCGCGGTCGGCGCCCGGCCGGCCGCGGCGCGCGCGGCCCAAGGGGTCGCCGGAGGACACCGCCACACGCATGCGGTTCGGAGTCGGCCGCATTCTCATGCTGGTGGCGTTGCTGGTCGTGGCGATGCAATTGCTCTGGCTGCAAACGGTTTCCGCACCGGCGCTGTCCGCCGAGGCGGCCGCGCAGCGCGCGGTGCCGCAGGTCGACTGGGCGCAACGCGGGTCGATCCTCGATCGTGACGGGCGGGCGCTGGCGTTCATGGTCGCGACCAAGAAACTGAACTTCCGCCCGATCGCGGTGCGCAAGGAGCTGGCCGAGGCCCGGACCAAGAGCGACAAGGCTCCCGAGGTCGATCGGCGGTTACAGGCGATCGCGAAGGGCCTGCACGAGAAGCTCGGCAAGGACGCGCCCGGCGAAACCGATCTGCTCGCGAAGTTGCGCAGCGACGATCAGTTCGTCTACCTCGCCTACAACGTCGACGCGCGGGTGGCCGACGATATCGCCAAGGATTTCCCCGAGGTCGGGATGGAACGCCAGGACACACCTGTTTATCCGGGTGGTTCACTGGCGGCCAACATCGTCGGTGCCACCGGCTGGGACGGGCACGGCCAGATCGGGCTCGAGGCATCGATGGACTCGGTGCTGGCGGGCACCGACGGGTCGCACACCTACGACCGCGGATCCGACGGCGCGGTGATTCCCGGCAGTGAACGCGACAAGGTACCCGCGGTCAACGGGTCCGATGTCGAGCTGACGCTGGACTCGGATCTGCAGTTCTACGTCCAGCAGCAGGTGCAGGAGGCCAAGGACAAGTCGGGTGCCCACAACGCCTCGGCGGTGGTTCTGGACGCGCACACCGGTCAGGTGCTGGCGATGGCCAACGACAACACGTTCAATCCCGCACAGGACGCGCAGACGTGGGGACGCGCCGACATGGGTAATCCGGCGGTGACCAACGCCTTCGAGCCGGGGTCGGTGAACAAGATCATCGCGGCCAGCGCGGCGATCGAATACGGCCTCGCGAAGCCGGACGAGGTACTTCAGGTTCCGGGCAGTATCCACATGGGCGGCGTCGACGTCAGCGATGCCTGGGTGCACGGGGTCATGCCCTACACCGTGACGGGGATCTTCGGCCATTCGTCGAATGTGGGGACGCTGATGCTCGCCCAGCGTATCGGCGAACAGCGGTACGCGGAGATGGTCGATCGTTTCGGACTGGGCAGGCGCACCGATGTCGGACTCCCCGGCGAAACCAGCGGCTGGGTGCCGCCACGCAACCAGTGGTCGGGTTCGACCTTCTCGAATCTGCCCATCGGACAGGGCCTTTCGATGTCCCTGCTGCAGATGACGGGTATGTACCAGGCGGTTGCCAACGACGGTGTGCGTGTTCCGCCGAGGATCGTCAAGGCCGTCGTCGGTCCGGACGGCAAACGCAGCGAACAGTCGCAACCCGACGGTGTGCGGGTGATGAGCCCGCAGACATCGGCCACCCTGCGAACGATGTTCGAGTCTGTCGTGCAACGGGATCCGCGTGGCATCCAGCAGGGAACGGGCCCGTCGGCGTCGGTGGACGGTTACCAGATTGCCGGTAAGACCGGGACCGCGCAGAAGACCGATCCGGACTGCGGATGCTATTCCAACGACAAGTACTACATCACCTTCGCCGGAATCGCACCGGCCGACAATCCGCGCTACGTGGTGGGGATCATGCTGGACGAGCCGCAACGCGCGACCGACGGTAGCGGGGTGCCGACCGCCGCACCGCTGTTCCACAACATCGCGTCGTGGGCCTTGCAGCGCGATCGGGTACCGCCGTCCCCGCCCGCACCGCGCCTCCAGCTGCAGGCCGAAGTCGACTGAGCGGCCGGTCCCCGATACTCCGAATCCATTGCGGTCCAGATTGTTCGGCCTCCGCCGGGCCGTGCCGTGATATCTTAGGCCGAGTGTCCGCCGGTACCGGCGGCTGCGTCTCGGGAGGGGAAGTCCATGAAACGCCTTGTGGGTTCTGTGCTGTTCGCGGCAAGTGTTGTCGCGGGAATCTCCGGGACGGTGGGGGTCGGCTCGGCGTCCGCCGGGCCGGTTGCCGACGGGCAGTGCCGTCCCGGCGCGTACCCTCCTCAGGAGGGGTGCGAGACTCTGGAGGCCTGCCACCAGAAGTACGGGGTCGATTGCCGGCTGGCCGACGACGGGCTGTTCTATCCTCAGGGACGGCAGGGCGCTGCGCGCCGCCTGTCGCTCGCGGCGGTGGACGGCCGACTCCAGGGGTGAGTGTCCGCCCTGGGGAACAGGGGCGCGACACCAGCACCGCGACACCAGCACATCGGACGAATACGTCGACGGTTGAGATGCGGTTCCGGAGGGGTACCCGCGGTCACACCGCGGGTACCCCTCCGTCGTCCGTTACCCGCCATGTCGCCGTGGTGTCGAAGTCGTTGTTCCGCAATGGGTATGGTTCTTCTCGTGCGGCGCGTCCGGATGGTCGGCATCGGCGCGACAACGAGCTCGACAGCGGTGTCCCACAGGCGGCGACACTGCCGGTGCACACCGGACCGGTCGCAACGCCGAGCCGCGTTGTCCGGCTGTGACGAACCGTCGGTAGTGTGACTCGTCGATCCGAATCCGCTTCCATCGAGAGGAACCCTGTGCCCGTGCAGCCCAGCCCGCAGGTGTTGCGACCGGCCCAGTTGTCGCCGACGTCCGTGCACGCGGTCGCCGAGCTGACGGGGGCCCGCCGGATCGCTGCCGCCGGGGACGGCGATGCCGGTATCGAGATCACCGGAATCGAGCAGCGATCCGACGCCGTGCAACCGGGAGATCTGTTCGCCGGACTGTCCGGCGCCAAGGCACACGGCGCCCGCTTCGCCGCGGACGCCATCGCGCGCGGTGCCGTCGCGGTCTTCACCGACGCCGCCGGCGCGGAGCTGATCGGTGAGGTGGCCGTCCCGGTCCTGGTCCACGAGGATCCACGAGCCGTCCTGGGGGAACTGTCGGCCGCGCTCTACGGCCATCCGTCGCGGCGGCTGCAGGTCATCGGCATCACCGGAACCTCCGGTAAGACCACCACCTCCTACCTGGTCGAGGCGGGCCTGGTCGCATCGGGACTGTCGACGGCGCTGATCGGGACCATCGAGACCCGCATCGGCGGCCGCCGGGTGCCCAGCGCGCTCACCACCCCGGAGGCGCCGCAGTTGCACGCGATGTTCGCGCTGATGGTGGAACAGGGTGTGCAGGCCGTGGTCATGGAGGTGTCCAGTCACGCGCTGGCGCTGGGCCGGGTCGACGGCGTGCACTTCGAGGTGGGCGCGTTCACGAATCTGTCGCAGGACCATCTGGACTTCCACGCCGATTTCGAGGACTACTTCGCCGCCAAGCGCCGGCTGTTCGTTCCCGATCCGGGTGCACCGCAGCGGCAGGTCGCGGCCGATACCTGCGTCATCTGTGTCGACGACGCCTGGGGTCGGCGCCTGGCACGCGAGGCGAGTGGCCGCGCGACGGTCGTCACGGTCGCCACCGCCGAGTGCCCGACCGGCGAGACCGAACCGCAATGGACGGCCGCCGATGCCGCGACCCTGCCCGACGGCGGCCAGCAGTTCACCGCGGTGGGCCCGGAGGGGACGGTGCAGGCCCGGTTGCGGCTGCCCGGGCGCTACAACATCGCCAACGGACTGCTCGCGCTCGCCGTGTGCGCGGCCGCGAAGGCGGATGTCCGGGCGGCGGCCGCGGCACTCGGCGAGGTCGACGTACCGGGCCGGATGCAGCGTGTCGGCGCGGGCAACGAGGTGCTCGGCCTCGTCGACTACGCACACAAACCGGCCGCGATCGAGTCGGTGATCGCGACGCTGCGCCGCCATCTGCGTGATTCCGGCGGCCGGCTCGCGGTGGTGGTGGGCGCCGGCGGTGATCGCGACGCCGGTAAGCGGCCACTGATGGGCGCCACCGCGGCCCGGGGCGCCGATCTGCTGGTCGTCACCGACGACAACCCACGCTCCGAGGATCCGGCCGAGATCCGGGCCGCGGTCCGCGCGGGGGCGCTGGGGATCGCGGAATCCGAGCGTGGTGAGGTCCGCGAGATCGGTGATCGCACCGCGGCCATCGTCGCCGCGGTGGACTGGGCGCGGCCTGGTGACGTGGTGCTGGTGGCGGGTAAGGGACACGAAACCGGGCAGGAGATTGCGGGTGTGAAGTATCCGTTCGACGACCGTGAGGTGCTGGCACAGGCCCTGGCGCGAAAAGCCGACGACAAGGACCTGACGGTTTCATGATCGAGATGACTCTGCGGGAGATCGCCGAGATCGTGGGCGGCACGCTGCACGATGTGGGCGACCCCGCGGTGACGGTGACCGGCGCGGTCGAATTCGATTCGCGCCGAATCAATTCCGGTGACCTGTTTCTGGCACTACCCGGTGAGCGCGCCGACGGGCACGAATATGCCGCCAAGGCCGTCGCGTCCGGTGCCGTCGCCGTGCTCGCGGCACGCCCGGTCGGGGTGCCGGCGGTGGTGGTCGAGCCGGTCGGCCCGGCCGGTGACTCGAACCGGTCCTACGTCCTGGCCCACGATTCCGACGGATCGGGCGCCGCGGTATTGGCGGCGCTCGCGAAGCTGGCGCGTGCCAGCGTGGATCGGCTGGCGGCCGGTGGACTGACCGTGGTCGGTGTGACGGGCTCGGCGGGAAAGACCTCCACCAAGGACCTGCTGGCCCGGGTGCTCGCACCGCGGGGCACGGTGGTGGCGCCGCCGGGATCGTTCAACAACGAACTGGGACATCCCTGGACGGCGCTACGGGCGGGTGTCGATTCCCGGTTCCTGGTGCTCGAACTGTCCGCGCGCGGACCCGGCCATATCAAGGCACTGACCGAAATCGCGCCGCCGAGTATCGGCGTGGTCCTCAACGTCGGCACCGCGCATCTGGGTGAGTTCGGTGGCCGCGACGCCATCGCGCAGGCCAAAGGCGAACTGGTGGAAGCCCTTCCGGCATCCGGTATCGCGGTGCTGAACGCCGACGACCCGAGGGTGGCGGCCATGGCCACGCGTACTCGCGCCCGGGTGGTGACCTACGGACAGTCGGCCGACGCCGATGTGCGCGCCACCGATATCGTGCTCGATGCCGACGCGCGGGCCCGCTTCACCCTGCATGCGGGCGGAGTTTCCGAGCAGGTCCATCTCGCGGTGTACGGCGAACATCAGATCGCCAACGCCCTGGCAGCGGCCGCCGTCGCTCTCGAATGCGGTGCGGACCTGGCGAGTGTGGCCCGCTCGCTCGCCGGTGCGACCGTCGATTCGGCCCACCGGATGGATGTGCGCACCCGATCCGACGGTGTCACGGTGATCGACGATTCCTACAACGCCAATCCGGATTCCATGCGCGCCGCCCTCAAGGCGCTGGTGTCGATGTCGGGCAGCGGTGGTACACCAGCCGTCCCGCGCGGGCGGCGCAGCTGGGCGGTGCTGGGCGAAATGGCCGAACTGGGCGAGGAGTCGGTGGTCGAACACGATCAGATCGGACGGCTCGCGGTGCGCCTCGACGTCGACCGGCTGATCGTGGTCGGGACCGGGCGCCCGGCCCGCGCGCTGCACCAGGGCGCGGTCATGGAAGGCTCATGGGGCGAGGAATCGATCCTCGTACCCGACATCGAATCCGCGATCGCAGTGCTGGACAACGAGATCGCGGCCGGTGATGTCGTACTTGTCAAGGCGTCGAATTCCGCCGGTTTGTGGGCGGTGGCGCGGCATGTGCTCGCATCGGGTCCGCAGTCGGTAACACAGGGTTCGTCTCCCGAGGCGGGCACGGAGGCAGCTGGATGAGGCAGATTCTGTTCGCGGCGGGGATCGCGCTGGCGGTGTCGATCCTGCTGACGCCGCTGCTGATCCGCATGTTCGCCAGACGCGGATTCGGCCAGGAGATCCGCATCGACGGCCCCGAGAGTCATCAGGCCAAGCGCGGCACCCCGACCATGGGCGGTGTGGCGATCCTGATCGGTATGTGGGCGGGCTATCTCGGCTCGCATCTGATCGGCATCGGTTATCACGCCGACGGGCCCTCGGTCTCGGGCCTGCTGGTGCTGGGCCTGGCCACCGCGCTGGGTGTGGTCGGTTTCATCGACGACTTCATCAAGCTGCGCAAACAGCGCAATCTCGGTCTGACCGCGGCAGGCAAGTACCTCGGCCAGCTCGGATCCGCGGTGATCTTCGGGGTGCTGGCGCTGCAGTTCCGCGGCGCGGACGGGCGCACGCCGGCCAGCCGGCATCTGTCCTATGTCCGCGAGATCAACACCGTCTCGATGAGCGTGATCATCTTCCTGGCCTTCGTCTGCCTGGTCGTGGTCGCCTGGTCGAACGCGGTGAATCTGACCGACGGACTCGACGGCCTGGCCGCGGGCTCGATGAGCCTGGTGCTCGGCGCCTACGTGATCATCACGTTCTGGCAGTACTACCACGCATGCGAGTTCAAGGCCGAGGCCGGCTGCTACAACGTACGCGATCCGCTCGATCTGGCGCTGGTGTGTGCCGCGGGTGCGGCGGCCTGCGTCGGTTTCCTCTGGTGGAATGCCGCACCGGCGAAGATCTTCATGGGCGATACCGGATCGCTGGCGCTCGGTGGCCTGCTTGCCGGATTGTCCATCACCACCCGCACCGAACTGCTGATGGTCGTGATCGGCGCGCTGTTCGTCGCCGAGACGGTGTCGGTGGTGCTCCAGGTGGCGGTGTTCCGGACCACCCGGAACCGCTTGTTCAAGATGGCGCCGTTCCATCACCATTTCGAACTGAGCAAGTGGGCGGAAACGACTGTCATCATCCGGTTCTGGCTCCTCGCCGGAATCGCGGCGGCAGTCGGTCTGGGCTTGTTCTACAGCGAATACCTCTCTCAGGTCGGGTAAGCAGCAATGGTCGAACATAATCCGCGGACCCTGCGATCACCGGGTCCCATGCTCGAATTTCTGCGTGGCCGTGACGTTCTCGTCGCGGGATGGGGGGTGTCGGGCCGCTCGCTCATCGAGCCGCTGCGCGATATCGGCGCCCGGCCCGTGGTCACCGACGCCGGCGAGAAGGCGATGGCCGAGGCCGCCGAACTCGGACTCGATACCGCGACGGGCGCCGAACTGCTCGAACCCGATGCGCTGGCCCGGTTCGCGCTGGTCATCACCAGTCCGGGCTGGCGGCCCGATTCGCCGGTGCTGGTCTCGGCGGTCACCGAGGGCATTCCGGTCTGGGGCGATGTCGAATTCGCCTGGTGGGTCGATCAGGCACGGCTGTACGGGCCGGTGCGCAAGTGGCTGGTGATCACCGGGACGAACGGTAAGACGACCACCACCCAGATGACGCACGCGATTCTGCGCGCGGCCGGACTGGCCAGCGTCGCCTGCGGCAATATCGGCCTGCCCATTCTCGATGCGCTGCGGCGCACCCCGGGACCGCAGATCCTGGCGGTGGAACTGTCGTCGTTCCAGCTGCATTGGGCGCCCTCGGTCCGTCCCGAGGCCGGTGTGGTGCTCAATGTCGCCGAGGATCATCTGGACTGGCACGGTGGCCTGGACGCCTACGCCGCCGCGAAGGCGCGCGCGCTCACCGGCCGGGTGGGGGTGGTCGGCCTCGACGACGCGGTGGCCGCGGCCCTGGCACGAAAGTCCAAGGCGCGCCGCACCGTCGGTTTCCGGGTGGGTGTGCCCGCCGACGGTGAACTCGGCGTGGTCGACGGCAAATTGCTCGATCGTGCGTTCACCAAGGCCGCGATCCTGGCCGAGGTGGCCGACATCAGCCCGCAGGGACCGGCCGGTGTGGCCGATGCGCTGGCCGCCGCCGCGCTGACCCGCGCCATCGATGTGGCACCGCAGTTCGTCAAGGAGGGCCTGGCCGAACACAAGGTGGGCCCGCATCGCGCCTCGTTCGTGCGCGAGCTGTGCGGTGTGGGATTCGTCGACGATTCCAAGGCGACCAATCCGCATGCGGCGCGCTCGTCGATCATGGCCCATCCGCAGGTGGTCTGGATCGCCGGTGGTCTGCTCAAGGGCGCCCACATCGACGACCTGATCGAGGAGGTCGCCGATCGCCTCGTCGCCGCAGTGGTTTTCGGCAAGGACGCGGCCGTGATCGCGGCCGCAATGGCGCGACACGCGCCGGATGTCCCGGTCGTGGAGCTCGGTTCGGGTGACGATGCACAGATGAGCGGCGAACTCTCCACGGCATCGCTGGTCGCCGAGATCGACGGGGCGGATGCGGTGATGGCCCGAGCGGTACGCATCGCCGCGGGATATGCCGGTCGCGGCGACACCGTCCTGCTCGCCCCGGCGGCGGCGTCGCTGGACATGTTCGCCGATTACACCCATCGCGGCCGCAGTTTCGTGGCGGCGGTCCAGGCACTCGACGAGAGAGATATCGGGAGCCAGCAGTGACGAAGACGGCGCGCAAGCCCGCGGGTACCTGGTTCGGTGCCTGGCTGGCGCGCCCACTGGCCGACTTCCACCTGGTCGTCACGATCGCCACGCTGCTCACCGTGCTCGGACTGGTGATGGTGCTGTCGGCCTCGAGTGTGGAGGCCTATGCCGACGGCGGCTCGGCCTATTCGCTGTTCGTGCAGCAGGCGTTCTTCGCCGGACTCGGTGCGGTGCTGTTCTATCTGGCACTGCGGATTCCGCTGCGCGTGCTGCGCCAGCTGTCGTTCCCGTTGTTCGCGATCTCGGTGCTGTTGCTGGTCCTGGTCCTGATTCCCGGGATCGGCTCGCAGGTCCAGGGTTCGCGGCGCTGGTTCGACCTGGGGTTCGTCTCGCTGCAGCCGTCGGAGATCGTCAAGGTCACCCTGATCGTGTGGGGCGCGCATCTGCTGGCGACCCGGCGCGGCGGCCGGGCGGGCTACAAGGAGATCCTGGTGCCGCTGGTGCCAGCGGGTCTGCTCGTCTGCCTGCTGATCGTGCTGGAACCGAATCTGTCGACCACGATCGCGGTCGGCCTGGTACTGGTCGCGCTGCTGTGGTTCGGTGGTTTGCCCGTCCGGCTGTTCGTGACCATCGCGGTCTCGGGCGCGGTCGCCGCGGGAATCCTCGCGCTGTCGGCCGGATATCGCTCCGACCGCATGCGCGCGTTCTTCAGTCCCGGCGACGATCCGCAGGGCATCGGCTATCAGGCGCGCCAGGCACTGTTCTCCCTCGCCGACGGCGGTATCTGGGGCCGCGGCCTGGGACAGAGCCGGGCCAAGTGGAGCTATCTGCCCAACGCGCACAACGACTTCATCTTCGCCATCATCGGTGAGGAGCTCGGCTTTCTCGGATGTGCCCTGGTACTGGGGCTTTTCGCATTGTTCGTCTTCGTGGGGCTACGGATCGCGAGCCGGTCGGCCGATCCGTTCCTGCGGCTGCTGACGGCCGCGGCGACCACCTGGATCACCGGTCAGGCACTGATCAACATCGGTTACGTGGTGGGTCTGCTGCCGGTGACCGGTCTGCAGCTGCCACTGGTGTCGGCGGGCGGTTCGTCGCTGGCGATCACCTTGATGATGTTCGGTCTCATCGCGAGTGCGGCGCGGCAGGAACCCGAGGCGGTCGCCGCGCTGAAGGCAGGCCAGGACGGCCGGTTCAGCCGATTGCTGCGGCTGCCGGTTCCGGAAACCTATGCCCCCGCGCGCGCTCGCGCCCGCCGTGCCGCGGTCCCCGGTGCGCGGCGGCGGGAGTTGCCGCCCGCCCGCAAGAAGCCGGGCAAGTCCCGTGGCGGCGGTAAGAGCCGGGGTGGGGCACCGGTGCCGCCCCGGCGCTCGATAGATTCGGATTCGGCACGCCGGCGCGGCGCCGAGCCCGGCCGCCGGGAGGCGCGCGGGGCAGCTGGATCCGGGTCGTGGCGCACCACTCGGGCCTGGGAGCCCAGCTATCCGATGAAACATGCGAGAGAACGAGGTAATTCGAGGTGACAACCGGCGAGAGCGGGACGACGGTTTCCGGGCAGCGGACGCTCTCGGTGATCGTCGCCGGTGGGGGAACGGCCGGGCATATCGAACCCGCGATGGCGGTCGCCGATGCCCTGCGCCGGCTGGATCCCTCGATCCGGATCACGGCCCTGGGCACCAGTCGCGGACTGGAGACGACGCTGATTCCCGAACGGGGCTATCCGCTGGAACTGATTCCGCCGGTGCCGCTGCCGCGTAAGCCGACCGCCGATCTGCTGCGGCTGCCGGGCCGGGTCCGCGCGGCCGTCGCCCGCACCCGTGCCGTGATCGACCAGGTGCAGGCCGATGTGATCATCGGATTCGGCGGATACGTGTGTGTCCCCGCCTATCTGGCGGTCGGGCGCGGGGTGCTGGGCCGTTCGCTGCGGGTGCCGCTCGTGGTGCACGAGGCCAATGTGAAGGCCGGTATCGCGAACAAGGTGGGTGCCCGGCGGGCGGCGCGAGTGCTCGCCGCCGTACCGAATTCGGGTGTGCGCGCGCGGGGCCACGCCGATGCCGAGGTCGTCGGGATCCCCGTGCGCGAATCGATCGCCACCCTGGACCGCGTCGGTCTGCGGGCGCAGGCCCGCGAGCATTTCGGACTCCCCGAGCAGGGACCGATGTTGCTGGTCTTCGGTGGTTCCCAGGGCGCGCGCCGTCTGAACGAGGCGGTGTCCGGTGCGGCCGCGCAACTGCTGGCGGCCGGGATCTCGGTCCTGCACGCGCACGGCCCGAAGAACACCCTCGATCTGGGTGGTGTGGATCCGGAGTCGGGGCGGGACGGCGCGAAATACGTTGCGGTGCCCTATCTGTCGCGAATGGATCTGGCCTATGCGGCCGCCGATGCCACGGTGTGCCGATCGGGCGCGATGACTGTGGCCGAGGTGTCGGCGGTCGGACTGCCGGCGTTCTACGTGCCACTGCCGCACGGTAACGGGGAGCAGGAGTTCAACGCGCGCCCGATCGTGGCCCAGGGTGGTGGCCGAATCGTCGCCGATGCGGAGATGACGCCGAAATACGTGATGGACGAGGTGATCGCGCTGCTCACCGATCCGGCCGCGCTGACGAACATGTCGGTCGCCGCCGCCGGCGCCGGGCATCGTGACGCCGCGGACGCGGTGGCGCGGATCGTGGTGGAGGTGGCGGGCCGGTGACCGGGGACCACAAGACGGCCGCGGCGAATGCCGACGGCGCGGTGACGCCGGGCCAGGCGCCCGCCGAGCTCCCCGAACTGCTGCAGCGGGTACACATGGTCGGGATCGGCGGTGCCGGCATGTCGGGTATCGCGCGGATCCTGCTGGCCCGCGGCGGGCAGGTGTCGGGATCGGATGCCAAGGAGAGCCGGGGAGTGCTGGCGCTGCGAGCCCGCGGCGCGCATGTCCGGATCGGTCACGACGCGAGCGCCCTGGATCTACTGCCCGGTGGTCCCAGTGTCGTGGTGACCACCTACGCCGCCATTCCGAAGACCAATCCCGAACTGGTGGAGGCGAATCGACGCGGTGTCCCGGTGCTGTTGCGGCCCGCGGTGCTGGCCGAGCTGATGCGCGGACATCACACCCTGCTGGTCTCGGGCACCCACGGCAAGACCTCGACCACCTCGATGCTGGTGGTTGCCCTGCAGCATTGTGGATTGGATCCGTCGTTCGCGGTCGGCGGTGAGCTGAACGAGGCGGGTACCAACGCCCATCACGGCACCGGCGGATACTTCGTCGCCGAGGCCGACGAGTCGGACGGGTCACTGCTGCAATACGATCCGGATGTCGCGGTGGTCACCAACATCGAATCCGATCACCTGGACTTCTTCGGTTCCGACGAAGCCTACGTCCAGGTCTTCGACGATTTCGTGGCTCGGCTGGTGCCCGGTGGCCTGCTGGTGGTGTGCCTCGACGATCCGGGTTCGCTGGCATTGGCCCAGCGGGTCGCCGATCGCGTGGCCGCCGGGGAACTCGACGTCCGGGTGGCCGGTTACGGTTCGGCGGAGTTGCCGGATGTCCCGGTCCCGGTGCAGGCCCGGCTGCTGGCCTGGGAGCCGCGCGATGTGGGCGGGCTGGCCACCGTGCAGCTCGGCGACGAAACCACACCACGGACCTTGCGCCTGTCGGTTCCCGGTCGGCACATGGCCCTCAACGCACTGGCGGCGCTGCTGGCCGCGCGGGCGGCCGGAGCCGATCTCGACGAGATCCTGCAGGGGCTGGAGGGTTTCGGCGGTGTGCACCGCCGGTTCCAGTTCGTGGGTCGCGAGAACGGCGTGCGGGTCTTCGACGACTACGCGCACCATCCCACCGAGGTCCGCGCGGTACTGGGCGCGGCGGCGGAGCTGGTACGCCAGGAGGCCGCCGACGGTGCTCGATCCCGCCCCGGCCGGGTGATCGTGGTGTTCCAGCCGCATCTCTACAGCCGTACCGCCACGTTCGCGGAGGAATTCGGCAAGGCGTTGTCGCTGGCCGACGAGGTGGTCGTACTCGATGTCTACGGTGCGCGGGAGAAGCCGCTGCCGGGGGTCAACGGTGCGCTGGTTGCGCAGGCGGTCACCAAACCCGTGCACTATCAACCGGATATGTCGCGGGTGGGGCGCCAGGCCGCGGGCTTGGCCCGGGCCGGCGATGTGGTGATCACCATGGGTGCCGGCGATGTGACGATGCTGGGTAGCCAGATCCTGGACGGCCTGCGGGTCCGCCCGCCGTCGGGACGGTGATCGTGACGCCCCTGCCCGGCGGCTGCCGCGGTGCGGGCCGGAGAGGGAGGTGGACATGACACGTCGTGTGGCGACCGAGCCGCCCGAGGACGATACCGATCCCGATCCGGATTTCGATCCCGTGGACGCCGGCGAGCGCCCTCCGCGTGGCCCGTCGTGGCTGCGCCCGGCCCCGCCGACCCGGTTGGGGCGAATCCTGTTGTGGGCCGTCCCGGCGGTGGTCGTGGTGATCGTGCTGCTCGCGGTGGCTTACTTCACCCCGCTGCTGTCGGTACGGACGGTGCGAGTCGAGGGGGTGTCGGCGGTACCGGAACAGGATGTGCGCGCGGTGCTCCACATTCCGGACGGCCGATCGATGTTGCGCATCGACACCGATGCGATCGCGCGGCGGGTGGCGGCGCTGCCGAAGGTCCGTTCGGCCCGGGTGCAGCGGGAATACCCGTCCACCGTGCGGGTCACGGTGGACGAGCGGCGGGCTGTGCTGTTCTTCGACAGTCCGCAGGGCACCCATCTGGTCGACACCGAGGCGGTCGAATTCGCCATCGAACCGGCGCCGCCCGGTGTTCCGAAACTCACCACCGATCACCCGGGCGGTGCGGATCCGGCGACCCGGGCCGCGGTCGCGGTGCTCGACGCCGCGCCACCGGCACTGCGTGCGCAGGTGGGAGAGGTTGCGGCGCGGTCGGTTTCGGATATCGAGTTGCAGTTGCGCGACGGGCGTACGGTGGTGTGGGGCGGAGCCGACGACTCCGAACGCAAGGCGGCGGTGGTACTTCCGGTGCTGACGCGCGAGGGAACGGTATTCGACGTTTCCAGCCCCGATCTGGTAACGGTAAGATGATGACACTTGTTGTGCCGTCGCGGTTTTCGACCGGCGGCCGGGAGTCGATGGTCGTGTGTGATGGCCGTGGCGCCTCGGATCGTCCGAGCGCCGCGACCGCGTGCGCGGCCGGTGAATATACGGTCATGCAGATCTCGGGAGCCGATCCCGGTGTCTGCGGTGGCTGTTCGCGATACGATGCCCGACGGGCTCGGACGAGATGGATCACCCAAGATTCTGTCTCTCGTTTCGGCGCGCCTGCGCACGGATCGCGACAGGTGCGAATAGCGTTCCGCACCAGTCGGATACTTGACATAACGCCAACCCTATGGTTCAGGTTTAGGGTTTGTTCGAGTGTGAACCCGGGCGAACCGGAAAACTCGAATCGGCGCGCCGAGCATCCGGAAACGACAGGCTTTGGATCGAAGGAAGGCGAGAGCCCATGACGCCCCCGCACAACTACCTTGCAGTGATCAAGGTCGTCGGTATCGGCGGCGGCGGCGTGAACGCCGTCAACCGAATGATCGAACAGGGACTCAAGGGAGTCGAGTTCATCGCCGTCAACACCGACGCCCAGGCGCTGCTGATGAGTGATGCGGACGTCAAACTCGATGTCGGCCGCGAACTCACCCGTGGGCTCGGCGCCGGTGCCGACCCGGAAGTGGGCCGCAAGGCCGCCGAGGACCACAAGGACGAGATCGAAGAGGTGCTCAAGGGCGCCGACATGGTCTTCGTCACGGCGGGCGAGGGTGGTGGTACCGGAACGGGCGGTGCACCGGTCGTCGCCAGCATCGCCCGCAAGCTCGGGGCGCTGACCATCGGTGTGGTCACGCGGCCGTTCTCCTTCGAGGGCAAGCGGCGCAGCAACCAGGCCGAAACCGGTATCCAGGCGCTGCGCGAATCCTGCGACACCCTCATCGTGATCCCCAACGATCGGCTGCTGCAGCTCGGTGACGCCGCGGTCAGTCTGATGGATGCCTTCCGTTCCGCCGACGAGGTATTGCTCAACGGTGTTCAGGGCATCACCGATCTGATCACCACCCCCGGCCTGATCAACGTCGACTTCGCCGACGTCAAGAGCGTCATGTCCGGCGCGGGTTCGGCGTTGATGGGCATCGGATCCTCGCGCGGTGAGGGCCGGTCGGTCAAAGCCGCGGAGTCGGCGATCAATTCGCCGCTGCTGGAAGCGTCGATGGACGGCGCGCACGGCGTACTGCTGTCGATCGCGGGCGGTTCCGATCTGGGGCTGTTCGAGATCAACGAGGCCGCCTCGCTGGTACAGGAGGCGGCGCACATCGAGGCGAACATCATCTTCGGAACGGTGATCGACGATTCGCTCGGTGACGAGGTCCGGGTCACGGTCATCGCCGCGGGATTCGACGGCGGTACTCCCGCCCGGCGCATCGAACCCGCGAGCCGGGCCAATATCGGGGCCGGCCGGGCCGGGGATGTCGGCCAGACCACGACTCGGAGCCGGGACTTCGGTTCCGCCCGGCAGTCCGAGCCCGAGCGTCCGGCCGAGCCGGCGCCCGCCCGTGGCCCGGCGCCGTCCTACGAACCGCGCCCGGCCACCGAGCCGACCATCGCGCACAACAGCCGCAACCACATCCAGCCGCCCGACGAGGACACCGACGACGACGTGGACGTGCCCTCGTTCATGCGGCGCTGACGCGCACAGTTTTTCGAAGACGACCGAGCCCGCTCCCGCCACGGGGAGCGGGCTCGGCCGCGTCCGGGCGGGCGGAGCGGTTCCGGTCCTGCGGCGGGCTTCTCGTACACCGCCTCGTCGAACTCGGTGATCTCGCACGCCGCCTCGATGGCCCGGCCGATGTGCTGGTCGGTCATCCGGCGATCGCAGCGGGGTCCGCGCGGCTACTACTGTCGGTGACATGACGACTGCTTCGGTCCGGACCCGGCGGGTGACCACCACTCGGGCGGGCGGATTCTCCCGCGCGCCCTACGATTCGTTCAACCTCGGTGATCATGTCGGTGACGATCCGGACGCGGTGCGCCGGAACCGGATTCGCCTGGCGGAGGGGATCGGCCTGACGCCGGACCGGCTGGTGTGGATGGAGCAGGTGCACGGCCGCAATGTCGAAATCGTCGACGGCCCGCGCGCGGAGCCGGTGCCGGTGACCGATGCGCTGGTGACCAGGGTGCCCGGGTTGGCGCTGGTGGTGCTGACCGCCGACTGCGTACCGATCCTGCTCTCCGATGACGAGGCGGGAGTGATCGCGGCGGTGCACGCGGGGCGGGTCGGCGCGCGGATCGGGATCGTGCCCCGGGTACTCGAGGCGATGATTTCGGTTGGTGCGCAACCCGAACGCATCGGCGCCTTCCTCGGGCCCGCCGCCGGCGGTGATCGCTATGAGGTGCCCGCGGCCATGCGCGACGATGTCGAATCGCATCTGCCCGGTAGCGCCACCACCACCCGGCGGGGCACACCCGGACTGGATCTGCGCGCGGGAGTCCGCCGGCAGCTCGAGCAGGCGGGTGTGGGCGGGGTCGCGGTCGACCCGCGCTGCACGATCTCCGACGAGACCTTGTTCAGCCACCGCCGCGGTGCACCGACCGGCCGGATCGCGAGTGTGATCTGGATGGAGGCGGACCGGTGAGCGACGGCGGCGAATCCGGTATCGGCACAAGTGAATCGGACGGCGATGTCACCCGGCAGTCCCGCACGGCCGAACTCGGGGCCGCGCTCACGCAACTGGAGGAACGCATCGATGCGGCCTGCCGGGCGGCCGGGCGTGATCGCGCGAGCGTCCGGTTGCTGCCGGTGACCAAGTACTTCCCGGCCACAGATATCGAGATCCTGTACCACCTCGGCCGCCGGGAATTCGGCGAATCGCGAGAACAGGAGGCCTCCACCAAGGTGGCGTCATTGGGACATCTGGCGCAGATGCGCTGGCACATGATCGGACGTTTACAACGAAACAAAGCGAAATCGGTTGTGCGCTGGGCCGATACGGTGCATTCTGTGGACTCCGACCGATTGGTGAGGGCACTGGACACGGCGACCGCCGTCGCCCGCGACGAGGGCGCGCGCGACGACCGGCTTCGTGTGCTATTGCAGGTCAGTCTGGATCGCGACCCGACCCGGGGCGGTGTCGTGCCGGATGATCTCGCTGTCCTCGCCGATCAGGTCGAAGAAACGGAGAATCTGCAGCTAGGGGGACTGATGGCGATTCCGCCACTCGATGTGGACCCGGATACGGCATTCGCCGAACTGGCCGGTCTGCATCACGCGCTCTTGCGGGCGCATCCAGGCGCGAGCGAATTGTCGGCGGGAATGTCGGGCGACCTGGAGGTCGCCGTTCGACACGGGTCTACCTGCGTGCGTGTCGGTACCGCCCTCATGGGCGCGCGACCGATAACCTCGCAATAGCAAACAAACCTCATCAGTCACATTCGAAACATATGCTTGGGGCTGAGGGGCTGAGCAGGACTTCAACACCCAGGCCAGTCGGGGCCGTAGGAAGGTCGACCAGGATGAGCGAGCGTAGCGAGCGAGTTGTCAACGCAGCCACGAGCGTGCTCGTGCCGGCGGCCGGTGTGAGCGAGGTGGAAGCATGAGCGAGCGTAGCGAGCACACAATCGACGCAGCCACGAGCGTGCTCGTGCTGGAACCGAGCGCTAGCGAGGTGGACGCATGAGCACCCTGCACAGGTTCAAGGCGTACTTCGGAATGGTCCCGCTCGAGGAATACGAAGACGACTACATCGACGACCGCGGTGCCCGCGGCCTCGACGATCGTGGCCCGATGGGGCCGGACGATCGTGGCCGCCGGTCCCGTTTCGCCGACGACTCCTACGACACCGGGCGCTCGCATTTCGGTGATGAGCGCTTCGGCGACGACTCCGGCTATCCGGAACCCGGTTACAAGGCTCCGTATCAGTCCGGGTATTCGGTGCCGCGGCGTTCGGAGTTCGCCGACGAGTCCTACTCCGACGACCGCTACGAGCCGGTGCGCCGCCCGACGCGGATCGAATCCGCGCCGTCGGGCCGCTCCCGCGGACTCGGCGGCGGTACTCCGGTGGTGCGCGGTACCACCCATGGCGCGCTCGCGGTCGATCCCGAGGCCGAGCGGCGGATGGAAGAGCGGAGGCTGGAGGAGCGCGCCCGGTTCGAGCCGGCTCCGCGGCGGACCCCTGTCTTCGAGGACGGAGGTCCGTTGTCCAAGATCACGACGCTGCGTCCGCGCACCTATGCCGAGGCCGCGATCATCGGTGAGCGTTTCCGTGACGGCACTCCGGTGATCATGGACCTGGTCGAGATGAGCAACGCCGACGCCCGCCGCCTGGTGGATTTCGCCGCCGGCCTGGCGTTCGCGCTGCGTGGTTCCTTCGACAAGGTGGCCACCAAGGTGTTCCTGCTCTCACCGTCGGATGTCGACGTATCGGCCGAGGAACGCCGCCGGATCGCCGAAAACGGCTTCTACAACCAGAAATAACGGTCGGACCGGGAGCCGCGGCGCGGCCGCGGCCCTGGTCGATCGGCCGTGACGGGGGATTCGATGCCGCATGGTCGGCGCGGGGAGTTTGCAGGACACCGAATCTGAGGCAAAGTGGACAGGTGGCCTTGTTTCAGGTGCTGTATGTACTCCTCTTCCTCTTCTGGCTGTTGTTGATCAGCCGAGTGATCGTCGAGTTCATCCGTAGCTTTGCGCGTGACTGGCATCCGCGCGGGTTCGTCGCTGTCGTGCTGGAGGCGATCTTCACGATCACCGATCCGCCGGTGAAACTGCTGAGGCGCCTGATACCTCCGGTGAACTTGGGGGGAATTCGACTCGATCTTTCGATTATGGTCCTGCTTTTCATCGTGTTCATTCTGATGTCCATCGTCAGCAGGCTCGGACAGCCGATAGCTCCGGTGTGACAGAATGGGCCGGGAACAAGAGCTTGCTAGAAGATCTACGGTAGATCTCCGTACGAAGCGCGAAGGGATCCTTCCATGCCGCTGACTCCAGCCGATGTGCACAACGTCGCGTTCAGCAAACCGCCGATCGGGAAGCGCGGCTACAACGAGGACGAAGTCGACGCCTTCCTCGACCTGGTCGAACAGGAGCTCTCACGCCTCATCGAGGAGAACGCCGACCTGCGTCAGCGGGTTGCCGAACTGGATGCCGAGCTGGCCGATGCGAAGAAGGCGCGTCCGGCCCCGCAGGCGGTGAAATCCGCTCCGCCGCAACCGGAACCGCCGAAGCCCGTCCCTGTGGCGCCGCCGGTGCCGGTGCCCGCACCGGCGCCCGTCGCGGTCAAGGACAACTCCGCGGCGGATGCGAACCTGCAGGCCGCGAAGGTTCTCAGCCTGGCCCAGGAGATGGCCGACCGGCTCACCACCGATGCCAAGTCCGAGGCCGAACAGCTGCTGTCGAGTGCTCGGGCGAACTCCGAGCGAATGGTCAGCGAAGCGCAGACCCGTTCGGACGCGATGGTCGGCGAGGCTCGCCAGAAGGCCGATTCGATGCTGTCGGATGCTCAGACCCGCTCCGACAGCCAGCTGCGGCAGGCCAAGGAGAAGGCCGACGCACTCCAGGCCGATGCCGAGCGCAAGCACACCGAGATCATGGCCACCATCACCCAGCAGCGCAGTGTGCTGGAGAGCCGGATCGAGCAGCTGAAGACCTTCGAGCGCGAGTACCGCGTGCGGCTGAAGTCCTACCTGGAATCGCAGCTCGAGGAGCTGGAGAACCGTGGTTCGGCGGTTCCGGTCGACGGCGGCGAGGCCTTCGAGGCAGTATCGAACAACCACGCACCGGCGTCGTTCGCCAAGGGCGGTAAATAAGCTCGTTCCGGGTGCCCGCCTCCCCGTCGATCTGCCGGGGGCCGGCGTCGCACACCGCTGTGTGGTCGTAGTTCTGTCGTGCCGCTCGGCCCACCTGGGACGCGGCGGCCGCCCTGCCCGGCTAGGGGGTGACCATGCTCGTCCTGACACTCGTACTCGCCGCGATCGGCTTCGCCCTCCTGGTGACGGCGCTGACGACCGGATCGGTGATCTGGGCGTGGGGGTGCATCGTCGTATGCGTCCTCGGTGCCGTCGTGCTGCTGGTCAGCGCACTTGCCTTCCGGAACCCCGAGGACGACTCGCAGTCACGGCCGGGGCGTCACGCCAGGCGGTGAGCGGGGCACGAAAATAGCGTTGCCCGCACTGGCTACAATCAAACCTGTAGCACGGCAGTGATCCGGTCATCCCCGGGGAGCCTTCGGAAGAACCGCGCCGCCGGCGCTCAGTAGAACCGAACGGGTGAGCCCGTCACAGCTCATAACGAGAGGTCCGCGCGCCGGAGCAGTCCGGGCGGACAAGCGGGGTGGTACCGCGGCAGCGGCGCACAGGCGCCGAGGTCGTCCCCGTGCCCACCGAATGCGCCGATCGGGCGCACTGGCACGAGGGAGACCGCAGCCGCCATGGCGGACCAGACATCCACCCGCAACGCCTATCCCCGCGTCGAATTCAGCGATGCGGATGCCGGCTCGCGGTCGGGCGCGAGCGTGACGTTCCCGGAGCTCGAGCGCCGGGTACTGGAGTACTGGGCGGCCGACGACACCTTCCGCGCGAGCATCGACCAGCGCGGCGAAGCGGTGTCCGCGTCGGCGTCCGCGGGGCCCTCCGTGGGTTCGCAGGCTGCCGCCTCCGGGCCCGTCGCTCCCGCCGAAGAGTTCGTCTTCTACGACGGTCCGCCGTTCGCCAACGGTTTGCCGCATTACGGGCATCTGCTCACGGGATATGTGAAGGATTTGGTTCCGCGGTTCCAGACGATGCGCGGTAAGCGCGTCGAACGGCGCTTCGGTTGGGACACACACGGATTGCCCGCGGAAATCGAAGCGGAGAAGCAACTCGGTATCACGGACAAATCACAGATCGATGCCATGGGGCTCGCGGAATTCAATGCCGCGTGTAAATCCTCTGTGCTTCGTTACACCAATGAGTGGCGTGAGTATGTGACGCGCCAAGCACGGTGGGTCGACTTCGACAACGACTACAAAACCCTCGACCTCGACTTCATGGAGTCGGTCATGTGGGCGTTCAAGTCGCTGTACGACAAGGGGCTGATCTATCAGGGGTTCCGGGTACTGCCCTACAGCTGGTACGAGCAGACACCGCTGTCGAATCAGGAGGCGCGCCTCGACGACGCGTACCGGATGCGCCAGGACCCGGCCGTCACCGTCGACATGGCGCTCACGGTTCCCGCCGATCACCCGTTGCACGCACTCGACGGCGCCAACGCACTCATCTGGACCACGACGCCGTGGACATTGCCCTCGAACCTGGCGGTCGCGGTGCACCCGGACATCACCTATGCCCACGTGCGTGGCAAGGACGGGAAGCGGTATGTGCTTGCCGTCGAACGGGTCTCGCACTACGCCCGGGAGCTGGGGACCGCCGAGGACGGCCTCGAGGTGCTGTCGGAGCATTCGGGCGCGGCGCTCGAGGGCTTGAACTATCGCCCGCCGTTCGACTTCTTCCTCGGCCACCCGAACTCGCACCGGGTACTCAATGCCGACTACGTGACCACCGACTCCGGTACCGGCGTGGTGCATCTGGCACCCGCGTTCGGTGAGGAGGACATGGACGTCGCCTCGTCCTATGGCATCGAAGTGGTGCAGCCGCTGGACGCGGGCGGCAAGTTCACCTCCATGGTGCCGCCGTACGAGGGTCTGATGGTCTTCGATGCCAATCCGGTGATCATCTCCGACCTCAAGGCGGCCGGAAAGCTGTTGCGGCACGAGACGATCGAGCACTCCTATCCGCACAGCTGGCGTTCCGGTCAGCCGCTGATCTACATGGCGGTGCCGTCCTGGTTCGTGGCGGTGACGCAGTTCCGCGACCGCATGGTGGAGCTCAACAAGCAGATCACCTGGGTGCCGGATCACATCCGTGATGGCCAGTTCGGCAAGTGGCTGGAGAACGCGCGCGACTGGAACATCAGCCGCAACCGTTACTGGGGTGCGCCCATCCCGGTGTGGGTGTCCGACGATCCGGCGTATCCGCGCGTGGACGTGTACGGCTCCCTCGACGAGCTCGAGCGCGACTTCGGTGTGCGCCCGGCCGACCTGCACCGGCCGGGGATCGACGAACTGGTGCGGCCCAATCCCGATGACCCGACCGGGAAGTCGATGATGCGACGCACTCCCGAGGTGCTCGACTGCTGGTTCGAGTCGGGGTCGATGCCCTACGCCCAGGTGCACTATCCGTTCGAGAACAAGGAGTGGTTCGACGGCGGCGCCGGTACATCCGGTACCGACGGCGGCGCCGGTACATCGGAGACGGCGGGATCGTCGTTCGCTCGTCCGCACAGCCCGGGCGATTTCATCGTCGAGTACAACGGCCAGACCCGTGGCTGGTTCTACAACCTGCATGTGCTCTCGACCGCGCTGTTCGACCGCCCGGCGTTCAAGTCCGTTGTGGCACACGGCATCGTGCTCGGCGACGACGGGCTCAAGATGTCGAAGTCCAAGGGCAACTACCCCGACGTGAACGAGGTGTTCGACCGCGATGGCTCCGATGCCATGCGGTGGTTCCTCATGGCGTCACCGGTACTGCGCGGTGGCAACCTGATCGTCACCGAGCGAGGTATCCGTGAGGGCGTGAGCCATGCGCTGCGCCCGCTGTGGAACGCGTGGACCTTCCTGCAGCTCTACGCATCCCGGCCGGGGCAGTGGCGGACCGACTCGCAGCATGTCCTCGACCGCTACATCCTCGCCAAGCTGGCGCAGACCCGCGATGTCATGACCGAGGCGCTCGAGGCGTACGACATCGCCACGGCCTGCGACGAATTGCGCTCCTTCGCCGACGCGCTCACCAATTGGTATGTGCGCCGGTCGCGTTCGCGCTTCTGGGAAGAGGACCGCGACGGCATCGACACCCTGCACACGGTGCTCGAGGTGACCACCCGGCTGGCGGCGCCGCTGCTGCCGTTGGTCACCGAGGTGATCTGGCGGGGTCTGACCGGCGGCCGCTCGGTACACCTCACCGACTGGCCTGCCGCGGAGGAACTGCCGCACGACGCCGACCTGGTCACCGCCATGGACGAGGTGCGTACCGCGTGCTCGACGGTGCTGAGCCTGCGCAAGGCGCAGAATCTGCGGGTGCGGTTGCCGCTGTCGGAGGTCACCGTGGCCGCCGCCGACGCGGACCGGCTGCGGCCGTTCGCCGATCTGATCGCCGACGAGGTCAACGTCAAGCGGGTCGATCTGACCACCGATGTGGCCGCGCACGGTCGCTTCGAGCTCGTCGTCAACGCCCGCGCGGCGGGTCCGCGGCTGGGCAAGGACGTGCAGGGTGTGATCAAGGCGGTCAAGGCCGGTCAATGGCGTGAGGACGACGGGGTGGTGCGGGCCCTGGTACCCGGCCACGAGGACGGGATCGCGCTGCTGCCCGAGGAGTACACCCAGCGCCTGGTGGCCAGCGAACCCGAATCCACCGCCGCCCTGCCCGCTAACGCCGGTCTGGTGGTACTGAACTCGGAGGTCACCGAGGAGCTCGAGGCCGAGGGCTGGGCTCGGGATCTGATCCGGGATCTGCAGGAGACCCGCAAATCGCTGGGTCTGGACGTCTCCGATCGCATCACCGTGGTGCTCGAGGTGCCCGAGGAGCGGTCGCAGTGGGCGCGGACCCATCGCGACCTCATCGCCGGGGAGATCCTGGCGACCGAGCTCGGTTTCGGGCCCGCGGGTGCCGCCGCGGCCGAGCTGGTCGGCGGCGTCCGCGCCGCGATCACCAAGGCCTGATCACGACCCGCGCCCGATCCGGCAGCTACCGGATCGGGCGCGCCGGTCGATACCGCCTTCGATGGGCGGATTCGTGCATCGGGATGTGCGCGGACAACAGTGCCAGGTCGATTTGCGGGGCAGCGTGACTCGGCGTGTTCACCCCGCTTGACCCGCGGATACGCCGATTCCAGGGCGAGCCGGCGTGGCGTTGTGGCTGATCGTGCGCGCGACCGGGGGTGGGACCGGTGAGGCCGGACATGGTCACGGTTGCGGATTGCTACTTGTGGTGTGGGTGTTACTTGCGCTAAAACAGCTATGTCACAGCAACCGTCACTGTTTAGTTGAGCTTAGGTCTTTTCCGGATCGACCCCCGATGAAGAACTGCACTACCAGGTAGTTGACCGGCTGAGATGCCCGTGGGGAAGCGGCCATCCCGAGTCCATGTGTGTGCTGTGCGATCGCCGGTCGGCGTGCCCTGGTCGATGCATGTCATACCGAAGGGCGAGCACATGGCACTGTCATCCGTGCGCGGATCCGCGCACGCCAGATTCTCCCGGTATCTGCTGGCCGCGGTCGCGGCAGCCATATCGCTCACGATGTGGGCGGGCCCGGCGCTCGCGGTTCCGGCGGATACCGCAGGCTCCTCCGGGTCCGCGGACACCGGCAGCGATTCGGGCTCGGGTTCGGGGTCGGCATCCGGCAGTGCCAGCGGCTCGGCAGTACTGCCGGTGCCCAGCATGCGC
This sequence comes from Nocardia sp. NPDC052254, assembly GCF_040679495.1. Classification (NCBI taxonomy): domain Bacteria; kingdom Bacillati; phylum Actinomycetota; class Actinomycetes; order Mycobacteriales; family Nocardiaceae; genus Nocardia; species Nocardia sp. NPDC052254. Next base: position 186,959 of record NZ_JBFAUW010000006.1, on the reverse strand, counting down.
GCGATGATCGCCCTGAATGTCGCCGGATCCCAGGCGGGCAAGCCCTACGAATGGGGCGGTACCGGCCCGAACGCGTACGACTGCTCGGGGCTGGTGCAGTGGGCCTTCCGGCAGGTCGGAATCGCGCTGCCGCGCACCACGTGGGAACAGGCACGTGCGGGCAGTGCGGTGCCGTTCGGGTCGATGATGCCCGGTGATGTGGTCATCGTGAACACCGACGGCTCCCACGAGGGGATCTACGCCGGTGGCGGGATGCTGCTCAATGCCTACGCACCCGGGGTGCCGATCGGGCTGACGCCACTGGGCGAATTCGACATCTACGCGATTCGCCGTTTCTTCTGACGGGAACGACCGGGCGGCGGGCGGCTGAGGGACCGCCCGCCGGGTGGCTCACTCGGCGCACAGACCGCGCAGCAGCGGGCCGTAGTCGGGATGGGACAGAGCCGAGGCGAACTGCGCGGTGAGGTAGTCTGCGGGGTTACCGGTGTCGTACCAGCGCCCGCGAATCACCTGTCCGTACACCGGATTCGAGGCGGCGAAGATGTTGATCGCGTCGGTGAGGTACACCTCGCCGGTGCGGTGGGTGTACCAGCGATCGACCTGTGCGCGCAGCTCGTCGATGATGCCGGGGGTGACCACGTAGCCGCCGATGGCCGCGAACGACGAGGGCGCATCCTCCGGCTTGGGCTTCTCGCGCAGCCCGCTGATCCGCATCAGGCCGGGTTCGAACGAATCCTCGACGACCGGCACGCCGTACCGCTGGGAGTCGGCCGGATCCATCGGCATCAGGGCCAGGACGGGCGCATCGGTCTTGTTGTAGGCATCGATGAGCTGCTGTGCGCGCGGTACGTCGGCGACGAACACATCGTCGGGCCACAGCACCAGCATCGGCTCGTCGCCCAGTGTGCGCGCCGCGTTGAGCACGGGCGTGCCGTTGCCGTACGGGCCATGCTGGTCGAGGTAGGTGATGTGGCCGACGCGGCCCAGCTCACCGACCTCTTCGACGGCATCGGCATAGGCGGCTTTGCCGTCGGCGCGCAACTGGGCCACCAGGGCCGGGTTGGGGCGGAAATGATCCTGGATGAGTGACTTCCCGCCGCTCACCACGATCGTGATGTCGGTTATCCCCGAGGCCACCAGCTCGCGCACGGTGTGCTCGATCACCGGTTTGTCGCCGACCGGCAGCATCTCCTTCGGGATGGCCTTGGTCAGCGGCAGCAGGCGGGAGCCGATACCGGCGGCAGGGATCACAGCCTTGCGGATGGTCATGAACCGATCATCACACACTCGGGCCGTCGGACATGTCGGTCCCCGGGCGTAGATTTCCGGATATGGCTTCTGTCCCCGGTCCGGCTACGCTACGGCTCGCACCTGGTCAAGGGGTATTTACCGGGGTCTGGGCGGATAGCCGTAGGGGTCGCGGGGTGCGCTCGGGCGCACAGGAACCCAGCAGCAATTCCGGCGCCGGCGCGGTGTCCGGTCCGGTGGGTGCCGCCGGTGCCGCGACGTCGGGCCCGCGGGGGCGGCGGTGAGCGCTGGGCCGGCGGCTGCCGCCGGGGCGGTGGCGCGGCGCTGGGTGCTGCACATCGATATGGACGCGTTCTTCGCCTCGGCCGAACAGCTCACCCGGCCGACCCTGCGTGGCCGTCCCGTCCTGGTCGGCGGGATGGGCGGGCGCGGCGTGGTGGCCGGTGCCAGCTATGAGGCCCGGGTATTCGGTGCGCGCTCGGCGATGCCCATGCATCAGGCCCGGCGGCTCGTCGGTGTCACCGCGGTGGTGATTCCGCCGCGCGGGGCCGTCTACGGCGAACTCAGCGGACAGGTCTTCGACACGCTGCGCGCGCGGGTGCCGGTTCTGGAGACGCTGTCGTTCGACGAGGCCTTCGCCGAGCCGGCCGAACTCGCGGGCGCGAGTGTGGCGGGGGTCGGCGACTTCTGCGAGCGGTTGCGTGCCGCGGTGCGGGAACGGACGGGGCTGGTGGCTTCGGTGGGGGCGGGCACCGGTAAGCAGCTGGCCAAGATCGCCTCGGGGATGGCCAAACCCGATGGTGTGCGGGTGGTTTCACCCGCCGAACAACAGGCGCTGCTGTCGGGATTGCCGGTGCGCAAACTGTGGGGGATCGGCCCGGTCGCCGAACACCGGTTGCGGTCGGTGGGGATCGAGACCGTGGGCGCTTTCGCGAATCTGCCCGAACCGGAGGCGGTTTCGCTGCTGGGCGGCAGTGTCGGCGCGGCACTGCACCGGCTCGCCCGCGGCATCGACGACCGGCCGGTCGCCGAACGGGCCGAGGCCAAGCAGATCAGCGCCGAGACCACTTACGAGAGCGATATCGTCACCATGGCGCAGCTGCGACCGGCGATCGAGGCGATGGCCGCGGCCGCCCATCGCCGGCTGCTGAGTGACGGCCGGGCGGCGCGCACCGTGGTCCTGAAACTCAGGAAGAGCGATATGGGGATCGTGACGCGGTCGCTCACCCTGCCCTATGCCACCGCCGACCTCGCGACCCTGACCGCCGCGGCGCGGCGATCGGCCATCGATCCGGCCGAATTGGGATCCATTCGGCTGGTGGGTGTGGGATTCGGCGGGCTGTCGGTGGTCCGGCAGGAGTCTTTGTTCCCAGAGCTGGACAGAGACGCCGGCACCGTTCGCGGCACGGTGTTCGAGGAACCCGTCGCCACCGCGGTGCCCGGCGTCGATCCGGTCGTACCACCGGCCACCCGCTCCTACACCTCCGAATTCTGGTATCCCGGGCGTGATGTCGCCCATCCCGAGCATGGACACGGCTGGGTGCAGGGCAGCGGGCACGGCCGCGTCACCGTCCGTTTCGAGACCCGCTCGACAGGGCCGGGCCCGGCGTATACCTTCGCTGCCGACGACGACGATCTCACCCCGGCCGATCCGCTCCTTAGTCTTCGTTGAAATTCGGCGGGTAGCGTGAGGCCACTCGTGCACTGCCGCCGATCGGGTGGGAGCTGTCACGTGAACGGAACCCGAGACCAACTCGAACGCAAAGGACGAGCATTGAAGCTTCAGATGACTGGACGCATCGCGGTCGCCACCCTGGCTGTCGTGGCTGCGCTGGGCATGTCTGCCTGCGGTAGCGGCGACAAGCACACGACGAGCCACAAGGCCGCGACGAGCAAGGCGGCGGCGACCTCGGCCGCCAACATGCCTCCGGTGCCGACGGCTGCCGATCTGAACGCGGAATTGACGCAGGCGCTGGACCCGAACGTGCCGGCCGAGCAGAAGGCGCAGTGGCTCGAGGACGGCCAGGAGGCGCTGGCCAAGGACCCCCAGATGATGGGGAACCTGACCAACGCGTATCAGCAGAACAACGCCACGATCAACGTCACCCAGGTGCAGTACCTGGGCGGCGACACACTGACCGCGAAGGCGGATTTCTCGGTCAACGGCGGCGCGCCGAACTCGGTGGACGTTCCGTTCGTCGCCCAGGACGGCCAGTGGAAGCTGCAGAAGAGCTGGGCCTGCGCCGGCCTGAAGAACCTGGGTCAGCAGTCGCCCGCGTGCGAGTAGGTCCCGTTCCGTCTCCGAGGCCGGTCACCCCCAGGGTGACCGGCCTCGGGGCGTTCGGTGGGCGATGACGTGGCACTATGCCGCGGCGCCTGCCGGGAGAAACTAAACAAAGACTGAGAAAGGTCGGACGACTTCGTTCGTTCCCAGGGCCCCGCGCTAGCATCTGCGTCCGTGACCGACACGATGGTGAGGGCGGACGATACGCCCGCTGCAGGACAGGGGCACCGGGTCGACCGGTCACGATTCGCTCGCTGGGCGCAGCCGATCGCGCTGATCGCCGGACTGCTGGGCGCCCTGTGTGCCATCGCGGTGCCGCTGCTGCCGGTCCAGGTCGACCGCACCACGCTGTCGTGGCCGCAGGAGGGATCCACCCGCGGTATCGACGCGCCGCTGGTGTCCTATGCGCCGCTGACCTTCGACGCCACCGTGCCCTGTGCCGCGATGTCGCAACTGCCCGCCACGGGCAGCACCCTGACCGCCACCATGCCCGCGGGCGCACCGAATCAGGAGCGGTACGGATTCGTCGCCCGGGTCCGGCCCGGAACCGACGGCGCGCCCGGGCAATTCGAGGCGGTGCTGCGCAATCAGTCGCTGGTGAGCGTGCCCGTCGATCGACTCGGCGCCGATTGCGTGCTCACCGTGCACTCCGAAATCTCGCACACCACCGCGACTTTCACCGGAACCGACGCGAAACCGGTGACACTGCAAGGCGATTGGCGCCCACAACTGGTGGGCGTGTACAGCGATTTGACCACGGCCGCGGGCACCAGCGTGACCGCCGAGGTGGACAGCCGGTTCTCGGTGGTACCCACCGTGATCAAACGAGCGGTGACCGTGCTGGCGGTGGTGTTCACCCTCATCGCACTGGCGGCGCTGTTCCGCCTGGACCGGCTCGACGGCCGTCGCATCCGGCGCTGGCTGCCGCAGCGGTGGTGGACCTTCGGACCGGTCGACGCGGTGGTGCTCGGCAGCCTGGTGCTGTGGCACTTCATCGGATCGACCACCTCCGACGACGGCTATCAGTTCGGCATGGCGCGGGCCTCGCTCGTGTCGGGCTACATGGCCAACTACTTCCGGTTCTTCGGTGTGCCCGAGAACCCGGTCGGCACACCGCCGTACGACATCATCGCGCACATGACCGAGATCAGCACCGCCAGTCCGTGGATGCGGCTGCCGACGCTGGCCGCGGCGCTGGTGACCTGGCTGGCGCTGAGCCGGGAGGTGATCCCGCGGCTCGGGGTGGCGGTGCGCCACGACCGGGTGGCGGTGTGGACCGGTGCGCTGATCTTCCTGGCGGTCTGGCTGCCGTACAACAACGGATTGCGGCCCGAGCCGGTCATCGCGGTCTGTGTCCTGCTCACCTGGTGTTTCGTCGAACGTTCGATCGCGACGCGACGGTTGCTGCCGTATGCGATCGCGATTCTGGTGGCGGCCTTCAGCTTCACCGCCGCGCCCTCGGGCGTGATCTGCGTGGCACCCCTGCTGGCGGGTATGCGGTCGGTCTTCCGATTCGGTGGTGCCCGGGCCCGGGAACTGGCCGCCGATCCCGACACCGGCCGGCGGCGCTCCCGCTGGGCGCTGGTGCACGGTTATGGCGCCCTGCTGGCGCCGCTGGCCGCCGCCGGTGCGCTGGTGCTGGCCTTCGCATTCGCGGTGCAGCCGCTGGCGGCGATGTTCGAGATGCGCCGCGTGCACACCGCGGTCGGGCCGTCGGATCCCTGGTACAACGACTATCTGAACTATCAGTGGCTGTTCATGCCGACCGCCGACGGCTCGATCGGCCGCCGCTTCGGCATGGTGGCGTTGTGGCTGGGCCTGCTGGTCTGTGTGTTCGTGCTGCTGCGTAAGGGGGGACGGATTCCGTTCACGGCGGGTGGCCCGGCGCGGCGCCTGCTCGGCATCACCTTCGCCTCGATCCTGCTGATGGCGACCACGCCCACCAAGTTCACCCACCACAACGGTGTCTACGCCGGGCTCGCGGGTGCGGTGGCGGTGCTGACCGCGGTCGCGGTCGGGCCACGGGTGATGCGCTCGCCGCGCAACCGGGCGTTGTTCGGCGCGGTGGTGGCGTTGGTGATGGCCCAGATCTTCACCAGTGTCAACGAATGGTGGTATGTGTCCAGCTACGGGATTCCGTGGTGGGACAAGCCGCCGTCGGTCCACGGGATCGGGATCAGCAAACTGTTCCTGCTGGTCGCGGTCGTGCTGCTCGCCCTGGCGGGGTGGTGGCATGTGCGGGCGCCGGAACCCGGTACGCCGCACCGGATCTCGCGCTCGGGCTGGCGCTGGGCCAAGATTCCGCCGCTGACCGTGGCCGCGGCGCTGCTGGTGGTGTTCGAGATCGCCTCGTTCGCCAAGGGCGCGGTCGCCCAGTATCCGGCGTACTCCCTGGCTCGCTCGAATGTCGACGCGGTGCTGGGCGACCCGTGTGGACTGGCCGACGACGTCCTGGTCGAAACCGATCCGAACGCCTCGATGCTGGCCCCGCTGACCGGCGACCCGCAGACGACGTTCACCGCCGGGGCCACCGGATTCGTGCCCAACGGTGTCGGCGATCTGACACCGGACGGCGAACCCACCAACAGCAGCAGTATCTCCAGCGCCTTCGACAGCGGGAAGAACAACGGCGAGGCCGGCACCCAGACCGCCGGTGCGCCACTGCCGTTCGGGCTGGATTCGGCCACCACGCCGGAACTGGGCACCGCCGGTGAACAGGATCCGGCGGACCTGACGACCGGGTGGTACAAGCTGCCCGATCCTGCCGAGCGTTCCGGCATCGTGTCGATCACCGCGGCCGGGCGGATCCGCTCGATCGACTCCGACGGTGTGATCACCCCCGGCCAACGGGTCGAGATCGAGTACGGCAGTACCGATTCGGCGACCGAGGCCCATCCGCTGGGTTCGGTGATACCGATGGACATCGGCCCGACGCCGTCGTGGCGCAATCTGCGGGTGCCGTTCGGCCAGATTCCCGCACAGGCGAATGTGATCCGGGTCGTCGCGCAGGACACCAATCGCGATCCGAACCAGTGGGTGGCGCTGACACCGCCGCGCATGCCACGCACCACGACCCTGCAGGACATGGTGGGCTCGCAGAGTCCGGTGCTGCTGGATTGGGCTGTCGGCCTGCAGTTCCCGTGCCAGCGGCCCTACGACCACAAGGACGGGATCGCGCAGGTACCCGGCTGGCGCATCCTGCCCGACCGGCCGGCGGCCCACGACACCACACTGTGGGAGAGCCACGAGGGCGGCGGCCCACTGGGCTGGAGCCAGGAACTGCTGGCCTCGCAGACCCTGGCCACCTATCTGAAGGACGACTGGCGCCGGGACTGGGGCGAGTTGCAGCGCCTCACACCGCGTGACACCGGCGCCGGCGCGGCGAATCCGTCGATCACCCGGCAGACGCGCGGCGGGATGTGGAATCCCGGGCACATCAATACCGCCTGGGGCTGAGCGGGGAAAACCCGCACCGGGCATTCGCCGGGCGCCGATCGGATCGGTGCCCGGCGACCCGGGCTACGGGCCGGTGGCGCCGGCCAGCCGGCGGATCTGCCGGTCGGTGAGATCGCGCAGCGCGGCCGGATCGATCGGCGCCGGTGAGGTTTCGGCGATCTGGACGACACTGCTGCCCACCACCGCGACGGTCGCCGCGGAATACAGCGACATCCCCTCGCTGGTGGTGCGGACCTGGAACGAGGTCGAGGCGGTGCCCGCCGCGGGCTGCGACAGTCCGCCGAGCTGATAGTCGACCGCGGTGCCGTCGGCGTCGGTGCCGGAGTAGGCGCGGCAGTCGTTCAGCAGCTTGTGCACCGCCGAGAATGCCTGGGCGGCAGCACCGTCGGCGTAACTGGCGATATCGATGTCGATACTGGCGTAGTTCGGTGAGGAGTAGTGCACATCGCCGCGAGCGGACGAGCCCGGGTACAGATCACCCACCGGCGCCAGCACTTTCGCGCATTCGACCGGATCGGTGCGGGACCGATCGGGCGGAGTGGGGCCGTTGCCGGGGGCGGCGTCGTCGAGCTGGGTGAAACTCGGCGGAACGTCGGCGGGGCCCAGCAACAGTGCCCGCAGCGCGGCGGAATCGGTGACCGGCGGGGCGGTGATCGGTGGCACCGATGTCGGTGCCGCGAGGGCGGGCAGCGAATCGTCGTGCTGGGAGCCACAGGCGCTCACACCGATCGCGATACCCGCGAGCAGCACGGCGGCCCGGTTCATGATTCCCACTGCAGCCGGGTGCCGATGTCCTGTCGCAGCAGCACCTCGCTGTGGGGTTCGCGGTAGGTGAGCCGGCCGCCGATGTCGAGCGCGCCGGCGGTCGGCATCGGCAGTCCGAGATCCACGGTGATGGTGCCCGTGCCGTGCACCGAGTAGTCGACGATGTCCAGCGAGCCGGCGTTGTTGGGCAGCCGCCACGCCGACGACTTGGGCGTCTGGACGATGTCGAGGGCGATGGTGAGCACATCGCCGGACCGGCCGATGAGCCTCGCGGTGGTCACCTGGTTCACCTCACTGGGCTGGATGTCGCCCGAAACCTGTTGATGCACCGTCCATACCGCTCCGACGCCGACCGGTTCGGCCGGGAACGCGAGTGAGTGGTACACGGCCTGGGTGAAGGCCCGTTCCAGGGCCGCGCGGGCGCCTTCGGGTGTGGCGGGTGTGGTCGTCAGCCGCAACCAGGTGATGGTGCCGTCGTCGCTGGTCTGGAACGCCGCGTGCGAACCGTCGGCACTGAGCAGTTGCTGCGTGAGCTCGGGGTCGGTGGAGGTGGCCGCGCCCAGCGTCAGATCGACACCGCTGCGGTCGGTGTGCGCGGTGAGCGGGATGGTGACGGCGGGCGGGGAGAAGTCGCCGGCGTTCTTGTCGTTGATCTGCTGTTCGATGTGGTGCTCGGTCCGCAGTGTCACCTGCTGTGAAGTGCCCAGGGCCACCTCCGGGTGCAGCGGGGCGCGCGGGTCCTCGCCGGGAGTGACCAGGGTGGCGCTCGCCGCGGCGATCGGCATGGTCACCTCTTTGCCGAATCCCGAGGGTTCGACCTCGGCATCGCTGGTGGTCTCGGTCCCGTCGCCACAGCCGACGCCGAGGGCGGACAGGGTGACCGCCAGCACCATCAACAGCACTCCCGATCGCACGGCGCGCAGGGTCGGGCCCCGTCCGGGCGCACCCGCGGGGCGCGTGCCGGACGCCGAGGCACACGAGTGAGAAGACAACACCGTCACGCCGAACAGGGTACGGCCGGTTCCTGAAAAACAGCTTTGACGACCCGGGCCCGAGCACTGGGCGACGGCACCGCGACGGGCCGCCGGTGCGATGAGGAATGATGGCTAGCTGTGAATACGGACCGGCCGCGTGCGCAACACCTCGACGACTCCGACGAACCGGGAGAGTCCGCGGCGAGTCCGGGCGCCGATCGCGACGACGGCAAGCCCGCCGAAGCCGACGCCGTGGGCGGTCCCGGCGGCGAATCCGGTTCCGATCTCGGCGCCGGTTCCGGTGGTACCGGCTCGGGATTCCCGCGGCGGTTGCCGTGGCTGCTGGTGATCGCGGCGGTCGTGCTCGCGGTGGATCTGGGCACCAAGGCACTGGTGGTCGCGAAGATGACACCGGGCGAACCGATTTCGATCATCGGTGATGTGGTGCGGCTGACGCTGATCCGCAATTCGGGCGCCGCCTTCTCGATGGCCACCGGAATGACCTGGCTGTTGACCCTGGTGGCGGTGGCGGTGGTCATCGGAGTGATCCGGATCGGGCGCACGCTGCGGTCGCTGGGCTGGGCGATCGGGCTGGGCCTGGTGCTCGGTGGCGCGGTGGGCAACCTGGTGGACCGGATGTTCCGCGCACCGGGGCCGCTGCAGGGCCACGTGATCGACTTCATCGCCGTCACCCGCTGGTGGCCGGTGTTCAATGTGGCCGATTCCGCGATCGTCTGCGGGGCGATCCTGCTGGTCGTGCTCACGGTGTTCGGTTTCGAACCCGACGGCACCCGCTCCGGTGACGACGACGGTGACGATGCGAAGGAGGCGGGCGAATGAGGGAGACCCGATCCATGCCGATCCCCGACGGCCTCGACGGGATGCGCGTCGACGCCGGGCTCTCCCGGCTGCTGGGGCTGTCCCGGACCGCGGTCGCGACCCTGGCCGAGGACGGTTCGGTGCAGATCGACGGCACGGCGGCCGGTAAGTCCGATCGGCTGGTGGCCGGCGCCTGGCTGGAGGTCGAGTTCCCCGAACCCAAGCGGGAGCTGACCGTGGAGGTCACCCCGGTGGAGGGGATGAGGATCCTCTACGCCGACGACGACATCGTCGCCGTGGACAAGCCGGTCGGCGTGGCCGCGCACACCGGTGTCGGATGGTCGGGGCCCACGGTGGTCGGCGGGCTGGCCGCGATGGGCTATCGCATCTCGACCTCGGGTGCGCACGAACGCCAGGGCATCGTGCACCGGCTGGACGTCGGCACCTCGGGTGTGATGGTGGTGGCGCAGTCCGAGCACGCCTACACGATGTTGAAGCGCGCCTTCAAACAGCGCACGGTGGACAAGCGGTATCACGCACTGGTGCAAGGGCATCCGGATCCCTCCAGCGGCACCATCGATGCGCCGATCGGCCGCGCTCGCGGCAACGACTGGAAATTCGCCGTCACCGCCGATGGCCGGCCCAGCGTCACCCACTACGACACCGTCGAGGCGTTCCAGGCCGCGAGTCTGCTCGACATCCATCTGGAAACCGGTCGTACACACCAGATCCGCGTGCATTTCTCAGCGATTCGCCACCCCTGCTGCGGTGATCTGACCTATGGCGCCGATCCCCGCCTGGCCGAGCGGCTGGGCCTGGAGCGGCAGTGGTTGCACGCCCGCAGCCTCGGATTCGCCCATCCCGCCGATGGTCGCTGGGTCGAGATAACCAGCGCCTATCCCGCCGATCTCGAGCATGCGCTGGATGTGCTGCGCGCGGCGTGAGCCGCGGCAGGAGGTGAGAATGCGCGAGGGCAGGTGGTTCGCAGCCGGTTTGGGTGCGCTGGTGATCGTCCTGGTCGTGGTGGTGGCACTCGGCTGGGCGCGCCCGCCGCGCCCGGGAGCGATCGGTACCGATCGGCTCGGTCCCGATTCCGGTGAGCGGGTGGCGGACTATCTGGAGCGCGCCGAGACGTCGCTGGCGGGAGGTGACACCGATCCGCGCTGGGCGCTGGTGACGCTGCGGGCCGGCACGACCAGCGATGCCGTCGTCGGCATCGTTGTGGGACTGCGGGTCTCGCAGGTGCTCTACCACGTATCACTGGATCGGGTGTACACGCCGGTGATCACGGTGCCGGTCCCGGCCGGCACCGCCGCGCTGCGGGCCGCCCAGCCGGCGGCGGCGGGTGCGATGGACCACGTCCGGGCCGACGACGATCGATCGCGGCGAATCGCGGCGGTGTCGGCCGCGCGTCTGCACGCCGACTGTGCCTGTGTGGTGAATCTGGTGGTCCGCGGCACCCTGGCCCAGTTGCGCGGATTGGCCTCCCACGAGGCGATTCGCAGTGTGCAAGCGCTGCCGCCCGATGCGTCCGCCGGGGGGTTCGCGGTGCTGCCGCTGCTGCCCGAACAGCTCGATGTGGTGGCGCCGGGCCCCGACGACGGCGTTGTTCCGGATCCCTGAGCCTGCCGGACTTGTCGGTACCGCACGCCATAATCGACGCGCGGGCAATCGAGGGGAGATGATCGTGTCGGTGAGCTGGGATGCGGAGCAACGGGATCGGGCCACGGGGGTTCTGCTGGGCACCGCCGCCGGTGACGCGCTCGGCGCCGGATACGAATTCACCCATCCGGCCCCGGACGCGGCGATCGAGATGCGCGGCGGGGGATCGTTGCGCTGGGAACCGGGCGAGTGGACCGACGACACCGCGATGGCGATCGGGGTCGCTCTCGCCGCCGCCGACCACGGCATCCTGCATCACGGCCCTGGCCTGGACGCGGTGGCGCGGCATTTCGTGCGGTGGTGGGATTCCCGGCCCAAGGATGTCGGCTACCAGACCAGTCGGGTACTGCAGTGGCGCAGCGAGGACGCGGCCGAGATGCGGCGGCGTTCGTTCGAACTCGACGGGCGCACGGCCGGGAACGGCTCGCTGATGCGCACGGCCCCGGTCGCGCTGTGTTATCTCGACGATCCGGGCAACTGCGCCGCGGCAGCCCGCGCGATCAGCGAACTGACCCACAGTGACATCCGGGCCGGTGAGGCCTGTGTGCTGTGGTCGTGGGCGATCCGGCACGCGGTGCTGAACGGTACCTACGACGGCCTGCGTGCCGCACTGGCCTTCGTCGACGCCGATTTCTGGACCGAGCTGCTGGACCAGGCCGAATCCGGTGATCCCGCGGAGTTCCCGAAGAACGGCTGGGTGGTGCACGCACTGCAGACCGCGTGGTGGGCGATCACCCACACCGAATCGCTGCCGGCCGCGCTGGAGGCCGCCGTGCGCGCGGGCGGCGACACCGATACCACCGCGGCGATCACCGGCGGACTGGCCGGCGCCCGCTGGGGCGCCTCGGCGATTCCGCCGCAGTGGGTGGCGCTGCTGCACGGTTATCCGCGGTTGCGCGGAGAGGATCTGATCGGTCTCACCCACCGCATCGTCGATCGCTGACCGGCGCCGACCGGGTGCGCTGCCGGAGATTCGCCGGGCTCCGGCACCGGGACCGGCTGCCGTCCGATTCGCCGGAAACGCTCTAGGCTGTCGAGCATGTCGATCACCGAGCAGGATGCGCGCGCACCGGGGCTGACCGCCACCGAGGTCGAACAGCGCGTTCGTGACGGGCAGACCAACGATGTGCCGGACCGGGCCAGCCGATCGGTTGCCGACATCGTCCGTGCCAATGTCTTCACCCGGATCAATGCCATCCTCGGTGTCCTGTTCGTCCTGGTCCTGGCCACCGGATCGATCATCGACGGCATGTTCGGCTTGCTGATCGTGGCCAACAGCGTCGTCGGCATCGTGCAGGAGCTGCGGGCCAAGCAGACCCTGGACAAACTCGCGATCGTCGGCCAGGCCAGGCCGATGGTGCGCCGCGACGGCGCCGCGACCGAGGTCGGCCCGAAAGAGGTGGTGCTCGACGATCTGATCGAGCTGGGTCCCGGCGATCAGATCGTGGTCGACGGCGAGGTCGTCGAATGCGAGTTGCTCGAGGTCGACGAATCACTGCTGACCGGTGAGGCCGATCCGATCGACAAGACCGTCGGTGCCAAGGTCATGTCGGGCAGTTATGTGGTCGCCGGATCGGGCGCCTATCGAGCCACCAAGGTCGGCAAGGATGCCTATGCCGCGCAGTTGGCCTCCGAGGCGTCGAAGTTCACGCTCGTCGACTCGGAACTGCGCAGCGGTATCGACACGATCCTCAAGGTCATCACCTATCTGCTGATCCCCGCCGGTCTGGTGACGATCTACAACCAGCTGTTCAATACCGATCAGTCCTGGCAGGAAGCCCTCAACGGAATGGTCGCCGCCCTGGTGCCGATGGTGCCCGAGGGGCTGGTGCTGATGACCTCGATCGCGTTCGCCGTCGGTGTGGTCCGCCTGGGGCAGCGCAAGTGCCTGGTCCAGGAGCTGCCCGCCATCGAGGGCCTGGCTCGCGTCGATGTGGTGTGCGCGGACAAGACCGGCACGCTCACCGAGAACGGGATGCGACTGTCGGAACTGCGGGTGGTGGGCGATGTGCCCGAACAGCGGCTGCGCGAGGTACTGGCCGCCCTGGCCCACGACGATCCGCGCCCCAATGCCAGTGTGCTGGCCATCGCCGAGGCCATGACCGACGATCCGGGCTGGAAGTCCACCGGTGCCGCGCCGTTCAGTTCGGCGAAGAAGTGGAGCGGTATCTCCTACGGCGAGTACGGCAACTGGCTGCTCGGCGCCCCGGATGTGCTGCTGGATCCGGATTCTCCGATCGCGGCGACCGCACAGGACATCGGTGCGCGGGGCCTGCGGGTGCTGCTGCTGGCTTCCTCGGACCGTCCGGTCGACGATCCGGCCGCCCCGGCCACGGTCACCGCGCAGGCACTGGTGGTGCTGGAGCAGAAGGTCCGTCCGGACGCTCGCGAGACCCTGGATTACTTTGCCGGTCAGGATGTTTCGATCAAGGTGATCTCCGGTGACAACGCCGTCTCGGTCGGTGCGGTGGCCGCCTCACTCGGGCTCACCGGCGGTGAGCACGCGGTCGATGCCCGGCAATTGCCCTCCGAACAGGGCGAATTGGCCGATGTGCTCGAACACGAGACCACCTTCGGCCGGGTGCGCCCGGATCAGAAGCGGGCGATGGTGGGCGCGCTGCAGTCGCGCGGGCACACCGTGGCCATGACCGGTGACGGTGTGAACGATGTGCTGGCCCTCAAGGACGCCGACATCGGCGTCGCGATGGGATCGGGCAGCCCGGCGACCCGCGCGGTCGCGCAGATCGTGCTGCTGGACAACCGCTTCGCCACCCTGCCGTATGTGGTCGGCGAGGGGCGCCGGGTGATCGGCAACATCGAGCGTGTCTCGAATCTGTTTCTCACCAAGACCGTGTACTCGGTGCTGCTGGCCTTCCTCGTGGGTGTGGGCGGAGTCGGTTCGAAGATCTTCCATTACGAGGCGCTGTCGTATCCGTTCCTGCCCCGGCACGTCACCATCGCGGCCTGGTTCACCATCGGCATCCCGGCCTTCATCCTGTCGCTGGCGCCCAACAACGAAAGGGCGCGAACGGGTTTCGTTCCGCGGGTGCTGCGGCTGGCGGTGCCTTCGGGCACGGTGATCGGCGTGATGACCTTCATCGCCTATCTGATCGCGCGCTGGCGGGCCGACCCGGCCCTGAGCGAGGCCGACCAGGCGGTGCAGACGGGCACGACGGCGTTGATCACGCTGCTGGTGATCGCGGTGTGGGTGCTGGCGATCGTGGCACGGCCGTGGAACTGGTGGAAGATCCTGCTGATCGCGGGTTCGGTCGTGGGATACCTGATCCTGTTCGGGGTGCCGTTCACCCGGCACTTCTTCAAACTGGATCCCGCCAATATCGAACTGACCGGGGTGGCGTTCGTCTGCGGTGCGATCGGTGTGGTGCTGGTCGAACTGGCCTGGTGGATCACCGCGATGGTGAGCGGTGAACAACGCCATCTGTTTCCGGAGTCACCGGGCCGAAAGCGCTGACCCGGGGGGAGATGACGGCGCGTCGAACTGGTCGGATGCTATGGCACGCCGTGAACATCGTTGTGCCGCGCTTCGATTCGCAACGCGAGTACCTTCGCCTGTATGGAGGTCCTGTTGCATCAGATCGACGCGTTCGCCGATGCACCCTTCACGGGTAACCCGGCGGCGGTCATGCCACTGCTGGCCTGGTTGCCCGACAAGCTCCTCCAGCGGCTGGCCGAGGAGAATCGGCTGTCCGAAACCGCCTTCTACACCTCGGTGTTGCCGCCCGAGGCCGGTCTGCCGCCCGGGGACGGCCCCGCCTTCGCACTGCGCTGGTTCACTCCCGCGACCGAGGTCGACATGTGCGGACATGCCACCCTCGCCGCCGCCGCGCAGATCTTCGACGATATGCACCCGATGGCCGACCGGGTGCACTTCCACACCCGCAGTGGCTGGCTCGGCGTCGGTCGCAACGGCGATGAGCTGGTACTGGATCTGCCCGTCGTCGCCTCCGCCGATACGGTCCCGGATCCGGAGCTGATCGACGCGCTCGGGGTGCGCCCGCTGCGAGTGCTGACCGGTCAGGACGAGGTGGTCGTGGTCGCGACCGAGGCCGATGTGCGTGGGGCGCGCCCGGATTTCTCGGCCTTCCCGCCGCTGCGGCGCGGGGTGATACTCACCGCGCCGGGCGACGCGACCGATTTCGTCTCCCGTTTCTTCGCACCCGGCGTCGGCGTCGACGAGGATCCGGTCACCGGTTCCGCCCATGCCCAGCTGGCGCCGCTGTGGGCCCGTGATCTGGGCCGGCGCGATCTGTCCGCGCGCCAGCTGTCCGCCCGGACCGGGCGGCTGCGCTGCACCGTCACCGACAACCGGGTCCTGCTGACCGGCCGTTGCCGGCGTTATCTCGACGGCGTCGTCCGGCTGCCCGACGACGACGCGCTCGCATCGCATCGGTGAGACCACCGCGCGGCGGGTGACGCAGACCTCCCGAAACCCGCTCGACAGGTCTTGCCGAACGGAAGTAGCGTGCGCGGGGTGTGGGCGCGTGGAACGGTGAACGGCACGACGGAGCAAGCGAAACCGGGTGTGCCCGCTCCGGCCGCCCGTACCGGGCAGCGGTCGCCCGCCGGCCGTGCGGTCGCGGTGGGAGCCGGCGCGTATCTGATCTGGGGAATGTTCCCGGCGTTCTTCGGACTCCTGGACTTCGCCGGTCCGGTGGAGATCCTGGCCGAGCGGGTGTTGTGGACCCTGGTCGTGGTGGTGATCGCGCTGTGTGCCGTCGGCCGGTTCCGCGAGTTGTTCACGATCGACGCGCGTACCTGGCGGCTGGCCGCGGTGGCCGCCGCGGCGATCGCGCTGAACTGGGGCACCTATGTCTACGGGGTGAACTCCGGGCACGTCGTGGAATGTGCGCTCGGATACTTCATCAATCCGCTGGTCACCGTGCTGTTCGGGGTGGTCCTGTTCCGGGAGCGGCTGCGCTGGTCGCAATGGGTGGCGCTGGGGCTGGGCGCCGGCGCGGTCGTGGTGATCACCGTCGACTACGGGCGGCCGCCGGTGATCGCGCTGGTACTGGCCTGTTCGTTCGCCACCTACGGGCTGGTCAAGAAGGTGATCCGGCTCGACCCGATGCGCAGTGTCGCCGCCGAGGGGGTGGTGTCGGCGCCGTTCGCGCTGGTCGTGATGATCGTGCTGGGGCTGCGCGGTGAGGCCCAATTCGGGCACGGTGGTGGCCACACCGCTCTGCTGATCGCCTCCGGCCCGGTGACCCTGATACCGCTGCTGCTGTTCGCCTTCGCCGCCGGGCGGGTGCCGTTGTCGACCATGGGGATACTCCAGTACCTCACGCCCGCACTGCAATTGGCGTGGGGCGTGCTGGTCGGTCACGAGCCGATGCCGGCCTCGCGCTGGATCGGTTTCGCGCTGATCTGGGCGGCGCTGGCGATCTTCACCACCGAGGCGTTGCGGCGGACCCGGCGACCTGCTCGCACGACCGTGCCGGACCCGCCCGATGATCAGGGCGACACGGCGACGCCGAGCGATTGTGCGGCAAGGAATCTCGGCGCAGGCACCCCATAGAACCGGTCCACCTCCGAAATCTCGAATCCGGCGTCCTCCAGCAGCGTACGGATATCGCGATCGAGATTGCAGCCGCCGGCGATGCGCTGCTGCAGTGGATTCAGGCGGCGCTGCCAGGTGACCACCTCGGCATCGGGAGCGAGGCCGTGTTCGAGGAAGTGGAAAGCCCCGCCCGGCACCAGCACTCGCCGCACCTCACGCAGCGCGGACGCGATATCGGGGATCGTGCACAGCGTCCAGGTCGACAGCGCGCTGTCGAAGGCGTTGTCCGCGAACGGCAGCGCCTGCCCGTCCAGCCCGGCCCGCTCGACCGGTACCGGGGAATCGGCGATTCGCCGGGCCGCCATCCGCCAGCCCAGATCCGCGGGTTCCACCGCGCTGACGCGGCTCACCGCGGCGGGGTAGAACGGCACATTGCGGCCCGAGCCGAAGCCGATCTCCAGCACCCGCCCCCGCAGGCCCTCGCAGACCCGTACGCGCAATCGGTCGTTGGCGGCCACACCGCAGGTTCGATCGACCAGTCTCGGGAGCACCCGCTCGCTGTAGATTCCCACCCCACCACTGTGTCAACTCACATGCCCCGCCGCCACCTCGGGAGTCGAGCTCAGCGTGCCGGTGTGACATGCGATTCCAGCCAGGAGGTGAGGTAGGTGAGCACCTCGGGCGCGATGGTGGTCTCGATCCTGCCGTACTCCTGCGGGCTGCCGGTGTCCGCGGGCTGCAGCATGTGGTTGATCCCGTCGAAGACGTGTACCTCGGCGCGCGGGTTGCCCGCGAGGGCCGCCCGTGCCGCGGGTGCGCTCTGTGCGGCCGGGACCTGCATATCCTTGGATCCGTAGGTGGCCAATACCGGGATGTGCAGGGCCTGCAGGGCCGGGGTCGGATCGTAGTCGACCAGGGCGTCGAAATACGGGGTGGTGAGGTCATCGATCGCCGACTGCGGCTGCCGCAGCTCGGGTGGTAGCGCATCGTTGTGGTCGGTGGCGAAGCGGATGACCTGCTCGCGGTCGCCGCTGCGGATCAGCGTGGTCAGGGTGGTGATGTAGCCGACCCGGTGGCGGACCGTCTCACGATCGGTGTCGGCACTGCGCAGGAATGCCTCGTTCTGCGCCAGCAGCACCTCCGATCCCGGCACGGCGGGCCCCGCCAGCATGATCACGAAGGCGAGCCGGCTGTCGGGACGGGTGGCGGCCAGCGGTGCCAGATAGCCGCCCTCGCTGTGGCCGATCAGTCCGATGCGGTCACCGTCGATATCGGGCCGCCCGCGCAGATAGCCGAGCCCGGCCATGATGTCGTCGGTCAGATCGGTGTAGTTGGAGGTGTCGAGGTGGCCGGTCGTCGCGCCGACCCCGCGATCGTCGGTGCGCAACACCGCGTATCCGGCGCGGGTGAGGGTGTCGGCGAGCAGCAGGAAGGGTTTGTGGCCCGCGATCCGTTCGTCGCGGTCCTGTGGTCCGCTGCCGCTGATCAGTACGACCGCCGGATACCGCCCGGGTGCGCGCGGCAGGGTGAGGGTGCCGGCGATGGAGACGTCGCCACTGCGGTATCGCACGTCTTCGGAACGGTAGGGCCACGGCGGTTGCGGTTCCTGTGGCCGTGGCGGTGCAACCACCTCGCCGCGATGCAGCGTCAGCGCCGTATCGCGCCCGGATCGGGTGATGGTCCCGGTGAGGTCGTCGCCGGCCGGATCGTAGCGGCCGTGGAAAACCGGATCACCGGACAGTCCCGGGATCGCGAAGGAGATGGCGTCGGGCAGCAGGCTCAGCTGTTCGAGCGGCCGATCGTAGATGCCCAGCACCGGAACCGACGCGCTGCCGCCGTCCGCGGTGAGGGTGATACCGATCGGCAGCTGCTCGTCCGGCGGGGGCAGCACACCGTTCCAGTCATCGGTCAGCGCCGCGGTGCGGGGGACCGAGTTCACCGGGCCCGTATGCGAGCAGCCGGCCACCACCGCCACCACGAACAGGACTGCGGTGAGCGCGGTGCCGCGTCGGCGCCGGTTCGACAGCGGGCACACCGAGCCCTCGGATTCCGGAGAATGAGAGGTCCTCGATCGTCGTGACCGCATGGGTCAACGATGACACACACGCCCGGGAGGCGGAGGTGTTTCGGCAGGTCATCGCGATATTTGGCGGATGGGGCCGGTGCCGTACCGGGCTCGGCGCGCGGCGGTGGCCGGCACGTCGAACGAGTCTCGGGGAAATTACCGCTCGGACAACAGCATTGCCCCCACAACGGTACGCCCGTACCGTAGATGGGTGAGCAACGACGCTTTCCCCGCTGGTTCGGCGGCTCTGCCCGCCGGTGTGCGCGGCCACGCCGCGGTCGAATTCGAACCTCTGGTGCGCAATTTCGCGCGCATCGTCGGGGGGCGTACCGGAGCCGGCGGTGGGCTGACCGTGCACCGCCACGGGGAGCCGGTGGTCGAGGTCTGGACCGGATATGCCGAAGAGGGCGTCGCCTGGACGCGCGACACCGGCAGCGTCGCATTTTCCGCGACCAAGGGCATCGCCTCGACGGTCGTGCATCGCCTGGCCGACCGCGGCCTCATCGACTACGCCGCTCCCGTCGCGGAGTACTGGCCGGAATTCGGCGCCGCGGGGAAATCTCGAATCACGGTGGCGCAGTTGCTCACTCATCGCGCCGGGTTGTCCTCGCTGCCGCGCGTCGCCGGGGGACTCGACGAGGTACTCGATCACGAACTCATGGAGCACCGCCTGGCCGCGGCGGCGCCGGACCGGTTGCTGGGCGTTCCGGCCTATCATGCCCTGACCTACGGATGGCTGCTGGCGGGATTGGCCCGCGCGGTCACCGGCACGAGTATGCGTGAGCTGTTCCGGGTCGAGGTCGCCGAACCGCTCGGCCTCGACGGCCTGCACCTGGGGCGCCCGGAACCGGGATCGGCCACCACCGTCGCCGCGCTCGCCGGCTCGCGGCTGGCGCTGGCCGGTACGGCGCTGGGTGGACTGATCCTCGGGCAGGCGGGCCGTTTCCCGGGGCCGGCGGGCGCCGCGACCCGTGCGCTGTTCCTGCCCGGCCTGCAGGCCCTCTTCGAGGGGGCCGATCCGTCCATCCTCGCGACCGAGATGCCGGCCGGCAACGGCGTATTCACCGCGAACGCACTGGCTTCGGTATACGGCGTCCTCGCCGACGACGGAATGGTCGCCGGTCGCCGGTATCTGTCGGCGCAGACCATGCGCCGGATCCGGCGCGTGCAGACACGCCAGCTCGATCACGCTCTGTTCTACTTCCCGATGCTGTGGCACCTGGGCTACCACACGTTCCCGATCCCCGGGGCCGCCACCGGATTCGGTCACATCGGCCTGGCCGGCTCGTTCGGCTGGGCCGAACCGCGACTGGGCCTGTCCGTCGGCTTCGTGCACAACCGGTTCACGCCGCAGTCGTTCGTCTGGGATCAGCTGGCCGCGGCCTGGGTGCTGCCGCTGGCCGTGCGTGGCGCCCGGGCCATGCGTGGCGGCCGCCGCCCGCAACAGCAACGCGCCGCGTGATCGCGTCATGACGACAGACTGCCCGGTGCCGTACGGGACTCGTACGGCACCGGGCAGTCCGTGACGGTGATCAGGTCAGGAAACGGTAGGTGGGCGAATCGGGATCCAGCTGCTGGCACTGAATGAGGGAGTCGTGCATACGGGCCAGCAGCGGATCCAGCCCGGCGGGCGAGCCCAGTTCGATACCGACGAGCGCGGCACCGGTCTCCCGATTGTTGCGCTTGGTGTATTCGAACAGGGTGATGTCGTCGTCGGGACCGAGCACCTCGTCGAGGAATCGGCGCAGCGCACCGGGTTCCTGCGGGAAGTTCACCAGGAAATAGTGTTTGAGCCCGCGATGCACCAGGGAACGCTCGATCACCTCGCCGTAGCGTGAGATGTCGTTGTTGCCGCCGGAGAGCAGGCACACCACAGTGGAGCCCGGCTCGACATCGATCTCGGCCAGGGCCGCCACCGCCAGCGCACCGGCGGGCTCGGCCACCACACCCTCGTTCTGGTACAGGTCGAGCATGGCGGTGCAGATCGCACCCTCGTCGACGCGCATCATGCGGAATGTGCCTGCGCCCCGGGGAGATTCGGTGCCGATGAGCAGTGGCAGGGACGCGTGCGTCACCACCCGCCCGCCGAATTTCGACACCGTGGCATAGGGCAGATCGCCGACCCGGCGCACCGCGGCGCCGTCGACGAACGGATCGATATCGGGGAGAGTGACCGGGCCGTCCGCGATCAGCGCCGCCGTCATCGACGCCGCGCCCGTGGGCTCGACGCCGAGAATGGCGGTGCCGGGCGCGCGCTCCCGCAGATAGGTCCCGATCCCGGCGAGGCAACCACCCCCACCCACCGGGATGATCACCAGATCAGGCGGGGTCGGCAGTTGCTCGAGCAGTTCCACCGCGACGGTGCCCTGCCCGGCGGCGGTACGCACGTCGTCGAACGGCGGGACCATCGTCGCACCGGTGCGTTGCACATCGGTGGCGGCCGCGGCGGCAGCGGCGTCGAAGGTGTCGCCGACAGCGATCAGTTCCACGTACTCGCCGCCGTGCGCGCGAATGCGGTCGCGCTTCTGTTTCGGCGTCGTGGTCGGTACATAGATGCGGCCCTGGATGCCCATGGCCCGGCAGGCGAACGCCACTCCCTGGGCGTGGTTGCCCGCACTGGCGGTGACCACGCCGGCCGCGCGTTCGGCGGCGTCGAGCTGCACGATCAGGTTGTAGGCGCCGCGCAGCTTGTAGGAGCGGACCGCGGTGAGGTCCTCACGCTTGAGGTAGACGTTCGCGCCGGTGGCCGCCGACAACCGCTCGATTCGCTGGAGCGGCGTCGGCTCGACGATATCGGAAATTCGCTTCGCGGCCGCGTCGATCTCGTCCGCGCTCAGTTCGGGCAGCGGAACGGACACTTTCTCTACGACATCCAGCGGATCAGGCACCCGAACATGCTATCGGGCCCGGCTGTGGCACCGACCGGCAGCAGGTGTTCCCGCACCGCGGGCCCGGGCCGGTGTGGGTCCGGCCGGGACATACGAGTGCGACGCCCCGGCCGGACCGGGAGCGTCGCAGCGCTGGATCAGGTGTGCGTCTCAGGACTTCGGCGTCAATACGAATACCGGGATCTGCCGGGTCGTCTTCGTCTGGTAGTCGGCGTAATCGGGATAGGCCGCGACGGCACGCTCCCACCACACGGCCTTCTCGTCGCCGGTGACCTCGCGTGCGGTGTAGTCCTTGACGATGTCACCGTCGCGCAGTTCGACCGTCGGGTTGGCCTTGAGGTTGTAGTACCAGACCGGATTCTTCGGCGCCCCGCCGAGCGAGGCCACGGCCGCGTATTCGCCGTTGTGCTCGACCCGCATGAGCGGGGTCTTGCGCAACTTGCCGGTCTTGGCGCCGATGCTGGTCACCATGATGATGGGAATCCCGCGATCGAGCAGCGTGTTGGCTAGAGCTCCGTTGGAGGCCTCGAACTTCTCGGCCTGCTCGCGGGCCCAGTTGGATGTACTCGGTTCGTATTCTCCGGTGAGTGGCATGACCGGCACAACAGCGCGGCGCGGCGATGTGTTCCCACCGCAAAACCCTCGCAAATGTTCGGTGGACCGAAATCATGACTACGTGTAGCCTGACAACATGACCGTGGTCAGCCCCATTTCCCGCAGCAGCCATCGTGCCACCCGCACGGTGACCGTCGCGGGCGTGCCCTGGCCCGCCTACAAGCTCGAGGCTCTCGCCCTCGGCCTGGTCGTCGCGGCGGCACTGCTCCTGATCACCGGATCGGCCCAGTTCGCCGTACTCAGCGCCGCCGCCGTCGCCGCCCTGCGCTGGATCGCGGGCGCCGCATCGGCCGCGGATCACCGCCACGCCTCTTCGCCACGCGAACGCCGGTCGCCCACGGCTTCCTGGTGAACACGACCCGATCGGCTCCCCGCCCGGTGTAGTCGGCGACCGTCCGGGCATCGACGTCGAGGCGGCGACGACAGGCGATCGAATCTCGGTTCGAATGTGCTGCGGCACAACGTGTGCCGCAGCCTCCGGTGTCGTTCAGCCGGCCAGGCAACCCGGGCCGAGCAGTGCCTTGAGGTCGCCCATTAGCGCCGAGGAGGGGGAAACGCGCAGATTGTCGGCGACCTTGAGCAGAGTGGTCTTCTCGCGCGATCCGATGTGGCGGATGTGGACGTCGGCCGTGCCGGGGTGGCTGGACAGCACGCGCTTGAGGGCGCCGACCTTGTCCGGGGTGCACAGCCGGGTCGGGATGGTGACCGACAGCGGCTTCTCCATGCCGATCGATGACAGGTCCGGGACCACCAGATCGTTGGCGATCAGGGAGATCCGGTCGTCGCGGACCGAGACGCGGGCCTTGACCAGCACCACCGCGTCCTCGGCGATATCCATGCCGTACACCGAATAGGACTGCGGGAAGAACAGGACCTCGATCCCACCGGTGAGGTCCTCGATCTGCGCCGAGGCCCAGGGCAGGCCGTTCTTGTTGACGCGGCGGTTCACCGAGGCGAGGATGCCGCCGATGGTGACCTGGGCGCCGTCCTTCACATCGCCCTGCAGAATCGCGGGAATATGGGTGTCCGCCTGTGCCGCGAGAACATGTTCGACACCGTTGAGCGGATGCCCGGAGACGTAGAGCCCCAGCATCTCTCGCTCGAGCGCGAGCTTGTGCTTGGACTCCCACTCCTCGTCGGGCACCTTCACATCGAAGACCGAGGCCATCGATTCGTCACCGTCGTCGAGCCCGCCGAACAGATCGAACTGGCCGATCGCCTCGGCCTTCTTGGTGGACATCACCGCGTCGATGGCATCGGAATGTACCAGCAGCAATCCCTTGCGGGGATGGTCGAGCGAGTCGAAAGCGCCTGCCTTGATGAGGGATTCGGTGACCTTCTTGGTACAGGCGACGGTGTCGATCTTGTTCAGATAGTCGGAGAAATCGGTGTACTTCGACTTCTCCTTGCGCGCGGCGATGATCGAGGACACCACATTGGCGCCGACATTGCGCACCGCGCCCAGCCCGAAGCGGATATCCGTGCCGACCGAGGCGAAGTTGTGCTCGGACTCGTTCACATCCGGTGGTAGCACGGTGATGCCCAGGCGCCGGCAGTCCGACAGGTAGACCGCGGCCTTGTCCTTGTCGTCGCCGACGCTCGTGAGCAGGGCGGCCATGTATTCGGCCGGATAGTTCGCCTTGAGATAGGCCGTCCAGTACGAGACCAGGCCGTAGGCGGCGGCGTGCGATTTGTTGAACGCGTAGCCGGCGAACGGGAGGATGGTGTCCCACAGGGCCTTGATCGAGGCCTTGGTGAACCCGTTGTCGAGCATGCCCTTCTCGAAGCCCTCGAACTCGGCCTCGAGGACCTCGGCCTTCTTCTTACCCATCGCGCGGCGCAGAATGTCGGCTCGGCCGAGCGAGTATCCGGCCACCTTCTGCGCGACGTGCATGATCTGCTCTTGGTAGACGATCAGGCCGAAGGTCTCGCCGAGGATGTCCTTGAGCGGTTCCTCGAGCTCCGGATGGATCGGCTTGACCTCTTGCCGGTTGTTCTTGCGATCGGCGTAGTCGTTGTGCGCGTTCATGCCCATCGGGCCGGGGCGATACAGCGCGCCGACGGCGACGATGTCCTCGAACGCGGTGGGTTGCATCCGGCGCAGCAGATCGCGCATGGGCCCGCCGTCGAGCTGGAACACGCCGAGAGTGTCACCGCGCGAGAGCAATTCGAAGGTGGCGGGATCGTCGAGCGGCAGCGTGTCCATATCGAGGTCGATACCGCGGTTGGCCTGGATGTTGTCCAGCGCGTCACCGATCACCGTCAGGTTGCGCAGGCCCAGGAAGTCCATCTTCAGCAGGCCGATGGCCTCACAGGAGGGATAGTCCCAGCCGGTGATGATGGCGCCGTCCTGGGCGCGCTTCCACACCGGGATCGCGTCGGTGAGCGGTTCGGACGACATGATGACCGCGCAGGCGTGCACACCCGCGTTGCGGATCAGGCCCTCGAGACCCTTGGCCGTCTCGTAGATCTTGGCGATCTCCGGATTGGTCTCGATCAGGGTGCGGACCTCGGCGGCTTCCTTGTACCGCTCGTGCTCGGGATCGGTGATACCCGAGACCGAGATGTCCTTGGCCATGATCGGCGGGGGCAGCGCCTTGGTGATCTGGTCGGCGATGGCGAAACCCGGCTGGCCGTGCAGGACGCGGGCCGAATCCTTCAGCGCGGCCTTGGTTTTGATGGTGCCGAAGGTGATGACCTGGGCGACCCGATCGGTGCCCCACTTCTCCGCGGCGTAGCGCACCATCTCACCGCGACGGCGATCGTCGAAGTCGATATCGATATCGGGCATCGACACGCGCTCGGGGTTCAGGAACCGCTCGAACAGCAGACCGTGCGGGAGCGGGTCGATATTGGTGATACCCAGCGCGAAGGCGACCAGCGAACCCGCCGCGGAACCACGGCCCGGGCCGACGCGGATGCCGACCTCGCGGGCGTGGTTGATCAGGTCGCCGACGACCAGGAAGTAGGCCGGGAAGCCCATCTCCAGGATGACGCCGATCTCGTAGTCGACCTGATCGATGTACTTCTGCGGCGGCCCGTCCGGGAACCGGCGGTCCAGACCGCGGCGCACCTCCTCGCGCAGCCAGCTGGCCTGATCGTGGCCCTCGGGCACCGGGAAGATCGGCATCCGGTCGCGGTGGGTCCACACGTCCTCGTAGGACTGCACGCGCTCACCGATCAGCACCGTGTTGTCGCACGCGCCCGGAACCTCGCCATCCCAGATGGCGCGCATCTCGGCGGCGGATTTGAGATAGTAGCCACTACCGTCGAATTTGAAGCGGGTCGGGTCCGACAGTGTCTTGCCGGTCTGAATGCACAGCAGCGCTTCGTGGTTGGTGGAGTCGGTCTCGTGGACGTAGTGGCAGTCGTTGGTGGCCAGCGCGGGAATGCCCAGCTTCTTGCCGACCTCGAGCAGGCCCTGGCGCACCCGGGTCTCGATGGACAGGCCGTGGTCCATCACCTCGAGGAAGAAGTTCTCCTTACCGAAGATCTCCTGCCACTTGGCCGCGGCCTCGAGCGCCTCGCGCTCGTGCCCCAGGCGCAGCCGGGTCTGCACCTCGCCCGAGGGACAGCCGGTGGTGGCGATGATGCCCTCGGCGTGCTCGGCGATGATCTCGGCGTCCATGCGCGACCACTTACCGAGCTGCCCTTCGATCGAGGCCAGCGAGGAGAGCTTGAACAGATTGCGCAGACCGGTCGCGTTCTCCGCGACCATCGTCATATGGGTGTAGGCGCCCGAACCCGAGACGTCGTCACCCTTCTGGCTCGGATCACCCCAGCGAACGCGTTTGGAGTTGAACCGGGACTCGGGCGCGATGTAGGCCTCGATGCCGACGATGGGCTTGATGCCCTGTTTCTTGGCCGAGTTGTAGAACTCGGAGGCGCCGAACATGTTGCCGTGGTCGGTCATGCCGACCGCGGTCATCCCGAGCCGCTCGGCCTCCTTGAACAGGGGCGTGATCTTGGCGGCGCCATCGAGCATCGAGTACTCGGTGTGGTTGTGAAGGTGAACGAATCCCGAGTCAGCCACGCGCCGATCCTAGTCGAAATTCTCCCGGGACCCGCCGGACTCGGGGCACCCGAATCACATCGTTGGCATTTCTGTGGCCGCGCGGCTCCATCGGTCCAGGAAATTCGCCGCAATCGCGCACGGCGGCGTGGTCGATCTCACCGCGCCGCCGCCGTCGCGCCGCTCGCCCGGCGGTCATAGCCGGCCGCCGGTCATGGTGACGCTGGTAACGTCCGGGCGGTTCGACAGCGATATCCCGATCGGCGAGAGACGAACGCCGTCCCCGTGTGGTGATCGGTGATATCGCAGCTGTCGGGTGGCAGCGTGCCGATCGCCCGTCTCGCCGATGACGGTCGGCCGTGACGAGGGCGGTCGGCCGTCATCGTCATCCGACGTCGAAACCACCGGCACGGTTGCGCGGTGGTGAATCCGATATACGAACGATGGGTGGTTTCATGCAGTCGTTTCGAACCATGAAGAGTCGTTCCGTCGCCGCGCTCGCGGCGGCCGGGCTGGCGGGCGCGGGGGCGGTGCTGGCCACCGCGGCGCCGGCGTCCGCCGACGACACCGGGGGCAAGTTCGCCACCGTCTACTCGATGACCAACGGTCCGTGCGTGGCGGTCATCGACTCCTCCGTCCACGGCGACGCGTATCCGGGAATGGCGGCGTTCACCGTCGGCGGCCCCTTGACCGGCGTGGGGCACTGCACCCTCGACATCACGCTGAACTGGCGCAATGTCGACACCGGGGAAACGGGTAGTTTCACCCAGACCGCCAACGGGCCCGGGTATTGGGGCAACAGCGGATACTCGGCGCTGTTCAGCCCCGGTTACGGCAATTTCGTCGGCACCGTCACCGTCGGCGCGGCGCATCTGCCCGAACCGGGTGAGGTCCACTTCTCCAACCATCCGTATCGGGGGTAGTTCGAATTTGTTGCCGTGCACGGGGTTTCGCTGATCGGGCGGAGCCTCGCGCACGGCCCCTTCATCTTCCGGGGGTAGCTCGAGTCGCGATCGGCCGGATGTCGGCTCCCGCCGGCGGCGCGCTGCGCGGACATCCCGGTGCGACCGGCCCGCGAAGTTTCCCGCCACCGTGCCACTCGCCGCGCGTGCGCATTGACGTAATCACACGCCGGGCACGATGATTCGAGTAGTCGACTACTCGGGATCGAGTAGGTCCGGGGCGGGAGGATTGCGGATATGAAGCGTCTGGTCGTGTGTTGCGACGGCACGTGGGGCTCGGAGAGCAATCCGACCGTCTCCAATGTCGTGAAGATCGCCGAGTCGGTGCGGTCGAGTGCCACCACCGACTCGGGTGAGCATGTGGGACAACGGGTTTTCTATGTGGACGGGCCCGGGTCTCGCGGCTATCTGGCCGACAGACTGCTCGGCGGCGCCTTCGGGCTGGGCCTGGACGCCAACCTGTCCACCATGTACTGGCAGCTCGCGCTGAACTGGGAACCCGGCGACGAGATCTACATCTTCGGATTCAGCCGCGGTGCCTACACCGCACGCAGTCTGGTGGGGATGATCAACCGGCTCGGATTGCTCACCGCCGACGCCATGGTCGACCGGGCGTACCCGCGGGCACAACGAATCTACCGCCAGCGCAAACTGGATCCGGACGGCCCCGATCGGCCGGAGTGGGTCGAGTTCCGCGAACAGCACTGCGTGTATCCGGTGCCGATCACCTTCGTCGGGGTCTTCGACACTGTCGGTGCGCTCGGGGTACCGCTGCTGACCTCCCGGCGTTACCGCTTCCATGATGTGCGGTTGTCGCCGAATGTCCGTTATGCCCGCCAGGCCCTGGCGATCGACGAGCGCCGCCGGATGTACGCGCCGTGCCTGTGGGAGATCACCGACGAACCCGAGGGCGGGCCGCAGGGTGCCGACCGGGTCCGGCAGGTGTGGTTCGAGGGCGTGCACACCGATATCGGCGGCGGTTACGGCGACAGTCGCCTGTCCGACATCACCTTGCGCTGGATGGTCGATCAGGCTCGCGTGGCCGGGCTGTCTTTCGACGGCGACCGTATCGAGCAGTTGCTGGCGGGATCGGACCGCGCGTCCGCCGCCGAGCCGGGGGAGCCCGTGCAACCGCATGACTCGCTGACGCTGTTCTATCGGGTTCTGAATTTCGCGGGGATGCTGCGTAATCCGGGCAATACGCGCTTCTATCGCGATTCCTGGCGGCGGCTGTCCGCGCCCGATGACCGCCGGGTCTATCTCGCCGATTGTGTGACACCGTGCGAGACCTACAACCCGCCCAATGTGGTGCGCTGGACCGAGGAACTCGGCGCCGCGCCGCCGACCCTCGCGGTCGGCGCCGACGGCGAGGCCGGGCCCGCGAGCGCCGTTGCGCACAGCCCGGCGACCGACGGCACCGCCGCCTGACGATCGGCGATCCGATGGCCGATGCCGGCGGTCGTTGCCGGACGAGGGGCTCGATGTGTGGGCCGCCCGTGTGGTGTGGACGTCACCGGCGGCCCGTTACCGCGCTGTGACTCTCCACACGTTCGTACTGGTGAGGCGAGTTTTTCTCAGCGTAATAACACCGCCTGTTCACCCTTCGTTATGTTTATGTTCATTTGGCGCAACCATTCTGTGACTCGCCAGGAAGCGGACCGATGGTCTGTTTTTGCCGCGGCGAGCAGTCTTTCGCTCTGTGAATCGTCGCGATGGTGCCTACCCACCGTTCGATGTATCCGGAGCTCATTTCGCCATGCACATCAGAAGACTGTTGCCCCTCGCTGCCCTCGCCGCCGTCGTGAGCGCGCCCGCCATCGCCCAAGCGCAGCCGATCACCGGTGTGCCGCCGGAGTTGCAGGCCGGTGCCGACCAGGTCCAGATCCAGGCGGGGCAGTGGCAGCAGCAGTTGCCGCCGCCGCAGCAGGACCAGGTACAGGGGTTCATGCGGACCCTGCCGCAACCGCTGCCGCAGCTGTTGCCGCCGGCCTTCGCCGACAACCTCGACGGCTGGATCAAGAACGCGCTGTTCGTGATGAATCAGCACGGCGTCCCCGGCAGCTACGACGGCATCTATCGCAACGCCATGCGGGAGTCCGGCGGTAATCCGCGTGCGATCAACCTCTACGACTCCAATGCCGCGGCCGGTATCCCGTCGAAGGGCCTGATGCAGGTCATCGACCCGACCTTCCAGGCCTACCACGTCGACGGCACCTCGTGGGACATCTACGACCCGGTCGCCAACATCGCCGCTGCCTGCAACTACGCGGCGCATCGATACGGGTCCATCGACAGCGTGTTCTCGGCCTACTGATCGCCTCAGCGCACCAGCAGCGCCACCGGCAGCCGCGCGAACAACTTCTCCAGCCGGGTGCGCCCGGTGAAGGTGTGGCCGGTGAAGCGGTCCGTCCAGGTGCCCGAGGGCAGATCCAGGACGGTATCGCTCCACCCGCCCTCGGCCAGGGCGAGGCTGTATCGGGTGGCCGCCACGATGACCTGCGGTGATTCGCCGACGCGACCGCGGCCGAAGCCGATCATGTGCTCGCTGCGGTCGCCGGTGGCGAACAGCGGAGTGTAGGAACCGCCGACGAAGCAGTCCGGCCGCTCGCGCCGCAACCACAGCGCATAGGCCACGATCCACATCTTCGCGGCGCCCGAACTCTCCAATTCCGGTGTGCCGGTGAGCGATTGCAGCATCGCGAGCCGGTGCCCGAAATCGACCGGCCGCCGGTTGTCCGGATCGACCAGGGCGTCCTCCCACAGCTCGCACCCCTGGTACACGTCCGGGATACCGGGTCCGCACAGCTGCAGCAACTTCTGGCCCAGCGAATCCGACCATGCGTGCGGCGCCAGCCGGCTGGCGAACTCGCCCAGCTCGGCGCCGACCGGCCCGTCGATCACCGTGTCGAGCCAGCGGTGCACCTCGGCCTCGAAATCGAGATCGGGCTCCTCCCACGACGACCGCAATCCGGCCTCGCGCACGGCCTTCTCGGCGAACAGATGCAGGCGCTCACGCAACCGCGGCACCGAGGCGGGGCGGCGGCCGTCGACCGGCCACACTCCGAACATGTTCTGCAGCAGGAAGACCGCGGTCGGCCCGTCCGGCGGCGGTGCCAGTTCCAGCCAGGCCCCGGCCGCATGCGCCCAGCTGTCGGCGATCTGCGACAGCACCGTGATGCGGGCGCGCACATCCTCGCCGCGTTTGGTGTCGTGTGTCGACAGTGTGGTCATGGCGGCCGGATGCCGCACCGCGCGTTCGGCGTTGGCGAGATGGAATTCCAGGACCGACCGGCCGAAACGGCCCGGATCACCACCCATCTCCTGCAGCGACACCAGCCGGGCGGCCTGATAGAACATCGTGTCGTCGACCGCCTTGGCCGCCACCGCACCACCGACCTGATGCAGCCGCCGGGCCGCCTCCCCGCCCGCGGCGACCGCGCGAACGAGGACCGACAGCGGTGCGGTGAGCTCCCGGTTGCGCTGCTGCACCCCGGCCACGACCGTGGTGAGGATGCCGGGCAGGGGTGCGTAGTCGGTGCGGTACACCGGTAGATGCGACAGCACCTCGATGGTGGCGTTGGTCAGCGCCATATCGCTGATCGCGGCCGAATCGAAGCCGTTGACCGCGGCGTCGCGCTTGACCGCGCCGACCAGCCGCCGGACCTCGGGCACCAGCAGTCGTTCGGCGACCGCCCGTTTGATGCGATGCTCGGTGTCGGCGATCCACGCCGCGTCACTGCCGTGCCCCAGGACCTCCTGCGACAGGTCGGTCAGCGCGGGCTCACCGGCCGGATCCACGAAGATCCCGCCGATTTCGGCCAGCGCTTCGTAACCGGTGGTGCCGTCCACCGGCAGGGTGGCGTCCAGCGGTTCGTTCGGGCCCAGCACCTTCTCCACCAGCAACAGCCGCTGCGGTCCGATCAGCCGCCGCAGTTTGGCCAGATAGGTGGCCGGATAGGACAGGCCGTCGGGATGGTCGACGCGAACCCCGTCGATCAGGTCGTGTTCGCACCACGCCGCCAGTTCGCGATGGGTCAGATCGAAGACCGCGGGATCTTCCTGCCGGATCGCGGCCAGTCCGGATACCGCCAGGAACCGCCGGTAGGTGCACAGGCCGGCCTTCCAGCTCACCAGCCGATAGTGCTGGCGGTCGTGGATGCGCAGCGCGTTCTCGCCGTCGGTGCCCGGCGCGATCGGGAAACGCAGATCGTGCAGCGCCAGCACGGGCTCGGGGCCGGAGCGGTCGACGGTCAGTGCCGCGGGATCGTTCTCGCTCTGCAGCACCGGCAGCGCCAGCCGGCCGCCGGCGCCGTTGGCCGTGCTCCAGTCGATGTCGAAGATGTGCGCGAAGGTGGAGTTCTTGCCGTTGCGCAGCACGTCCCACCACCACGGATTGCTCTTCGGATCACCGACGCCGACATGATTGGGCACGAGGTCGACGATCAGACCCATACCGCGGCTGCGCACCTCGTCGGCGAGCGCCTTCAGGCCGGCGGGCCCGCCCAGGGCGGCCGACACCGTGGTCGGATCCGTCACGTCGTAGCCGTGCGCCGAGCCCGGCATCGCGGTCATGATCGGCGACAGATACAGGTGCGAAATGCCCAGCTGCTGCAGATATTCGGCAATGGCGCGGGCATCGGCGAAGGTCAGCGCGTCGGGACGCAACTGCAGTCGGTAGGTGCTGCGCACGGAGGTCCGGCGGGAGATGGGGCCGGTGCGGTGTTCGGGGGAAGGCGTTTCTGTCATCTCGATATCGGTGTGGATTCGGTACGGCGGAGAACAAGCAGGCAGCGAGCGGGTACGGCGATCGTTGCCGCTGCGGGGTAGGTGGCATCTGCGCGCCCGGTGGGTGTCGAGCAATCCAGCGCCACCGACCAGTGCGCGCCGAATTCCGGTCCGGGTACGGCGAAATCGAGGGGTGCGTCATGGGCATTGAAACACAGCAGGAACGAATCATCTCGCACCCGTTCGCCACGTGGGCCCGGTTCGGCGATCGCGTCGCCGTTGAGCAATACCGCGAGCGAGCGGGCGAATCCGGTGTCCCAGTCGGCGGTGGTCATCTCGGTGCCGCCGGGAGTGAACCACGCGATGTCGCGATGCCTGCCACCGCCGGCGGGCCGCCCGTCGAAGAACCGCCGGCGGCGGAACACCGGGTGGGCGCGGCGCAGGGCGAAGGCGGTGCGGGTGAACGACAGCAGCTCGGTGTGCTTGGCGGCGGCCGCCCAGTCCAGCCACGACAGCGGTGCATCCTGGCAGTAGGCGTTGTTGTTTCCGTGCTGGGTGCGGCCGATCTCGTCGCCGTGCAGCAGCATCGGGGTGCCCTGTGACAGCGCCAGCGTGGCGATCATGTTGCGGCTCTGGCGATCTCGCAGCGCGCACACCTCCGGATCGTCGGTGGGACCTTCGATCCCGCAGTTCCAGGACCGGTTGTGGTCCTCGCCGTCGCGATTGTCCTCGCCGTTGGCGAGATTGTGCTTGTCGTTGTAGGACACCAGATCTCGCAGCGTGAAGCCGTCGTGCGCGGTGACGAAGTTGATGCTGGCGCCGGGCCGGCGACCGGTGGCCTCGTACAGATCCGAGCTACCGGTGAACCGGGACGCGAACTCGCCGAGGGTGGCCGGGCGTCCGCGCCAGTAGTCGCGCACGGTATCGCGATATCTGCCGTTCCACTCGGTCCACAGGCCGGGGAAGTTGCCGACCTGATAGCCGCCCTCACCGACATCCCACGGTTCGGCGATCAGTTTCACCTGGCTCACCACCGGATCCTGCTGCACCAGATCGAAGAAGGTGGACAGCCGGTCCACATCGTGGAGCTCGCGGGCCAGGGCGGCGGCCAGATCGAAACGGAAGCCGTCGACGTGCATCTCGAGCACCCAGTACCGCAGCGAATCCATGATGAGCTGCAAGGTGTGCGGATGACGTACGTTCAGGCTGTTGCCGGTGCCGGTGTAATCGACGTAGTGCGCGGGGTCGTCCTCGGCGAGGCGGTAATAAGCCGCGTTGTCGATACCGCGCAGGCCGATCGTGGGCCCGAGATGGTTACCCTCGGCCGTGTGGTTGTACACCACGTCCAGGATCACCTCGATGCCCGCGCCGTGCAGGGCGCGCACCATCGCCTTGAACTCCGTGATCGCTGCGCCGGGACGCGGATCGGCGGCGTATCCGTGGTGCGGTGCCAGATAGCCGAAGCTGTTGTAGCCCCAATAGTTCCGCAGGCCGCGGTCGAGCAGGATCCGGTCGTGCAGGAACTGGTGGACGGGCATCAGCTCGATCGCGGTGACGCCCAGCGACAGCAGATGTTCGATGATCGCCGGATGTGCGATACCGGCGTAGGTGCCGCGCAGCCGGGGCGGGATCGCCGGATGGGTCATCGTCAGGCCCTTCACATGTGCCTCGTAGATGACCGTCTCGTGATAGGGACGCCGCGGTGCGCGGTCGCCGGCCCAGTCGAAATACGGATTGACCACCACTCCGGTCATGGTGTGCCCCAGCGTATCCGCGCCGAAGGTGTGCAGGGCCGGATCGGGTGAGAAGTGTCCGGAGAACGCCTTGCCGTACGGGTCGAGCAGGAATTTGCTGCTGTCGCATCGCAATCCGCGTTCGGGATCGTACGGTCCGTGCACCCGGAATCCGTAGCGCTGCCCGGGTGCGACGGTGGGCAGGTAGGCATGGCGGACACAGCCGTCGACCTCGTCGAGCGGGATCCGGTGTTCGCCGCCGTCCCGGTCGATCAGGCACAGCTCGACCAGGTCGGCAACTTCGGAGAAGACCGAGAAGTTCGTGCCCGCGCCGTCGTAGCTGGCGCCCAGGGGATAGGTGGTGCCCGGCCAGACGCCCAGGGGCGTCATATCGTCGGAGGTGTCGGGCCGGACCATACATCGACAGTAACCGCCGCCCCGGAAGCGGTTACGCGGGTGGGCGGGGTCGGGCCGGTGATCCGGCGGCTATTGTGCCCGGAGTTCGCGTCGCCAGGTCTGCCCGACGAGGTCGACGCCGAAACTGCTGTGCGGGTGGGATTCGACGAGTTCGAAGCCCGCGCGGACGTAGATCCGCCGGGCCGCGGCCAGGACGTCGTTGGTCCACAGCACGATCTCGCGGTATCCGGCCGCGGCCGCGAAACCCAGGCACTGCTCGACCAGCGCGGTGCCGACGCCCAGGCCGCGGGCCGTCGGTTCCACCAGCAGCAGGCGCAACCGGGCCGTCTCGGCGTCCTCGCGGACACAGAACACGGCGCCCACCGCGACTCCGCCGGATTCGGCGATCCAGGCACGTTCCGCGTCCGGGTCGTGGCCGGCCAGATACCCGGCGACGATCCCGGCGACCAGTGCCTCGTATTCCACGTTCCAGCCGTATTCGGCGGCGTAGATCGCCGCGTTGCGCTGTACGACCCAGCCGTGGTCACCGGGTTCGGGTGCGCGGATGCGCAGTTCGCGGTCGGGGGCAGTGGGGTCGAGGAGGCGCTCGACCGTGTGCATCGCCGCCACGATGCGGGTGCGGTCTGCGGCGGTGTGCCCGGCCAGCAGATCGGCGATGCCCCGCGTGGAACGGTGGTCCAGATCGGCGGCCGCGGCCCGGCCGGCCGGGGTGAGCTCGACATGCAGGCACCGGCCGTCGGCGTCGGATCGCTGTCGTTCGACGAGGCCGGCGCTGTCGAATCGGGCCAGCATCCGGCTCAGATAGCCGGGGTCCAGGCCCAGTTCGGTGCGCAGTGCCCGCACCGCCATCGGACCGCCGCGGGCGAGTTCGAACAGGACGCGCGCCTCGGTGAGGGTGAAGTCGCTGTCGAGCAGATGTTCCTCGAGCACCCCGATCAGGCGGGTGTAGCGGCGGTTGAAGGCGCGCACGGCGGCGATCTGCCCGGAGTCGGGTGTGCCGGTCGCGGTGGTCATATGGCCCTCCGATCCCAATTTGTTGACTGAGTCAAATAATAGCCCGGGCCACCTCCACCGGCCGGATTTCGGCGCGATGCTAACTTGAACGACGTTCAAGACCGTCTCGTGAAGGGATCCGCGTGGCCCTGACTCCCGATCAGATCTCCGCTGTCGACGCCGCCCACGTGTGGCACCCCTACGGCGGATTCCCCGCGGGGACCGAACCACTGGTCGTCGCCTCCGCCGCCGGTACCCGGCTCACCCTCGCCGACGGCCGGGAACTGGTCGACGGGATGAGCTCGTGGTGGGCCGCGGTGCACGGCTATCGGCATCCGGTGCTCGACGCCGCGCTCCTCGCGCAATCGCAGCGGATGAGTCATGTCATGTTCGGCGGGCTCACCCACGAACCCGCGGCGCGGCTGGCCCAGCTGCTGGTGGAACTGACCCCCGACGGCCTGGACAAGGTGTTCCTCTGCGACTCCGGATCGGTCTCGGTCGAGGTCGCGGCCAAGATGTGCCTGCAGTACTGGCGCGCGCTCGGACAGCCGGGCAAGCGGCGGCTGTTCACCTGGCGCGGCGGATATCACGGTGACACCTTCACCCCGATGAGCGTGTGCGATCCCGAGGGCGGCATGCACGCGCTGTGGACCGATGTGCTGGCCGAGCAGATCTTCGCACCCGTGCCGCCGGCCGATTTCGATTCCGGTTACGTCGAGGAACTCGAGCGGCTGCTCGCCGCGCATGCGCACGAGACCGCCGCGGTGATCGTGGAACCCGTCGTCCAGGGCGCCGGTGGGATGCGGTTCCACCATCCCCGCTACCTCGACGAGCTGCGCCGGCTGTGCGACGAGCACGGTGTGTTGCTGGTCTTCGATGAGATCGCCACCGGATTCGGCCGCACCGGAACGCTGTTCGCTGCCGAGGCCGCCGGGGTCGCACCCGATGTGATGTGTGTGGGCAAGGCCATCACCGGCGGGTACATGACACTGGCCGCGACGCTGTGCACCACGCGCATCGCCGAGACCGTCAGCGCCGCGCACGGCGGGCTCATGCACGGGCCGACGTTCATGGGCAATCCACTGGCCTGTGCGGTCGCCGTCGCCTCGATCGAATTGCTGCTGTCGCGGAACTGGGCCGGTGAGGTCGCCGGGATCGAGGCGGGGCTGAAGTCCGGGCTGGCGGCCGCGCACGAGGTGCCGGGCGTGACCGATGTCCGGGTGCTGGGCGCCATCGGAGTGGTCGAGCTCGACCACTCGATCGACATGGTGGCCGCCACCCGGGCCGCCGTCGCGGCCGGAGTGTGGTTGCGGCCCTTCCGGAATCTGGTCTACACGATGCCGCCGTTCATCAGTACCGCCGACGACATCGCCCGGATCACTGCCGGGGTGGTGGCGACCGCCGCCGCCGGATGAGCGCCGCGGGTGTGCTTGGCTGAACTCCGGACGCCCACGAGCCCAGGGAGCGGTAATGCGAGTGATCGTCGTCGGCGGTGGTATCGGCGGCCTGGCCGCGGGCATCGCGCTGCGGCGCCGGGGACATGAGGTCCAGGTCTGGGAGCGCACCACCGAGATCGGTGCCGCCGGTTCGGGTCTGACGTTGTGGCCCAATGGATTGCGGGCACTCGACGCGATCGGCCTGGGTGATCCGGTGCGGGCGCGGGCGATGGTGGACACCGAGGGTGGCATCCGGGACCGGTCCGGCCGCTGGCTCTCGCGTACCGATACCGCCAAGATGGCCGCGCGGCACGGATCGGTCGTCGCCGTGCACCGCGCCGACCTGTTCGACATCCTGCGCGCGGCGCTCGGCCCCGATCGGCTGCGGCCGGGCGTCACGGTCACCGGGATCGAAGGCGATCGGGTGCGATACGACGGGGGAACCGAATCCGCCGACCTCGTCGTGGGCGCCGACGGGCTGCGCAGCACCGTGCGCGCGGCCGTCTGCCCGGGCGCCCGTCCACCTCGATACGCCGGATACACCGCCTGGCGGATGATCACCCGGCCGCTGCCGCCACTGCGCGAGGGCGGCGAAATCTGGGGCAGCGGTGAACGTTTCGGTGTCGTTCCGCTACCGGACGGACGGGTCTACCTGTTCGGTGTCGCCGACGCACCCGAGGGCGGGCACCGTCCCGGCGGTGAATTCGCGGAGGTACGAAGGCGTTTCGGCGCCTGGCCGGATCCGATCGGGCGGCTGCTCACGGAGGTGCCGCCGGAGGCGGTACTGCGCCACGACATCTACGAGCTCCCCGATCTGCCGTCGTTCGTGCGTGGCCGCGTCGCACTGCTCGGCGACGCCGCCCACGCGATGACGCCGAATCTGGGGCAGGGCGCCAATCAGGCGCTCGAGGACGCCATCACCCTCGCGGCCGTCCTGGACGGCCGCGATGTGGCAGCGGAACTGCGTCGCTACGACTCGCTGCGCCGCCCGCGCACCCGGGCGCTCGCGCACCGCTCCCGGCTCATCGGATCGGTGGCGCAGTGGTCGTGGCCGCCGGCGGTGCTGGCCCGCGACACCGGACTGCGGCTCATGCCCGGCTGGGCGATGTTGCGCGCGTTCGATTCCGCGGTCGGATGGACGGCGCCGGACTGCTCGCAGACCCCGGCGCAGTAGCCCTGAACGGCGTTCAAGTATGCTTCCGAGCTGTGACTCGAGTGCGACGCGCGGATGCCGGTCGGGCAGCACCCGATCACCCGAGCGGCAACCCGCGCCGCGACGGCCGGCAGCGGCCGTTCACGATCGGGAGGACGTCGAAGTGGATCCTTTGAGCTGGCTGGAAGAGCGTGCCGACGAACGAGCGCGCGCCGGACTGCGACGGCAGCTACGGGCCCGGCCGGCCCACAGCGACCTCATCGACCTCGCCTCCAACGACTATCTCGGCCTGTCGCGCCACCCGCTGGTGGTCGAGGGTGCGATCGAGGCCGTGCGGGCCTGGGGGACCGGTTCGACTGGATCCCGTCTGGTCACCGGCACCACCGTCGCCCACGAGGAGTTCGAGGCCGATCTCGCCGAGTTCACCGGCACGCAGGCCGGGCTGGTGTTCGCCTCCGGGTACGCCGCCAACCTCGGCGTGGTCACCGCGCTCGGCGGTCGCGGCACCCTGGTGGTCTCCGATGCCGGTAGCCACGCCTCACTGGTCGACGCCTGCCGGTTGTCGCGCGCGCGGGTGGAGGTCGCCCCGCACCGCGATGTCGCCGCCGTCGAGCGGCTGCTCGCCGAGCGTACCGAGGAACGTGCGCTGGTCCTGACCGATTCGGTGTTCAGCGCGGACGGGGATCTGGCGCCGCTGCGGGAACTGCACCGGGTGGTCCGCGCCCACGGCGCGGTGCTGATCGTGGACGAGGCACACGGTATCGGCGTCCGTGGCGCGGGCGGGCGAGGTCTGGTGCACGAAGTCGGCCTGGCCGGGCAACCCGATCTGATCGTGACCGCGACGCTGTCGAAAGCCCTTGCCGCCCAGGGAGGTGTGGTGCTCTGCGAGGAACGGGTGCGCGCACACCTGATCGACACCGCCCGCACCTTCATCTTCGACACCGGCCTGGCGCCGGCCGCGGTGGGTGCGGCACATGCGGCGCTGGGGCTGCTACGCGCGGAACCCGAACTCGGCGGCCGGGTCCTGGCCCGCGCCACCGAACTCGCGACGATCACCGATGTGGCGCAACCGGATTCGGCGGTCGTCTCGGTGGTCCTCGGACCGGCGCAGGTCGCCTTCGACGCGGCGCAGCAGTGCCGGGCCCGGGGCCTGAGCGTCGGTTGCTTCCGGCCGCCGTCGGTACCCGAAGGCACGTCCCGGCTGCGGCTGACCGCGCGCGCCGACCTCACCGACGCCGAGATGGACACCATCGCCGGCGTCCTGGACGAGGTACTGCTGCGGGCGCGGGAACGGAGTGCCGCATGACCAGGCTGATCGTCACCGGCACCTCGACCGACGTCGGGAAGACCATCGTCACGGCCGCGCTCGCCGCGGCCGCCCGGTCCGCCGGGCGCACGGTCGCGGTCTGCAAACCCGCCCAGACCGGGGTGGAGCCCGGTGAGCCCGGTGATCTCGCGGTGATCCAGCGACTCTCCGGCGTCACCCGCACCCTCGAACTGGCCCGCTATCCGGATCCGCTGGCACCCGATACCGCCGCTCGCCGCTGTGGGCAGCCGCTGCTCACACTCGACGAGACGGTGGCCGGTATCGACGGCCTCGCCGATGCCGACCTGACTCTCGTCGAGGGCGCGGGCGGCCTGCTGGTGCGGGTCGGGGAGTTCACGGTCGTCGAACTGGCACAGAAACTCGCCGCCCCGGTGCTGGTCGTGGCCGCCGCGGGCCTGGGCACCCTCAATCACACCGAACTCACCACCCGCGCGCTCGATGCCGCGGGAGTGCGCTGTGCCGGGGTGGTCATCGGATCCTGGCCGCGCACACCGGATCTCGCCGCCGAATGCAATCGCACCGATCTGCCGGCGGTCACCGGAGCCGATGTGGTCGGGGTGATCCCCGAAGGCGCGGGCAGCTGGGCGCCGGAGCGGTTCGCCGATACCGCGAGCAGCTGGTTCATGCCCGACTGGAGTCACCGCCACCTCGGATGAGTGCCCCGTGCGCATCACCGGAGGCGGTCACTCGCGCCGAGGCCGAATTCGGTGTCGGTGTCACCTGGCAGGATGCCGGCCATGAGTGCAACCGGGGAGGACGCCCGCGACTACGCGTTGTCGCTACCGGATACGGCGGAGCAATTCGCCTGGGGGATGCCGATTTTCCGGGTCGCGGGCAAATTGTTCCTGACCCTGCCCGAGGCGGAGACGTCGATGGCGGTGCGCTGCCCGATCATCGACCGCGACGAACTGGTCGTCGCCGAGCCCCGGAAATTCTGGATCGCCCCGCACGAGGCCGGTAACCCGTGGGTGCGGGCCCGGCTGGCCGCCCTCGACGACCGCGCCGAACTCGAGGCGATCATTCTGGACTCGTGGCGCCAGGCCGCACCTCGTCACCTGCTCGGCGACGACGGATGACCGTCGCCGGGCACAGCACCCCTACAGTGGGTGGGGATGCCTATGCAGTACCGGCACCCGTCCACGGTCGCGGATCATGACGATGCGCGGCGGCGGGCCCGGCTGTCCGGAACCCGTGCGGGACACCGGTGGCGGGCCCTCGGCCGCACCCGCAGAGTGCTGCTGCGCCTGACTCTCGTGCCGATCGTTCTCCTTGTCCTTTTCGCTCAGTACCTGCGCTACGACATAGCTCCCGAACAGGCCCGGCTGGCCCGCACCGATCCGGCGGTATTGCCGATCGCGAGCCCGGTGAACCAGGATGGCCGCGACACCGCGGTGTTCGATCTGGTCGGCCTGGGTGCGCTGGACGCCTCCGACACCGCCCGCGCGCTGCCGTCGCTGCGGAATCTGGGTTCGGTGTGGGCGGTGCGCTACGACAACACCGGCATCGACACGAAGGTGATCAGCGATCTGATCATCCGGGTGACCGAGGCCGCGAACATCCACAATGTGGTGCTGGTCGGACACAGTATGGGTGGGGTGCTCGCACTCGAGATCGCCAAACACATCCACACCCGCAGCACCCGCACACTCGCCGCGGTGATCCTGGACTGCACACCGGTGAACCTGGCCGCGGTCCGGCCGGAGAGCCGTGATCGCGGCGAGGACCTGCTGCGCTGGTTCGGCTGGTTCCCGGGTGTGCGCGAAAGCCGTGTCCTGCGGTTGCTGGCCGAAACCTATTCCCGCCACGACCAATTCATCGACACGCGGTCGAGCCCGCCCGGTGTGCGGGCCGCGCAGTTGCAGCGCACGATCGCCGATGTGCTGCGGCAGAAGATCTTCAACACCGACGCCGCCAGCAACGGTCTCATCGAGGATCAGTTCAAGGCCATCGTGGCCAGCGGCGCCGTCGACGATCTGCGAGCTCTGGCGAAACCCGCCGATCGCAAACCTCGCCCGGCGGTCGTGTTCATCCGCCCGCACGATCCGTATCGCGATCCGATCGTCGACGACGCATATACCCACCGGGTGCTGATCGACACCGTCGGCGGTGTGGGCGGCACCTTGATGGTCACGCTGACGCGCACCACCGGTCACGCCGATCCGCGGCAACGACCGCGCGAATACAACACGGTCATCGCCCAGCAGGTCGTGCCGTTCGTCGCCCTGGTGCGTTCGGAGCAGACCGGGGCCGCGCAGCCGTGAGCGGGATCATCGCGCGGTGTCGTCGAACGCCGGGCGAATTCCCGACGGCGGCAGCAGATTCCATTGTTCGAGCCGGGTCCGGACCTGCTCGGCGGCATCGATGTTGAGCGGGCTCGAGGTCCACAGCACATACGGGAGATTCAGGAATCGCTGCTCGGTGACCGCGCGCAACCGGCCGATCCCCGGTTTGGCACGCAGGGCGTCGACCTTCTGTGCGAAGGTCTGGCCCGGATAGTCGACGAAGACGATGGCATCCGGGTCGGCGGCGGCCAGCCGCTCCCACGACACCGCCGTCCAGGTGTCGGAGACGTCGTCCAGGGCGTTGCGGGCGCCCGCGGCCTCCAGCACCGCTTGCGGTCCACCGAATCTGCCGCTGGAGAAGATGGTGTCGCTCGCGGTGTCGAAGACGAAGACCGTGGGCGGGGTCGCGGGCCGTGGCGCCGCCCGTAGCCGCCCGAGGCGGGTATCGATATCGGCGGTGACGGCGGCCGCGCGATCCGTCCGGCCGGTGATCGCGCCCAGATTCGACAGATCCGTGCGCAGCGCCTCCCACGGTTCGACGGTGCCGCGCTGCCGCTGCCCGGCCCGCGGGCGGCAGCTCTCGGTCAGGACATAGGGTGCGATCCCGTTGCCGCGCAAGGTTTCCGGGGTGAGATCGGTGGCCTCGCTGTAGCCGTAGTTCCAGCCCGCGACCATCACATCGGGCCGCTGCGCGAGCACCGTTTCCCGCGACGGCGAGGTCGGTGCCACGTTGTGCAGCCGATCGACCGCATCGCCGTAGTGCCGGCGCAGGGTGTCGATGTCCTGCGGCAGTCCGGCCACCGCCGCCACCGCGTCCTGCGCACCCAGGGCCAGCGTCATCGCGATCATGTTCGTGTCGTTGACGAACATACGCTGGGCCGGTGCCGGAAAGCGGACCTGCTCACCGCAATTGGTGAGGGTGAGCGCCCCCTCGGCCGACGGGGCGGCGCCACATGCCGCGAGGGTGAGAACGGTGGCGATCGCGATGATGATCACTCGCAGACGACGCATGTCGGTGTGCCCCTCCTGGACGGTGCTCACGGCCGGGCCGTATTCGGTTCGAGCAGTAGGTGAATCGCCCCCGTTTCCGGATGGGGCACCCGGGCGGCGCGTACGCCGAACACCTCGGCGAGCACTGCTGTGCTCAAGGCCTCGGCCGGTGGCCGCAGCGCCCGCGCGCGGCCGTCGTCGAGGACCAGGACCCGATCGCAGTACCGGTCGGCAAGGGTCAGATCGTGCAGGGCGATGACGACGGTGCGCCCCAGTTCACGGACCAGATCCAACAGCGCCAGCCGATGGGTGATGTCGAGATGGTTGGTCGGTTCGTCGAGCAGCAGCAGCGGCCCGCCCTGTGCCACGGCCCGCGCCAGCAGCACCCGTTGCCGCTCACCGCCGGACATCCGCTGTACCGGGCGGTCGGCGAAACCGTCGAGGTCGACCGCTCGCAGCGCCTCGGCGACCGCCCGCCGCTCCGCCCGGCTGCCCGCGCCCCACGGTGGCAGATACGGGGTTCGGCCCAGCGCGACCACCTCGCCGGCTCGCAGATCCGCCGGTGGCTGCTCGTCCTGCCCGACCAGCGCGACGGTCCGGGCGCGCCGCCGCGGCGGCATCGTGTGCAGGTCCGCGCCGCCGAATCGCACCGCACCGCGGCGCGGCCGCAACAGACCCGCCAGCGTCCGCAACAGCGTGGTCTTCCCGGCACCGTTGGGGCCGACGACGCCGATCACCTCGGCGGGGGCCACGGTGAACTCGACCTCGGCCAGTACGGTCCGGCCGCGGGGGCCGCATGCCAGCTCGCGGACCTCGAGAACCGCGCCGCCGTCCGTGCGGGCGGGCGCGTCGCCGCTCCCGCCCGGATCGATATCGCCGGTCGCGGCGCGCGGGTCGCCGCCGGGAA
The DNA here is from genome assembly GCF_040679495.1 of Nocardia sp. NPDC052254. Taxonomy (NCBI): domain Bacteria; kingdom Bacillati; phylum Actinomycetota; class Actinomycetes; order Mycobacteriales; family Nocardiaceae; genus Nocardia; species Nocardia sp. NPDC052254. The sequence goes on along the minus strand of NZ_JBFAUW010000006.1, from coordinate 143,728 downwards.
GCTCCGGGCCCTGCGATGATCGTCGATTCCGGTTCATGCGGCACCGAACCGGTAGCGCCGCCGTCCCATCAGCACCAGGAATACCGGTGCGCCGATCAGACCGGTCAACACGCCCACCGGAATTTCGGTGGGCCGCACCAGGACCCGTGCCGCGGAATCGGCCAGCACCAGGAACACCGCACCGAACAGCGCGCCCACCGGAAGCAACCGCCGATGTGCCGAGCCCACGAGCATCCGTGCCGCGTGCGGCACCACCAGACCGACGAATCCGATCCCGCCCGACACCGCCACCAGGACACCGACCAGTACCGCCAGCCCGATGAACAGGCCGTGGCGCAACGCCCGCACCGGAACTCCCACCGACGCCGCGGTATCGGCGCCGACGCTCAGGGCGTCGAGCCAGCGGTGCAGCGACAACAGCGCCACCGCCGCGAGCCCGACCACGGTGGCGGGCAGCGCGATTCGTGTCCAGTCCGCCCCCGCGAGGCTGCCCAGCAGCCAGAACAGCACCGACTGTGCCGCTTTCGGATCGGCGCTGCGGAAGATGAGGTAGCTGCTCAGCGCCGAGAAGGCCGAACCCAGCACGGTGCCGGTGAGCACCAGCCGTAGTGGGGTGAGCCCGCCCTGGGCGATCGTGACGGCGAAAACCGTTGCGGCCGCGACCAGCGCCCCGATCAGCGCGCCGCCCGACAGCGCCCAGATCCCGGCCGCGGCGAAGAAGCCGGAGGTGATCACCGCCGCCGCGCCCACTCCCGCTCCCGAGGAGACTCCGAGAAGATACGGATCGGCCAGCGGATTGCGCACCAGGGTCTGCATCGCCGTACCCGCCAGTGCCAGTCCGGCGCCGACCACCGCGGCGAGAATCGTGCGTGGTACCCGCAGCTGCCAGACGATGGTGTCGACGGCGGAATCGAGCGCATCGGCGCCACCCAGATGGCCGCGCAACACCTCCAGCACCGCCGGGATGGGCAGCGGTTCGGCGCCGCAGGCGGTGGCCACGACCATGGCCGCGAGCAGAACCGTGACGGTGATCGGAACGACGATCGATAGCGGGGCGCGACTCATCGCCGGAACTTCACAGGCATGACGCGACCTCGTGTGAGCAGTGCGGTGCCCGGCGGCCGAGGTCCGACTTCCGCGGCGTACCGCGGTCACGGTGGCGCGACCGTTCCGGATTCACACCGGATTCCCGCACCGCCGGGGTTGACGGTCCGGAAGTCTACCGTCTGGTTTGTCTGGTTATCGCACCCGGCTGCCGAGCAGATGCCGTACCCCGCCCACGAACAACTGCAGGCCGAAATCGAAACGCTCGGTGGCGGAGGTGTTCTCGTACAGCGGGGAGTCCTCGTCGGCGAGCGCGCCGGCGGAGTCCATCTGCATCCGGGACTGCTCGTCCACGGTTTCGCCGAGCACGTAGTAGAGCAGCGTGTAGGCGGCCAGATCGGCCTCCTCGCGGGTCATGCCACCGCGAATCATGGCCCCGGCCAAGCGTTCCCGGCCCTTGCTGGTGGTGAGCCGGGAGGCGTAGGTGGCCGAGACCACCTCGGCGCCGTCGCGATAGGCCAGCAGGCACGAGCGCAGCCGATGTGCCAGCTCGTCGATCTGTCCCGGCCAGTCCTCGGCGGTCACCGGCTCGTCCATCGGTGTGAGGACGCGGTCGGCCACCGCGCCCAGCAGTGCCTGCTTGTTCGGGAAATGCCAGTAGAGCGCCCCGGGCTGCACGTGCAGGGCGGTGGCAAGCCGGCGCATGGTCAGATCGGCGAGGCCGTACTGGTCGAGGATGGCGATGGCGCCGTCGATCACATCGCCCCGATGCAGCTGCATAACCCACCCCTCGGTGTTTTGACTCACTGACCCCGTTACCCTAGCCTGAACACCGTTCAAGTTGCACGGCATGGGCGGTCGAGCCCGAAGGCGGCAGCCTGCGTAACCACGTAGAGCCGAGTCCATGTCGCAAATGGCACGGCCACATCGGCCGGAGGAAGGGATTCGTGCTGTGACGCAGGCACCCGTGAAGACCGACATTCTGGCCACCGCCCGCGAGCAGGTGCTCGAGCGGGGCGTCGGGCTGACGCAGGAGCAGACCCTCGAGGTGCTGCGCCTGGGCGACGATCAGCTCGAGGCACTGCTGGAGCTCGCGCACGAGGTCCGGATGAAGTGGTGTGGCCCGGAGGTCGAGGTCGAGGGCATCATCTCGCTCAAGACCGGTGGTTGCCCGGAGGACTGCCACTTCTGCTCGCAGTCGGGCCTGTTCCAGTCGCCCGTGCGCGCCGCCTGGCTCGATATCCCCAGCCTGGTCGAGGCCGCCAAGCAGACCGCCAAGACCGGCGCGACCGAATTCTGCATCGTCGCCGCCGTCCGCGGTCCCGACGAGCGCCTGATGGCACAGGTCGCCGCCGGTGTGGAAGCCATCCGCAACGAGGTCGACATCCAGGTCGCGTGCTCGCTGGGCATGCTCGACCAGGCACAGGTCGATCAGCTCGCCGCGATGGGCGTGCACCGCTACAACCACAACCTCGAGACCTCTCGTTCGCACTTCCCGAACGTCGTCACCACCCACAGCTGGGAGGAGCGCTGGGACACCCTGCGCATGGTGCGCGAGGCCGGTATGGAGGTGTGCTGTGGTGGCATCCTCGGCATGGGCGAGTCGCTGGAGCAGCGTGCCGAATTCGCCGCCAACCTGGCCGAACTCGAGCCCGACGAGGTGCCGCTGAACTTCCTCAACCCGCGTCCGGGCACCCCCTTCGGCGACCTCGAGGTCCTGCCCGCCGCCGATGCGCTGCGCGCCGTGGCCGCCTTCCGGCTGGCGCTGCCCCGCACCATCCTGCGTTTCGCGGGTGGCCGTGAGATCACCCTCGGTGACCTCGGTGCCAAGCAGGGCATCCTCGGTGGCATCAACGCGGTCATCGTCGGCAACTACCTGACCACGCTGGGCCGCCCGGCCGAGGCCGACCTGGATCTGCTGGTCGATCTGAAGATGCCGATCAAGGCACTCAACGAGACTCTCTGATCCGCGGCCCGCGCGATATTTTCGGGTATTGTCGAGCAGCTGGAGAGCTGCACTTCACTAGGGGTTTCGCGAATGGTGGTCCAGATGCCACAGCCTGATATGCAAGAGCGCTACAACCCGTACACGGGTAAGCGGATCGTCGTGGGCCTGGACGATCCGGTCCCCGCCGCGGCCGCGCTCGGGCTGGAACCGCCCCGTTTCTGCGAGGCGTGTGGACGCCGGATGATCGTGCAGGTGAGCCCGGACGGCTGGTGGGCGAAATGCTCCCGGCACGGCGTGATCGATTCGCACGGCCTGGACCATCGCTGATGGCGGTCGCCGTTCTCGAACCGGTGCGCCGCGATCTGCGGGCCGTGCTGTGGATCGTGCCGGCGGTACTGGTGGTGAGCCTGGTCGGAGGCGGTGTGTGGGGTCTGCTCGCACCCACCGAGAAATCGCTGGTCGTGAGCGGCGGCCGAGATCCGTTGCCGCTGACCGGTGAGAGCGTCCATCGGTTCGACGCGGTGGCGATCTTCGCCTGTGTCGGCGTGGTGGCCGGTCTGCTGAGTGCCGCCGCGGTCTGGCGTCGCCGGGCCGCTCGCGGACCGTCCATGCTGGCCGGACTGCTGCTCGGTTCGCTGGCCGGCGCCTGGTTGATGTCCTGGTTCGGTGAACAGGTCGCGGGCTGGATCCATCCGCAACCGCACAATCCGCCGGTGCGCAGCATCGTCGAGCTCGCTCCCGGTGTGGAGGGCTGGACGGTGCTGCTGTTGCAGCCGTTGCTGGCCGGACTGGTCGTGCTGGTGCTGTCGGCATTGAGCACCTCCGAGGATCTGGGCCGCGGTGATGGATCCGATCCGGCCGACGAGCCGCGCGCCACGATGTCGGATGTGTCCTACGGTCCGTACGCCTGGCCGTCCGGCCGCCCCACGAACGGCCCCTGTCAGGGATCCGATTCCGGCCGCTGACCGTTCACGGCCCGAATATCGTTGCGGCCCAGCAGTTGTGTGCCGCGTACCTCCAGACCTGCCCGGACCGGGCCACCCGTTAATTCGGTGGTGGTCGCGGGCCGCGGGACGTTACTGTCCGGCTCGGATGTTCATCGAGCGGGGAGAGGAGGTCCGAGATGACGAACGAGAAGTCCGGCGACTGCGCGGCGATCGAGGAGCGCGAGCGCGCCGACCTGATCGCGTGGCGGCGCAGGCACGCATTGCGCAGATCTTCTGCGGCGCAACCGATCGCGAACAAGCGCGTATACCGGCGCAACGCGAAGCATCGCGATCGGGGCTGGTGATCGCCGGAGGCCGCGCGGCTCAGTGGCCCTCGGTGGTGGTCTGCCCTTCGTGGGTGGCGTGATATTCGGATTCGATCGTCTTGTCGTGGCGGCGTTCCCGGACCTTCCACACGATCAGCCCCAGCACCACGATCACCACCACCGCGATCGCCATATCGCGGCCGACCGTCTTGGCCACCTTCTCGTAGGAGTTGCCGGCCACGAAACCCAGCACCACGAAGGTCGTGCCCCATACGACGCCGCCCACGGCGTTGTAGGCCAGGAACCGTGGATACGGCATCCGGGACGCGCCGACGAGGGCAGGCATCACCGCACGGAAGAAGGCGGTGAACCGCCCCAGAAAGACCGCCCAGCCACCGCGATGGGCCAGGAAGCTCTGTGCCCGGTCGAGCCGGCCGCGGTGCTTGTCCAGGAAATCGGCCTCGAGCAACCGGCTACCGAAATGCTTGCCGACCTCGTATCCCACACTGTCGCCGAGGATCGCCGCGGCCACCACCAGCACGATCATCACCCACAACTCGATGTGGCCCTGACTCGCCGCGACACCGCCCAGTACGGCGGCAGTCTCACCGGGAATGACGAATCCGACGAAGATGGCGTCCTCGGCGAATACCAGCAGCCCGACCGTCAGATAGATCCACACCGGCGCGATATCGAGAATCCGGTGCATCAGCGATTCCATTCCGCCGACGCTACCGTGCGTGTCGGGATCGTGCCGGAGCGTCCGGGGAGTGTGGTCAGGCCGGTGGGCGGAGCGCGGCGAATTCGTCGGTCACCCGGATCTCGTCGTCGGTGAAACGGTAGACCGCCGCGGGGCGCCCGCCCGAGCGGCCCGGTGCGGCGGTGTCACCGGTGGGCGTGATCACCTTGCGGCGGGACAGCACGCGCTGCAGATTTGTGGTGTCGACGTCGTATCCCAGTGCGGTGCAATAGATTTCCCGCAGCGTGGACATGGTGAACGTCGACGGTGCCAGGGCGAAGGCGAGATTGGTGTAGGACAGTTTCGCGGCCAGGCGGGTGCGGGCGTGATGGACGACGGTGCCGTGGTCGAAGGACATGTTCGGCAGGGCCGAGACCGGATGCCAGCGGGTGTCGGCGGGCAACTGCGGATCGGCGGTCAGCGGCACCAGGCCCAGATGGGCCGAGGCGATGCGGCGCACTCCCGGCACCCGATGCGGATCGCTGAACACCGACAGCTGCTCGATGTGCCACAACTCGCGCACATCCACCTTCTCGGCGAGCTGACGGCGGGCCGAGGTGTCGAGATCCTCGTCGTCGCGCAATCGGCCGCCGGGCAGCGACCAGGTCCCGGTCTGCGGTTCCATGGCGCGCTGCCACAGCAGTACGCCGAGTTCGGTGCGCGCCCCTCGGCTCGCGCGCGGCGCCTGGGGGTCGATCGGTTCGCTGGCAACCACCCCGTCACCTCCGACACCGCCTGGACCTGCGGTGATGATGTCCAAGAAGCGACGAACCTGGAACACCGCGGTGAGCGATTCGTGAATGGTGCTACTATGGGCCACGTTTTCGATTGTAAGTCGAAAACCGGGCTGAAGCGAATCGGCCCGGGGTGATGTGCTCGGTGAGGGTGCCGGGCGCATGAGGAAGGAGCCATGCCATGGCGTCAACGAGTCTGACGACGACGGCATTCGCAGCGCAGGTCATCGACGGTCCGGCCGGATTCGGCGGAGTCGAGGCCACACCGGAGTGGGCGGCGGAGATCAAGCGGCTCGCGCGCGAGCGCAACGCCACCATCCTGGCGCACAACTACGAACTACCCGAGATCCAGGACGTCGCCGATCACGTCGGTGACTCGCTCGCACTGTCGCGGATCGCCGCCGAAGCGCCCGAGGACACCATCGTGTTCTGCGGTGTGCACTTCATGGCCGAGACCGCCAAGATCCTGAGCCCGGACAAGACGGTGCTCATACCCGACCAGCGCGCGGGCTGCTCGCTGGCCGACTCCATCACCGCCGACGAATTGCGGGAGTGGAAGGCAGAACATCCCGGCGCCGTGGTGGTGTCCTACGTGAACACCACCGCCGCGGTGAAGGCACTCACCGACATCTGCTGCACCTCCTCCAACGCCGTCGACGTGGTCGCCGCCATCGACCCGGAGCGCGAGGTGCTCTTCCTGCCCGACCAGTTCCTGGGCGCGCACGTCAAGCGGGTCACCGGCCGCGAGAACATGCACATCTGGGCCGGTGAGTGCCATGTGCACGCCGGTATCAACGGTGATGAGCTCACCGAGCAGGCCCGCACCCACCCGGATGCCGAGCTGTTCGTCCACCCCGAATGCGGTTGCGCCACCTCGGCGCTGTACCTCGCGGGTGAAGGTGCGTTCCCGGCCGACCGGGTGCACATCCTGTCCACCGGCGGCATGATCGACGCCGCCAAGGCCGCGCGGTCGAGCCAGGTGCTGGTCGCGACCGAGGTCGGCATGCTGCACCAACTGCGCAAGGCCGCACCCGACATCGACTTCCAGGCGGTCAACGACCGCGCGGCGTGCAAGTACATGAAGATGATCACGCCGGCGGCGCTGCTGCGCTGCCTGACCGAGAATCTCGACGAGGTGCACGTCGATCCGGAAACCGCTGCGCTGGCCCGCAATTCGGTGCAGCGCATGATCTCCATCGGCAATCCCGGCGGCGGCGAATAGCCACCGGAACCCGCGCTCGGGCGAGCCGGAGAGGTTTCACGATGATGTCGACACCGTCGATCGGCTGGGAGGCCGATGCTGATCTGGTGGTGATCGGTGGCGGGGTCGCGGGTCTGACCGCGGCCCGCACCGCGTCGCTGCGGGGGTTGCGGGTCCTGACCCTGAGCAAGGGCGGCCCGACCGATACGTCCACCCAATACGCGCAGGGCGGGATCGCCGTGGTCGCGCCGGAGGGAGACACGGTCGACTCGCATGTCGAGGACACGGTCGATGCCGGTGCGGGACTGTGTGATCCGCAGGCGGTGCGCTCGGTCGTGACCGCCGGCGCCGATGCGGTCGCGGCGCTGACCGATCTGGGCGCGGTCTTCGATCTGGGTCGCGACGGCCGGGTCTCGCGCACCCGCGAGGGCGGGCACAGCACCCGCCGCATCATTCACGCCGGTGGTGACGCGACCGGGGCCGAGGTGCAGCGCGCGTTGAACGCGGCCGGACTTCCGGTGCTGTTCGGCACCGCGGCCCTCGATATCGTCACCGGTCCCGACGGGGTGCGCGGTGTGATCGTGGTGTCGGACAAGGGATTCGGCATCGTCCACACACCGGCGGTGCTGCTGGCCACCGGCGGGCTCGGCCAGCTCTATTCCTGCAGCACCAACCCGCCGGGCGCCACCGCGGACGGGATCGCCCTGGCCCTTCGGGCCGGTGCGTCGGTCGCGGATCTGGAGTTCGTGCAGTTCCACCCCACCGTCCTGTTCAGTCCCGACGGGCTGGGGCGCCGACCGCTGATCAGCGAGGCCGTGCGCGGCGAGGGGGCGATCCTGGTCGATGCGGCGGGCGAATCGGTCACCGCGGGGATCGATCCCCGTGGTGATCTGGCACCGCGTGACATCGTGTCCAGGGCCATCGCCGCGCGCATGCGCCGGCTCGGAACCGAGCACGTCTATCTCGACGCCCGCTCGATCGACGGCTTCTCGCAACGCTTTCCGACCATCACCACCTCGTGCCGCGCCGCGGGCCTGGATCCGCGCACCGATCTGATCCCGGTCGCCCCGGCCGCGCATTTCCAATGCGGCGGGATCGTGACCGACACCCACGGCCGGACCTCGGTGCCCGGGCTGTACGCGGCCGGCGAGGTGGCGCGGACCGGTCTGCACGGCGCCAACCGGCTGGCCTCCAACAGCCTGCTGGAAGGCCTCGTGGTCGGTGAGCGAGCCGGTGCCGCGGCCACCGAACGGCTGGGCGCGAGCGCTCGGGTCGCGGAGGTGACGCCGGCCCGGTTGCCCCGGATCGACCGAACCGCCCTGCAGCAGTTGATGTCCGCGCACGCATCGGTGGTTCGCGACGGTGATGGACTGCGCGGTGCCATGCTGCGGGTATTGGCGCTGATGAACGACGGTGACGCGGAGCCGGAAGAGATGACGGAAGAAGCGGCCGCGCAACAGGTATCCGAATCGGAGGGCGCCGGCGCGCAGTGCCCCGATCCCGCGGATTCCGTTGCCGTGCGGGCCGTATCGGCCGGTGATCGCCCGGCGGGCGTGCTGCGCGCGGTCGAGGACGCCGCACTCACCATGACCGCCCGCGCACTGCTGGTGGTGGCCACCGCCCGTGCGGAGAGCCGTGGGTGCCACACCCGGTCGGACTGCCCGGAGCCTCGCGAGGAGCTGCGGCGCAGCGTCGCGATCCGGCTCGGTTCCGACGGGCGCCCCCAGGTGGTGAGCGAGCCGATCGCGCTCGCCGACCCGCTGCCCGCGGTGGGCGTCCGATGACCGTGCCGCACAACCACACCGACCTGCCGAGGAGTAGATGATGGCACCGGCCCCCGAACTCGACCGCACGGAACTGCGTGCGCTGATCCGCACCGCACTCGACGAGGACCTGCGGTACGGACCCGATATCACCTCGGCCGCTACGGTTCCCGCCGATGCGACCGTCAAGGCGGCGATGGTGTCGCGGCAGCCCGGCACGATCGCCGGCATCGATGTGGGACTGCTGGTCCTCGACGAGGTGATCGGCGCCGGGAACTACGAGGTGACCGATCGGGTCGCCGACGGTACCCGGGTCGCGGCGGGCGACGCCGTACTCACCGTCGTCGCACCGACCCGGCAGCTGCTCACCGCCGAACGCACCATGCTCAACCTGGTCACGCACATGTCCGGTATCGCCACCGCCACCGCCGCGTGGGTCGACGCGGTCGAGGGTACCGGCTGCCGTATCCGCGACAGCCGCAAGACGCTGCCGGGTCTGCGTGCGCTGCAGAAGTATTCGGTGCGGGTGGGTGGTGGCGTCAACCATCGGATGGGGCTCGGTGACGCCGCCCTGATCAAGGACAACCACGTGGTCGCCGCCGGATCGGTGGTCGCGGCCCTGCGCGCGGTGCGGGAACTGGATCCCGATATCGAATGCGAGGTCGAGGTCGACAGCCTCGACCAGCTCGACGCCGTCCTGGCCGAAGACGTGGAACTGGTGCTGCTGGACAACTTCGCGCTGTGGGCCACCCAGTCGGCGGTACAGCGTCGCAACAGCCGCTCCCCGCGCACGAAACTCGAATCGTCCGGTGGGCTGTCGCTCGACGCCGCCGCCGACTACGCGCGCACCGGCGTCGACTATCTCGCCGTCGGCGCGCTCACCCACTCGGTGCGGGTGCTGGATCTGGGCCTGGACATGTAGTTCGGCCCGGGCCGAAATAATTGCTCGCGCCACCGGCGTTGTCATGCATCGAATGCGATGTCGGTGTGGAGGGTCGCGATGAAGATACGGTTCGGCGTGGGTACGGGTTCGCAGGCCGATCCCGCCGCTCTGCCCGCCCTCGTCGACCGGCTGGAATCCGAGGGTGTCGATTCCCTGTGGTTCTCCGAACTCGTCTTCGCGCCGGCCGTGGACCCGATGGTGGGGATGGCGTTCGCGTTGTCGCGTACCGAACGGCTCAAGGTCGGCACCTCGGTGGCGATCCTGCCCGGCCGCCATCCTGTTCTGGTCGCCAAACAGCTGGCATCGCTGGCATTGCTCGCGCCCCGGCGGGTGCTGCCGGTGTTCGGATTGCGCCCGGCCGGCCCCGGCGAACAGGACCTGTTCCCGGTGCCGGGCCGCCGCGGTGCCGTATTCGACGAGTCGTTGCGATTGCTGCGCAGCGTATTGCGGGCCGATGACGTCGATTTCGACGGCGAGTACTTCACCGTCCGCGGTGCCGGCGTGGGCACGCGCCCGACCCGGCCGCCCGACATCTGGCTCGGCGGCCGTGCACCGGCGGCATTGCGCCGCGTCGGCCGGTATGGCGACGGCTGGCTGGGCAGTTTCCTGACCCCGGCCGAGGCCGCCGCCGGGGTCATCGCGATCGATGCGGCGGCGCAAGCGGCGGGCCGGGAGATCGAAGCCGATCATTTCGGCATCACGCTGCTGCTGGCGCAGGACGGTATCCCCTCCGGACCGGCGGCCCGGATCGCGCAGCAGCGTCCCGATATCGACCCCGCCGACCTGGTGGCGGGCAGCTGGCCGCAGTTGCACCGCCTCGTCGACGCCCACCTCGCGGCTGGGCTCAGCAAATTCGTGGTGGTACCGGCCGCCGGTGACGTGTCGGGAGATTTCCTCGATCGATTCGTCGCCGAACTCCTGCCCCGCCAGAACTGAGCGCCGATTCCGCGCCGCGGGGGCCCGGCCTCAGGCGGTGAGCTCGCGTTCCAGCGGTGTGCGGAAACGAGGAATGGCCCGCACCGTACCGAACCAGGCGGCCGTGCGTTCCACCTCCCGGTCGACGAGCGCCTTCGCATCGGCGCCGATGTCTTCCAGTAGCCGCCAGGCGATCTCACCGTCGGCGCGCTGGGCCCAGCCGCCGACGATCCGGCCGTCGACCCAGATACTCGGCCCGGCATTGCCGTTGGTGTCGAACAGCGCGGGCGCGTGTGGGCCCAGGAACCAGTCGCGCGACTGCCAGCCCATCGTCGTCGGATCCAGGGCGGGCAGCAGCGCGGCCCACGGTTCGGGTTCGGGCTCGGGGCCGGTGTCGTCGGACAGCACGATGCCGGGGGAGCCGTCGAGATCGACCTCGGTCACCTCGAGGTTCGACAGTGTTGTGCGCACATCGGTTTTCGTCCATCCGGTCCACCAGGTCAGATCCGCCACCGGAGCCGGACCGAAGGCCCGCAGCCAGCGGCGGGCGAGCTCGGTGCGGGCCGGCTCGAGCGCGATCGGCTGGTGCTCGGGCAGCCAGGCCTCCCGCGGCGCCCAGGTGTACTGGCTGCTGGTCCAGCTGCCGCCCGGGCGGCCGCGCACGATGGCACCGTCACAACCGAGGATGAGCAGTACCCAGGTGGTGATGTTGGTGGGTTTCGAATACGACTTACCAGGCGCGGTGTCCACCTGCGTGCGCAACCGCGGAATCGCCGCCGACAGTTGGGCGCCCGTCGCACTGCCCCGGGCCAGCAGTTCCCGGTGGGTCTCGTCGGCGACCTCGGCCAGCCAGACATCGATATCGCCGTCGACCACCTGCTGCAGATATTTGCCGTAGGCACGGCGCTGCTTGACCGCGAGCGCGTCGGCGACCGCGGCCTGCAGTACCGGGACCAGATCGACCGGCACCACGAACATGGTGCGGCGCATGGCCAGCATGCGCAGCAGCGACCGGTCGTCGTAGAGCGCCCGCTCCACATCGGCGGGTGTCAGGCCCTCGCTGCGGGCGCAGATCGACAGATACACGGTCGCCGGATCGGTGGCGTGCAGGGCGACCATCGAATCGGCGATACCGGCCGGATCGGTACCGCGATCCGATCCGGTGAGCCGGTGCCGGCGGGCCAGTCGCGCGCGCCGCTCGGCGACGGTGATCGAACGCATGGTCGAATACTAGCGGGTGTCGCGCTCGCGCAGGCGTTGGCCGAGGAACTGTGCCGCCCGGTCCAGCGCCTCGTCCGCTTCGTCGAGAATTCCGGTGAAGCACTGGAACACATGCGGTACACCGGCGGTCACATCGAGAACGACGTCCACCTCCGCCGCGCGCGCCCGGGCGGCGAGACGGGTGGAGTCGTCCAGCAGCAATTCGTTGGTGCCCACCTGCAGGAGCATCGGCGGGAAACCGGTGAGGTCGGCGAGCACCGCCGGGCTGAGCAATGGCTGGCTGGGGTCCTGGCCCGCGAGATACATGGCACCGGTGTGGTCCAGGCTCGCGCGGGTGAACAGCGGATCGATCCCGGCCTTGCTCACCATGCTGGCGCCGGTGCGAGTCATATCGAGTCCGGGGGAGAACGCCACGATCGCGGCGGGCAGCGGCAGGCCCGCGTCGCGGGCCGCGAGACACGTGGTGACGGCCAGGCCGCCACCCGCGGAATCGCCGGCGAACGCCACGGCCGACGGTGGTTCGCCGCTGTCGAGCAGGGCGCGGTAGGCATCGAGGGTGTCCTCGACGGCGGCCGGGAACGGATGTTCGGGCGCCAGTCGGTAGTCGACCGACAATGCCCGGAAACCGGTCCGGCTCACCAGATTTCCGGTGAGCGACATCGCCGTCTCGGGTGAGCCGTAGACGAAACCACCACCGTGGAAATACAGGATCGTCGCGGCTCGCGCGGGACCCGGCGGTTCGACGAGTACCGCGGGCCGGGTCCCCAGTGGGATTGTCCGGGTACGTATTCCGGCCGGTACGGCCATCCCGGACATGAGTGCGCGAAATCCGTCCCGGATCTCGGCCACCGTTCGCGGTTCCGTCGGTCGTGGCTGCCGCAGCATCGCGTCGATCCGCGCGCGTTGTGCCTGGCTCATATGCACCTTCCCGATAATTGCATTCCTGTACAGTATATGCCATGGAATATAAATCGGAGCGAGGTGATGTCGATCTGCCGCAGCTGTTCGCCGATCTCGTCCGGAGCGAGACGCGGTTGTACAACGCCGTCAACGATCGTCTGCGGGAACGCCATGGAATCGTCACGTCACAATTCGAATCGCTGCGTTTCCTGCGTGCGCACCCCAGCGCCCGGGTGGCCGATCTCGCCACCGAATTCGCGGCGGGAATCGGGGCGATCAGCAAAGGTGTCGACCGCTTGGAGAAGCAGGGATGGGTTGCGCGGCAGCCGAACCCGTCGGATCGCCGGTCGTCGCTGCTGACCCTGACCACAGCCGGCGCCCAGCTGGTGGCCGCGGCCGAGGAGACCTTCGTCGAGCGGCTCGGCGAACTGTTCGCCGCGACCCCGGACGTGGCGTCGCCGGTCGTCGCGCAGGCGCTCGCGGTGCTGCGCGCCGCGCTCGAGCATGATCGGGTCGGCCTGCCCGCGGGCTGATCGACGCGGCGGTCACCCGTGCCGCGCCGGGGGTGGAACACCGGGCGGCCATCGGCGGTTGATCATGACAGTCATCGGAACGACATACGGCCGGGCGCCGTGCGGAGGAGGCGTCATGACGGGCTATCCGGCCCCGACCTCGAAGTGGGACGGCGCGGAACTGGACCTGCCGGCATATCTGGCCCGCATCGGATTCACCGCAGCGCGGGAACCCACGCTGGAAACGCTGCGCGCACTGCAGTACGCGCACACCACGACGATTCCGTTCGAGAACGTCGATGCCGTCCTGGGGCACGCGGTGCGGCTGGACCTTCCTGCGCTGCAGGACAAGCTCGTAGGAGCCCGTCGGGGTGGCTACTGCTACGAGAACATCGTCCTGTTCGCCGCCGCGCTGGAACGACTCGGATTCGGTGTGATCGGACTGCAGGGCCGGGTCAGCATGGGTGCGCCCCGCGGCACCATCCGACCGGCCACCCACGCACTGCTGCGGGTCGGCACCGCCGACGACGAGCGGATCTGGTTGTGCGACGTCGGATTCGGCGCCGGGCCGTCGGCGCCGCTGCCACTGGACCCGGACGCGGGCGAGACCCGGACCGGTGACTGGCGCTTCCGGCTCGAACGCGTGCGGGGTGAACTCGACTCCGAACTGTGGGTGCTGCACCAGTTCGCCCGCCAGGGCTGGATCGACCGTCACAGCTTCACGATGAACCCGCAGTACCGCATCGACTACGCTGTGGGCAATCACTTCGTGTCCACCTCACCACGGTCGCCGTTCGTGGCGCGGCCCTTCATCCAGCGATTCCGGCCCGACCGCCACGACATCATCGATGACACCACCTGGATCACCGAATATCCGGACGGCACCTCGCACAGCCGCGACCTGCCACCACATGACCTGCCGAAGATCCTTGCCGCCGAATTCGATATCGAACTCGATGACGCCGACGCGGCCCGGCTGGCGGCCGGTGAGTGGCGCACCCGCTGACCGCGCGGGATCTCTGGCACGCCGCCGCGAGGTGCCACGCACCGGCCGATCGCGGCGGTAGGGTCGGCCGCGTGCGCACCGGTTCGAAGCTGCTCGCTCTGATCGCCGCCCCGGTTCTCGCTGCCGCCGCCTGCTCCGGCGACAGTTCCGCCGACCGGCTCGATACCAGCGTGCACAGCTTCGCCGACGCGTTGACCCGCGGTGACGCCGCGGCGGCCGCGAATCTCACCAGCGATCCCGCACAGGCCACCAGCACGCTCGGCGCTCTGTTCGACAGCCTCGGTAGGAAGGTCCGAGTCGAGGTGCGCTCCGTCGACCGGTCCGATCGCCACGCCGGCTTCACCCTGGCCACCACCTGGAACTTCGGTACCGCCGGTAACACGTGGACCTACACCACGACCGGAACCGCCGACGAATCCGGCGACCGCTGGACGGTGCGGTGGAGCCCGGCCACGGTCGCTCCCGGCCTGGACGCCGGTCCGCTGACCTACGACACGGTGGCGCCGCGGCCCGCCGCGCGGGTGCTCGACCACGATGGTGCGGACCTGATGACCCAGCAGGTCGTCACCCTGGTCCAGCTCGCCCCCGGCGCCGATCCGAACGCCGTTGCGGGCGTGCTCGATTCGATCGATCCGACGATCACCGCCGCGAGTCTGCAACAGCAGATGAACCAGGCCCGGGGCACACCGGTCACCGCGATCACGCTGCGCGCCGATGATCTGGCGCGCGTGCAGGACCGGCTGAGCGCCCTGCCGAATGTCACACTGGCACCGCAGAACCGGCTGCTGACCGTCGATCAGGCATTGTCCTCACCGGCACTGGCCGGCCTGAGCGATCTCTGGCAGCACGACACCGACGCGGCCGCGGGGTGGGCCGTGCGCGCGCAGACGGCCGGTGGCCCGCAGACGGTCGGCGGACAGGATCCGAAGCCGGTCCCCGACATCCCGACGACCCTCGATACGGCCGCGCTCGATCGTGCCGAGGCGGCGTTGGCCCCGGTTGCGACTCCCGCGGCGATGGTGGTCCTGCAACCGTCCACCGGCAATCTGCTCGCGGTGGCACAGAACGCGCCCGCCGACGCTCAGGGGCCGATCGCGTTGACCGGCCTGTATCCACCGGGATCCACCTTCAAGACGGTGACCGTCACGGCGGCGCTGCAGGCCGGACAGGTCACCGCCGACACTATGGTCGCCTGCCCCGGCACCGAGAACATCGAAGGCCGGCAGATCCCCAACGACAACAACTTCGACCTCGGCACGGTGCCACTGCACACGGCCTTCGCCAAGTCCTGCAACACCTCGATGGGCCGGCTCGCGGTGAACCTGCCGCCGGACGGGCTCACCCGCGCCGCGGCGCAACTGGGTCTTGGCGTGGATTTCACCGCACCGGGAATGACCACGGTGACCGGCAAGGTCCCGACGGCCGATACTCCCGCGCTGCGGGTCGAGGAAGGGATCGGCCAGGGCCGGGTGACCGCGTCCCCGTTCGGCATGGCACTGGTCGCCGCGACCGTCGCGCACGGTTCGACACCGGCCCCCACGCTCGTCGCGGGCCGGCCGGCGACGGCGGATCAGGCTCCGCCGCCCATCCCCGCGCCGATCCTCGAGCAGGTGAAAACCATGATGCGTGAGACGATTACGAGCGGGACGGCGACCAGTCTCGCCGATATCCCGGATCTGCTCGGCAAGACCGGCACGGCGGAATACATCGACGACACCCACGCGCACGGCTGGTTCGTCGGCATCGACGGCGACCTCGCACTGGCGGTCTTCGTCTCCGATGCCGGGAGCTCGGTTCCGGCCGTCGAAGCCGCCGGACGTTTCCTGCGGAAACAGTAGTAGTGAGCAGTTCCTCGAAGTGAGCTTCATCACAGGGTGTCCCGGGGTAATAGCGGAGTGATCTCGCCCGCATCGCACGGTTGTCACACATATTCCCCACAGAAGTCGCTCCGGGGTCAAAGCGGCCCGTCAGGCCCGCTACACTCGTCTCCGAACACGCGCGGGACAGGACCCCGCGCGCGGTAAGTCACGAATCGCGGAGAAACTCGGAGTAGTGCCATCGAAACCGGCCAAGTGATCGCAGGGCATTACCGCCTGGTCGAGCGGATTGGTAGCGGCGGCACAGGCGTCGTCTGGCGCGCCGTCGACGAACGACTCGAACGGTCGGTCGCCATCAAGCAGATCCTCACCCAGCCCAGTCTGCCGCCGGGTGAGAAGGACATCGTCCGCCAGCGCGCCGCACGTGAGGCGCGCAATGCGGCGCGTTTCCAGCACCCCAACGCGATCGTGGTCTTCGACATCACCGATCACGAGGGTGATCCCTGCCTGATCATGGAATACCTGCAGTCGCAGAGTCTGGCGGTGGTGCTGTCCGCACAGACCACCCTGCCGCTGCCGCAGGTGTCGCGGATCGGTGAGCAGGTGGCCTCGGCTCTGGTCGCCGCCCATCGCGCGGGCATCGTGCACCGCGACATCAAACCGGGCAACGTCCTGCTCGGCGACAACGGCACGGTGAAGATCACCGACTTCGGCATCTCCAAGGCCAAGGGCGATGTGAATCTCACTGCGACCGGCCTGATCTCGGGCACCGCCGCGTATCTGGCCCCCGAGGTCGCCCGTGGCGCCGAGCCCAGCCCGGCCGCCGACGTCTTCGCCTTGGGCGCAACGCTTTTCCACTCGCTCGAGGGTGAGCCGCCTTACGGCACGAACCCGAATCCGCTCGCGCTGTTGTACGCCGCGGCCAACGGCCAGCTCAGCCAGCCGCGCAATGCCGGGCCGCTCACCGATCTGGTACTCGATCTGCTCAGCTTCGAGCCGGAGGACCGGCCGAGCATGACCGATGTGCGTGATCAGCTGGCCGACTTCGCCGATCAGGGTGCCGACGGCGAATCCACCCGGATGCTGGCCACCCACCGCAGCGCACCGCGCCGCCAGGCCACCCGCACACTGGATCGCCGTGAGGCACAAGCCGATATCTCCACCGCGGAGATGATGGCCGGTGCCGCCGTGCTGTCCGAACCGGAGATGCAGCCGGTCCGCCCGGCCAACGCTCACCCGACCCGGTCCCACGCCGTGGCCGACACCGCTCCCGCGCCCACCCGCAATCCCAAGCCCTGGGTGTTCGCCGGTGGGTTCGCGGCGGGTCTGATCATCGTCGCCGCCGCGCTGTACCTGATGTTCAGCGGCGGGGGCACGGATTCCTCGGGCGGGCAGTCGAATTCGGCGTCGGCGACGGCCTCGGCACAAGCGAGCCCGTCGGCACCGGCGGTCGCCCCGGTCGGACAGGCCAAGAGCGCCGGCAAGGTCGACTCCGCGCAGGCGGTTGCCGAAACCAAGCGTTTCTACGACACGCTGACCGAATCCGACCGCGGCAACGCCTGGAGCCAGTTGACGCCGGGCGCGCAGCAGGTCTACGGCAGCAAGGCTGCGTTCGAGTCCTACTGGAAACAGCATCAGGTCACCAATTTCAGTACGATCGAGGTCGCCGACTCCAACTCCGACGGCTCGGTGAACATCCGAGTGGACAGCGTGAGTTACGAGGATGGAGGGGACAAGTCGTCCGAACTCCGGTTCGTCACCGGAGCCGGCGGCCAGCTCCTCATCGACAGCGATACCCGCGCCTGAGAGTCGGCGGTGCCACTGGACGTCGTCCATGGACCCGCCGGGATGATGCACCCTCGTTCGGACCGCAAAGATGTTCGCGCCCAGCTGGTTTCGGAGGATCACTCCGGTCGGGTACGCACCGCGGTGGCCTTCCGCGACGCGTGATCGTTCCGGCGCGGCATCGTCGGCAGTCGCACCCGGTATGAAACGGGCACCGGCACAGCGGCTCTCACGCACATCGGCAGCGAACTGTGCGCGACGACAGCAGCCGGTCGGCTCGCCGCTGCCGAGGGTAGGGTTGCGGCTGTGAGTATTCGGCAGCTGCTGAACGATGAACGCGCCGATCTGATCGCCCTGCTGGGTGAGCTCAGCGATGCGGAGTGGGAGACGCCGTCGCTGTGTGCCGGGTGGCGGGTGCGTGATGTGGTGGGACATCTTCTCTACGACGAGATCTCGCCGATCGGCTACGCCAGGATCGCGGCTCGCTGCCGGATGGACACCGATCGGGTCAACGCTCATCTGGTGGACCGGGTCCAGGATCTGCCACCGGCGCAGTTGCTCGCCCGCTTCGAACGCTCCGGTCAGCGCATCACCCGGATGTGGCCGAGTCTGGGCCTGGCCGACATGACGGTCCATCACCAGGACATCCGTCGCCCGCTCGGGCGCCCGCGCACGATTCCCGCCGATCGGCTCGTGGCGGTGCTCGAACATCCCGATCCGTTCGCCCGGCCGGGCCGGTTCACTCGCGGGCTGCGCCTGGTCGCCACCGATGTCGAATGGGCGTCGGGGACCGGGCCCGAGGTGCGCGGGCCGGGGGAGGCGCTGGCCCTTGCCATGGTCGGCCGGCCGGTCGCCCTGGACGAGCTCACCGGCGACGGTGTCGCTGCCCTGCGCGAGCGACACGCCGTCTGACCGCATCCGCGCGGAGATTTCACGCGATCTCGGTGCCGGACCGGCGGCCGGATCACGCGCTGGTCACCGGGCGCCCTGGTCCGAGGGGGCAGACTCGGCCGTGCCGCCCGGGGACAAAGCCGCTCGCCGGGGGATCGCGGACGCCTCGGGCGGCGAATATCGGCTGGCGTGGACCCGATAGGCTGGTGGGTGGTCCGGAGCTTTCGCTTCGATGTGATGACCAGCACAGACCGAACGTAGAGACAAGGATTTCACACCGCTATGACAAGCCGCATCGAGCCGGCCCGCGTGGATCTGCGCGGCCGCACGCCCTCTGCTGCCGAACTGCGCGCGGCGCTGCCGCGCGGGGGAGTGGACGTGGACTCGGTGCTGCATCATGTCCGGCCGGTGGTGGAGGCCATCCGTGACCGCGGCGTCGAGGCCGCACAGGAATTCAGTGTGCAATTCGACGGCGTGGCACCCCCGAGCGTGCGCGTCCCGGCCGCTGAGCTGGACAAAGCTCTCGCCGAACTCGACCCGGCCGTGCGCACCGCGCTCGAGGTCGCGATCGAGCGCACCCGCAAGGTGCACGCCGATCAGCGCCGCACCGACACCACCACCGAGGTCGTGCCCGGCGGCACCGTCACCGAACGCTGGGTACCGGTCGAGCGGGTTGGTCTCTATGTGCCCGGCGGTAATGCCGTCTATCCCTCCAGCGTCGTCATGAACGTCGTCCCGGCTCAGGCCGCGGGGGTCGAGTCGCTGGTGGTGGCCTCGCCGCCACAGCAGCAGTTCGGCGGCCTGCCGCACCCCACCATCCTCGCCGCGGCGAAACTGCTCGGTGTCGCCGAAGTGTGGGCGGTCGGTGGTGCCCAGGCGGTGGCGCTGCTGTCCTACGGCGGCACCGATACCGACGGTGCGCAGTTGGCGCCGGTCGACATGATCACCGGGCCGGGCAACATCTATGTCACCGCGGCCAAGCGGTTGTGCCGCGGCCTGGTCGGCATCGACGCCGAGGCCGGCCCCACCGAGATCGCGATCCTGGCCGACGCCACCGCCGATCCGGTCCATGTGGCCGCCGACCTCATCTCGCAGGCCGAGCACGACGTGCTCGCCGCGAGCGTTCTGGTCACCGACAGCGTCGCACTCGCCGATGCGGTCGATGCCGCGATCAACACCCAGCTCACGGTGGTCAAGCACCGGCATCGGGTGTCGGAGGCGTTGTCCGGCAAGCAGTCCGGCATCGTCCTGGTCGAAGATGTCGAGCAGGGACTGCGGGTGGTCAACGCCTATGCCGCCGAACACCTCGAGATCCAGACCGCCGATGCCGCGGCGGTCGCCGCCCGGGTGCGCAGCGCGGGTGCGATCTTCGTCGGCGCGTGGTCACCGGTGAGCCTCGGTGACTACTGCGCGGGATCCAATCACGTCCTGCCCACGGCCGGCTGCGCCCGGCACTCGTCGGGCCTGAGCGTGCAGACCTTCCTGCGCGGTATCCACGTCGTCGAGTACACCGAGGCGGCACTGAAAGACGTTGCCGGGCACGTGGTCGCACTGTCGGCCGCGGAGGACCTGCCCGCGCACGGGCAGGCCGTGCAGGTGCGGTTCGAGGCGCTGTCGTGATCGATACCGCCGCGATTCCCGGCGCTCGGACCACCCTCGACGAGCTTCCGCTGCGCGAGAACCTGCGGGGTAAGAGTCCTTATGGCGCACCGCAATTGACCGTACCGGTGCAGCTGAACACCAACGAGAATCCGCATCCGCCCAGCCGCGCCCTGGTCGACGACGTCGCCGAGTCCATTCGTGCCGCCGCGGTCGATCTGCACCGCTATCCCGACCGGGACGCGGTGGCGCTGCGTGGCGATCTGGCCGCGTATCTGACCCGGCAGACCGGTGTGCGGGTCGACACCGCGAACGTCTGGGCGGCCAACGGGTCCAACGAGATCCTGCAGCAGCTGCTCCAGGCGTTCGGCGGGCCGGAACGCAGTGCGCTGGGCTTCGTTCCCTCGTATTCGATGCACCCGATCATCTCCGAGGGCATCGACACCGAATGGGTCGAGGCCGAGCGCAATGCCGACTTCTCCCTCGACATCGATTACGCGGTGGCGGTGATCGCCGATCGCCGTCCCGATGTGGTCTTCGTGACCAGCCCCAACAATCCGACCGGGCATTCGATCGCGCCGGCCGAGCTGGAGCGCGTCCTCGACGCCGCACCCGGCATCGTCGTCGTCGACGAGGCCTACGGGGAGTTCTCGTCCGCGCCGAGCGCGCTGGCGCTGATCGACCGGTATCCGGCGAAACTGGTGGTCAGTCGCACGATGAGCAAGGCATTCGCCTTCGCCGGCGGGCGGCTGGGCTATCTGGTCGCCGCACCCGCGGTGATCGAGGCGATGCTGCTGGTTCGGTTGCCCTACCACCTGTCGGTGGTCACTCAGGCCGCCGCGCGGGCGGCTCTGCGGCACGCGGACGAGACCCTGGGCAGCGTCGCCGAACTGGCCGCCCAGCGCGATCGGGTCGCCGCGGCGCTGCGGGAGCTGGGCTTCGAGGTCGTGCCCTCGGATGCCAATTTCCTGCTGTTCGGCTCGTTCGCCGACGCACCGCGCACCTGGCAGCGCTATCTGGACGAGGGCGTACTGATTCGCGATGTCGGCATCGCGGGCCACCTGCGAGTCACCATCGGACTGGCTGCCGAGAACGACGAATTCCTGCGCGTGAGCGCGGCTCTGGTGGCCACCGAGGTGATCTCCCGATGACTGGGGAAGCGAGTATGAACCGAACCGCGCGGGTGGAACGCACCACCCGGGAGTCGAGCATCGTCGTCGAGCTGAATCTGGACGGCACCGGCCGCACCGACATCAGCACCGGCGTCCCGTTCTACGATCACATGCTCACCGCCTTCGGCCAGCACGGCAGTTTCGATCTGACCGTGCGGGCGAAGGGGGACATCGAGATCGAGGCCCACCACACGGTGGAGGACACCGCCATCGTCCTCGGCCAGGCGCTGGGGCAGGCGCTCGGTGACAAGAAGGGCATCCGCCGCTTCGGCGATTGCTTCATCCCGATGGACGAGACCCTCGCCCACGCGGTGGTCGACGTGTCCGGGCGGCCGTATTGCGTCCACGACGGTGAACCGGAACGGCTGCTGCAGACCGTGATCCCCAGTGCGGGCCCGGGCGCGTCCTACTCGACCGTGCTCAATCGGCACGTCTTCGAATCCATCGCGCTCAACGCCCGGATCGCGCTGCACGTACGGGTGCTCTACGGCCGCGATCAGCACCACATCACCGAGGCCGAGTTCAAGGCCGTCGCACGGGCGCTGCGGGCCGCGGTGGAACCCGATCCGCGGGTCACCGGGGTGCCGTCCACGAAGGGAACGCTGTGAACGTTTCGGTCGCACTGCTGGACTACGGTTCCGGCAATCTGCACTCCGCCGCCCGCGCCCTGGCGCGGACCGGTGCCGAGGTGACGGTGACCGCCGATCCGGAGATCGCGCTCAATGCCGACGGCCTGGTCGTTCCGGGGGTCGGCGCCTTCGCCGCGTGTATGGCGGGGCTCACGAAGGTGCGCGGAGAGCGGATCATCGGAACCCGGCTCGCCGGTGGCCGCCCGGTGCTCGGCATCTGTGTCGGCATGCAGATCCTGTTCGAGCGCGGTGTCGAATTCGGCGTCGAGACCGAGGGGTGCGGTCAGTGGCCCGGCAGTGTGGAACGGCTACCGGCGCAGGTACTTCCGCACATGGGCTGGAACACCGTGACCGCACCCGCCGACAGTGTGCTGTTCGCGGGTATGGATCCGCAGACCCGCTTCTACTTCGTGCACTCCTACGCCGCGCAGAAATGGGAGTGGGAAGACGAGGGCATCCTCGCCCCGGCCAGATTGATCTGGGCCGAACACGGCGGGCCGTTCCTGGCGGCGGTCGAGAACGGGCCGCTGTGCGCCACCCAGTTCCATCCGGAGAAGTCCGGTGATGCGGGGGCGCAGCTGCTCGGGAACTGGGTCGCCTCGCTGTGATCCGGGTGGCTCAGGGCTGGGGCAGCATCTCGACCCGCCCGGCGAGCCAGCGTCCGTCGACGTGATCGAGGACCACCCGCATCGAGGTGCGCTGCGGCCGCGGCAGCCCGAGGGTGGCGTCACTGCAGGTCGACTGCTGCACCGTTACCACCAGCTGCGGATGTTCGGGATCGTCGACATCGGTGCGGCACTCCACCGTCATGGCCTCCGAGCGGGTGTGCCCGGCGGAAGCCTGTGCGCGCCGGTCCGGCGCCGAGGCGGTGAACTGGTCGCGGAACGCTCCCGTCGACAGGTCCAGGACGCGACGGTTGTAGTCGTCGTATCCCGCCCAGTCGTAGGTGGTGAACTGACGGCCGAAATCGCAGGCCGCCAACTGAATCGGGTCGGTGGGGGTGGCGGCCGCGGTCGGGGTCACGGCCAGTGCCGCCCCGATCGCAGCGCACGGTAGTGCGATCGCGATGGGCCGCAACGTGATCCGGGACATGGGGTAGATCCTCTTCGTCGACATCGTGGGCAGTACGTGCCCCCGCCCCAGGGTACGTACGCGGAGACCGTCGGCAAGGACCGCTCGCGTACGGTGACACGCGCATTGTCCGGAATTGCCCGGCGATATCCAGCCCAAACGTGTGAGGTTCGTCCTTGCGGTCGTGACCGGCGTCCCATATGCGACATCCCGGCACCGCGACGCCAACCGGTTGCCAGTAGGCTGCACACGTGAGTCTTGTGCTGCTACCCGCCGTCGATGTCGCCAATGGTGAGGCCGTGCGCCTGGTCCAGGGGGAGGCCGGTAGCGAAACCGGCTACGGCGCTCCCCGTGAGGCCGCGCTGGCCTGGCAGCAGGCGGGTGCCGAATGGGTGCATCTGGTGGATCTGGATGCGGCGTTCGGGCGCGGTTCCAATCGGGAACTGCTCGCCGAGGTGGTCGGTGAGCTCGATGTGAAGGTCGAGCTGTCCGGCGGCATCCGCGACGACGAGTCGCTGAAGGCCGCCATGGCCACCGGCTGTGCCCGGGTCAACCTCGGCACCGCGGCGCTCGAAGATCCGCAATGGTGCGCGCGGGCCATCGCCGAATACGGCGACCGGGTCGCGGTCGGCCTGGATGTGCGGATCATCGACGGCCAGTACCGGTTGCGGGGCCGTGGCTGGGTGAGCGACGGCGGCGATCTGTGGGAGGTGCTCGAACGCCTCGAACGTGACGGATGCAGCCGCTACGTGGTCACCGATGTCAGCAAGGACGGCACCCTGCAGGGGCCCAATCTGGATATCCTGCGGCAGGTGTGCGCGGCCACCGATGCGCCGGTGATCGCCTCGGGCGGCGTCTCGACCCTCGACGATCTGCGTGCCATCTCCGGGCTGGTACCCGACGGTGTCGAAGGCGCGATCGTCGGAAAAGCCTTGTACGCCGGGCGTTTCACCCTGCCCGAGGCGTTGGACGCGGTTCGCTGACGTGTGCGCCGCCGCCTTCGACCGGGCCGCACTGCTCGCCACGGCGAGCGAGATACTCGACAGTGCGACACCACGTTTCGTCGAAGGAGTCGGGGCGCCCAGCGCGGTGCAGAAGGGCCGCGGTGATTTCGCCACCGCACTCGACCTCGAGCTCGAACGCACGCTGTCGCGGCAATTGCTGGACCGCACCGGAATCCCGGTGCACGGTGAGGAATTCGGCGGTCCGGAGCTGAGCTCGGGCACCGCATGGGTACTCGATCCGATCGACGGCACCTTCAACTACTCGGCCGGTCATCCGCTGTCGGGAATGCTGCTGGCGCTGGTCGACGATGGTCAGCCGGTACTCGGGCTGACCTGGTTGCCGCTGCTGGAACACCGGTACGCCGCGGCCGTCGGCGGGCCGCTGCTGCTGAACGGAAAGCCGCTGCCGCCCTTGGAATCCGGTCGGCTGGCCGATGCCATGATCGGCTTCGGTACCTTCAACATCGATGCGCACGGCCGGATTCCGGGCCGGTTCCGCTTCGATCTGCTGGGCGCGCTCAGCCGCCTGTCCAGCCGGATGCGCATGCACGGTTCCACCGGAATCGACCTGGCCTACACCGCATCCGGTGTGCTGGGCGGCGCGGTGGTGTTCGGCCACCATCCTTGGGACAACGCCGCCGGGGTGGCGCTGGTCCGCGCGGCCGGTGGGGTGGTGACCGATCTGCGCGGTGAGCCGTGGTCGATCACCTCTCGGTCGGTCCTGGCCGCCGCTCCCGGCGTGCACGAAGAACTGCTGGAAATGATCGACAGCGCCGTCGATCGCGCCGCCGAGCGGGACGATCCCGCCGAGCGGGACGAGAATTCGGAAGGGACGCAATGACACTCGCGGTACGCGTGATTCCGTGCCTGGACGTCGACGCCGGCCGGGTGGTCAAGGGCGTGAACTTCGAGAACCTGCGTGACGCCGGTGACCCGGTCGAGCTGGCCGCGGCCTACGACGCGCAGGGGGCCGACGAGCTGACCTTCCTCGACGTCACCGCCTCGAGCGGCGACCGCGGCACCATGATCGACGTGGTCACCCGCACGGCCGAGCAGATCTTCATCCCGCTCACGGTCGGCGGCGGTGTGCGCACAGTCGAGGATGTGGACCGGCTGCTGCGCGCGGGAGCGGACAAGGTGTCGGTGAACACCGCCGCCATCGCGAACCCCGAGATCCTGCGCGAGATGGCGCAGCGTTTCGGTTCCCAGTGCATCGTGCTGTCGGTGGACGCGCGCCGCGTCCCCGACACCGGCACACCCACCCCGTCCGGCTGGGAGGTGACCACGCACGGCGGTAAGCGCGGTACCGGCATCGATGCGATCGAATGGGCGGTGCGCGGCGCGGAACTGGGTGTGGGCGAGATTCTGCTCAACTCGATGGACGCCGACGGCACCAAGGGCGGATTCGATCTGCCCTTGATCAGCTCGGTGCGCGCCGCGGTGTCGGTGCCGATCATCGCCAGTGGTGGCGCCGGACAGGTCGAGCATTTCGCGCCGGCCGTGGCGACCGGGGCGGACGCGGTGCTCGCGGCGAGCGTCTTCCACTTCGGTGATCTGACGATTCCGCAGGTCAAATCCGCGATGCGGGATCAGGGCATCACCGTCCGCTGACCGAGGAGACAGATATGACGATGGGTACGAGTTTGGATCCCGCCGTGGCCGCCCGGCTCAAGCGCAACGAGGCGGGCCTGGTCGCGGCGATCGCCCAGGAGCGCGGCACCGGAGATGTGTTGATGATGGCGTGGATGGACGACGAGGCGCTGGCTCGCACGCTGGCCACCCGCCGCGCCACCTACTACTCCCGTTCCCGGCAGCAGTACTGGGTCAAAGGGGAGACCTCCGGGCACACCCAGTACGTGCACGAGGTCCGGCTGGACTGCGACGGCGATGCCGTCCTGCTGATCGTGGATCAGCAGGGCGCGGCCTGCCACACCGGCAGCCACACCTGCTGGGACGGTGATCTGCTGCTCGCCGACGCGCGGTGACCGCGCTCAGTTCGAGCTGCTCGCCGCGGGCTCGGACGTGGGTGGATCGGGTAGCCCGTCCGCGCGGCCGATACCGTGTGCGAGACCGGTGTCGAGCTGGGTCACCAGCGTGGTGCACAGGCTGAGCAACTGATCGACCTGGCGATCGTCGATCCCGTCGAAAACCAGGCCCCGGACGGCCTCGAGATAGGCGGGTGTCGCCTGGTCCCACCGGTGGTAGCCGGCGTCGGTCAGCACCGCGCTGGCACCGCGGCGCCCGCGCACGGCTTCCCGTCGCGCCCAGCCGACTCGTTCCATCTTGGTGATCACGTGCGACAGCCGCGATAACGACGCGTTCGCGCTGGAAGCCAGTTCACTGAGTTGCAGCCGGTGCCCGGGCTGTTCGGACAGCAGCGTCATGAGGAAGTACTCGAAATGCGTCATCCCCGCATCGCGCTGCAGCTGGGTATCCATGGCCGCCGGTAGCCGCGTGGTCAATGCGACCAGGGCGCGCCATGCTCGCTGTTCGGTGGGATTGAGCCATTCCGTCACTTCGTGCCTTCCTTGCTGCCCCAGTGACGCAATCGTTCACAAAGCTAACGACCGTTGAAACTTCAATTCACCGTCACTCGCGACCAACAAGTTTGCCACGATTTCGCTCGACCGTCAGTACGGTTGTCCAGGACGTGACAGTCATCACCCTGTTGGGGTAGTGGTGCGGAGGCTGTCCGCACATTGATATTCCCTGGTTATAAACCATTCATCGGAGGGTCGGCCGGTGTCGATGCCGTATCGGTTTCGCGCCCGCCGGTGGGCGCAGTTGCCGTTTGCGTGGCGGTAGCGAATCGGTATGGAACGCGCATCGATGGTGACTTGCGAGAGGCATCTGCCGCGGTTCAGGCGCGATGTTCGCGCAATGCGGCCAGTGCCGAGTCGGCATGGACGTTCGCGCGCAGTTCCCCGGAGATCACCGCGAGCACGGTGCGATCGGTATCGATGACGAAGGTCTGCCGTTTGACCGGCATGACGCTGCCGAGCAGTCCGCCGATCAGCCCGGAGCGCTTGACGCCGAAACGTTCGGCGACGACGCCGTCGCTGTCGGACAACAGTGGATAGCCCAGGCTCTGCGCCTGATCGAAACCGGCCTGGGTGTCGACCGAATCGGTGCTGATTCCCACGCGGCTCGCGCCGAGGGCGGCGAATTCGCTTGTGAGATCGCGGAAATGGCACGCCTCCGCGGTACACACCGGGGTATTGGCGGCCGGGAAGAAGAACAGGACCAGGGGGCCGTCGGCCAGCAGGGAGTCGAGCGACCGGACGGTGCCGGACTGGTCGGGGAGTTCGAACCCGGGAGCGCGCTGGCCTTTTTTCACAGTCGCGAGGGTACCGGGCGGTGTGTACGCCCGATACCCCCGGCGACAGTGGGCGGGTCAGCCGCCGACGAGGGCGGCGACCTCCGGATTCTTGATCTGCATGACGTCGAGGATGCCGTGGGCTTTCAGGAGCGGCCGCAATTCCTTGATGCGATCGGAATGTTCGGCGTACTCATCGGGAAAATTGTTGCGGTCCAACGTTTCCAGCGCCTTGGCGTAGGTCACGAACGAGGCCAGCGCGCTGTTCACGCGGCTGCCGGGCAACGGCCGGGTCGCCGGTGGCCGGGAGTGGCCGGGCATCGGCGGACGTGGTGCGCCGACCTCGGGTGTGCCCGGGTGGGAGGGGTACATCGGTAGGGAATTCCTTTCGCCGAACGGCATGGGTTTCGGTTCCCGTTATTCGCCGCCGTCGCGGGCATGGCTGGCAGCGTTGCCGAATCGGTACCCGGCGGCCGGGACGGGGCCAGGGAATCCCGGTTGCGGCCGACTGGAATGATGTCCGGTATGCACGGCGCCGCATTCGACCGTCCGGAGACCGCGACCACCACCACTCGTGACCAGTTCCGCGTCCTCGCGGCCGCGCACCGGGTGGTTCCGGTGACTCGCAAGGTGCTGGCGGATTCGGAAACCCCGTTGTCCACCTATCGCAAACTGGCCGCCGACCGTCCGGGCACCTTTCTGCTCGAGTCGGCGGAGAACGGCCGGTCCTGGTCGCGCTGGTCGTTCATCGGCGCGGGCAGTCCCACCGCGCTGACGGTGGTCGACGGCCAGGCCACGTGGCTGGGCACCACGCCCGCCGACGCCCCCGCGGGGGGTGATCCGCTGCAGGCGCTGCACGACACGCTCGAGTTGCTGCGCACCGAACGGCTACCGGATCTCCCGCCGCTGACCGGCGGGCTGGTCGGTTACCTCGGTTACGACATCGTGCGCCGCATCGAGCGGCTGCCCGAGTTGACCACCGACGATCTGCGGGTACCGGAGATGGTCATGCTGCTGGCCACGGACCTGGCCGCCTTCGATCATCACGAGGGCGCGATCACCCTCATCGCCAATGCCGTGAACTGGAACGGCACCGATGAGCGCGTCGACGAGGCCTACGACGACGCCGTGGCGCGGCTGGATCGGATGACCGCGGCGCTGGCGGCTCCGGCCGATTCCACGGTCTCGGTCTTCGACCGCCCGGAACCCGACTACGTCCGCCGCCGCACCACCGAAGACTTCGGTGCCGGCGTGCGCCGGCTGGTCGGCGAGATCGAGGCCGGCGAGGCCTTCCAGGTGGTGTTGTCGCAGCGCTTCGAAATGGACTTCGACGGTGCCCCGCTCGACGTCTACCGGATGCTGCGCGCGTCCAACCCCAGTCCGTACATGTATCTGATGCACATCCCCGACGGTGCCGGGAACACGGCGTTCTCGATCGTCGGGTCGAGTCCGGAAGCCTTGGTCACCGTGAAAGACGGTGTGGCGACGACACATCCGATCGCCGGCACCCGCCATCGTGGCAGCACCGAGTCCGACGATCTGCTCCTCGAGAAAGATCTGCTGGCCGATGCCAAGGAGAACGCCGAACATCTGATGCTCGTCGACCTGGGCCGCAACGATCTGGGCCGGGTGTGTGAACCGGGTTCGGTCCGCGTGACCCAGTACCGGCACATCGAACGCTACAGCCACGTGATGCATCTGGTCTCGACCGTGATCGGCCGCCTGGCCGCCGGGCGCATCGCCCTCGACGCGGTGCGGGCCTGCTTCCCGGCAGGCACTCTGTCGGGCGCGCCGAAGGTGCGGGCGATGGAACTGATCGAGGAGAACGAGCCCACCCGCCGCGGTGTGTACGCCGGGGTGGTCGGCTACCTCGATTTCGCCGGTGACGCCGATACCGCCATCGCGATTCGCACCGCCCTGCTCAAGGACGGTGTCGCCTACGTCCAGGCCGGTGCCGGCATCGTGGCCGACTCCCAGCCCGACTACGAGGACGAGGAGTCGCGCAACAAGGCGATGGCGGTGCTCAAGGCCGTCGCCGCGGCGCGTACCGTGCGCACCTTCACCCCCGAACCCGACAACGCGGTGCTATGACCAATTCCGAGCCCACTCCCGAATCCGAATCGGCCCAGCAGAATTCGCCCACCGAATCGGAGCCGGCGGATTCCGGCGTGGCGGCGACCACCACCCCGGCGGCCGGCGGAATCGTCCGGCCGGACGACGAGGGCGACGGTGGTACACCGCCAGCGGCGCCCTCGGGCGGTCGGGCCCGGCCGGTCTTCCCGGTCGTGCTGCTGGCGCTGGGCGCGATCGCACTGTGGGGATCTTCGCGGATGACGTGGGTGACGCTGCGCTCCTCCGATGGTCTCACCGAACCGCGCACCCAGCACCTCGACGGCGGGCTGTGGTTCGGTGCGCTGACCCCGCTCGCGTTGGTGCTGGTGGCCTCGATCGCCGCGGTCTTCGCCACCAAGGGCTGGCTGCGCCGAGTGGTGGGCGTGGTGGTCGCGCTGGTCGGCGCGGTGACCGTGATTCCCGGGGCGGCCCTGCTGTCCCAGCACGCGAAGATCGCCGAACGCGCGGCGACGCTCGCCGAATTGCCTGCCCGCGCGCATGTCGACGTGGCCACCGCCTCGGCCTTCCCCGCGGTGCTCAGCGTCATCGGCGCCGTCGCGGCCTTCGTCGCCGGTGTGTTGCTGGCCCGGATGCCCGAGACCGCCGCCCGGATGTCGGGAAAATACGACAACCCGGTGTTCCGCCGCGCCGCGGCCGCCGAGGAGGTCGCCGGACGGCGCCGAGCCGACACCACGGAGGCGTCCGCCGCACCCGAGCCGACCTCGTCGCCGGAGCCGGGGGAGCTGTCCCAGCGCGTGTTGTGGGACGCGCTCGACGCCGGTGCCGACCCGACCGACGACGAGCCTCGTGCCGGCCGCCACACCCCGCCGTCGGCGTAGTGAACACCGCCAATTACTCTTTAACAGCATCGGTGAGACAGCACCTGGGGGGATTCTCAGGTTGCAAGTCCGTCTCCCCAGAAAGGATTCGAGCCAGATGACGGTACTCGACTCGATTCTCGACGGGGTCCGGGCGGATGTGGCCGCTCGTGAGGCCCTCCTGGATTTCCAGGCCGTCAAGAAGGCCGCCGCGGCGGCACCCTCCCCGCGGGACGCGAGCGCTGCTCTGCACGCGGACGGGATCGGAGTCATCGCCGAGGTCAAGCGTGCCAGCCCCTCGAAGGGTGAGCTGGCCGACATTCCCGACCCGGCGAGCCTGGCGAAGGCGTACGAGGACGGGGGCGCGCGCATCATCAGCGTGCTCACCGAAGGCCGTCGCTTCCACGGTTCCCTCGACGACCTGGACGCCGTGCGCGCCGTCGTCGACCTGCCGATCCTGCGCAAGGATTTCGTCGTCGGCCCGTATCAGATCCATGAGGCGCGGGCCCACGGCGCCGATGTGATCCTGCTGATCGTGGCCGCCCTGGAGCAGGACGTGCTGTCCTCGCTGATCGATCGCACCGAATCGCTGGGAATGACCGCGCTGGTCGAGGTCCACACCGAGGAGGAGGCCGATCGCGCGCTGACCGCGGGTGCCTCGGTCATCGGTGTCAATGCGCGCAACCTCAAGACGCTCGAGGTCGACCGCGACGTCTTCGCCCGGATCGCGCCCGGATTGCCCACCGAGGTCATCCGCATCGCGGAGTCCGGGGTCAGCGGTACCGCCGATCTGCTCGCCTACGCCGGTGCCGGCGCCGACGCTGTTCTGGTCGGTGAGAGCCTGGTGACCAGCGGCGATCCGCGTGCGGCCGTGTCCGAACTGGCCACCGCCGGTACCCACCCCTCCTGCCCGCGCCCGCTGCGCCGGGGTGTCACCCGATGACCGATGTCCGGGAACCCGTTCTGCCACCGGCCAGCGCGGGTGTCACCGATCGGAGCCACGAACCCGATCTCGGCGGCCATTTCGGCGTCTACGGCGGGCGGCACGTACCCGAGGCATTGATGGCGGTGATCGAGGAGGTCTCCGCCGAATACGACAAATGCCGGGTCGACCCGGATTTCCTGGCCGAACTCGACCGGTTGCAGCGTGACTACGCGGGCCGGCCCTCGCCGGTCTTCGAATGCGCCGGGCTGGCAGAGCACGCCGGCGGTGCCCGCATCCTGCTCAAGCGCGAGGATCTCAACCACACCGGTTCGCACAAGATCAACAATGTGCTCGGCCAGGCGCTGCTGGCCCATCGGATGGGCAAGACCCGCGTCATCGCCGAGACCGGCGCCGGTCAGCACGGTGTCGCCACCGCGACCGCCTGCGCGCTGCTGGGTCTGGATTGCGTGATCTACATGGGTGCGGTCGACACCGCCCGTCAGGCCCTCAACGTCGCCCGGATGCGGCTGCTCGGCGCGGAGGTCGTCTCCGTGACCACCGGCTCGCAGACGCTCAAGGACGCGATCAACGAGGCGCTGCGCGACTGGGTCACCAATGCCGAACAGACCTACTACTGCTTCGGCACCGCGGCCGGTCCGCATCCGTTCCCGCTCATGGTGCGTGACTTCCAGCGCGTCATCGGGCTCGAGGCTCGGGTCCAGGTGCGGGCGCAGACCGGTCGGCTGCCCGACGCCGTGGTGGCGTGCGTGGGCGGCGGATCCAACGCGATCGGCATCTTCCACCCGTTCATCGACGACGAAGGGGTGCGGCTGGTCGGCTTCGAGGCGGCTGGTGACGGCGTCGAAACCGGCAGGCACGCAGCCACTTTCGCGGGTGGACGCCCCGGCGCCTTCCAGGGCGCCTACTCGTACCTGTTGCAGGACGAGGACGGGCAGACCATCGAATCGCATTCCATCTCCGCGGGCCTGGACTATCCCGGCGTCGGCCCCGAGCACGCCTATCTCAAGGATGTCGGCCGCGCCGAATACCGGCCGGTGACCGATACCGAGGCCATGGACGCGTTGCTGCTGCTGTCGCGCACCGAGGGCATCATCCCCGCCATCGAATCGGCGCACGCGGTGGCCGGCGCCCTGCAGTTGGGGCGCGAACTGGGCTCGGGCGCAATCATCCTGGTGAATTTGTCCGGGCGCGGCGACAAGGATATGGATACCGCGGCGCGCTGGTTCGGACTGTTCGACGACAACGGCCCCGCCGCCGAGGAGAACCACTCGTGAGCCGTCTGCAATCGACCTTCGAAGCCTGTCGCGGCGAGGGTCGTGCCGCCTTGATCGGCTATCTGCCCGCGGGCTATCCGGACCTCGCCGGATCCATCGACGTGTGCACCGCGATGGTCGAATCCGGTTGCGACGTCATCGAAGTCGGTATCGCCTACTCCGATCCGGTGATGGACGGCCCCACCATCCAAGCCGCCGCCGAACAGGCCCTGCGCGGTGGTGTCCGGGTGCGCGACATCTTCTCGGTCGTCGAGGCGATCACCGCGGCCGGGGGCAAGGCCGTGGTGATGACCTACTGGAATCCGGTGCTGCAGTACGGCGTCGACCGCTTCTCGCGCGATCTGGCGGCCGCCGGTGGTGCCGGTCTGATCACCCCCAATCTGATTCCGGAAGAGGCCGGTGAGTGGCTGGACGCCTCCCGTGCCCACGATCTGGATCGCATCTTCCTGGTCGCGCCCTCCTCCACCGAGGAGCGCCTGGTCAAGACCATCGAGGCCAGTAGCGGATTCATCTACGCCGCCTCCACCATGGGCGTGACCGGCGCCCGCGACGCGGTGTCCTCGGCGGCACCCGAACTGTGTGCCCGGGTCCGGGCGCACTCCGACATCCCGATCGGGGTGGGCCTCGGCGTGCGCAACGGTGTCCAGGCGGCCGAAATCGCTTCCTACGCAGACGGAGTCATCGTCGGCTCGGCGCTCGTCACGGCGGCGGGGCAGGGTCTGGCGGAGGTCCGCGCGCTGACCGCCGAATTGGCGAAGGGCGTCCGCTCGGCGACAGTCGCGGGATAACCGGCCGCGACCGCCGCCGAGCGACGCTCACACCAGTCGCGCCTCGTATTCCTGTTGCAGTGCGGTGAATTTCGGCCAGAACGGTTCCGCTGCCCGCTCCCGCAGACGGGCGCGCAGCAGGTCGAGGTGAGTGTGCCAGCCGGTGGCCACGTCGACCATCTCCGCCCGTGACGGCAGTTTGCTGTGCACGAGGATCAGCCGTACCTCGTCGCCCTGCGGTTCCAGGGTGTAGCTGACCTCCGAATCGACGGCTTGGCCGTCACTACTCCAGGTGTGGCGCAACCGGTGCGGTGGATCCCATTCGAGCACCGCGCCGTGCACGTGATGGGCGGGTACCGCCGGATCACCTTCGCCGGTGAGGTCGTGTATGCGGAACGCGTGCTCGACCCGGCCGCCGGGGTGCTGCTCGAACAGTCCGCCGGCCAGCCAGCGGGCGCGTTTGTCGATATCGGTCAGATAGGCCCATATCCGCTCGATCGGCCCCGGGAGCAGCCGTTCGATCCGAATCGTGGCGGGCTCCACCCGTTCGCCGTAATCACTCACCGTCGTTCTCCTGTCGTAGTGCGGTTTCCAGGGCATCGAGGCTGTCGCTCCAGAACCGTTCGTAGAAGCGCATCCACTCGGCGCCGTCACGCAGCGGTGCGGCGTCGAGCCGGCACATGTGGGTGCGACCGTGCACGGTGCGCCGGACGAGTCCCGCCCGCTCGAGCACCTTGATGTGCTTGGACGCGGCCGCCAGTGAAATGTCGAACGGCGCGGCGAGTTCGCCGACGCTGTGCTGACGCCGGGCCAGGCTGCGCAACATCGACCGGCGAGTGGTGTCCGACAGTGCGTGGAACACCACGTCCAGCCGCTCCGGAGAATCCTCAACCATAAGGTTGAATATTACATCCCGCCGCGATATTTTCAACCAATCGGTTGAATATCTTGGCCGCTATCCGCATTCGATGGGAGAAATCATGTCCGAGCAGAGTTTCACCACGTCCTTCGTCACGTCCCGGTCGCCGGAGGAGGTCGTCGACGCCGTGCGCGATGTGCGCGGCTGGTGGTCACGAACGCTCGTGGGCGACAGTGCCGAACCGGGCGACGTGTTCACCTACGAGGTCGTCGGTGTCCATCGCAGCACCATCCGGGTGACCGAGGTGGTCCCCGGTGTGCGTGTCGTCTGGCGGGTGCTGGACAACCGGTTCACCTTCACCGGCGACCAGGGCGAGTGGGCCGACACCGAGATCCTGTTCGAGGTCGCTGCGGTGGGCGGCGGCACCGAGCTGCGATTCACCCATGTCGGCCTGATACCGAGCTGTGAATGTTTCGATGCATGCCGGGACGGCTGGACCTACTACATCGGCGAGAGCCTGCGATCGCTGATCGGCACCGGCACGGGCAGTCCGGACGAGGACCCGCGGGTGCCGGCGATGCGGGCCGCCGGTTCGGCGGGCTAGCGCACCCGCGAACTGGGCCGCACGCGTGACCTCCGTTACGGTGGGCCCCGTGACTTTTCCAGTCCTGGCAGACGGCGTGAGTGTGCACGGTGGGGCGGTACTGGCCTATATCCCCAGTCCGCCGCGCGGAGTGTGGGATGTGGGCCCGTTCCCGCTGCGTGCGTACGCGATCTGCATCATCATCGGCATCATCGTCGCGATCTGGTGGGGGGAGCGGCGCTGGCGTGAGCGCGGCGGTCAGCCGGGCGCGGTCCTGGACGTCGCGATGTTCGCGGTGCCGTTCGGGCTCGTCGGCGGGCGTCTTTATCATGTGGCCACCGACTGGGAGAAGTATTTCGGCGCGGGCGGGCATCCGATGAACGCCCTGAAGATCTGGGAGGGCGGCCTCGGTATCTGGGGTGCGGTACTGCTCGGCGGTGTCGGCGCCTGGATCGGCTGCCGGGTCTATCGGATCCCGTTGCCCGCCTTCGGCGATGCCATCGCACCGGCCATCCTGCTCGCCCAGGGCATCGGCCGCCTCGGCAACTATTTCAACCAGGAACTCTACGGCCGTAAGACCGATCTGCCGTGGGGGCTCGAGATCTACCTCCGGTTCGATTCCGACGGTCAGCTCGACATGATGAACGGTGTCTCCACCGGCGTGGTCGACAAGATCGTGCAACCGACCTTCCTCTACGAGCTGGTCTGGAATCTGCTCGGCGTCCTGGCCCTGATCATGATCGACCGCCGCTGGCGGGTCGGCCACGGCCGGTTGTTCGCCCTGTACGTGGCCATCTACACCTTCGGCCGCTTCTGGGTGGAGTTGCTGCGCGACGACGATGCCACCCACATCTTCGGCATCCGCGTCAACTCCTACACCTCGGCGATCGTATTCCTGTGCGCATTGGCATATTTCGCGCTGGCCACCAAGGGGCGCGAGACCGCCGCGCAACTCGCGCCCGGCGGTGACCGGCCGTGGCCGTGGCAGTGGGGTGCGCTGCGCCGCCACGGTGCGGCGGCGCAGGACTCGGCGATCGATGCGGCCGACACCGAGCCGGTCCCGCCGAGCGAACCGGACACCGCAGCCGATCCGGGCGCCTCGAGCGAGAACGAATCGGGCGATTCCGCCGCCGATCCGGAAGACGCTGCCGCCGAATCGAACCATGCTGCGGCCGATTCGGACGATTCCGCCGCGGTCGGCAACGATCCGGACGCTTCCGGCGATGACACCGATGTGGCGGACGGTACGGCGCAGAGCACACCCGAGCGGACGCGTGGCCGGGGCCGGAAGAAGGCGAACAAGAGCTGAGCGGCCACCGCTCGCAGAGGAGGACCTCATGACCGACCCCTACCAGCCGCAGCCCGGCTACGGCCCGCAGTACGGTGCCCCCGGCACCGGACCGGGAGCGCCGTACGGTCAGCCCGGGTACGGGCAGCAGCCGGGTTATGGCGGGCCCGCCGACCCGTACGCGCAGCCCTACGGGCAGCCGCAGGGCTATCCACCCGCGCCCTACGGCATGGATCCCGAAGCGCCCTACGGCCGCAGCATGTACGGCGAACCCCTGTCCGACAAGTCCAAACTCACCGCCGGACTGCTGCAACTGTTCGTCGGTGGCCTCGGGATCGGCCGCTTCTACCTCGGCTACACCGGAATCGGAGTCGCGCAGCTTCTGGTCACCATTTGCACCTGCGGTCTCGGCGGAATATGGCCTTTCATCGACGCGATCATGATCCTCACCGGCAAGGTGCGCGACCCCTACAACCGTCCGCTGCAGGACTGAGCCGGACATGACACGACCCGTTCATCGGCTGTTCAGCGGTGACGGGTGTGCCGGTCGGCGCCGTCGCGACGGCAGGACTAGGCTCGATCCGTGATGCGACGGACAAAGATTGTGTGCACCCTCGGTCCCGCGACGGCGACCGAGGATCGGATCCGCGAACTTGTCGACAGCGGCATGGACGTGGCCCGGTTGAATTTCAGTCACGGAGAACACGCCGATCACGCCGAGAACTATCACAAGGTGCGGCAGGCGGCCGAGCAGATGAACCGCGCCGTCGGTATTCTCGCCGATCTGCAGGGGCCCAAGATTCGCCTCGGCAGGTTCGCCGACGGCCGTACCACGTGGGCGACGGGCGAGGAGGTGCGGATCACGGTCGACGCCGTGGAAGGCACCCACGATCGCGTCTCCACCACCTACAAACAACTCGCCGAGGACGCGAAGGCCGGCGACCGTCTGCTCGTCGACGACGGCAAGGTCGGCCTGACGGTGCTCCGGGTGGACGGCAACGATGTCGTGTGCCGGGTCACCGAGGGCGGCCCGGTCTCCAACAACAAGGGCGTTTCGCTGCCCGGTATGGACGTGTCCGTACCGGCGTTGTCCGAGAAGGACATCGAGGACCTGGAATTCGCGCTGAAGCTCGGGGTCGACTTCATCGCGCTGTCGTTCGTGCGTTCGCCCTCCGACATCGAGCTGGTGCACGACATCATGGATCGGGTCGGCCGGCGGGTGCCGGTGATCGGCAAACTCGAAAAGCCCGAGGCCATCGACAATCTCGAGGCGATCGTGCTGGCCTTCGACGCGATCATGGTGGCCCGCGGTGACCTCGGGGTGGAACTGCCGCTCGAGCAGGTGCCGCTGGTACAGAAGCGGTCCATCCAGATGGCAAGGGAGAACGCCAAACCCGTCATCGTCGCCACCCAGATGCTGGAGTCGATGATCAGCAACTCCCGCCCGACCCGCGCCGAGGCCTCCGATGTGGCCAACGCGGTGCTCGACGGCGCCGATGCGGTGATGCTCTCGGGTGAGACCTCGGTCGGTGATTATCCGATCGAGACGGTGCGCACGATGGCGCGCATCGTGCACGCGGTGGAATCCGAATCCTCCACCCGGGTGCCGCCGCTGACCCACGTGCCTCGGACCAAGCGTGGTGTCATCTCCTACGCCGCGCGCGATATCGGCGAGCGGCTCAATGCCAAGGCGCTGGTCGCCTTCACCCAGTCCGGCGACACCGTGCGCCGGCTGGCCCGGCTGCACACCACGCTGCCGCTGCTGGCGTTCACCCCGCTGCCGGAGGTGCGCAGCCAGCTCGCGCTGACCTGGGGCGTGGAGACGTTCATCGTGCCGCCGGTCGGCACCACCGACGAGATGATCGGCCAGGTCGACAAGGAACTGCTGTCGCTGAACCGCTACACCAGGGGTGATCTGGTGGTCATCGTGGCCGGCTCCCCGCCGGGTACCGTCGGGTCCACGAATCTGATCCACGTGCACCGCATCGGTGAGGAGGACCACTGAGCCGTGAGTGAGCGCAGCGAGCGAACCATGGACGCGGCCGCCATTGCGGTCGTACCGCGTCCGCGCGTCAGCGAGGAGGCGGCATGAGCGCGTCACCGGTCGAATCGGTCGGCGCCGAGGCGCATTCTTCGGGCCGCGGCGATCTCGCGGTCCTGCTCGATCTCCTCGATATCGAGGAGATCGAGCAGGACGTGTTCCTCGGCCATCATCCGGAGAAGGTGTGGAGTCGCACCTTCGGCGGGCAGCTGGTGGCGCAGGCGATCATCGCGGCCGGCCGCACGGTCGGGCCGGGACGACCGGTGCATGCGGTCAACGCGCATTTCGTGCGGGGCGGCGATGTACGCAAGCCGATCGAATACCGGGTCGAGCGGCACCGTGACGGGCGTGCCTTCGCCAATCGCACGGTGACGGCTTATCAGGACGACCAGGAGCTGTTCGTCATGCTGGCGGCGTTCCAGGACTGGGCCAAGGGCCTCGAACACGCCTCCCCGCAGCCGCAGGTGCCCGATCCGGACGGCCTGCCGCGAGTGGAGGAGTCCTTTTCCGGACTCGAGGACAAACTGCAGATGTTCGTCCAGGCGCCGCATCCGATCGACATGCGTTACACCAACGATCCGGCGTGGATCCTCAAGGGCACCGGCGGCACCCTCAACCACAACCGGGTCTGGATGAAGGCCGACGGGACACTGCCCGACGACCCGCTGATTCATGTTGCGACCCTGGGCTATTCGTCGGACACCACGGTGCTGGACTCGATCATCACCACCCACGGCCTGTCGTGGGGTTTCGACCGGATCGTGGCGGCCACCGTGAACCACTCGATCTGGTTCCACCGTCCGTTCCGGTTCGACGACTGGGCGCTGTACGCCACCCAGTCGCCGGTGGCGGCCGGTTCGCGCGGCCTGGCCACCGGCCACTTCTATTCGCGTGCCGGTGAGCTGCTGGCCACCGTCGTGCAGGAAGGCGTGATCCGGCACTTCCCGGCGCGTAAATGACGAGCGGGTGAGCGCGCTCTACAGCCGTTCGCGGTTCTCGTCGAAGTCGTAGCTGTCGCGGTGCAGTGCCTGGATCGAATAGGGGACGGCATCGGAGTCGGTGGCGATCCCGAGCAGTAGGCGGTGTTCGAGTGCGGCGAGGCCGGACTCGGTCAGCTGCTCGGGTTCACCGACCAGGCTGAGCGCTATCTCGTAGGTCCGCCGGGTGCCCGGATCACGATCGGGGTGGTCCAGCCGCCACTGGGTTTCCAGCAGCGTGTGGGCGGGCTGGTCGGCATCGACGGGAAGGGTGAAACGCCAAGCGAAGACGTCGTGCTCGGCGAGGTGGTCGTCGACCACGCAGCGCACGGTGTGCACGACGCGGTCGAGTGTTTCCGGTGTGACGTAAACATGGAGTGAAACATCCGAAATTCGTTTCGGCATGTCTGTGTCCTGTTCCGGTGTCGAACCATCGGCGTCGGCAGTTACCGCGGGGAGTCTAACCCCGGAAGCGGATCGGTGAGCAGGTGGCATGCCCGACCGGGGTGCGGCAGGCGGATTCGTCAGGCGTGGCGCCCGATTCGCAGGTGCTCGACGGGCGGCTGTGGCGCCTCGACCCGTCCGCCGGGCAGCAGCACCAGCCGTGGCCGGCCGCGAGTGTCGGTGGCGGAACCGGCTTGCCGACGAGTGTGCAGGGCCAGCAGTAGCGGGACCAGTGTCTCGGCGATCCGATCGCCTACGGCGCAGTACTTCTCGCTGGACAGCCCCACCGGGTCGGCGATGTTCTCCCGACCGACGAGAGCCAGATCGTTACGCGCACTGTCGATTGCGGCGACCGTGCGGGCACCGGAGACCTTGGCCACGCGGTAGGCCTCGAGCAGGGTGAAGGTGCGGCCACTCGCCGCGGGATCGCTCTCGACGATGTGGTCGCGAATCTGCTCGGTCATGGTGAGAATCAGTTCGGCGCGCGCGATCATCTCCGGCTTCAACTTGCGTGCCGAGAAGTTGCCAGCCTCGGCGCCGAGGCCGGTGATGGTTTGTGCCGCAAGCGGTTCGACTCCGAATCCGACCAGGGCCCGGGTACCGGCGCTCTCGGCGGTCAGGTCATCGATCCCGTGTTCGGCCGCCATCGCGCGGGTCAGGCGTTCGGCGATCACCGAGCGACAGACGTTGCCGGTGCAGACGAACAGGACGTGCATGCGGGATACGGTAAGTCGCGCCGACGTCGGTGCGGAAGCTCGAAAAGGCCGAAAACCGCTGATTTCGCGGGATGTTCATCTGGCCGTCGCGTGTCGGGCTCGCCCGTTTGCCAAATCTTCGCTGACCGGTGGAATCTCGGCGCTGAGACTAGTCCAGATGCTCCTGTCCGGAAGTTTCTGAGCCGGAACCGGTTTCGCCGTGCCCCGAGGTCGCGTCGCCGGGGTCGTAGTAGGCGGTCTCCTCGACCACCGGTGCGACGACCGCGTCACCGTCGAGACCGGCGTTACGCACTCCGGCACCGTCGGCGTTGTCGCGGGCGCGGCCGCGTGCTCCGAACAGGGCGCCGCGCATGGCGCGGGTGGGTGCGATCGCCCCGAGTCCGGTGGGTGTGCTCATATCGTCGTACATGGTGTCGATTCCGCCGCGCAGAAAATATGCCTCGTGCCAGAATCCGGTACCGCCGGAATCCCGCAGAAAACGCTGCCACCAGTCACGATGGGGTTGTGATCGGGTCCAGCGTTCCAGGCTCTCCAGGTCGCGCCAGTATTGTCGGGCGCCCCAGTGCGGCGGTAGCAGCGACCAGATGATGTCCTCGTGCCGCAGCAGTCCGTCGGGCCGATCATGGTGCGAGCGATAGAGTTTCGGCCCCAGTCCCAGTAGCCGCAACATCCCCCGCGGGGTGCGGACCCGCATCCCCAGATAGATCACCACCAGATCCGGATATTCCGACAGATCCGCGGTGAGACGGTTGACCCGCATGCCTGCGACCTCCTGAATCCCGGGGTCGTGTGATCCACCCTACGCGTGAATACGGAACACTCCGTCGCCCGGTTCGATCCGGCCGCGAAATTCTCCAGGAGACGATCGGCCGTCGCGCCGAAGGGAGGGAAGGGCCGGTGAAGGTGGTGTTCTCACCACCGGAAAATGGTGCCGAGTGTGGGACTCGAACCCACACGCCCTTTCGGACAACGGTTTTTGAGACCGTCGCGTCTGCCAGTTCCGCCAACTCGGCGCACCGGGTGGAAATGATAGCCGGTACCGCCCCGGTTACCGAATCGGCGGGGGTCGGGTGGGGTTCGCGCTGGGTAGATGGGTTGTGAGCGACGTTGAACGGTACGCTTTAGGACACTCGGTGTTCGCGGGCCGGTACGGTCCGGGGCGGGGCGGGTCCATCGGGTGTCGGCATCGGAATATCGAGGGGTCTGTCTATGGGTACGAATGCAGGGGGCGCGGGCGCGACTCAGGGCGCGCCGGCTGCCGCGAAACGTGTCGTGGTGGCCGAGGACGAGGCGCTCATCCGGATGGACCTTGTGGAGATGCTCTCCGAGGAGGGCTATCAGGTTGTGGGTGAGGCCGGTGACGGGCAGCAGGCGGTCGATCTGGCCTCGGAGCTGCGACCGGATCTGGTCATCATGGATGTCAAGATGCCTCGGCGCGACGGGATCGACGCCGCCGCCGAGATCGCGTCCAAACGTGTTGCGCCCGTGGTGATCCTCACCGCGTTCAGCCAGCGCGATCTGGTGGAGCGGGCACGCGACGCCGGCGCCATGGCGTATCTGGTGAAGCCGTTCACGAAGTCGGATCTGGTGCCCGCGATCGAGCTGGCGGCCAGCCGGTTCCACGAGATCGCGGCATTGGAACAGGAGGTCGCCACCCTGTCCGACCGCCTGGAGACCCGCAAACTCGTCGAGCGCGCCAAGGGTGTGCTGATGCAGACCCAGGGGTTGTCGGAACCACAGGCGTTCAAGTGGATTCAGCGCACCGCCATGGATCGCCGGACCACCATGAAGGCGGTCGCCGAGGTGGTTCTGGAGAATCTGACCCCGAAGTCCTGACCCCGGCCGCCGCATCGCCGTCCGGATCCGGGGGCAGTGCGGCGAGCCGGAAACCCGTGCCCGGCGGGCGCGTTCTCCGGTCGGCAGGGTGGACGGGGACGACCCGGACGCATGGGCAGCGCCCGGTGCCCGACGATGTCGGTGCCTGTCCCTAGACTCTGTCGGGTGACCCCAGCCTCCACCGATCAGCGTCAGGCCAGTGTGTCGTCCACCACCTCCGGCGAGTCTCCCGGTGCCGCCGGTGAGCGGCCCACCTTGTTGCTGCTGGATGGCCATTCCCTGGCCTACCGCGCGTTCTACGCACTACCGGCGGAGAATTTCAAGACCGTCACCGGGCAGACGACCAATGCGGTCTACGGCTTCACCGCCATGCTGATCAACCTGCTGCGTGACGAGAAGCCCACCCATGTCGCGGCGGCCTTCGACGTCAGCCGCAAGACCTTCCGCTCCGAGGCTTTTCCGGAATACAAGGCCAACCGGCTGAAGACGCCGGACGAATTCCGGGGTCAGGTGGACATCGCCCAGGAGGTATTGGGCGCGCTGGGTATCCCGGTCATGGCGCTCGAGGGCTACGAGGCCGACGACATCATCGCCACCATCACGACTCAGGCCGTGCCGCAGGGTTTCCGGGTCCTGATCGTCACCGGTGACCGGGATTCGCTGCAACTGGTGGGGCCCGATGTCACCGTCCTGTATCCGAAGAAGGGGGTCTCCGAGCTGACCCGCTTCACCCCGGAGGCGGTCGAGGACAAATACGGCCTCACGCCCGCGCAGTATCCGGATTTCGCCGCCCTGCGCGGTGACCCGAGCGACAATCTGCCCGGCATTCCGGGCGTGGGCGAGAAGACCGCCACCAAGTGGATCCGGGAATTCGGCGATCTGGCGACCTTGGTGGAACGCGTGGACGAGGTACGCGGCAAGGTCGGCGACGCGCTGCGGGCCAACCTGTCGAGTGTGGTGCTGAATCGGCAGCTCACCGAGATGGTCAAGGACGTGCCGCTGCCCTACACCCCCGATCAGCTCGCTCAGCAGCCCTGGGATCGCGACAAGATCCACCGGCTGTTCGACGATCTCGAGTTCCGGGTCCTGCGCGATCGGCTGTTCGAGACTCTCGCCGCACCGGAGCCGGAGGCCGACAGCGGCTTCGAGATCAGTGGTGGCCCGGTCGCACCCGGCGCCGCTGCCGACTGGCTGGCCGAACATGCGAAGGCGGGAGCCCGCCACGGCGTGTCGATCGTCGGCACCACGACGCCGGTGCACGGCGATGTGAAGGCGATCGCGATCGCCGCGGACGACGGTGAGGGCGGGTATTTCGATGTCGTCGGGCTGACCCCGGAGGATGAGCGGGCACTGGGCGCGTGGCTGGCCGACGCCGACACCGCCAAGGCCGTGCACGAAGCGAAGGCGGCCATCCACGCGCTGCACGGCCGCGGCTGGTCGCTGGCCGGACTCACCAGCGATACCGCGCTGGCCGCCTACCTGGTCCGGCCCGGGCAGCGCACCTTCAATCTCGACGACCTGTCGCTGCGATACCTGTCGCGCGAATTGCGGGTGGAGGGCGCCGAGGACAGCCAGCTGTCGCTGCTCGACGACGAGGACCAGGTCGACACCGAACTCGCGCGCGGCGAGATCCTGCGCGCTCGCGCGGTGGCGGATCTGGCCGAGGCGTTCGACGGGGAACTGCGGGGTATCGAGTCCACGGCACTGCTCACCGATATGGAACTGCCGCTGCTCGGGGTGCTGGCCGATCTGGAACAGGCCGGTATCGCGGTCGACACCGCCGAGCTGGAGCAGTTGCAGCGCGAATTCGCCGATCGGGTGGCCTCGGCGGCGGAGTCGGCCTACGAGGTGATCGGCAAGCAGATCAATCTCGGCTCGCCCAAGCAGTTGCAGGTCGTGCTGTTCGACGAGCTGGACATGCCCAAGACCAAACGCACCAAGACCGGCTACACCACCGATGCCGACGCGCTGGAAT
This sequence comes from Nocardia sp. NPDC052254, assembly GCF_040679495.1. Lineage (NCBI taxonomy): Bacteria > Bacillati > Actinomycetota > Actinomycetes > Mycobacteriales > Nocardiaceae > Nocardia > Nocardia sp. NPDC052254. Next base: position 99,630 of record NZ_JBFAUW010000006.1, on the reverse strand, counting down.
CGCTGTTCGAGAAGACCCAGCACCCGTTCCTGGAACATCTGCTCGCACATCGTGACGCCACCCGGCTCAAGGTCACCGTCGACGGTCTGCTGAAGTCCGTCGCCGACGACGGCCGCATCCACACCACCTTCAACCAGACCGTCGCCGCGACCGGCCGGCTGTCCTCGACCGAGCCGAATCTGCAGAACATCCCGATCCGAACCGACACCGGTCGCCGCATCCGCGACACCTTCGTCGTCGGACCGGGATACGAGTCGCTGATGACGGCGGACTACAGCCAGATCGAGATGCGCATCATGGCGCACCTGTCGAAGGACGACAGCTTGATCGAGGCCTTCAACTCCGGTGAGGACCTGCACAATTTCGTCGCCTCCAAGGCGTTCGACATCCCGATTTCCGCGGTCGATCCCGAGCTGCGCCGTCGTATCAAGGCCATGTCCTACGGCTTGGCCTACGGTTTGTCGGCCTATGGCCTGTCGCAGCAGTTGCGGATCAGCGCCGAGGAGGCCAAGGCGCAGATGGAGGTCTATTTCTCCCGCTTCGGCGCGATTCGCGACTACCTGCAGGAGGCGGTGGAGCAGGCGCGCAAGGTGGGCTACACCGAGACGCTGTTCGGCCGCCGCCGCTACCTGCCGGACCTGGACTCCAGTAACCGCCAGCGCCGCGAGGCCGCCGAGCGGATGGCGCTCAACGCACCCATTCAGGGCACCGCCGCCGACATCATCAAGGTCGCGATGATCAATGTGCAGCAGGCGATGACCACGGCCGGCCTGCGCTCACGCATGTTGTTGCAGATCCACGACGAACTCCTGTTCGAGGTGGCGGCCGGGGAACGCGAAGCGCTGGAATCGCTTGCCCGCGAGCAGATGTCGAAGGCCATCGAGCTGTCGGTTCCGCTCGAGGTGTCGGTGGGCGTGGGACGCAGCTGGGATTCGGCGGCGCACTGACCTCGGCTGGGCGCGCCCGTAGTGTGGTGCGATGAGCGTGCTGGACTGGGACCACAACGCCTACTACCACGGCACCCTCCTGCGCCGGGTGCCGCCGCACTGTGCGCGGGTGCTCGAAGTCGGTTGCGGGACAGGTGCATTGGCGGCCCGGCTGGCGCGGCGGGCCGACCGTGTCGACGCCCTCGACCGGTCGCCGGAGATGATCGCGGCCGCCCGCGGCGCGGTGCCTGGGAATGTCACCTGCACGCTCGCCGACGTCCTCGAGCACCCGCTGCCGGAGGCCGGTTACGACGCCGTGGTCTCCCTCATGGCACTGCACCACATGCCGCCGGAGCGAGCGCTGCCCCGGTTCGCCCGGACGTTACGTCCCGGCGGTGTGCTGGCGGTCATCGCGCTGCCACGGACCGATCTGCCGCGCGAATGGCCGCTCGAGCTCGCGGCGCCGGTGGGCCACCGGGCCTTCGGCGCGATCTTCGCCTCGATGCGCGCGGTCGGTCGGGGCACGTGGTTCGACCGTGGATCCATCCCCGCGGACATGCCGATGGTCCTCGACCCGCCACTCACCACCCACGAGGTCGCCCGGCAAGCACGCGAGTTCCTGCCCGGAGCACGGGTGCGGCGGCTGGTGTTCTGGCGATATCTACTGCTGTGGCGCAAGCCCGGTCCCTCGTCCTGACATCCGCTCGCGCCGGGTCGGACGGGGCCGCGGTCTGTGACGACCGGCACCGCTCGTGGCCTGCGTGAACGCCCGGCAGCGCCCGCACGGTCCGTTGGTGGGCCGTTCACCGGAAAATGTGACGAAGTTACTCGTTGGTTCCGCCGCGATGTTGTTGCCTTCGCCGCGGGGAGTCCATATTCTCGAAGTCGTGCCGAATCCCGCCGCAAGCCACAGCGCCGCGCGCAACGTCGCCGACCGCGACCGCGTGGTGCGCCTTCCGCTTACCGCGATGGTGGCTGCGGCGCGACTTCTCGTAGTACCTCGCCGTAGCGGGAGCTGATTCGGACCGGCCCCCTCGCTGCGGCCGTAGAAGATTGTTTGCGCTGGTCCCCTCTGTCATCCGACCAACGACAAAGCTTCGGGAAGACCTAGTCCAATGACTATCACCATTGATCCACACATGTTCATCGCGGCCGCCCCGAAGGGGATGCGCGCCGAATCCGCCGACCTGTCGCCTTCGGAGTTCTACGACCGATACTGCGACCACACCGGTCCGATCAAGCTCAGCGACTGGGCCGCGATCGGGCAACCGAGCACACCGACCTACGCCGCAACCATCGAACTGGCAGGTCACGCACGCACCGTGGTGTCCGCGGGCAGCCCGGTCGCGGCGCTGACCTCCGCCCTCTACGACGAGGGGTACCCGGTCGAGATCCTGCAGTTCCATCAGCGCCACACCGCCAGCGGTACCGCCACCTTCGTGCACTGCGAATGCAACGGCCGTCGTGGCTGGGGCGCGGCGCTCGCGGGTGACGGACCGGAGTCGACCGTGCGTGCCATGATCGCCGGCATCAACCAGCTGGGGAACTGACCACCGGCAGCACCGGAAACCGAAGTGCCGCATCTCGTTTCGAATCGTCACGAGATGCGGCACCGGTGTGTGCGCGGCGGTCGCGGGTCAGTCCTGCTGGGGCTGCTGCTCCTGCTGTTCGGCGAGCTGCTTGCGCACCTCGTCCATGTCGAGCGCCTTCACCTGGGAGACCAGGTCTTCCAGTGCCGGCGGCGGCAGCGCGCCCGGCTGCGCGAAGACCAGCACACCCTCACGGAACGCCATGATCGTGGGGATGGAGCGGATGTTCGCGGCCGCGGCGAGGCTCTGCTCGGCCTCGGTGTCGACCTTGCCGTGGACGACATCGGGATGCTGGTCCGAGGATGCCTCGAAAGTGGGCGCGAACGCCTTACAGGGCCCGCACCAATCGGCCCAGAAGTCGACGAGCACGACGTCGTTCCCGGTCACGATCTCGTCGAAGTTCTGCGCGGTCAGGGTCTGGGTGGCCATGAGTTCCTCTCGTGTCGTTGTAAGCGGTGCAACGTGGGAGACCGCAGTTATCTTCCGCGGGCCGCCGCGGACTCACCCCCTCGGAGCGATCGGCCACTCGGTTCGCCGATCACCGTCCCACCGCCGGATACCCACCACGGTAGCCGTGGAATCACGGTCGGCCGCCACGGCATCGATCGCGGCGGCGACCCGGTCCGGCTTCAGGCGGCGCGCGAGGGTCACATGGGGAGTCCACGCGCCGGGCCGAACGTTCGACGGAACGCCCGGACACGGCTCGACGATCGCCGCGATGCGCCGGTGCAGTGTCAGCAGCTCCTCGGTGGGGACCACCAGCCGGACCAGAATCGGGTGGTGCGCGCCGAAGATCAGCAGTCCGCCCAGCCGCACCGGCAGCGGGCGGAACGGGCGCTCCGACAGTGCCCGGTCCAGCCGCGGCCAGATCTCGCGCGCCACCGCGACGGTGATGTGCGGCCGATGTTCCGGTGTGGGACTGGGAATTCCGGCTTCCGCGAGCAGATGCCACTGGCGCCGGATCTCGGCCTCGGCCGCATCGTCGAGCAGTAGTTCCACCGATTGCACCATGGTCCACGTCAACTTACGCGAGTCGGCGGCGGTGGGCGAGGAGGCGTCCGGCGTCGCCGTGCGCCGAGGGCCTGCCCGGTCGCACGGGGCAGCGGACCCATAATGTGAACCGTCCGGTCCGAATACCGGCCGGGAGTGGGGTGCGAGCAGAGGAGTACGGGTGATCGCGACGGATTCGCGGCCGGCGATGCGGCTCGGTCTGATCGAGGGCGACGGTATCGGGCCGGAGGTGGTCCGGGCGACACGCGCGGTGGTGGAAGAGGCGCTGACCGCCGCGGGCGCTCCCGCCCCGGAGTGGATCGTGCTGCCCATCGGTCACGCGGCCATCGCCGAGTGCGGTGATCCGCTGCCCGAGCGCACGCTGTCGGCCCTGGACGATCTCGACGCCTGGATTCTGGGACCGCACGACAACGCGTCCTACGCACCCGAGCATCGTGGTGGCCCGCCCCCGGGCGGCGCGATCCGCAAACGATACGGCCTCTACGCCAATATCCGCCCGGCCCGGGCGTTTCCGGGGGTGCGGGCCACGGCGCCGGATATCGACCTGGTCATCGTGCGGGAGAACAGCGAGGGTTTCTACGCCGATCGCAACATGTTCGCCGGATCCGGTGAGTTCGGCCCGACTCCGGATGTCGCCATGGCGGTGGGTGTGATCACCCGCAGCGCCTGCGAGCGCATCGCCCGGCAGGCCTGCCGGCTCGCCGCCGCCCGGCGTGGGCGCCTGACGATCGTGCACAAGGCGAATGTGCTGCCCATGACCATGGGGCTGTTCCGGGATGTGTGCGCCGAGGTGGCGCGCGGATATCCGGGCCTGGAGGTCGACGACGAGCACGTCGACGCCGCGGCGGCGCATCTGGTGCGCGCACCCGCCGACTACGACGTGCTGGTCACCGAGAATCTGTTCGGCGACATCCTCTCCGATCTCGCGGGCGAGCTCGGCGGATCGCTCGGGCTCGCGGCCTCACTGAACTGCTCGGACGACAAGGCGATGGCACAGGCGGTGCACGGCGCGGCGCCCGCATTGGCCGGGCACAACCGGGCGAATCCGGGTGCCCTGCAACTCTCGGCCGCGATGCTGTTGCGCTGGCTGGGAACTCGTGACGACGATGCCGCGCTGCGCGGCGCCGCCGATCGGATCGAACGGGCGGTCGCGGCCACCCTGGCTGCCGGAATCGCCACCGCCGACCTGGGCGGACTGGCCTCGACCAGCGAATTCACCGAGCAGGTGCGGGCCCGGGTGCATCGGCGCTGAACCGGCGTGTACCCGCACGAGGCGTGACGGTGCGCATTAACCTTCGGTAACCGACCGGCACGACGGGTGGCGATCGCCTAGATTTCCGAATGCCGGAGTGGTTATGGCGAAGACGGAGGGTTGCGTGTCTGCTCGACTCGGTCTGCGCGGGTGTGTCCTGCGCGCCGCAACACTGATCCTGGGCGCGGTGGTACTGGTCACCGGCTGTGTGGACAACACCGAAGACGAATCACCGAAGGTGCCGAAGGTTCCGGTCGCGAAGGTCGAGGCGATCGCCGCGCAGCTGCCGCCGAAGATCGCGCGGTCGGGCCGGTTGGTGGTGGGTGTCAACGTCCCGTATCAGCCCAACGAGTACCGGGATCCGCACACCGGCGAGATCATCGGCTTCGACGTCGACCTGATGGACGCGATCGCCGCGGTCCTCGGCGTCCGGGCCGATTATCAGGAGGCGGACTTCGAGAAGATCATCCCCGCGCTCGAGGCCGGCACCGTGGATGTGGGCATGTCCTCGTTCACCGACAATCTGGCCCGGCAGAAGACTGTGGATTTCGTCGACTACTTCTCCGCCGGAATCCAGTGGGCGCAGCGCAAGGGACATCCGATCGATCCGAACAACGCCTGCGGTAAGAAGGTCGCCGTTCAGCGCACCACGGTCGAGGATGTCGACGAGATCCCCGCCAAGTCCAAGGCCTGCACCGACGCCGGTAAACCGGCCATCCACAAGATGTCCTACGACGAGCAGAGCGCGGCCGCCACCGCCCTGGTGCTCGGGCAGGTCGATGCGATGTCCGCCGATTCCCCGGTCACCGCCTACGCCATCAAACGCAACTCCGACACCATCGAACCGGCCGGTCAGCTGTTCGACGCCGCGCCCTACGGCTGGCCGTTGCCGAAGGGGTCACCGCTGGCACCGGTGCTGCAGGCCGCTCTGCAGCATCTGATCGATACCGGCGTGTACCACACCATCGCGCAGAACTGGGGTGTGGAAGCCGGCGTCGTCACCACCGCGGTCATCAACGGCGCGAAAGGTTGAGTGCCATGTCCGATCAGCTGCCCGAGCCGATCAAGGCGGTACCCCTGCGACGCCCGGGGCGGTGGCTCGCCGCCGCGGTGCTGCTGGTCCTGCTGGCGCTGTTCGTCTACGGTGCGGCCACCAATCCCGCGTATCGCTGGGATACCTACGGCAAATACCTGTTCGACCGGCGGATCACCGAAGGCGCGGTGGTCACCCTCGAATTGACCGTGCTGTCGATGGCGATCGGCGTGATCCTCGGTGTGCTGCTCGCGGTCATGCGGCTGTCGCCCAATCCGGTGCTGGGCGCGGTGGCGTGGGTGTATCTGTGGATCTTCCGTGGCACCCCGGTCTACATCCAGCTGGTGTTCTGGGGTCTGTTCCCGGCACTGTACAAGTCGATTCAACTCGGAATCCCATTCGGCGGACCGCATTTCGTGCAGTGGGATGTGCAGGACTGGTCACAGCCGTTCATCTTCGCGATGATCGGGCTGGGCCTGAACGAGGCCGCGTACATGGCCGAGATCGTGCGTGCCGGAATCAACTCGGTGGGTGAGGGGCAGCGCGAGGCCTCGGTCGCCCTGGGCATGTCGTGGGGCCAGACCATGCGCCGCACGGTATTGCCGCAGGCCATGCGGGTGATCATTCCGCCGACCGGCAACGAGCTGATCTCGATGCTGAAGACCACGGCCCTGGTGACCGCGATCCCGCTGACGACCGATCTGTACGGCCGTGCCCGCGACATCTACGGCATCAATTTTCAGCCGATCCCGTTGCTGCTGGTGAGTGCCACCTGGTATCTGGCGATCACCAGCATCCTGATGGTCGGCCAGTTCTATCTCGAGCGGTACTACTCGCGCGGAGCCACCCGGCAGCTGACCGGGCGTCAGCTACGCGCACTGGCCACTGCTCGCAACATCACGGAGGCCGGTAAATGAGCGCTGCCCCGACATCCCCGGCCGTCGAGGTCCCGATGATCCGAGCCGAGCAGGTGTGCAAGAACTTCGGCGCGCTGCAGGTCCTGCAGGGGATCACCCTCGAAGTCGCGCGCGGCCAGGTGATGTGCCTGATCGGCCCGTCCGGGTCCGGTAAATCGACCTTTCTGCGGTGTATCAATCATCTGGAGCAGGTCAACGCCGGGCGCCTCTACGTCGACGGGGAACTCGTCGGGTACCGGGAGAAGGGCGGCAAGCTCTACGAACTGCATCCGCGCGACTCGGCTCGCCAGCGTCGCGATATCGGCATGGTGTTCCAGCATTTCAACCTGTTCCCGCATCGCACCGCGCTGGCGAATGTGGTCGAGGCGCCGATCCACGTGAAGAAGGTCGCGAAATCCGACGCCCTGACCCGGGCCCGCGAGTTGCTGGACCGAGTCGGTCTGGCCGACAAGGTCGATGCCTATCCCGCACAGCTGTCGGGTGGTCAGCAGCAACGAGTGGCGATCGCCCGCGCCCTGGCCATGGACCCGAAACTCATGCTGTTCGACGAGCCCACCTCTGCCCTGGACCCGGAGCTGGTCGGCGAGGTCCTCACGGTGATGCGCGAATTGGCGGAATCCGGGATGACGATGGTGGTCGTCACCCACGAGATGGGTTTCGCCCGGGAGGTCGCCGACCAGTTGGTGTTCATGGACGGGGGAGTGGTCGTGGAGGCCGGTGATCCGCGCGAGGTCCTGGCGAACCCGCGGCACGAGCGCACCCGGGCATTCTTGTCCCGCATCCTGTAGGTGCCGATCGGGTCAGTTCTCGTCGAAGGCCGTTGCGCGCGAGACCTTTTCCCAGGTGTGAATCTCGTCGCGGACGGTGTCGAGGTGGCCGAGCAGCGTATCGACCGCGTCGCTGCCCAGCGGCAGTCGCAGTGGGGTGTGCTCGGCCTCCAACGCGGCCCGGATGGCGGCCGCGGCCTTCGCCGGATCGCCCGGCTGGGTGCCGTCGCCCCCTTCGATCATGCGCCGCGTCGTGCCCGCGGTGTCGGCGTAGACTTCGGACTCGGCGCTGAAATACGCTGCGCCGGAACCGAACAGGCCGGTGCGGAACGCTCCCGGCTCGACGACGAGGACGCGAATCCCGAAGGGGGCGACCTCATCCGCCAATGCCTCCGACAGGCCCTCGAGCGCGAACTTGGTGGCGCTGTAGGCGGAGAAACCCGCGAACGACATCTGCCCGCCGACGCTGCTCATCATGACGATGGCGCCGCTGCCCTGCGCGCGCATCTGCGGAAGTACCGCGCGGGTGAGTGCGGCCGGGCCGAACACGTGCAGATCGAACAGATCGCGCAACTCGCTGTCGGTGGTTTCCTCCACGGCGCCGACCTGCGTGCGTCCCGCATTGTTGACCAGTACGTCGATGCGGCCGTACCGAGCGATCACATCGGCGACGACCGTGTCGATTCCGGCGGTGTCGGTGACGTCGAGGGAGACGGCCTCGATCCGATCGGGGTGCGCGGCGACCAGATCCGCCAGCGCGGCTGTGCGGCGGGCGACCGCGACGACGATATCGCCGGCGTCGATGGCATTGCGGGCGATCGCGCGGCCGAAGCCACTGCTCGCGCCGGTGATCAGCCAGACCTTGGTGGTGCTCACGAATTCTCCTCGGGTGGTGAAGGGGTACGAGATCGATCTTCGCCCGACCCGGGTGGCGGCGTCCAAGACCCTTCGCTATAACCATTGGTTATGGATGTGCACGGACGCGATCTGCGCTATTTCGTCGCCGTGGCCGACGAACTCAACTTCACCCGTGCCGCCGAAGCCCTGTTCATCTCCCAGCCGGCCCTGTCGAAACAGATTCGTGCACTGGAGCGTCAGCTGGGAGCGCCGCTGTTCGAGCGTGACGGTCGTTCGGTGCGCCTGACGCCGGTCGGGCAGTCGCTGCTGCCGCATGCCCGCCTGCTGCTGGCGGGCTGGGACACCGCCCGTGCCGAGTTGGAAGCCGCGAAAGCCGGTCAGCACGCGACGGTGACCATCGGTATCAGCACCAGTCCGGGGCGCGGGCTGCTCCCGGCGATCCGGACCCGGTTCGCGACCACCTTTCCCCAGGCGAAACCGGTACTGCGCCAAGCCGGCTGGTCGGATCCGACGGCAGGGCTGGCCGATGGCAGCGCCGATGTGGCCTTCGTCTGGTTGCCGTTGGCGGAGGTGGATCGCTACGAGTGGATCGTGGTGGCGCACGAACCGCGCATGGTGGCGCTACCGGAAAACCACAGGCTCGCCGCGAAGCCCGTGATCGAATTCGCCGACCTGCTCGACGAGCCGTTCCTGGCCCTGCCACGATCCGCGGGCCCGCTGCGCGACTACTGGCTGGCCGTGGACGCGCGCGGCGGCCGGGAACCGATCGTCGGTGCGGAGATCTCGAGCACCGAGGAGACCTACGAGGCTCTGCTGAACGGCGATGGTGTCGTTCTGCTGGCGGCCGGCAATGTGCCGCTGGTCGCGCATGACGGTGTCGTGGCCCGGGAGGTGGACGGTGTCGCCCCCAGTGACCTCGCGCTGGCCTGGCGGCGCGCGGACCGACGCCCATTGGTGCGTGGCTACGCCGACGCCTGCCGCCGGGTGATCGGCGCGGCGCCGGTCATCGGCCCAACGCGATCCGCAGCTGCCCCAGAACAACTTTCGCCGCCGGCGCCAATGGACGATCCACCCGCCACACGAGCGCCAGCTGCCCGACGAGATCGGGTTCGGTGATGTCGGCCAGGCGCACTCCGGCCGCGGCGGCCTGATCGGGTCCGAGGGCTGGGACGACGGCGATACCGAGACCACCCGCGGCCAGCTGGATGAGCAGCGGTGGCGCCGCCGCCTCGAAATCGACCCGCGGTTCGAATCCGGCTGCGGCACACGCGTGTTCGAGCACCCCGCGAATACCGGTACCCCGGGTCAGGCAGATCAGCGATCGTCCGCGCAGCTCCGTGAGTGCGATCCGGTCACCGAATTCGTCGTTCTCGCGTGCGACCGCGGCCTGCAGGCGGGTCTCGAAAACGATGTCCACGCCGAAACCGTCGTCGAGCGGGGCCCCGGTCAGCCCGACGAGAGCGATGTCGAGGTGCCCGTGCGCCACCGCCGCGAGCATGCGGTCGGTGGTGTCCTCGGTGAGGCTGATGCCGATCTGCGGATGATCATGGTGGAACGCCGACAGTACGGCGGCGACGTCGAATTCCTCGGTCGCTGCGCCGGAGATCAGGCCCACCCGGACCTGACCGCGCAACAGTCCGCTGAACTCGTCGACGGTGTGTGAAATCTGTTGTGCCGACGCCAGTGCGGCCCGTGCATGCGGCAGTACGGCCGCACCCGCGGCGGTGACGGTGACGGTGCGTCCCGAGCGATCGAGCAGTGGCTGGCCGAGTTCGCGTTCGAGTTGGCGGATCTGCGCGGACAGACCCGGTTGCGCCAGATGCAGGCGCTGCGCCGCCCGGGTGAAACCCGCCTCCTCGACCACGGTGACGAAATATCGCAACTGCCGAAGTTCCATAAGCATTTATTCTAGTGACCAGAAGAACTATCTGTTTTACTTCTGATTCTGGTGGCGGCAGAGTTCGAGATATGACGAATTCGACCTTCCCCAGCGAACTGCCCGAGGTCACCGGCCCGACCTTCCGGCCCGGTGACGATGGTTTCGACGCCGAGATCGCGGGTTTCCAGACCGCCTACCGCCATCGTCCCGATCTCGTGGTGGGTGCCGCCCATGCCGGAGATGTCCGCGCCGCGGTGGAATTCGCAGCGCGGCACGACCTCCCGATCGCGGTGCAGGCGACCGGGCACGGCCTGTCGGTCCCCGCCGATGGTGGTGTGCTGATCTCTACGCGCCGCATGACCGCGGTGCGCGTGGACACTCGGACGCGCACCGCGTGGGTGGGCGCCGGAGTGCGGGCCGAGGCCTTGATCGCGGCGGCGGTCGCGCACGGACTCGCCCCCTTGAACGGATCGTCCCCCTCGGTCGGGGTGGTGGGCTATCACCTGGGCGGCGGTCTCGGTATCCTGGCCCGCACCTTCGGCTATGCCGCCGACCGAGTCCGGGCGCTGGACCTGGTGACCGCCGACGGCCGCCTGCGCCGGCTCACGGCGGGCGACGAATTGTTCGGCGCCGCACTGGGTTCGGTTGGCAACTTCGGAATCGTGACCGCGATGGAGCTCGAGCTCGTCCCGGTGACCGAGGTCTTCGGCGGTTCGCTGACCTTCGGCACCGCCCTGGTGGAACCGGTGCTGGAGGCCTGGCGGCAATGGACCGCCGAGGTGCCCGAGGAGATGACCTCGGCGATCACGATGATGACGATGCCCGATGTGGCGCCGATTCCGGAACCGCTGCGCGGGCGCTACCTCGCGACCGTCGCCATCGCGTTCACCGGTCCGGAGGCCGAAGGGCAGCGACTGGTCGAGCCACTGCGCGAGGTCGGCCCCCGGCTCGCCGACAATCTCCGGACCATGCCGTATTCCGAAACCGACGGAATCTACAGCGACCCCCCGTTTCCGCATGCCTACACCGCGACCAATGCGCTGCTGTCGGATCTCACCGCCGACGCCGCCGCGGCCTTCCTGGATGTCACCGGACCCGATGCGCCGATGCCCGCGGTCGCCGGATTCCGGCATCTCGGCGGCGCGCTGCGTCGGCCGGGCCCCGCCGCGATCGCCATGGATCACCGCACGGCCGAGTACAACGCCCGGATCATCACCATGCCCGCCGCCGACACCGACCCACGCGCCTACCACGATCTGGTCGCGAAGACGTTGGCGCCGTGGACGATCGGGCACAACCTGAACTTTCTCTACGGTGCGGGGGACTGGGCCGGTGAGGCGCAGACCCGAGCCGGGTACGCGCCGTCGACCTATGCCCGCCTGCGGGCGCTCAAATCCGCGTACGACCCCGCCAATCTGTTCCGGTTCAACCGCAATATCCGGCCCTGACCAGCGGTACTGGACTCGGGGAATATCTTCGCGCTATCGTAGTGATATCACTTAGATATTGGGAGGATGTCATGACGCTGCGTCCCGCGTTCCGTCTGAACGGGTTCGTGATGCTGCTGGTGTTGTTCGTGGTGGGTGCCGCCGGATTGTTCGGCGGCATCGCCGCCTCGGCCGCGGCGAATTCCGGTGGCGGTGTCGGCTCGGCCGTCGGTGCCGGCGCCGGATATGTGATCGCGGCGCTGGCGGTGGTCCTGCTGACCGGACTCACCACGGTGAGCCCGAACGAGGCCAAGGTGCTCCAGTTCTTCGGCCGTTATATCGGCTCGGTGAGCGAGGCCGGCTTCTTCTGGGTCGTCCCGTTGACGGCCAAGCGTCGAATCTCGCTGCGGGTGAGCAACTTCGAGACCCAGAAGCTGAAGGTCAACGACTTCGACGGCAATCCGGTCGAGATCGCCGCGGTGGTCGTCTACCACGTGGTCGACAGCTTCAAATCCGCCTTCTCCGTGGATGACTACGAGGAATACGTGCAGACCCAGTCCGAGGCGGCGGTCCGGCACCTGGCCACCGTGCATCCCTACGACGCCGCGCCCGATGCCGCACCGGCGGTCGCCTCGGTGGTGGATCGAACCGCCTCCGGCCCCGACGTCGCGGCCCCTGCCAGTCTGCGCAACGGCACCGAGGTCGCCGAGGAGCTCACCGCGGAACTGCGTGAACGGACCGCGCTCGCCGGTGTGGAGATCCTCGAGGCCCGCATCACGCACCTGGCCTACGCGCCGGAGATCGCGCAATCGATGCTGGTCCGGCAGCAGGCGGCGCAGGTGGTGGCGGCGCGCAGCCGGATCGTCGAGGGCGCGGTCGGCATGGTCGGCATGGCATTGCAGCGGCTGACCGAGGAAGGCATGGTCGAACTCGACGAGGAGCGCCGGGCATCGATGGTGTCCAACCTGCTCGTGGTGCTCTGTGGTGACCGCTCGGCACAACCCGTCGTCAACACCGGAACCCTCTACTCCTGATGGTCAAGCGCGAGCCGAAGAAGGTGCTCGTACGGCTCGATCCGGCCGTCCACGAGGCAATCGCCAAGTGGGCGGCCGACGACCTGCGCAGCATCAACGCCCAGATCGAGTACGCGCTGCGGATGGCATTGGACCAGGTGGGGCGGGGTCCCCGCCGCAGCGGTGATACGACCGAACCGGAGTAAACCTGACATCCGGTCTGTCCGATATTTATTACTGCCTGATCACGCCTTGACTACAAAACGCCCCAGGAAGTGCGAAAAGGTCACAAATGGGTAGCTTGGTTGAGTGCCAATCGTGTTCGAAACCGGGGGACTGCAGCAGCTCGACCAGACCACGTGGGGTGATCCGGCCACCCGCGACATCATCACGCTGAGTTATATCGATCTGGAACCGGACTTACCCGCTGCCCTGTCCGACATCGACACGTTGCGCCGCCGTCTCACCGAACTGCAGTCCGAGTTCGGCTGCCTGATCGAAGCGCACGCCATCACCGTGGATTCGCAACCGGCCCTGCTCCGGCTGGAGAAGTTCCCGCTCGCCGACCAAGCGACCGGGCTCGGATTCACCGCCGGAATCGTGGTCCCGAAGGCGGGGTGCAGCGCGATTCTCAAGATCATGTGCCCGGAGACCGGCCGGTCCGGTGTCCGCGAGGCCGCGGTGGTCCCGAAGGTCGGATTCACCAACATGTTCCCGCCGCATCCGTACGCGCCCGAGATCAAGGGCAAACTGCCCTACAACGCGGCCGACGACGCGCGCTGGGATCCGCAGTTCCCGGATCATCCCCTGACCCGGGCGCGGCGCTGGATCACCCACATCAGCCGGACCGCGCGCGTCGATCCCCGGTTCGCGGCACTGCCGGCGTTCACCCGCCCGGCCGGGACCGCGGCGAGTGAGTCCACGGGCTCCGGGGCCGCCGGCGCCGCCGATGTCGAGGGCAAGCCCGCGACCGCGTCGAAACCGGACCCGGGCGAGACCACCCCGATTCCGGCGCAGCCGCCGGCCTCCGACGGCAAACCGACGGCGCCCCCGTTGCCGCGGGCCGCGCGGGCTAACGCGGCGTCGGCTTCTCGGTGACGAATATCGCCGTACCCGGGAAGATCTCGCCGCGCAGCGGACTCCACTGACCCCATTCCCGCTCCAGCCATTCCGGCCACTCGGGCTCGACGATGTCGAGCAGGGTCAGCCCCGCGCCGACGATGTCGCGGACCCGGTCGCCGATGGTGCGGTGATGCTCGACGTAGATCGGGTCCTCGTGGGAGTCGACCTCGACATACGGCGTGCGGTCGAAGTACGGAATCGTGGCGCGCAGTCCGTCCGGTCCCGGGTCGTCGGGAAAGATCCAGCGCATCGGGTGATTGACCGAGAACACCCAGCGGCCGCCGGGACGCAGCACTCGCGCCACCTCGCGCATCACCTGTGCGGCATCGGCGACGAACGGGATCGCGCCGAAGGACGAGCAGGCCAGATCGAACGATTCCGCCGCGAACGGCAGCGCCTCGGCACCGGCCTGCACCAGCGGCACCTGCGGTCCGCCGCGTGCCATGGCCGCACGTCCGCGATCGAGCATGCCGCGGGACAGATCCAGGCCGACCGGCTCGGCGCCCTGGGCGGCGAGCCATCGCGAACAGGGGGCCGACCCGCAGCCGACCTCGAGGATCCGGCGTCCCGCCACCTCGCCGAGCAGATGCCAGTCGCCCTCGTGCAGGCCCTCGGGACACCACACGAATTCACCGGCGTCCGAATCGACGCCGAGGAACTCGGCGTGCGTGTCGTGATACTGGTCGGCGTCGGCATCCCACCAGCGCCGATTGGCGCGCTGGCTGGCGGCCGGGCCGACCGCCGCCCGGGCCACCCCCGCGGTGCCGAGCACCGCGTTGGCCTGGGCGTGGCGTTCGTCGCCGGCCGGTGCCGGATACTGGTCGTCGGACATGGATCGCAGCGTAGGACACCGATCGGCACGGCTCGCGCCGGCGCCATGATTGGTTTCGGCCGTGACGGGTACCACACTGTGCGGGAACGCAGTTCGGTGCCGGAACCGGTCGCTGTGCGCGGGGGTGGGTACCCGTTTGCTTGGTGTAACTCGCGTCGCGTACCCTGTTTTTCGCGAGTGTCTTCGGCATTTGTGTAACCGCTGTCGGTACTGTAGCGCTCGGTACCGCGGATCCGGTGGTGCTAGTCGGCCATTGGTATTGCGAGGCGTCGGCATTGTGGGGTTTCGCGGCAGCACGGGTTACCGAGTTCGGAAGTCGCCCGCGGGCTGTGTTGCACAGCCGGTGCTGTGGGTTTCTGCAGTGAGTACAGCGTTGTGCCGTTTCGCAGCGATGTGCTGTGCGCGGCTGTCAACGTAGTTCCACCGCTGTGACCTCACAGCACAACCGAGAGTTCCAATGTCCACTACCGACCACAATCCGTCCGGAGCAACCCAACATATGCCCACCACCGTCACCTCGCCGCAGGTAGCCGTCAACGACATCGGCTCCGCCGAGGACTTCCTCGCCGCCATCGACAAGACGATCAAGTACTTCAACGACGGAGATATCGTCGAAGGCACCATCGTCAAGGTCGATCGCGACGAGGTCCTGCTCGACATCGGTTACAAGACCGAAGGCGTCATCCCTTCCCGTGAGCTGTCCATCAAACACGATGTCGACCCCAATGAGGTCGTTTCCGTGGGTGATGAGGTCGAGGCCCTCGTTCTCACCAAGGAGGACAAGGAAGGCCGCCTGATCCTGTCGAAGAAGCGCGCGCAGTACGAGCGGGCGTGGGGCACGATCGAGGAGCTCAAGGAGAAGGACGAGGCCGTCAAGGGCACCGTCATCGAGGTCGTCAAGGGTGGTCTGATCCTGGACATCGGCCTGCGCGGCTTCCTGCCGGCGTCGCTGGTCGAGATGCGCCGGGTCCGCGATCTGCAGCCGTACGTCGGCAAGGAGATCGAGGCCAAGATCATCGAGCTGGACAAGAACCGCAACAACGTGGTTCTGTCGCGTCGCGCCTGGCTGGAGCAGACCCAGTCGGAGGTCCGCAGCGAGTTCCTGCACCAGCTGCAGAAGGGCCAGGTCCGCAAGGGCGTCGTGTCCTCGATCGTCAACTTCGGTGCGTTCGTCGATCTCGGCGGCGTCGACGGTCTGGTGCACGTCTCCGAGCTGTCCTGGAAGCACATCGACCACCCGTCCGAGGTTGTCGAGGTCGGCATGGAGGTCACCGTCGAGGTGCTCGACGTGGACCTGGACCGCGAGCGGGTTTCGCTGTCGCTCAAGGCGACTCAGGAAGACCCGTGGCGTCAGTTCGCCCGGACCCACGCCATCGGCCAGATCGTGCCCGGCAAGGTCACCAAGCTGGTTCCGTTCGGTGCGTTCGTGCGCGTCGAAGAGGGCATCGAGGGCCTGGTGCACATCTCCGAGCTGGCCGAGCGCCACGTGGAGGTTCCGGACCAGGTTGTCGCCGTCGGCGACGACGCGATGGTCAAGGTCATCGACATCGACCTGGAGCGTCGCCGGATCTCGCTGTCGCTGAAGCAGGCCAACGAGGACTACCACGCCGAGTTCGACCCGTCGAAGTACGGCATGGCCGACAGCTACGACGAACAGGGCAACTACATCTTCCCCGAGGGCTTCGATCCCGAGACCAACGAATGGCTCGAGGGCTCGGACAAGGTCCGCGAAGAGTGGGAAGGCCGTTACGCTGAGGCCGAGCGTCGCCACAAGATGCACACCGCTC
Organism: Nocardia sp. NPDC052254; assembly: GCF_040679495.1. Taxonomy (NCBI): domain Bacteria; kingdom Bacillati; phylum Actinomycetota; class Actinomycetes; order Mycobacteriales; family Nocardiaceae; genus Nocardia; species Nocardia sp. NPDC052254. The sequence continues at coordinate 83,217 of NZ_JBFAUW010000006.1, read as the reverse complement.
AGATGGAGAAGATGGCGGCCGACGCCGCCGCCGAGGCCGCCAATGGCGGTGCCTCGGGCAACTACTCCTCCGAGAGTGGCGCGCAGACCTCGTCGGCCGGCGCCACCGAGTCCACCGGTGGTGGTTCGCTCGCCAGCGATGCACAGCTTGCCGCACTGCGCGAGAAGCTTTCCGGCAACGCGTAATCCGCACAGCTGAACGAGGGCCCCGGTTCATGGAACCGGGGCCCTCGTTGTGTGATGATGATCGCGTCGGATGGCGGTTGGCCCGGGCGCAACCGAACCGTCACCACCGGTCCACTATTGTCGGCCAGGATCGTGGAACTGTCCTTTTTCACACTAGGCGGAAGGTCTCGACTTCGGCATGGGTCTGTTCGACGGCATCAAGAGGCGTGATTTCCTGACGAAGGCCATGGCGGCGGGCGGTGCCGGTGCACTGGCGTCCTGGGCGAATCCGATCATCGAGCGGGCCCACGCGGCCGACCCCGCGGGCATGGGTGGACTGGGCGACATCGAACACTTCGTCCTGCTGATGCAGGAGAACCGCTCATTCGACCACTACTTCGGAACCCTTTCCGGGGTACGAGGATTCGACGACGCGTCCGCGGCCTGGAAGCAGTACGGTTACGCACCCGGCACCGGCCCCACCGCCGACGGCTACCTGGTCCCGTTCCGGCTCGACACCACCCGCGGCGCGACGCTGGACGGTGAATGCATCAACGACCCCGACCACACCTGGCACGGTATGCACGAGGCATGGAACGGCGGGCGCAACGATCGCTGGATGCCGATGTCGATCGCCAGCGTGGGAGCTGCCAACGGCCCGGCCGCCATGGGCTATTACACCCGCGCCGACATCCCGGTCCACCACGATCTCGCCGATGCGTTCACCCTGTGCGACCACTACCACTGTTCGGTGCTCGGCCCCACCGACCCGAACCGTCTGTACTGGGTGTCGGCGACCATCGATCCCGATGGCCTCGCGGGCGGCCCACTGGTCGAGACCCCGACGCTGATCCCGCAGAACGCCTACAACTGGCGTACCTACCCGGAGAATCTTTCCGATGCCGGCGTCAGCTGGAAGATCTACAACAACCGCGATATCGGACCGATCTCGTCGGTGATCCTGGACGGCATGATGGGCTGTTTCACCCAGGCCGCCGACCCGAATTCCGAACTGGCACGCCGGGGTAAGGCGCCGGTGTATCCGCAGGATTTCGCGGCCGATGTGGCCGCCGACCGGTTGCCCGCGGTGTCGTGGGTGATCCCGCCGTTGTTCAACTGCGAACACCCCGCTCTGCCGCCCGCGCTGGGTGCGGTCGGAATCATGCAGGTGCTCGACATTCTGACCTCCAACCCCCGGGTATGGGAGAAGACCGCGCTGATCGTCAGTTACGACGAGAACGGCGGATTCTTCGATCACGTCACCCCGCCGACCCCGCCCCCGGGAACACCGGGGGAATACCTCACCGTGGATCTGAACCGGGTGTCGGCGGCGAAGGGAATCGCGGGCCCGATCGGATTGGGTTATCGCGTGCCGTGTTTCGTGATCTCGCCGTATTCGAGGGGTGGCCTGGTGGCCTCCGAGACCTTCGACCACACATCCCAATTGCGTTTGCTGGAGCGGCGCTTCGGTGTCGACGTGCCGAATCTGACCGCTTGGCGCCGCAGCGTCACCGGCGATATGAGCTCGGCCTTCGATTTCGCGTCCGCACCCGACTCGGTACCGCCCCGGATCACCGATCCGAAACCGAAATCCGATGCGGCATTGGCGCAGTGTGGTCCGAATATCGCGCTGGGCACCGCCGGGTCCGGAATTCCTTATCCGGTGCCGCCCAATGCCATGCCGACTCAGGAACCCGGCACCCGGCGCCACCCGAGCGGACCGGCCTGAGAGAGGTGACCGGCTTGCCTGCCGGTCGAGGTCCCGCGTGTCGGGCGCCGCGCGGTGCCGTCAGCTCGCGGTGGCGGGGATCCAGCGAGTCATGCCGCCGCGGTTGCGCATCGCGGCGAAGCTGTGCCGTGCTGGACTGAGCAGAGCGGTGAACCAGGAACGGCGATGTTCGGCCAATGCCGCGGCAACGGCGGGAATTCGAATGCAGTGCACGGTGCCTGCAGAACCCAGCCGGTGGCGACCCGACTGGATGATTGTGGTGCGCAATGATGTTCCTTCGTTAGCTCGGATGGCCTGGATCGCCTGCGGCGAAACAGTATCGGAACAAAAGTGTGGGGTTGCGGATTTTGCGTGACTTCGGGCCCGGCGTGTCGGAAAGTTGCCGACTATTGGTCGGTATCAAGAGAAATACATTTCGAATTGATATCGCAGTCGTCACGGAATGAGAAATACGCCGCCGGGGAGGTGAGAACCATTCGCATTCGGGGTAATCCGCTCGATCGACCGGACTCGGCGGGGTGCGGATGCGACCGTCCACCGGCGGATGCGAGACTGGGGAAATGTTGCGTATCGGTCTCACCGGAGGCATGGGAGCGGGCAAGTCGACGGTGGCACGGCTGCTGGTGGATCACGGGGCGGTGTTGGTGGACAGTGACGCCATCGCGCGGGAGGTTGTCGAGCCCGGAACCGAAGGTCTCGCCGCACTGGCGGCGGCATTCGGATCGGGAATTCTCGCCGACGACGGCAGCCTGAATCGCCCGGCGCTGGCGGCGGTGGCATTCGCCGACGAGGAGTCACGGCAGACCCTCAATTCGATCACCCATCCGCTGGTCGGCCGGCGCACCACCGAACTGATCGCCGCCGCACCCGCCGACGCCGTTGTCGTGCAGGATGTTCCGCTACTGGTCGAGAACGGCCTGGGCGCCATGATGAATCTGGTCGTGGTCGTGATGGCCGACGAGGACCTCCGGGTACATCGGCTCGAACAATTCCGCGGAGTGAGCCGTGACGACGCACTGGCTCGCATCAAGGCACAGGCCGACGACGAACAGCGTCGCTCGGCCGCGGATGTGCTGCTGGACAACAACTCCGGCGCCGACGATCTCGCGCCGCAGGTACACGCGCTGTGGGAGCGGCGGTTGGTGCCCTTCGAGCAGAATCTGCGTACCCGGACACCGGCACCGCACACCGGCGCGGTGCAGCTGGTGGATCCGGATCCGGCCTGGGCGACGCAGGCGCAGCGCCTGATCGGGCGATTGTGGCTCGCCTGTGGGGGCGACGCGCGCGCGATCGATCACGTCGGTGCCACGGCGGTACCGGGGCTGCCCGCGCGCGATGTCATCGATATCCAGATCACCGTGGCCGATCTCGAGGTCGCCGACGGCCTACGGGATCGGCTGTCGGAGGCCGGGTTCCCACGCTGGGACCAGGTCACCGGCGACAGGCCGAAACCGACCCCGCAGGATTCCTCGGGAACCGACACGGCGCTGTGGGCGAAGCGGTTGCACGGCAACGCCGATCCGGGCCGGATCGCACAGGTTCACCTACGGGCCGAGGGTGCGCCGGGACAGCGGTTCGCGCTGGATTTCCGGGATTGGCTGCGCGCCGATGCGGCGGCGCGGGCGCAGTATCTGGAGATCCAGCGCCGTGGTGTGGCCGCGGCCGCGGGCTCGACCGGTACCGACGCGATCGAGAAGTATCTGGCGGTGCAGGAGCCCTGGTGCGACAGCGTCTACGAGCGGGTGCCGCGGGCCTGATTCACGCGATGCCGGCGCGGGGTCGTCACCGCCAGTCGATGGTGATGCCGAGTGAGCGCAGCCAGGCCTCGAAATCGTAACCATGCGAGGCGATTCCGTCGACCGCGACGGTGGCGGCCTCGATTGCCCGCTGCGCTTCGGGCAGCGTGAGGTAGCCGGCGGCATGCGCGGCGAGAAGTTCGTCCACGTCGAGCAGGAGGGCTTCTCGTCCACGACGGACCACGATGTCGAGGTAGTGGTCGACCGACGTCCAGGTGTGCGGACCGGACGGGCCGAAATCGCCGATGTCGAGGTAGTAGTCCTGATCCCGGGGATGGGTGGGGCGGAAGTGAATCACCGAGGCACGCAAGGACAATTCGGGGATCAGCCAGGACTCGAGGTAGTGGAACTCCGGATGGTCGGCGGTGCGAGCCATGTAGAGCCCCCACGGCTCGACGTGGAAGGTCTCCACCGGTCGCACGAAACCCTTGGGGTCGGTATTGGTCGATTCGGCGAGATCGAAGAATTCGACTTTCGGTCGATGGAGATCGACCGCGTGCCCCTGCGTCATGGTCCGAATGTACCGTCGGTGGGTCGCACCGCGCCTCTCGCGCCGCATTCATCGCGGCGCGAGAGGACGCAGGGCGTCAGAGCCAGTGCAGGGTGATGCCCTGGGTGGACATCCAGCGCTCGAAGTTGTGATCGTGTGAGGCGATACCGTCGACGACCGCGGTGGCCTGCTCGAACGCGTGCTGTGCGATGTCGGCCGAGACGTGTCCGGCCGCGTGGGCGGCGAACAGTTCGTCGACGCCACGCAGTTCGGGAACATGCCCGTTGCGGGCGACCACGTCGATGTAGTGGTACTCCGCGCGCCAGCGCTTGGGTTCGATCCGGGCGAACTTGCCGATGTAGATGTGATAGATCGGATCCCGATCGTGCGCGGCGTTGACGTGGTGCATGGTCACCCGGATGGACGGGGTGGGCAGCAGCCAGGTCTCGGTGTAGCGATACGGCGGGGCATCGGCGGCGCGGACCAGATACAGCCCCCAGGGTTCCGCGTGATAACTGTCCACGGAATGGACGAAACCGCGGGCATCCGTTCTTGTGAGATCGGCGATATCGAAATATTCGACCTGCGGTCTGTGTGCATTGCTCGGCGGCTCCGGAGAGTGCCTTTTTCGGCCCGATGGAAATATGTGACTCGACGACATCAGATTGACTCCATTGGGCGCGACGGTGCGCAAACTCCGTGTGACACGTTCAGCGAGGAAACCGGCCATAGCGCTTGCCCTTCTCGACTCCGACCGGATCAGCGTACACCCGGGCAACCGTCGCGGGAGGGGTGAAAACGGCACGGATTCCGGCTGATTCGGCCGTGTCGTTCTCGGTGAGGCTCGCAGGTACGACGGACAATTCGGACAATATGGTCGCCCGGTCGCCGTGCTGCGACCGGTTGCCGGCGTGGTGCTCCCCGAGCGTCCCGGCAAACCTCGAGCCGGATGTCTCGGCGGTCCCGGCCGGCTTGCCGGAGCCGATGTCACACCGAATTGCCGAGGTATTCAGGTCGCGAGATATTCGTGCCGTCATCACCGAAAAGATATGTCGTCGTGCGAATTATTCGGAAAGTCCGAATATCTCCACGGAATCGCGCGCCGTCGGAACCGGGAATACCACGAGACCGTTGGGATGCGGGAAGTTTCGAACCGCTGGTGGGGCGCGTGCGCCGGCGGGGCTACGCCGGCGCACGCCGTCCGCCCCCGGACCGATGCCGCGCCGGGTTCGCCGCGCGGCGGGAGTGGCCGGGCATGCCTATTGCCGGGCGATTGCGGTACGCGGGGCGTTCCGGGCGCCGGGGGGTTGCCCAGGGACCACCGCGGCCGGTGGTGTCCGCACCGGGCCGTGCCTGCGACAGGGGCGCGGCCGCGCGCGTCGGCGGCGCTGCCGCGGCGGGAACTTGTCGGTACCGCCGCCTACCCTGGTGAGCATGGCTTTCGCAACGGAGATCCCCGCGGATTCGGACGCAGCCGGTGAGCAGCCGCTGGCGCATTCGGAGTTCCGGCCGATCGGGTCGATCGAGCGCTCCGAGGCGCGGTTCGAGGTGGTCAGCGAGTACGAGCCCGCGGGTGACCAGCCCACCGCGATCGCGGAGCTGGAACGGCGGCTGCGAGGCGGTGAGAAGGATGTCGTCCTGCTGGGCGCCACCGGTACCGGTAAGTCGGCGACCGCGGCGTGGCTGATCGAGAAGTTGCAGCGGCCCACACTGCTGATGGCGCCGAACAAGACGCTGGCCGCCCAGTTGGCCAACGAGCTGCGCGAGATGCTGCCGAACAACGCGGTGGAGTACTTCGTTTCCTATTACGACTACTACCAGCCCGAGGCCTACATCGCGCAGACCGACACCTATATCGAGAAGGACTCCTCGATCAACGACGATGTGGAGCGGTTGCGCCATTCGGCGACATCGAACCTGTTGTCGCGGCGTGACGTGGTGGTGGTCGCGTCGGTGTCGTGCATCTACGGTCTGGGTACACCCCAGTCCTATCTGGATCGCTCGGTCCAGCTCGAGGTCGGAACCGACGTCGATCGCGACCGGCTGCTGCGGCTGCTGGTCGATGTCCAGTACACCCGCAACGACATGTCCTTCACCCGCGGCTCCTTCCGGGTGCGTGGCGACACCGTCGAGATCATTCCCTCCTACGAGGAGCTCGCGGTTCGGATCGAATTCTTCGGTGACGAGATCGAGGCGCTGTACTACCTGCATCCGCTCACCGGTGATGTGGTGCGCCAGGTCGATTCGCTGCGAATCTTCCCGGCGACGCACTACGTGGCCGGACCCGAGCGGATGGAGCGGGCCGTCACCGATATCGAGGCCGAACTCGACGAGCGGCTGGCCGATCTGGAGCGGCAGGGCAAACTGCTCGAGGCGCAGCGGCTGCGTATGCGCACCCAGTACGACCTGGAGATGATCCGCCAGGTCGGCTTCTGCTCCGGTATCGAGAACTATTCGCGCCATATCGACGGCCGTCCGGCCGGATCGGCACCGGCGACGCTACTGGACTACTTCCCCGATGACTTCCTGCTGATCGTCGACGAGTCTCATGTGACCGTCCCGCAGATCGGCGGCATGTACGAAGGCGACATGTCGCGCAAGCGCAATCTCGTCGAATACGGCTTCCGGTTGCCCTCAGCCGTGGACAACCGCCCGCTCACCTGGGAGGAGTTCGCGGAACGCATCGGCCAGACGGTGTACATGTCGGCGACCCCCGGGCCGTACGAATTGGGCAGCACCGGTGGTGAATTCGTCGAGCAGGTGATTCGCCCGACCGGCCTGGTGGATCCGCATGTCGTGGTGAAACCGACCAAGGGCCAGATCGATGATCTGCTGCACGAGATCCGGACCCGCACCGAACGCGACGAGCGGGTGCTGGTCACCACGCTCACCAAGAAGATGGCCGAGGATCTCACCGACTATCTGCTCGGCCTGGGGGTTCGGGTCCGGTACCTGCACTCGGAGATCGACACCCTGCGCCGGGTGGAGCTGCTGCGCCAGCTGCGCCTGGGCGAATACGACGTGCTCGTCGGTATCAACCTGTTGCGCGAGGGCCTGGACCTGCCGGAGGTGTCGCTGGTGGCAATCCTCGACGCCGACAAGGAGGGTTTCCTGCGCAGCACCACCAGTCTCATCCAGACCATCGGCCGCGCCGCGCGCAACGTCTCCGGTGAGGTACACATGTACGCCGACAAGATCACCGATTCGATGCGCCAGGCCATCGAGGAGACCGAACGCCGCCGGGCCAAACAGGTCGCCTACAACGAGGCCAACGGCATCGATCCCACGCCCCTGCGCAAGAAGATCGCCGACATCCTCGACCAGGTCTATCGGGAAGCCGACGAGACCGAGATCGAGATCGGCGGGTCGGGCCGCAATGCCAGCCGTGGCCGGCGTGCGCAGGGTGAGCCCGGTCGCGCGGTGAGCGCGGGAGTCTACGAGGGCCGCGATATCGCGAACATGCCGCGCGCCGAACTGGCCGACCTGGTCTCCCAGCTCACCGACCAGATGATGAACGCCGCCCGGGAGTTGCAGTTCGAGCTGGCCGGGCGGCTGCGCGACGAGATCGCGGATCTGAAGAAGGAGCTGCGGGGGATGGATGCCGCCGGGTTGAAATGAGTCCGCGGACCAGGGATGTGCGCCGTTGCCCTCGCCCTCGCCGCCGCGGAGCATCGCCGCGGCCGGTCTCAGCCCTGGGACGCCATCCACTCGTCGACCCGGCGCTCGGCATCGTCTCGCGCGACGTCCTCGACCCGGGTCATGACCACCCAGCGGTGACCGAACGGATCCAGCACCAGACCGAAACGGTCACCGGTGACGAAGGTCTGCGGTTCCTCGGCACGTGCGGCCCCGTGCGCGGCCGCCCGGGCGACGACGGCGTCGACGTCCGGGCAGTAGTGCACAATGCTGGTGTGCACCCAGCCGGGTTCCGGTGCGCGTACCCCGTGGTCGGGAATCGGCATACCCATCTGGATCGTCGAATCACCGATCGCCAGCTCGGTGTGCGCGGGCTGACCGTCGGGAAGGTCGTTGCGGCTCAGCACCTTCGCGCCGAAGACCGCCGTGTAGAACTCGATGGCCTTGTTGCCGTCGGGGACGGCCAGGAAGCAATTGACGGAGTGATAGCCGTCGGGAATCGGATCGACATCGGTGCTCATGGGGACAACCCTCGGCGATCCCGGCCGCGAGATCTTGTAAGAACGCGACACGCATCGAGACGACAAGGGGCGAGCCGTGAGCGCTGCTGAGGGCGCGGCGGAAGCGGGTGTGCTGCGGCCGGTTCCGGTGCCACCACCGGAGGTGACCAAAGGAATTCTGCATCCGGGTGAACAGGAGCGTCATCGCCGGTTGGTACGCCTGGCGGCCGGACCGGACACCTCGGAGTTCGTGGAGTGGTACTGGGCGGTGTCCTGGGATCTGCGCGGCCGCGCGCCGTATCAGGCGCAGGTCCTGCCGTTTCCGTCGATCAATGTGACTTTCGAGCGCAGCGAGGCACGGACCGGGGGATTCGTCACCGGGGTGACCACCGGCAAGTTCGTGCGTGAACTGTCCGGGGAGGGGGAGACCTTCGCCGCGAAGTTCCGGCCCGGTGGGTTCGGAGCGTTCACCGGGATCGATGTCGGTTCCCTGCGCGACACGTCCGTGGCGCTGACCGAGGTGCTGCCGCAGTCCGCCGGGCTCACCGAGCGGGTGCTCAACGCCGCGTCGACAGCGGAGCGCCGCGACATCGTCGACGCCCATTTCGCCCGGGCATTGCGTGACCGCGCCCCGGACGACTCCTATCTGCTGGTGTCGCGAGTGATCGCCGCAATGGAATCCGATCCCGATCTGACCAGGGTCGACCAGGTCACCAATCGCTTCGGCATTCCGATCCGGACGCTGCAGCGCCTGTTCCGGCGCTATGTCGGCGCCGGTCCGAAATGGGTTCTGCGCCGGTATCGGCTGCAGGACGGTGCGCAGCTGCTGGCCCGGGGCGCCAGCGCCGACCTGGCGGCGCTGGCGCTCGAGCTCGGCTATTTCGATCAAGCCCATTTCAGCCGGGAATTCGCCCGGGAGATCGGAATGGCTCCCCTGGAATATGCGCGCGCGTCGGTACCGTCACAAGACGCCGTATCGCCGGAACAGTTTGCGGATCGCTGATCCGGTCCGGCACAGGAATATCCCGATCCACCGGTAGCGCAACGGCGTACTACCGGTCCGGCAGATTTCTGCCGGCCGACAGAGGAGTTGGCGATGAGTCTCGTGGTGCTGATCGGTCGCATTCTGTTCGTCATATTGTTCGCCAGTTCGGCGATCGGGCATCTGACCCAGGCCGACGCGATGGCGGACTACGTCCGTAGCAAGGGGCTTCCACTGCCCAAGGAGTCGGTGCTGGCCTCCGGAGTGGTGCTGTTGCTCGGGGCGTTGAGCGTTCTGCTCGGGGTGTGGGCCGATCTGGGATGCCTGTTGTTGTTCGTATTCCTACTTCCCACAGCATTTCTCATGCATCCGTTCTGGAAGGAATCCGACGCTCAGGCCAGGCAGGGGGAGATGGTGCATTTCAACAAGGATGTGGCATTGGCCGGTGCCGCGCTGATGCTGTTCGCCTTCTTCGCACATGTCGACGATCTCGGAGCGACAATCACCGGGCCGTTATTCCACCTCGGCTGAACGCGGTACCGGACCGCATTCCACTTTTCCGGTAATTGACGGGCATATCTGCCGGCGTGCGGGGAATCTGCCGCCGGGCACGTCCGCAATTGTGAGTTCTCACGAAAGCTCTCGGCGTCATCGGTGTATCCGGAAATGTGGCGTGGGTCATCGCAGAATGCTGTCGCTGTGATGAAAATCCCAGGGGCGCAAGCGGGTTCGTTGTTGCGACACCGATCGCACCCGGACCTGGCCGTCGGGGTGATCGTCGCTGGTGAGATGGGCCGCATGGGCATCCGCGCGGCTAATGTGCCCGGGCGGACGCCGAGGGGGCCGGTGTGATGTGTTGCGATTTAGGATGATTCCGGCCCGATAACGGTTATGGTCTAGCGCAGTTGCCCCGCGCGATTTCCGCCCGGAATTGCGTGCCGGCATCCGTCCACTCGTACATTTGGAGGAAAGATGACCGCCTACCGGTCCATTGTCGTCGGTACCGATGGCTCGGACTCGTCGTTTGTCGCTGTCGAGAAGGCTGCCGCATTGGCCGGCGACGCGGGCGCCACCCTGTACGTCGCGTGTGCTTACTACCCGACCGACGACCGGGACGTGGCCGCGGCGGCCGACGTTCTCAAGGACGAGGCATACCAGGTGCGAGGGTCGGCGCCGACCAACGAGATTCTGCGGGTCGCCCGTGACAAGGCCACCGCGGCCGGAGCGGCGAACATCGTCGAGCGCGCTGTCGTCGGCGAACCCGTCGAGTCGCTGCTGAATCTGGTCAAGGAGGTCGAGGCCGATCTGCTGGTCGTCGGTAACCGCGGGCTGAACACCCTGACCGGCCGGCTGCTCGGATCGGTACCGTCCGACGTCGCCCGCAAGTCGCGCAGCGACGTTCTCATCGTCCACACCGTGCGCTGAACCGCCCGGTGCCGCCTGCCCGAGGTCCTCAGCGCAGTGCGCCGAGGACCTCGGGCAGGGCACCGGTGTGTACCACCGACAATCGCTGGGTGGCACGGGTGAGGGCCACGTAGAGATCGTTGAGTCCGCGGGGTGATTCGTCGAGGATCGCCTGCGGCTCCACCAGTACGACCGCGTCGAACTCCAGGCCCTTCACCTCGGTCACCGTCAGCACCCGCACCGAATCGCCTGCCAGCGCGGCGAACTCCCCCACGATGGCGTGCGGCGCCAACACGGCCGTGATGCCCGGCCGCTGCGCCTCCGCCGTGACCAGATCCGTCACCGCTGTCAGCGATCCGCCCGCGGGAACCCGCAGGGCTCGTGGCGGACAGCCGGACTCGCGCACCGAGCGTGGGATGGTCGCGCCCGGATCGATCGCCGTCAGCACATCGGCGGCGATCGCCATGATCTCGGCGGGGGTGCGGTAGTTGACGGTGAGTTCCGTCAGTTTCCAGCGCTTGGCGACATACGGTTCCAGCATCCGCTGCCAGGACGAGGCGCCGGCGGGATCGCCGGTCTGTGCCACATCGCCGACCACCGTGATCCAGCGGTTGGGGATACGCCGCATCACCATGCGCCACGCCATCTCCGACAGCTCCTGCGCCTCGTCGATGATCACGTGGCCGTAAGTCCAGTTGCGGTCGCCCGCCGCGCGTTCGGCCGTGGTCTGGCGGTTGCGGACATTCTGGCGTTCGGCGAGCTGACCGGCATCGATCAGGTCGTAGGCCATCAGGATCTCCGGATCCAGATCGTCCTCGAGGTCCTGTGGGGCCGACCCGGTGAGGATGTCGAGTGCTTCCTGTGCCTCGGCCAGCTGGGCACGCCAGCGCCGCCGTGAGCGCTCCCGTTCCTCGGCGTCGTCGATGCCCAGCAGTTCGGCGAGCTCGTCGAGCAGCGGTGCGTCCGCCGCGGAGAACCCGGGGCCGGTGGCCGGATCGAGGGCCCGGAACAGTTCCTTGCGATCCTCGGCGCTGTACTTGTCCGCGGCGCGGGCCAGCCGATCGGGTTCGGCCCACAGCTCGGCCAGAACCTGCTGCGGGGTGAGGATCGGCCACAGCTGCGTGATCGCCTGCTGGATACCGGAATCGGCGCGCATCTCGTCGCGGATCTCGGTGAGGTCGGCTTGGCTCAGCAGATTGCGCGTGGCACCCGACGGTCGCCGTCCGGCGGCCGCATCGGCCTCGTCGACCGTGTCGGCGAACTGATCGCGGCCGATGATCTGTGCCAGCTGATCGGTGAGGGCGTCGACCACCGAGGCCGCGAATACCGGGCGGGCCAGGTTGTGCGCCCGTCGCGACGAGCGGGCACGGCCGCGGGCGCGGGTCACGATCTTGCGGTCCAGCGTCAGCTCGTAGCCGTCGAAATCGAGACGGATCGGATCGCGGGGCACCTCCTGCCGGTCGCGGACCGCCTTCTTCAAGATGTCGATCATGTCGAGGGCGCCCTTGAGCTCGCCGCCGCGCAGCGAATCCTCCAGCGTCGCTTGCACTCCCGGATACAGATTGCCGATCGTCGACAGCAGCACCCCGGTCTCGCCCAGGGACGGCAGCACCTGGCCGATGTAGTCGAGGAAGGTGGAGTTCGGGCCGATGATCAGCACGCCGGCCTTGTCGAGCTGCTGGCGATAGGTGTAGAGCAGGTACGCCGCGCGGTGCAGGGCCACCGCGGTCTTGCCGGTGCCCGGACCGCCCTGAACCACCAGCACGCTGCGATGCTCGGAGCGGATGATCGTGTCCTGCTCGCTCTGGATCGTCTCGACGATGTCGGTCATGTGCCCGGTGCGGGCGGCGTTCAGTGCCGTCAGCAGGGCACTCTCGCTGCCCACCCCGCCGTCGTCGGAATCGACCGCACCCGCGCGCCGGGCCGTGTCGAGGTCGAGGTATTCGTCGCTGATGCCGGTGACCGAGCGGTTGCGCGAGCGGATGTGGCGGCGGCGGGTCACCCCGTCGGGTGCCGCGGTGGTGGCGAGGTAGAACGGCCGGGCCAGCGGGGCGCGCCAGTCCAGGAGCAAGGTGGCGTAGTCGTCGTCCTCGTCGAGGATGCCCAGGCGCCCGATGTAGCGTTGCTCGCTCTCGCCGGCGTCGTCCTCGGTGGCCGCCAGATCGATCCGGCCGAAACACAGGCCGTTCTCCGCGGCGTCGTATTTGGCCAGGTCTTCCGAGTAGAGCTGGGTGAACGATTCGCGCTCGCTGCGTGCCTGCGGGGTGCCCCCGGTTTCCAGCAGCACCGTACGCAGCCGCCGCTGCGCGTACTCGCGCATACCGTCGAGCCGCTGATAGAGCTGGCCGAGGTAGGTCTGCTCGCGTTCCAGTTCGGCCGTGCGGTCGGCGGCCGTGCGGTCCTCGGAGAGGCGATCGGGCAAAACGGAACTCCTTGTCACCACTGGGCCGAACGGGCCGCACGCGAAGGGAACGGAATCGTCGAGTCTAGTTCGGCTTCGCCGGACTTGCCGTAGTCGCAGGTGAACGCGTCGCGAACACGGTGGTGAAATGTTGCACCACCGGGAGCGGATCGTGGAAACGATGGTCGAGACTCACCGGTGGTTCGCTCAGGAGGCGTGCGAGTCGTTCGGCCGCCGACCGAGATTGCCGTTGTCGGATGTGGCCGGTTTCGCACGGTACATCGCGAGGTCGGCGTCGTGCAGTACGGCTTCGGGGCTGCGTGAGTCGCCGGGATGTAGCGAGGTGACACCGATGGACGCCTCGACATGGATGCGGTGCCCGCGCGCGATGATCGGCTCGGCCATGGAGTGGCGCAGCCGGGCGATGAGCTTGTCGAGGTCCTCGGGCTGGGTGTGCCCGGACAGCAGGACGAGGAACTCGTCGCCGCCGATGCGCCCGACCACATCGTCGGTGCGCAGGCTGCGTTGCAGTCGCTGGGCCACGATCTGCAGGACCGTGTCACCGATCGCGTGGCCCAGGGTGTCGTTGATGGCCTTGAAACCGTCGAGGTCGATGAACAGCACATTCGACACCGGTGCCTGCTCGTCGACACCCAGAGCGGTGGCCAGCCGGGACAGTACGAGTGAGCGATTGGCCAGTCCGGTGAGCGGATCGTGGGTGGCCTGGTATTCCAATTGCCTACGGCTGGCACGGAATTCGGTGACGTCGTTGAACGAGGAGACCGCGGGGGAATCCGGCACGTCGGGATTGAGCAGCCGGCTCGATCCCGACAGCCAGCGCCGTTGTCCGTCCGGCCGGTCCACGCCGAAGACGTAGCGGGAGATGGTTTCGCCGGTGGCGAGGGTACGGGCCACCGGGTGGTGGGTGGGTGCCAGCGGCTGGGCATTGGAGTCCAGCAGCGACAGCGGCAGCGAATCGATGCGGCGGCCGACCAGATCGTCGCCCTCATGGCCGAAGATGCGCAGCGCCGCCGGATTGATCGATTCGATGCGGCCGTCGCGGTCGATGACGACCACACCTTCCTCGAGTTGCGACACCACCGCGGTGAAGTGCTGTTCGGCGCGGCGCTGGGCGGCCTCGGCGCGGCGAACGGCGGTGAGGTCGTGGATCACCACCTGATAGGCGAGCCGGTTCTGCCAGACGGTGAGCACCGATACCGTCTCGACGTCGACCGCCTGGCCGTCGCAGCGGATCAGCGTCATCTCCGCGGTCTCGGACGCGTCGCCGGAGCGATGCAACCGTGCGATGCGCTCGAGCATCGCGGGAAGATCGCGCTGTGCCACGAATTGCGCGACCGGATTTCCGACCACCTGGTCGGTTCCGGCGGCGTCGAGCAGCCGGACGATCGCCGGATTCGCGTAGACGACGATGCCGTCCTCGTGGACGACCAGACCGTCGGGACTGTGCTCGACCAGGGTGCGGTACCGCTGGGCGAGCAGTTCGGTATCGATGACGGCGTCGGGCCGGTCCTCACCTGCCTCCACCACATGTACCCCCTGATCATGGACTGTTCAGGTCGTTCGGCGCACGGGTTCATTCTGATCGTGCCGCATGACGCGACGCGGCGCTGCACGTATGGGTTCGGTCACAGTTCGAGTTCTGTATCGGGCCTGTGAGTGATCATGACAGGTTCCGGTCCATGCGTCGCGGGCGGACGGTACGCTAGCGGGTCGCGGAGCCGAGCCGACCGATTCATGGCCCGGTGCGGTGGCGTACGCAGCAGCCAGGCCGGGTGTAGGAGCGCCGAATGCCGAACACGACCCCGAGTTCCGGACAAGAATATCAAGATCGCATGCCGATCGCAGGTGTCGGTGTGGTGAGCGGTTACGGCTGGGGGCGCGAGACCCTGTGGCGCGGCCTGACCAGCGGTAAGGCGGCGGCGGGGTGGTATCGCGGGTACGGTCCCGGCCGCGACGAATGTGCGTGGGTGGCGCTGGTGCCCGAGGGCGGCGACGAATCCCTGGGGCCGAGCCGTTTCGCCCGGGCGTTCCAGGAGTCGGCCCGGGAGGCGATCGCCGATGCGACCGCGCGCGGCTGGCGTCCCGGCGGCACGGTCGGTGTGGTGCACGCGATCGTGCTCGGTGACGTGCGGGACTGGGAGGACTTCCACACCGTCGACGACGGCCGCCGCGGCAGCCGGGGGTATCTGCGGCTGCTGCCGTCGACGCCGATCTCGGTACTGATGCAGGAGTTCGGTTTCCACGGGCCGTCGATGAACGTGTCCGCGGCGTGCAGTTCGGCCAATGTCGCGCTCATCACCGCGCAGATGTGGCTCGATCAGGGGTTCGCCGACGATGTGGTGTGCGTGACCACCGATCTGTCCGCGAGCCCGGACATGGTCCACCATTTCGTGCAGATGGGCGCGGCCGTGGGGGACACCGAACCGCTGGACGCGTGCCGGCCGTTCCAGGCGGGCAGTCGCGGCTTCAGCTTCGGCGAGGCGGCGGTGGCGTTCGTGGTCTCGCGCTCGGTCGAGCGGCCGTACTGCGCCATGTTCGGCGGGGCGATGACCAATGACGCTCATCACGTCGTCTCCGTGGATCCGGGTCTGCGGCAGATAATGGAGTGCACCCGGCGAGCGCTCGATCGCTCGGGTGTGGCCCCCGAGGACGTGTCGTACTACAACGCGCACGGTTCCGGGACCCAGCAGTGCGATGTCGCCGAGCGGACGCTGCTCACCGAACTGTTCGACGATCGGCCGCTGATCCATTCGATCAAGCCGCTGACCGGGCACTGTATGGGCGCCGCGGCGGGAATCGAGATCGTGGCCTCGGCGCTGGCATACGACCGCGGCACGATCGCGGCGCCGCCGATCGTGGCCGAGGCCCATCCGCGGCTGCTCGACGGTGTCGGCCCGTTCGAGGGCGGGTACACGGTCAAGACCTCGCTCGGGATGGGCGGGCACAACTCCGTGGTGGTGCTCGGCCCGGCCGGTCCGCCGGCGCCCGGCTCGGCGCGTGTCGAACTTGTCGGTGGGTGTGCTTAGCATGGCGGCTGGGGGAGTTCTGGACGCCGAATTTCGATGGAGAAGGGACAACCGGTGGCGGATCTGTTGACCGTGCGCGGAGCTCGGGAGCACAACCTGAAGGGAGTGGATCTCGACCTGCCACGTGACAGCCTCATCGTGTTCACCGGACTGTCCGGGTCGGGTAAATCCAGCCTCGCGTTCGACACCATCTTCGCCGAGGGGCAACGCCGCTACGTCGAATCGCTGTCGGCGTACGCCCGGCAGTTCCTCGGCCAGATGGACAAGCCCGATGTCGACTTCATCGAGGGTTTGTCCCCGGCGGTGTCCATCGACCAGAAATCCACCAACCGCAATCCGCGGTCCACGGTCGGCACCATCACCGAGGTGTACGACTATCTGCGCCTGCTCTACGCCCGCGCCGGTACCCCGCACTGCCCGGTCTGCGGTGAGCTCATCGCCAAGCAGACGCCACAGCAGATCGTCGACCAGGTGCTCGAGATGGAGGCGGGGATCCGCTTCCAGGTACTGGCACCGGTGGTGCGAACCCGCAAGGGCGAATTCGTCGATCTGTTCGATCAGCTCAACACCCAGGGCTATGCCCGGGTGCGCGTCGACGGGGTGGTCTACCCGCTCACCGAGCCGCCGAAGCTGAAGAAGCAGGAGAAGCACGATATCGAGGTGGTCGTCGATCGCCTCGCGGTCAAGCCCGGTTCCAAACAGCGGCTGACCGATTCGATCGAGACCGCGCTGCGCCTGGCCGACGGCATCGTCGTACTCGACTTCGTCGACCGCGACGAGAACGCGCACGACCGGGAACGTCGCTTCTCCGAGAAGCTGGCCTGCCCCAACGGCCACCCGCTCGATATCGAGGATCTGGAACCACGGTCGTTCTCGTTCAACTCGCCCTACGGCGCCTGCCCGGACTGCGCGGGCCTCGGCATCCGCAAGGAGGTCGATCCGGATCTGGTGGTGCCGGATCCGGAACTGAGCCTCGGCGGGGGTGCGATCGCACCCTGGTCGCGGGGGCAGACCGCCGAATACTTCAACCGGCTGTTGTCGGGCCTGGCTGAGGCCATCGGCTTCTCGATGGACGCGCCGTGGAATACGTTGCCGCCCAAGGCCCGTAAGGCCGTTCTCGAGGGCAGCTCCGATCAGGTGCACGTGTCCTACACCAACCGCTACGGCCGCAAGCGCTCCTACTACGCCGATTTCGAAGGTGTGATGCCGTTCCTGCAGCGGCGGCTGGAGAGCACCGAATCCGAGCAGATGAAAGAGCACTACGACGGGTACATGCGCGATGTGCCGTGCCCGGTGTGCCGGGGCGCGCGGTTGCGCCCGGAGATCCTGGCGGTCACGCTCAACGCCGAGGCGGGCCGGCGCTCCATCGCGGAGGTCTGTGAACTGTCCATCCGCGACTGCGCGCGGTTCCTGAACTCCCTCGAGCTGGGCGAGCGGGAAGCGGCCATCGCCGGTCAGGTACTCAAGGAGATCCAGGCCCGGCTGGGCTTCCTGCTCGATGTCGGCCTGGAATATCTGACGCTGTCGCGGGCGGCGGCCACCCTGTCCGGTGGCGAGGCACAGCGCATCCGGCTGGCGACGCAGATCGGCTCCGGTCTGGTCGGCGTGCTCTACGTTCTCGACGAGCCGTCGATCGGCCTGCATCAGCGTGACAACCGGCGGCTGATCGAAACCCTCACGCGGCTCAAGAGTCTCGGCAACACGTTGATCGTGGTCGAGCACGACGAGGACACCATCCACTCCTCGGACTGGGTGGTCGACATCGGCCCGCTGGCCGGTGAACACGGCGGTCAGGTCGTCTACAGCGGTCCGTATCCGGGACTGCTGAAGGACCGCAATTCGCTGACCGGCGCCTACCTGGCCGGCCGGGAGATGATCGAGGTCCCGCTGGTGCGCCGGCCGGTATCGAAGAAGAAGCAGCTCACGGTGGTCGGCGCGAACGAGCACAACCTGCGCGGTATCGATGTCGCCTTCCCGCTCGGTGTGCTGACCTCGGTCACCGGCGTCTCCGGATCGGGAAAGTCGACCCTGGTCAACGACATCCTGGCCACCGTGCTGGCGAACAAGCTCAACGGCGCCCGCCAGGTACCGGGCCGGCACACCCGGATCAACGGACTCGACCACCTCGACAAACTGGTGCAGGTCGACCAGTCGCCGATCGGCCGCACACCGCGCTCCAATCCGGCCACCTACACCGGCGTGTTCGACAAGATCCGCACGCTGTTCGCGGCGACCACCGAGGCCAAGGTGCGCGGCTATCAGCCGGGACGGTTCTCGTTCAACGTCAAGGGCGGCCGCTGCGAGGCCTGCTCGGGTGACGGCACGCTCAAGATCGAAATGAACTTCCTGCCCGATGTGTACGTCCCGTGCGAGGTCTGCCACGGTGCCCGCTACAACCGGGAAACACTCGAGGTGCACTACAAGGGCAAGACCATCGCCGAGGTGCTCGACATGCCGATCGAGGAGGCCGCGGAATTCTTCCAGCCGGTCACCTCGATCCACCGCTATCTCAAGACCCTCGTCGATGTCGGGCTCGGGTATGTGCGGCTGGGGCAGAGCGCACCCACCCTGTCCGGTGGTGAGGCTCAGCGTGTGAAATTGGCCGCGGAACTGCAGAAGCGGTCCACCGGCCGCACCGTCTACATTCTCGACGAGCCCACCACCGGCTTGCATTTCGAGGACATCCGCAAACTGCTGGGTGTCATCAACGGCCTGGTGGACAAGGGCAATACCGTCATCGTCATCGAGCACAACCTGGACGTCATCAAGACCTCCGACTGGGTGATCGACATGGGCCCGGAGGGCGGATCGGGCGGTGGCACGGTGATCGCGCAGGGAACGCCGGAAGATGTTGCGGCCGTGGCCGACAGCTACACCGGGCAGTTCCTCGGCGAGGTGCTGGCCAAGGCCGCCGGGATGGTCGCCGCGCCCGCCAAGACGACACGGCCGAAGAAGACGACCGCGGCGAAATCCACGTCACGGCGCAAGGCCGCGTCGGTCGGCTGAGCCGCGGCGGGTCAGACCGCGCCCCAGCTGTCGACCGTGCCGCGGCGGCGGCCCAGTTGCCGACGGCGGAAGAAGACCTCTTCCACCGAGACCGAACTGGCCCGCACCGCCGCGGCCACGGTGTTCAGCCGGAGATCGTCACCGTGGGCCTCGAGATGCCACAGCACGCCGGCACGGCGTTCCGGTGGCAGCATCGCCCACGCGGTGCCGATCCGGTTCTGCACCGGATGATTGCCCGCCGCAACGATATTCAGCAGGACCGGCCACAGGCCGGATTCGGTGGCATGGGACGGCAGCGCGCCGATGACGTCATCGGACTGCTGGGCGAACATCAATGCCAGTGCCGGGCACAGCGTGGGATCCATCCGTGCCAGGACCGCGAACAGGCCCCGCCACGGCGGGGTTGCGTGACATTCGGCCAGTGCTCGCACGAGGGCGGCGGCGACGGCGGTGTCGTTGAAGATCGGCAGGGTGGCAAGGGCTGTCAGGTTCGGGTCCGACAGGGTGCTCAGGAAGGTCAGCAGATCGGGTACCGAGTCGCCGTGGATGGCGGTCACCACCAGATCGCACAGTGCCGACGGCGATCCGACGCCGATCATGATCTCGCCGATGGCGGTGGCGACATCGGTATCGCAACGCGCGAAGATCGACAGCGCCGCCAGCCGCAACTCCGGTGAGCCGCTCAGCACCGTCCGGATCATCCGCGGCATCCGGCGTGCGGGACCGGTGAGCAATTGCCGCAGCACGGAACTGAGAGCCCTCGCGGAGTAGGCGAACGAGGCCGAGTAGATCAGCCCCTCGTCGTTGGGCACCCCGCGCTCGACGGCTTGGATCAATCGCGATGTGGCATAGCCGAGAAACGGCCCGGCCGTGATGTAGTCACGCCGCCGCAGCACTTCGTTGAGGATCTCCACGATCGGCTCGGGTGGTGCGATATCGGCGAGCTCGCCGATGGTGCGCGGATCCAGATAGGGCGCACAGTCGGCGGCGTAGCCGATACCCAGCAGTGCGACGGTTTCGGCCGCCTTCTTGGGATGCTCGACGCCGACGGCTCCGGCCGCGCGCCCGGTGAGGGTCGGCGGGACGATCTTCTGTACCAGTGGCATCGAGATGCCCAGCGGAATGATCGGCACCAATCTGCTGATGCGCCGGAAGGTTTCGGCATGGCGGTCGAAGATGATCCCCGCCATGCGCTGCTGGATCTCGTGCAGGTTCTGGGCACCCAGCCGCTCCAGATGCGCGACACGCTCGGGTGATACGTGCAGAGTGCGGGCGAGCAGGACGAGTTGGGCGCTGGTTACCGGATCAGTCATCAGTCCAGCAGGTTCCCGAACATGATCTTCTTGGTGGGAGCGCGCAACGGCCGGGGCAGCGCGCCGATCATGGCGTCGACGGAATGGATCAGTCCCTCGGTCTCCTGCCGCTGAGCGTCCCTGAACAAGATCAGCAAGTCGGTGCGCTCCTGATCCGTCAGGAGATCCGCAGCGGGCAGTGGCCCGCCGAGTTCGTTGTCCAGATCATCTCTGGCGGTCATTCAGGTACTCCGGTATCGCTCACATCATCGACAGCTGACACGGAACGTACCCAAGAAGTCATCCGGTGAATCATAGGAAGTGCGCACCAGTGCTGGGAGGGATTGCGCCGGATTCGGGCGAGGTCACCGCTGCGAGCGCGTCTGCCTGGGGTTGTCGACGAGCGGCGCTGTCCGATTCGCGCCGACCGCGGCCCGCGCCGCCGGGCGAACCTGCGACCATCGGACGATGACCATTCCCACCGCGCTCACCGACCTGCTGTCGATCCGGTATCCGATCGTGTCCGCCGCCATGGGAGGCGAGGCGGGTGGTGCGCTGGCCGCGGCGGTATCCGCGGGTGGTGGTCTCGGACTCGTCGGCGGTGGGCGCGGTGATCGGGAGTGGGTCGAGCGGGAGTTGCGGCTGGTGACCGAATCGACCACCGCCCCATGGGGAATCGGCTTTCTGAGCTGGGCGGTGGACCGGTCGGCGGTGGAACACGCCCTGTCGTATCGCCCCACCGCCGTGCTGTTGTCCTTCGGCGATCCGACCTCGCTCGCGGTGCCGGTCCGTGCCGCCGGCGCCACGCTGATCATCCAGGTCACCGACGGTGACGAGGCGCGACGCGCGCTGGATGCGGGCGCGGACATTCTGGTGGCACAGGGCAGTGACGCCGGCGGGCACTGCGCGCGGGACGGGATCGGAACCATGTCCTTCGTGCCGACGGTGGTCGATCTGGCCGGTGATGTCCCGGTGCTGGCGGCGGGCGGTATCGCCGACGGCCGGGCGGTGGCCGCCGCCCTGGCGCTCGGTGCGGCCGGGGTCGTGATCGGCACCCGCTTCCAGGCCACGCACGAGGCGCTGGTGCCCGCGGAACTGAGCAAGGCGCTGGTCGGCGCGGTCGGCGCCGACACCGAGGTGAACCGGACCCTCGACATCGCCCGCGGTGCCGATTGGCCGCCTCGGTATCCCGCTCGGACGCTGCGCAACGAGTTCCTGGAGCGATGGCGCGGGCGCGATGCGGAACTGAGCGCCGACGAGGCCGCCCTGAGCGCGTATCGCGAGGCCGCCGCCCGGACCGATCTCGCCGCGGTGCCGGTGTGGGCCGGCCAGGCCGTCGATCGGGTCACCGCGATCACCTCGGCCGCGGAGCTGGTCGGCGAGCTGGCGGCCGAGACCGAGGCCGCGCTGCGCCGGATCACCGTGCGCGACCGGTAATTTCCCTTCCGGTCCCGGGCCGCCACGGCGGTGGAACCGCGCTCGGCTGTTCGGGTGCTCGGCGCGGGAATTCTTGACCCGGACTCGGCCGTGAGTAATTATGAACATGCGTTCATGAACGAGTGTTCATAACAATCGGCGAGGAGATCGTGATGACCGGGATCGTCAATACCGCCCAATCCGAGGCGTGGAACGGGTACGAGGGGGAGCACTGGGCCGGTCATGCCGGTCGATACGACGCGGTGAACTCCGGAATCAACGAACCGCTGCTGGCCGCGGCGCGAGTGGGAGCCGGGGACCGGGTGCTCGACATCGGTTGCGGTAACGGTCAATTGACGCGACTCGCGGCGCGGAGAGCGGCCGCGGCGACCGGTGTGGATCTGTCGGGGCCGATGCTGTCGCGGGCCCGTGAATCCGCGGAAGCCGAAGGCGTGCCCAATGTCTCGTTCGCGCAGGGCGACGCACAGGTGTTCGCATTCGAACCCGGCGCATTCGAGGTGGCGCTGAGCAGATTCGGTGTCATGTTCTTCGCCGATCCGGTGGCGGCGTTCAGCAATATCGCTCGGGCGCTGACCGATACCGGCCGGCTCGCTGTCGCGGTGCCGGCGATGTCGGCCTCCGGTATCGGCGCAGTATTCGCCGCTGCCGCACCACATCTGCCGGGTTTCGAGGTCGGCCACGGATTCAGCGCCTTCGCCGATCCGGCCGCCACCGCCGAATTGCTCACCGCGGCCGGATTTTCGGGCGTGACCAACGAGCTCGTCGACACCGACAGCGTCTGGGGCGCCGATGTCGCCGACGCCACCGAATTCGTGATGGGCTGGGGCCCGACGCGATATCACCGGCAGCGCAACGATTTCGCGACCGACGACGAACTGCGATCGGCGATCGGCGCGGCACTGGTACCGTTCGCCGGCCCCGGCGGGGTCCGGATGCGCGCGGCCTCGCACCTGATCACCGCCACGGTCGCACTACGGTGAATCCATGTCACCGAGACGGGCCGCGGCACTGCACGATCGCGACGACGCCGATCTGCGCGCCCATCTGATCGCCACCGCCGAGCGGCTGTTCGCCGAACAGGGCAGTACCGGTCTGACCGTCCGTGCCATCGCGCGCGCGGCCGGAGTGTCCGACGGTGTGCTCTACAACCACTTCGACGACAAGGAAGAGTTGCTGGCGGCGGCCCTGGCGGCCCATATCGCCTCGGTGAACCGGGGGTTTCCGGCGTTGCCGGTCGCGGGTGACGACACCGTCGCGGCGAATCTCGCGATCTGCCTGGAGCAGGGCCTGGCCCTGCATGCCGCGGTGCTACCGGTGTTCGCCGGGTTGCTGAGCCAGCCCGCTGTGCTGACGCGATTCGCCGAATTCCAGGGGCGGCAACGGCTCTGGCGCGACGAGCTGGTCGATTATCTGCGGGCCGAACGCGCACTCGGCCGCCTGCTCCCCGAGGCCGACGTGGAGGCCGCCGCCGCGATCCTGGTCGGCATCTGCCACGATGCGGTGCTGTCGGCGCTGCTGTCGGGTGCGCCGCGATCGGGACCGCCGCCGGTCGAGGCGGTCGTTGCGACCGTACTGTCGGGCATCGCGCGCCCGCACCGCGCGGGCGGTGCGCCGGGCGCGGGCGTCCGGCCGTGACATCACGGCCGGACGGCGCCCGGCCGGGTCAGAGAACGGGCCCGGTGTACTTCTCGCCCGGTCCCGCCCCCGGTGCGTCCGGATGTGCCGAGGCCTCGCGGAACGCGCGCTGCAGCGACTGCAGGCCCTCGCGAATGGGTCCGGCGTGCGGGCCCAGGTACTCCACCGACGCGGTCACCAGGCCGGCGAGTGCGGTGATCACGCGGCGGGCCTCGTCCAGATCGCGGCGCGGGCTGACATCGGGGTCGGAGTCGGCGAGGCCGAGCTTCTCGGCGGCCGAACTCATCAGCATCACCGCGGCCCGGCTGATCACCTCGACGGCGGGGATGTCGGCCAGCTCCCGGACGGTTTCCGGATCCGCGGACTCACTCGGGGCCGACGGGTCGGCGGCGTGCTCGCTCATGGTCGTAGCATGGCATCGAGTTCGGCTCGAGGGGTTGCGGGGGCCGTCGATTGGGAGTAGGGAAGCCTGCGGTGCTAGAGTGGTCGGCGACGACCGCCCCGGCCGTACGGTGGACCGGATCCATCCCATCGGTTCGGGGCTGTAAGTGGAGCCCGACTCCCACCATCGGCCGGTCTACGTGCCAGGTTCGATGGTCCGGTCACTCGCCTCACGGGCGGGTTTCTCGCCCGAATTCGTCCAGGGCGAGGTCGAGACGGCAGTTCGCGTGCGCGAGCGCCTACGGTGACCGGTCGACATTCGGGCCCCGGAGCGGTGAAATACCGCGACGGGGCTTTCGTGTTGGGTACGGGGTTGCATTGTTGCTCGCGGTCGTTGGATGACACCGCTTGACCTAGGAGGCCCCATCAGCACTGAGACCCGCATCAACGATCGCATCCGCGTGCCCGAGGTCCGACTCATCGGACCAGGTGGTGAGCAGGTGGGGATCGTGCGTGTTGAAGATGCGCTACGCGTCGCCCAAGAGGCTGACCTCGACCTCGTCGAGGTCGCACCGGACGCGCGTCCACCGGTCTGCAAGATCATGGACTACGGCAAGTTCAAATACGAGACCGCGCAGAAGGCGCGTGAGTCCCGTAAGAACCAGCAGCAGACCGTGATCAAGGAGCAGAAGCTCCGTCCGAAGATCGATGACCACGACTACGCGACCAAACGGGGACACGTGATGCGGTTCCTCGAGGCCGGGTCGAAGGTCAAGGTCACCATCATGTTCCGCGGTCGTGAGCAGTCACGGCCCGAACTCGGCTTCCGGCTGCTGCAGCGGCTGGCCTCCGATGTCGCCGATCTCGGCTTCGTGGAGACCTCCGCCAAGCAGGACGGCCGCAACATGACGATGGTCCTCGCACCTCACAAGGGCGCGAAGACCCGGGTGAAGGCGCAGACCGCCGCACAGCAGAATGCCGCCGGACAGCGCAGTACCGCGCCCGCCGGTGGCGACGCTGCGGCAAGTGCGGCTCCGGCGCCGCAGGCCGAAGCTGCCAGCCCGCAGTAAACCGATAAACGCCCGGCGGCCTCGCAGCTGTGATGCCGCCGGAACGAGACAGATTGAGGAATCCATGCCGAAGATGAAGAGCCACAGCGGCACCTCGAAGCGATTCAAGGTGTCCGGTCGCGGCAAGCTGCTGCGCCAGCAGGCGAACCGTCGCCACCTGCTCGAGCACAAGTCCAGCCGCCGGACTCGTCGTCTGGACGGCACGGAGGCCGTCGCCCCCGCTGACGTGCGTCGCGTCAAGAAGCTGCTCGGTATCTGACTTCGCGAGCGCAACGCTCCGTCCGATACCTCCTCTTCCCACCCTGTGGGCGCCCCCGCGCCCCTCGATCGAACAAGGACTGACCAGTGGCACGCGTCAAAAGGGCCGTCAACGCTCAGAAGAAGCGCCGTTCCGTGCTCGAGGCCTCCAAGGGCTACCGTGGGCAGCGCTCTCGGCTGTACCGCAAGGCCAAGGAACAGCAGCTGCACTCGCTCACCTACGCCTACCGGGACCGCCGGGCCCGGAAGGGTGATTTCCGCAAGCTGTGGATCGCGCGCATCAACGCCGCGGCTCGCCTGAACGACATCACCTACAACCGCTTCATCCAGGGCCTGAAGGCCGCGGGTGTCGAGGTCGACCGCAAGATCCTCGCCGAGCTCGCCGTCTCCGACGCCGAGGCGTTCGCCGGCCTGGTGGCGGTGGCCAAGGCCGCTCTGCCGGAGGATGTCAACGCACCGGCTGCCTGATCGCGCCCAGGTGAACCGAACACGTCGAAACGACCCGTGGAGCACGGCTCCGCGGGTCGTTTCGTGCTGTCGAACGGCAGGCGGACATGAGTGCTGATGTGATCGACTGGCGTAATCCGCGGGTCGTCTCCGCTGTCAAGCTGCATCGCGCGGCCGCACGCCGCAAATCCGGGGCCTTTCTGGCCGAGGGCGCCAATTCCGTTGCGGCGGCCCTGGATACGGGGCGGGCGACGGAGCTGTTCTACTCGCCGCGGGCGGCCGAACGTGAACACGAACTGGTGGCCACCGCCGCGGCGCTGGGTGTGCGCACCACCGCGGTGAGCGAGCGGGCCGCCGAACATCTGGGGGAGACCGTCACCCCGGCCGGTCTGGTCGCGGTGTGCCGGCTCGTGGATGTGCCGCTGTCGCAGGTGGTTTCGCGCGCGGCGTCGCCGGATTCCGATATGCCCGTGCGCTCCCGCCTGCTGGCCGTCCCCGTCCAGATGGCCGATCCCGGCAATGCCGGCACCCTGATCCGGGTGGCCGACGCGGTCGGCGCCGACGGCGTCGTGCTCGCCGGAGATTCGGTGGACCCGCACAACGGCAAGTGCGTGCGCGCGTGCGCCGGCAGTCTGTTCCATGTGCCGATCGCTCGTGAGCGCGATATGGACGCCGTGCTCGGCGCACTACGTGACAACGGCATCACGGTGCTGGCCACCACGGCACGCGGTGAGGTCGATCTCGACGATGCCGACGAGTTGCTGCGCGATGCGGGTGAATCCGGTGGTACCGCATGGCTTTTCGGTAACGAGGCGCATGGGCTGGATCCGGCCGTCGCCGCCCGGGCCGATCATCGGGTCCGGATTCCGATCCACGGCCGCGCCGAGAGCCTCAATCTCGCGGCCGCCGCGGCCATCTGCCTCTACGCCGACGCACGCGTACGTCATCGTTCCTGAGCGGACGGACAGGGTCGCCGGGAGCGGTGCGATCGAGTGCTACGGCCACCGACCCACCGATACGCGATGTGGGCGCCGGATCGACTCCGGCGCCCACATCGCTGTCGTGCTCAGTCGCGCGGGTGCGACAACTCGATCACATGGTCGTCACTCGCACCGGCGGCCACGCTCACCGTGGTCGTCGTCGCCGGATATCCGGACGCGACCACCGTGTAGTCGCCCAGCGCGAGATTGCTGAAGGCGTAGCCGCCGTCATGGCCGGTGGTGATGGTCTCGACGACCGAGCCCGCCCCGTCGACCAGGGTCACCCGGGCATCGCGCAGCGGCCCGCGGGTGTTGTGCACGGTGCCGTGTAGCTGCGCTCCCCGCGACAGCGCCACATCGAGCCGGGTGATGCCCTGCCCGCCGACCTCGGCCGGCAGTGCGACCGGCTGGAAGGCCGTGGCATTGACCGCCACGGTCACCGGTCCGGGAACCAGTTCGGTCAGCGTGTAGTCGCCGTCCGGGCCGGAGGCGCCGGCCGCGAGCACATCGCCGCGGCTGTCGGTGACGATCACCAGCGCATCGGAGACCGGCGAGCCGTCATCGGCGGCACGCACGGTACCGGCCAGGCCGCTCATACCGCTCATCTGGACGTCGTGGGCGAGCGGGCGGTCACCGATCGCGATCGGAGTGGCCTGCGGCTGGAAGCCGTCCGCGGAAGCGATCAGGACATAGGATCCGGCCGCCGGTGCGTCCATGGCGTAGCGGCCGTCCTGGCGTGCGATGGCCCGGCCGATCTGACGTCCGGTGGGGGAGATCAGCGTGAGCGCCGCCCGGGCGACGGGCGCTCCGTCACCGGCGCGGACGTGCCCGTGCACCACGATCGCGTCGTCCACGAATTCCTCGGGGACCAGTCCGGACGCGTCCTCGGCCAGGACCGCGGCCGACAGGACCGGTTCGGGCGCCGGGGCGCTGTCCTGTGCGATCGCGCCCGAGGTGCGCAGGGCGACCTCCTTGATGAAGAGCGTCAGCAGGAAGGCGACGAACGCGAACGGTGCCGCGTAGAGGAACACATCGGCGATGCCGTGCCCGTAGCTGCTCTCGACCACGGTGCGCACCGGCTGCGGCAGCAGCTCCAGTTTGGGGATCTGGCCGCCGCCACCCATGGACTGGGCCGCCGAGGGGCCGAGATGGCTCAGTCCGTCGCTGATGTAGTGCTTGACCCGCTCGCCCATCACCGCGCCCAGCGCGGAGACACCGATCGCACCACCGAGGCTGCGGAAGAAGGTCACCAGGGAGCTGGCCGCGCCGAGATCCTTCGGCGCCACCTGGTTCTGCGTGCACAGCACCAGGTTCTGCATCGTCATACCGATGCCCAGACCCATCATCGCCATGTAGATCGCGACGAGCCAGTAGTTCGTGTCGTAGCGGATGGTGCCCAGCAGCCCCAGTCCGGCGGTCACCAGGAAAGCGCCGCTGACCAGGAACGCCTTCCACTTTCCGGTGCGGGTGATGATCTGGCCCGACACCGTCGAGGAGATGAACAGGCCGCCGATCATCGGAATCGTCATGACGCCGGACATGGTCGGCGACTCGCCCCGTGCCAGCTGGAAGTACTGGCTGAAGAACACGGTGCCGGCGAACATCGCCACACCGATGAACAGCGAGGCCGCCGCGGCCAGGCTGATGGTGCGATTGGCGAACAGGTGCATCGGCACGATCGGTTCGGCGGCACGCAGTTCCGCGAAGACGAACGCCACGGCCAGCGCGACCGCACCGATCACCATCACCGCCGTCTGCCACGACAGCCAGGCGTACTTGTCGCCGGCGAAGGTGACCCAGACCAGCAGCAGGCACACCGCCGCGGTGACCAGGAAGGCGCCCAGCCAGTCGACCTTGACCTCGCGCCGGGTGACCGGCAGCTTCAGCGTGCGCTGCAGCACGATCAGGGCGACGATCGCGAACGGGATGCCGACGTAGAAGCACCAGCGCCAGCCCAGCCAGCTGGTGTCGGTGATGACACCACCGAGCAGCGGGCCACCGACCGTGGCCACCGCGAACACGGCGCCGAGGTAACCGCTGTAGCGGCCGCGCTCGCGGGGCGCGATCATCGCGGCCATCACGATCTGGGCCAGTGCGGACAGACCGCCCGCACCGATGCCCTGCACCGCGCGGCAGGCGATGAGCATGCCCGGGTTCTGGGACAGGCCGGCCACCACCGAGCCGCCGACATAGATCAGCAGCGCGATCTGGACCAGAGCCTTCTTGCTGTAGAGGTCGGCGAGTTTGCCCCACAGCGGAGTGGTGGCCGTCATCGCGAGCAGCGAGGCGGTGACCACCCAGGTGTAAGCGGACTGCCCGCCGCCGAGGGTGCCGATGATCTTCGGCAGCGCGTTGGTCACGATCGTCGAGGAGATGATCGCGACGAACATGCCCAACAGCAGACCGGACAGGGCCTCCATGATCTGCCGGTGCGTCATCACCGTCGCATCGTCGGTCTCGCCGGATCTGCGCGCGGTGTCGTTCGCAGAGGTGATTGCCATCGTTCTTCTTTCCGGAACCGGTCGATCCGAGCCGGGCGGTACAACGCCCACGGCATCGGCATCGCCGGTGTCAAGAGTGGTTCGGAATCGGTCAAAGAATTTGATTACCGAAAGTAACTATAAACCTGTGAGCGCGCTGGGGAAAGTCGCGGTACCGGGTGCGTTCCATCACAGCAGGTCGCGAGTGACCGGTTCGGCGCGTCGTGTGGTGCGGACCGAGTCGCCGAACGGGCCGTCCGTGCTCTCGCCGGCCCACGGCGCCGATACCGCATCGGGACCGATGACCTGCACGGCGGTCTTCGCGGTGGAGTATGCCGGTGGTGATGAGCCGGCGGATGTCGCGTCGGCGTGCCACACCCGCGACTGCCGGAATTATCCGGGTGAGGCGGGCTGCCGTCATCGCCTACGATTCGACCAGCAACAATATGACGAATACGACGCGCCGGTGACATGGATGTCAGCTGCGCGGCGAACCCGCCAGGACCCGAACCAGCCCAGGGGAGAGACGAACCATCGTGGCCGACGAGAAGGATGCAGCCGAGCAGTCAGCGACGCCGGCGGAGGCGCTCAGCGAGGAAGCCCTCTCCGCCGCTGCCGCCGCCGCGGAGAAGGCGTTCGCGGCCGCGGCCGACCTGGATACGCTCGCCACCGCCAAAACCGAGCACATGGGCGGCAAATCGCCGATCGCGCTGGCACAGCGGGCGATGGGCGCTCTGCCCAAACAGGACAAGGCCGATGCCGGTAAGCGGGTCAATATCGCCCGCACCCGGGTGTCGGAGGCGTTCGAGGCGCGGCGCGCGCAGTTGCTGGCCGAACGTGATGCGGCCGTCCTGGTCGCGGAGGCCATCGATGTGACGTTGCCCGCGCGCCGTGCCGCGGTCGGTGCCCGCCATCCCATCGCGGTGATCTCCGAGCAGATCGAGGACGTGTTCGTCGGCATGGGCTGGGAGGTCGCCGAAGGCCCCGAAGTCGAGACCGAGCACTTCAACTTCGACGCACTCAACTTCCTGCCGGATCACCCCGCGCGCACCATGCAGGACACCTTCCATGTGGCGCCGGAAGGTTCCCGGCAGGTGCTGCGCACACACACCTCACCGGTCCAGGTGCGCTCCATGCTGTCGCGCGAGCTGCCGATCTACGTGGTGTGCCCCGGCCGGACCTTCCGCACCGACGAACTCGACGCCACGCACACCCCGGTGTTCTCCCAGGTCGAGGGACTGGCCGTGGACAAGGGCCTGACCATGGCCCATCTGCGCGGCACTCTGGACGCGTTCGCGCGGGCCCTGTTCGGTCCCGAGACGCGAACCCGGATGCGCCCCAACTACTTCCCGTTCACCGAACCCTCCGCCGAGGTCGACGTGTGGTTCCCCGACAAGAAGGGCGGCGCGGGCTGGGTCGAATGGGGCGGCTGCGGCATGGTCAACCCGAAGGTGCTGATCGCCAGCGGTATCGATCCCGAGGTCTACAGCGGATTCGCCTTCGGAATGGGCCTCGAGCGGACCCTGCAGTTCCGCAACGGCATTCCGGATATGCGCGACATCGTCGAGGGTGATGTGCGGTTCACCCTGCCCTTCGGCATCCGCGCCTGATCCGACCCCGTCCGACACCACTCCCTACGAGGAAGCGAAACGTCAAGTGCGAGTAGCGCAGTCCTGGCTGACGGAAACCCTGCAGCGGACCACCCCCGGCTGGTCGCTGACCCCCTCCGAACTCGACGCCGGTTTCGTCCGGGTGGGCCTCGAGGTCGAGGAACTCGACACACTGCAGCCGATCACCGGCGACATCGACCACCCGCTGGTGGTCGGCCGGGTCGCCGAGATCACCGAGCTCACCGAGTTCAAGAAGCCCATCCGCTTCTGCAAGGTCGATATCGGCAAGCCCGAACTGCAGGAGATCATCTGCGGCGCACGGAACTTCGAGGTCGGTGACCTCGTCGTGGTGGTGCTGCCGGGCGGTGTGCTGCCGGGCGGGTTCACCATCACCTCGCGCAAGACCTACGGTCACGTCTCCAACGGGATGATCTGCTCGGTGGCCGAACTCGGTATCGGCAAGGACCATTCGGGCATTCTCGTGCTCGAGCCCGGAACCGCCGAACCCGGCGCCGATGCCAACGAGCTGCTCGGTCTCGACGACACGGTCATCGAACTCAACATCACTCCCGACCGTGGCTACTGCTTCTCGGTGCGTGGTCTGGCTCGCGAACTGGCCTGCGGGTTCGACCTCGACTACGCCGATCCGGCGGTGCGGACGTTGCCCGACGACGAGGCCGACGCCCATCCGGTGACGGTCGAACCCGAGTCGGCGTGCACCCGCTTCGCGGTGCGCAAGGTCACCGGGGTGGATCCGAAGGCGGTGAGCCCGTGGTGGTTGCAGCGCCGGCTGTTGCTGGCCGGTGTGCGGCCGATCTCCCCGGCCGTGGACGTCACCAACTACGTGATGCTCGAGCTCGGCCAGCCGCTGCACGCCTTCGACGCGGCGAAGGTGACCGGCCCGCTGACCGTCCGGCGCGCGCACACCGGCGAGACGCTGCGCACCCTCGACGACGTGGAGCGGGTGCTCGACGCCGAGGACGTCGTCATCACCGACGACTCGGGTGTGGTCTCGCTGGCCGGAATCATGGGCGGTGCGAGCACCGAGGTCGGCGACGACACCACCGACATCCTGCTCGAGGCCGCGACCTGGAATCCGCTGGCGGTCTACCGATCCGCGCGCCGGCACAAGCTGGTCTCGGAGGCGGGTAAGCGGTTCGAGCGCGTCGTCGACCCGGAGGTCGATGTCGCCGCACTCGATCGCGCGGCCACACTGCTGGCCGAAATCGGCGGCGGCACGGTCGAATCCGCGCTGACCGACGTCCGGCTGCCGGTGCCGGCCACCGAGCCGATCCGGATGGACATCGATCTCGCCGATCGCACCGCGGGAGTCGCCTATCCCACCGGCACCTCGGCCCGGCGGCTCGCGCAGATCGGCTGCGCGGTCGAGGTCGGTGTCAGCGAGACCGGGCACGGCCAGCTGGTGGTGACACCGCCGAGCTGGCGGCCCGATCTGGTCCAGCCCGCCGACCTGGTCGAAGAGGTGCTGCGACTCGAGGGACTGGAACAGATTCCGTCGGTGCTGCCGACCGCGCCGGCCGGTCGCGGGCTCACCGCCACCCAGCGCCGCCGCCGTGCGGTGAGCCGGGCGCTGGCCTTCTCCGGCTGTGTGGAGGTGCCCGCCCCGCTCTTCATGACCGCGGGCGTTTTCGACACCTGGGGCCTGGACGACGACGATCCGCGCCGCAACACCGTGCGGGTGCTCAACCCGCTCGATGTCGAGAAGGCGGAACTGGCGACGACCCTGCTGCCGGTCCTGCTGGAGGTGGCCGCGCGCAACATCTCGCGGGGCGAACGGGATCTGTCGATCTACGGCATCGCGCAGGTCGTGCTGCCCGGACCCGGTACCCGTCCGGTGGCCGAGCTGCCCGTCGACCGGCGCCCCAGCGATGACGAGGTCGCCGAGCTGATCGACTCGCTGCCCGACCAGCCGGTGCATGTGGCCGCCGTGCTCACCGGCCGCCGGGAGCCGCGGGGCCCATGGGGGCCCGGCCGCCCGGCGGAGGCCGCCGACGCCTTCGCGCTCGCGGACGCGGTCGCCGACGCGGCCGGAGTCACCATCGAACGCCGCGCCGCGGCCTACCTGCCCTTCCATCCCGGCCGCTGTGCGGAACTGCTCGTCGACGGCGCGGTCGTCGGTCACGCCGGTGAACTGCATCCGGCGGTCCTGGAACGCAGTGCGCTGCCGCCGCGGACCTGTGCGGTCGAACTGGACCTGGACGCGCTGCCGCTGCGCGAATCCCGGCCCGCACCCGTGGTTTCCGCGTATCCGGCCGTACTGCAGGACGTATCGGTCAGTGTCGAGAAGTCGGTGGGCGCGGCCCAGGTGGAGTCGGCGCTGCGCACGGGCGCCGGAGACCTGCTCGAGGACATCGCCTTGTTCGACGTCTACGAGGGCGCGCAGGCCGGGGAGGGACGCAAGTCGCTGACCTACGCGCTGCGATTCCGGGCCACCGACCGCACCCTCACCGAGGACGAGGCCAGTGCGGCCCGTGACTCCGCGGTCGCCGCGGCGACCGATGCGGTCGGGGCGGTTCTGCGCGCGTGAGCCGGCCGGGCCACGAACCCGCGGCCCGGACATCGGCCGATCCTCGCGGCGAAATGAACAGGCGTAGCCGTCGGCGGTAGGAAGGACGTATATGCGACACCCAGCCGAGCCCGTGCTCAACGCGCTGGCCTTCCACCCCGCGCGCCGGATCACGATGACCCCCGAACGGTTCGGACTCGACCACGAGGACCTGTGGCTCACCGCGGCCGACGGCGCGCGGATCAACGCCTGGTTCGTGCGTGCCGCCGATCCGGTCGCCCATGTGTTGTACGCGCACGGCAACGGCGGCAACATCGGTGATCGGTCACCGGTGCTGGCGCTGCTGGCCGCGGCCGGGCTCGATGTGCTGACCTTCGACTACCGCGGATACGGTGCCAGCTCCGGCCGGCCGCGTGAGCAGGGCCTCTACCTGGATGCTCGTGCCGCCCGGCAGGCGCTGCTCGATCGCCCGGGCGTCGATCCGAAACGGGTTGTCTACCTCGGTAAATCGCTCGGTGGTGCGGTCGTCACCGAGTTGGCGACCGCCCATCCGCCCGCGGCGATGATCCTGATGTCCACCTTCACCGGGATGCGCGAGGAGGCGCACGCGGTGTATCCGTTCCTTCCGAAACAACTGGTGCCCGATGCGTTTCCGTCGCTGCGGCGACTCCGGACGCTCCGGGTGCCGACCTTCGTCATGCACGGTGACGCCGACGAACTCGTGCCGGTCGGCATGGGCCGGACCTTGTACGAGGCGGCGTCCGAGCCGAAGCGGCTGCTGATCTATCCGGGGGCGGGCCACAACACCCTGATCTCGATTCCGGGATGGTCGGGGACCGTGGCGGCGTGGGTCCGTGAGGTCGTGGCCGGGGTGGATTCGGTGACCGGCGAGTGAAATCCGCCCGGCCGCGACGGTGATGCGTAGCCTGGGAGCATGTCCGAAACCGGGGATATGGCGGCACTGCTGGCCGCGCTGGCCGACGAGGATCTGCTCGAGGTCGTGGTGACCGCGACGACGGGGCGGCCCGGCCTGGAGAAGCTGCATCTGACGGCGGTCGCGCTGACCACTCCGCCGGATCGTGCCGAACCCGATGTGACGTCCGACACTCCTGGTGCGGCCGCCGCCGTCCCGCCGCCGGTCTCGGGCGGATCCGGGCAGGTCGCGATGGGCTCGGGTGTGCCGCTGCCGCCTGCGGGGTTCGGTGTGCCGGGCGGGTACTCCGAATCCGGAGTCCCTACTTTCGAGTCAGTTCGCGATAAGGTCGAGCAGCGCTACGGCACCGCACAGGGGATGGGCGAACTGGATCGGCAGACACCGGCGGGCCGCGGCGCCGACGAACAATGGCAGGCGCGGGAGAAGGCCGCGGCAGAACGCCTGGACGAGATCCGGAAATCGATGCGCGGCGACGACGCGGGGCACTGATTCCGGCCGTCCGGGTGGACCGGACTGGTGAAGGGGAATCGGATGACCGCACCGCAGGAGATCGCTGCGAAACTGCTCGACGCGCAGGTGGACTTCGTGCTCGCGGAGGTGACCGGTGACCGCTTCGCCGAGGTGGTGGCTCGCGATGTCGACGATGTGCTGGCGGTCGCCGACACCATCGTCTTTCGTGACGTCGTCGGCATCGAGGATGCGCGCCGGACCGTGCGCACCGTGGTGGACCGGATCGGCGGCAGCGCGGTACTGCGCGAATCGGTGGCCGTGTTCGCCGACGCGATCTATGACAACATCGCCGGCAGTGACCAGTACACGCTCGGTGACGTGGTCGAGCGCGAACCGGTGGAAGCGTTGCTGGAGAAGCTGTTCGGCATGCACCAGGCGCAGGAGCGCACCCTGGAACGACTCACCGAGAGCCCACTGGTGGCCACGGTCGCATCGAAATTCGTCGACAAGCTGATCGACGACTTCATGGAGTCCAATCGCCAGATGGCCAGCAAGATCCCGGGTGTGGGCTCGCTGGTGTCGTTCGGCACCTCGGCGGCGAAGTCGGCCCGTAAGGCCGCGGAGAAGGCCACCGACGGCACCTTCATCGGCGATATGGCCGGTAAGGGTGCGCTGTTCGCGCTCAAGCGCACCAACAACGCGATTCGCGAGATGTTGCGCGACGCCCCGGTGCACGGTGCCGCGATGGAGTTCTGGGATCTGCACGCGGGCGAACCCGTCAGCGGCCTGCGTGACTATCTGTCCCAGGCCGATCTGCGTGAGCTGGCGCTGATCGTGCACCGGATCATCGTCACCACGCGCGAGAAGGAGTACCTCGGCATTCTGCTCGACGAGTGCGTGGATGTCTTCTTCACCCGATACGGCGATCACACCCTCGGTGAACTGCTGCCCGAGCTGGGCCTGTCCGGTGCCGACATTCGCACCGAGATCCTGCGTTACGGCCCCGCCGTGGTCGAGGCGGCCAAGCGCAACGGCGTGCTGGCCGGGCTGATCCGCGCTCGCCTGGAGCCGTTCTACACCTCCGAACCGGTGCTGGCGATCCTCGGCGAGGTGGCGTCCTAGCCGATGGCGGTCCGACGGGCGCCGACCTCACCCCGGCATCGTCGTGCCCGCTGCCGGATCGGCGATCAGCGGACCGAGACGGTCGAGTTGGGTTGCGAAATCGGCGGATTCGACGGCGGCGATGCGCAGGAGGATGTGGCGGGCACCGGCGGTGGCGTACCGGTCGAGTTGCGCGGCGATCTCCTCGGCCGTGCCGGTGATCATCACCTGGATGGTCTCGACCGTTGTCAGCGGCATCCGATACGTTGCCGCACAGTAGCGTTCGAGTGCGGCGCGTCCGGTGCTGCGCCGATCGTCGATGTACACGGTCACGAAAAGTGCCGGGGTGATGGCGGTTTCGTCGCGTCCGGCAGCCTGGGCGGCGGTGCGCACTGCGGCCCACGCGGTGGTGTAGGTGTTCACATCGGGCGGATAGGGCAACCACCCGTCGTACCGGCGGCCGGTGCGTGTCAGTGCGGCCGGCGTGATGCCGGTGGACCAGATCGGCGGGCCGCCCGCCCGATGGGGACGCGGTACCTCCGGCAGCCAGTCGTGGTGCAGAACGGTGCCGTGGAACGGTTCGTACCGCCCCGACCACAACTGTCGCCAGAGTGCGACGGTGTCGTCCAATTGTGAGAACCGCGTACGGTAATCGACTCCCACGAGTTCGAATTCGGGCCGGCTCAGCTCCGGGAACCCGGCGCCCACCCCGATGATCAGGCGCCCGGCGGCGAGCTGATCCAAGGTCGCCAGTGTCGCCGCGGCCTGCACCGGGTGCCGGAACGCCGGAATCAGGGCGGCGGTACCCAGCGTGATCCGCTCGGTCATCGCCGCCGCGGCGCCGAGCAGTGTCAGCGGTTCGACGCGGGCGCGGCTGAGTGAATCGCCGACCCACGCCGAATCGAAGCCCATGTCTTCGGCGGTCACCGCAAGCCTCGCGACCGCACGTGCGGCATCGCGATGTTCCAGCTGTGCGGCGCCACCGGGTAGCAGGAGGCCGTATCCGATTTCGTTCACGGTCTCAGCCTTCGCCGCATCGGAGGTAGCGGCAATTCCCTATGAGGTATCGGCCGGTGACCGTACTTTGCTCCGCCGGTGCATATTTCGAAATCTTCGCCCTCATACGGCGTAAATGTGATATGCGACCGCTCGGTTTTCATTCCGCTGTTGAGCGTCCCGTTGAATAGCGGTACGTTGTTTGAAGTTTCAAAAACCTGCCCACCGGAAGGTTCGGTCATGAGTTCAGACCACCGACCCGTCGAATTGTCGGCACTCGCCGCGGTCCTGCATACCGAGCAGGACGGATATCGAAAATCGCTGCGCAATAGGCAATTACAGATGATCGCGATCGGTGGCGTGATCGGCACCGGACTGTTTCTCGGTGCGGGCGGGCGCCTGGCGGATGCGGGGCCGGGACTTTTTCTCGTCTACGCGGTCTGCGGAGTCTTCGTCTTCTTCGTGCTGCGGGCGCTGGGGGAGTTGGTGCTGTACCGACCCTCGTCAGGGTCGTTCGTCTCGTACGCGCGTGAGTTCTATGGTGAGAAGCTCGCTTTCGCCGTGGGTTGGATGTATTTCTTTCACTGGTGTATGACCGGCGTCGTCGACATCACCGCGATCGCGACGTATGTGCGGTACTGGAATACGTTCACATCGATTCCGCACTGGGTGATCGCCCTGATCGCACTGGTCGTGGTTGTCGGCACGAATTTGATCTCGGTGCGCTGGTTCGGGGAGCTCGAATTCTGGGTGGCCATGGTGAAGGTCGTGGCGCTGAGTGGATTCTTGATCATCGGCACGATCTTTCTGGCGGGGCGTTTCGATATTCGCGGTCAGTCCACCGGCGTCGGGGTGATCACGCATCACGGTGGTCTTTTCCCGACCGGAGTGCTGCCGCTCGTCACGGTCACGACGGGTGTCGTATTTGCCTATGCAGCAGTGGAATTGGTCGGTATCGCGGCCGGTGAGGCGGAACGCCCGGAGGAAATCATGCCGCGTGCGATCAATTCGGTGATCGCGCGGATCGCGGTGTTCTACGTGGGCTCACTCGTCCTGCTGGGATTGCTGCTGCCGTACACGGCATTCCGGGACGGGGAGAGCCCGTTCGTGACGTTCTTCGCGCGGATCGGTGTTCCCGCCGCCGGATCGGTGATGAATGTGATCGTGCTGAGCGCGGCATTCTCCAGCCTCAACGCGGGGCTGTACTCCACCGGCCGGATCCTGCGTTCGATGGCGGTGAACGGCAGTGCCCCGGCGGTGACCAGCCGGATGTCGCGCGGCGGTGTGCCGTATGTCGGCATTCTCGCGGCCGGTGCGATCGCTTCGGTGGGTGTCGGGCTCGATGCGGTGGTGCCGGACAAGGCATTCGAGATCGTGCTGAATGTCTCCGCACTCGGCACCATCGTGTCGTGGATCGCGGTGCTGCTGTGTCAGCTGCGGCTGTGGCGGCGCTGGTACGACGGCATATCGCATCGGCCCGCCTACCGCATGATGGGCTCGCCCTACACCGGCATCGCGACCCTGGTCTTCCTGGGCGCGGTGATCGTGCTGATGGCGTGCTTCGGTGACTCGATTCAGCGCTGGGCGGTGGTGGCGACGGTGGGGGTCATGGCGCCGATTCTCGTCGGCGGATGGTTCCTGGCCCGTCGGAAAGTGTTGCGTATCGCGGCAATCCGGCACGATCACACCGGTCAGTTCCCGGTGGTCGCCGAACGTCCGTGGCCGGGCCGGCCGGCCGATCCCGAAGTGATCGTGGAGGGGCCGGACGAGCCGGACTGACACGCTCGTGTCCTGTCGTCGCTCGAGGAATGGCTACACGTCGGTCCGGCCGGACCCGGCGTGGTCGTGCATGCGGCCGGTAACATTTCGCAAATGCCAATCATGTTCGACACCAGTGGATTCCAGCAGAGCGGTGAGGATATGTGGGACTCCCCGCTCACCGGTGACCGGGTGATCCGCCAGTACACTCCCGGGGTCCCGACGATCCCCGCACCGCTGGAAGACCTACCGGCACTGCGTCGTGATCTGGCCGAAGCCAGTGCCGAGGGCGGCTGTTTGGTGGAGGCACACGTCATTTCCTTCGCGGGCCTGCCGGCCCTGTTGCGTTTCGAGAAATTGCGGCATTGGAATCGCCCGGGCGGCCTGGTCTACACCGCGTCGGTCATCGTGCCCAGGGCGACCGGCGCCGCGACTGTGCTCGTGCTGTGTGCCGAGAACGGTCCCACCGGTTTTCGCGATGCCATGGTCGCGGCGAGAGTGGGGATCGACCGGATGAATCCGCCGCACCCCTACGCCCCGCATGTGCGCGGTGCCCTGCCCTACAGCGTGGCCGACGACCCACAGTGGGACGCCCAGTTCCCCGACCACCCGCTGACCCGTGCCCGTCGCTG
This sequence comes from Nocardia sp. NPDC052254, assembly GCF_040679495.1. NCBI lineage: Bacteria > Bacillati > Actinomycetota > Actinomycetes > Mycobacteriales > Nocardiaceae > Nocardia > Nocardia sp. NPDC052254. Next base: position 44,074 of record NZ_JBFAUW010000006.1, on the reverse strand, counting down.
GTTCGCCGAATTGTCCCGAACCGCGCGCATCGATCCGCGATTCGCGGCCCAGCCGCCCTTCAGCGGCCCGATCCCGGACTTCCCGGGAATGACCCCGCTGCCCGACTCGGCGCCACCCTCCTGAGGGCGGCGGTCGATCGCGAATCCGGGGTCCGATCGCAGGTGTGGCCTCGCTGCGCGAGCCGGCGTCCGCCGTCGTCGGGGCGCAGTGCGTTGTGGTGTCTCACCGCTCGACGGCCGGTCCCGCACCGTCTGCCGGCCGCTCGTCGGCGCTACGGCGTTCTGCACGGCGCGCGGCATCCCGGTGTGCGCGGCGAAGCAGGCGCACCGCCGGCGCCAGGGTGCTGGTGCCCGGGTTGATGATCGACACCCAGCCCTGCCGGCGATACAGCGGGTGCGGGAGAACCACGTCGTCGGCGGCATAGTCGCGTGGCGTCGGCTCGGCGCGAGGGTTCTCCCCGGTGAACTCGATGAAGGCGTCCGCGCCGACATGGATGTTCAGTCGCCACCGATCGGGACGGTCGAGGTCGCACAGGGCATCGCCGGGGTAGTTCTTCGTCACGATCGTGGCGTAGGGCTGCTCGCGCTGTGGCACCCGGCCGTCGGGGGCGTAGTAGAAGAAGTGATCGCCCCAGGCGATCTCCGGGAACTCGCCGCCCGCGACGGGCGCCAGTTCGAGCACCCCGTCGAACGCCCGGATCGTGTCGAGAAGTCGGTCCATACTCATGGTTCAAGTGTGTGGTTGAAGTGCTTATGGAGGGTTCGGATGACCCGAGCGGGCGATGCGGCGCCACTCATGACCACCGCCGCCGCGGCGGCAGCGTCGGGATACTCCGCGCAACAGGTGCGTGATCTGGAGGCCCTGGGCGTGATCCCCGCTGCGGTCAGGGCCTCCAACGGGTATCGGCGATTCCGCGCGGACCATGTTCATGCCCTTCGCGCGTACCGCGACCTCGCTCGTGCCGTGGGGCCCGTCGACGCGCGACGGGTCATGCGAGCGGCTCGCCTGCTACCGCGTGCCGACGCGGCGGCGTTGATCTGCGGGTTGCACATCCGGCTCGACGGCGAGCGCGAGCAGGCACACGCGGCACGCCGTGCGCTGGAGTCGATCCGAGCCGAGGCGGCAACCGACGCGCAGCCTGTCGACGGGGACTCGATGACCATCACCGAACTGTCGCAGGCCCTCGGAATCAGGGCCTCCACGCTGCGCTATTGGGAAACGGTCGGCCTGGTCGCGCCCGAGCGGATCACCACGCGAGCGGGAACGGCGCGGCGCTACTGTCTCACCGCCATCCGCGAAGCACGCATCACCGCGGCCCTGCGAGCCGGTGGGTACCGCATCCCCGATGTCCGGACGACGATCACGGCGGTTCGTGACCTCGGCGAGGTCAGCCATTCGATCGACGCGCTGGACAACCGGCTGGAGGTCATCGCCCGACGCACACTTGCTCTGCTGCGCGCGGGGACCCTGCTGGCAGAGATCATCGACTCTCCTAGGCCCTCGTCAGCTCATCGGGATTGATCTTCTTCGCCGGGTCGAGCCGGTCGACGAGATCGACGAGCAGATGCTGGAGCGCGGTCAACCGGCGGCGTCCGGATTCGTCGAGATTCTCGAGATCTCGCCGCAGGGGATCGAACCAGGTGTCGGTCTCCTCGGCGGTGTCCAGGAACGATCCGTACCCACGGCATCCGGTCCGGTCCTCGTCGGTGTGGATCATCCGCTCGCCGATTCCACGCTGCTCGACTCGCCAGATCATGAACTGCCGGCCGTAGGAATCGTCGGCGAACACGCTCGCGATCCGGGACAGGATCGTGCCCACCTCCGCGGTCTCGTCGTCCTCGGCGAATTCGAGGTACAGGATTTCGCGGCGGATGATCTCGTTCCAGCCGAAATACTGTGCGATGACATACATCGTCGTTTCGATAGCGGCCTCGCGACGCTCGGCGGACTCGCTCCGGACATATGTGTCGACGAAACCCTGACGCAGAATATTGTGCAGACGTCGCTGTAGCTCGTTGCTCGCCGCGGTCAATGGATCCCGATACCTGCTGAGCAGCGTCTTCTCCTCTCGCCGCCGTTGTAGTGCCGGCGCCCCGAAAACCGTGACGCACAGCGAGAACACGGACACACACGCGGATATCAGAGCAACCCATACCGAAGCGTTCACAGCAGTATTGTGCCGCCCGCACCGCCTCGAATCCCGTTGTGCGCCACTGTGCCGGTCGGGTCGGGAGTCGATCCGGTTGCGGCGGTGCCGATCTGCTCGCCGGGAGCCGGAGCCGGTGTTTCGGCTGGTTGCAGGCGGGCGCGCGGCGGAATTGGAGGTGACCGGACCGGTAGTATTCGGGCCGATCGCGAATCTGTTCATCCGGGACGAGGGGCTGCGGCTCCGGGCGACGGCACCACGCCGTCGATCACAGTGGTGGAGGAGAGCGCATGGCGAAGACGAATGTGGCCGATCAATTCGTGCACGTTCTCGTGCAGGCCGGGGTGCAGCGCATCTACGGGGTCGTGGGCGACAGTCTGAATCCGATCGTCGACGCGGTGCGCCGCCATCCCGAAATCGAATGGGTGCATGTGCGCAACGAGGAGGCCGGTGCCTTCGCCGCCGCTGCCCAGGCACAGCTCACCGGACGGCTGGCCGTCTGCGCGGGGAGTTGCGGGCCCGGCAACACCCATCTGATTCAGGGGCTCTACGACGCGCAGCGCACCGGGGCTCCGGTGCTGGCGCTGGCCTCCCACATCCCCTCCGATCAGATCGGCACCCAGTTCTTCCAGGAAACCCATCCCGAACGGCTCTTCGTCGAATGCAGCGGCTATTGCGAAATGATCAGCCGGCCCGAGCAGATGCCGCGCATGCTGCGGATCGCGATCCAGCACGCGCTCGCCCGTGGTGAGGTCTCGGTGGTCGTGCTGCCCGGTGACGTCGCTCAGCTGGAGGCCGCGCATCCGACGGGCGAGACGAACATGATCTCCGAACTCGGCCGGGTGATGCCGGCACCGGATCAGGTGCAAGCGCTCGCCGACGCCTTGAACGCGGCGCGAACGGTCACCCTGTTCTGCGGTGCCGGGGTACGCGACGCGCACGAGGAGGTGATGCGCCTCGCCGAACTGCTGCACGCGCCCATCGGGCACAGCCTGCGCGGCAAGGAATGGATCCAGTTCGACAACCCGTACGACGTGGGCATGAGCGGTCTGCTCGGCTACGGCGCGTGCTATCAGGCGATGCACGAGGCCGAGCTGGTCCTGATGCTGGGCACCGACTTTCCCTATGACGAATTCCTGCCGGGCACCCGCACCGTGCAGGTCGACCACGATGCCGCCCGGCTGGGCCGCCGCACACCACTGCAATTGGCCGTTCACGGTGATGTGCGGGAGACGCTGCGCGCCGTCCTGCCGCTGCTGCGGCCCGCACCCGACCGGGAATTCCTCGATCGGATGCTCGGCGAGCACTACCGGCTGCTGGAACAGGTGGTCGACGCGTATACCCGGAATGTGGCCGACCACAAGCCGATTCACCCCGAATACGCCGCCGACGTCCTCGACGACCTGGCCTCCGACGACGCGATCTTCACCGTCGACACCGGAATGTGCAATGTGTGGGCCGCGCGCTATCTGAGTCCGAACGGGCGGCGCCGGGTGATCGGATCGTTTCTGCACGGCACGATGGCCAACGCCCTGCCGCACGCGATCGGCGCGCAGTTCGCCTACCCGGATCGGCAGGTGATCTCGATGTGCGGTGACGGCGGGCTGGGCATGCTGCTCGGCGAACTGCTCACCGTGGCACTGCACCGGCTGCCGGTCAAGATCATCGTGTTCAACAATTCGTCACTGGGTATGGTGCGGCTGGAGATGCTCGTCGACGGGCTGCCGAATTTCGAAACCGACCATGCGCCGGTCGATTTCGCGGCGGTCGCGCGGGCCTCGGGTATTCATGGGGTGCGGGTGACCGAGCCGGACGAGATCCGTTCCGCCATTGCCGAGGCGCTGGAGCATCCCGGTCCGGCCCTGGTCGATCTGGTCACCGATCCGAACGCGTTGTCGCTCCCGCCGCACATCACCGCTGCCCAGGTCCGCGGGTTCGCGCTCGCGGCCAGCAAGATCGTGCTGACCGGCGGTGTGGGCCGGATGATCGATATGGCGCGGTCGAATCTGCGCAACGTCCCGCGCTGAACCGTTCAGAACGTCCAGCGCGTCGCACCACCGGGCTCGACATTGGTGACCGAGGTCGCCGAGCGCGGCCTGATCCGGTAGACGAACCAGGGGGCCGGGCCCTGCCCGGGCGCGTTGAACGGCGCCGTCAGCCCGGCGCCGGACGGGTCGACCTCACACGGCCAGCCGCCCGCCGCCCACACCGCCGCGATCCGGGCGATCGTGGCGGTGTCGGTGACCTTCTCCGCGGTGCCCTCGACCACCAGATCGAAGTCCGGTGCCGACACGGCCAGACTGCAGCGTGGATCACGAGCCACATTGTGCGCCTTGCGAGTCGGAGCGCCGGTCTGGAACCAGTAGGCGTCGTCGACCCAGACCGCGCCCACCGCGGTCACATGTGGTGACCCGTCGGTGTTGAGCGTGGTGAGCCAGGTGGTGAACCGGTCCGGTCCACCGGAGCCGGGTGCCCCGTCGAGTCCGTCGTCGAGTGCCCGCGTCACCGATGCCCACTGCTGTACGGGAGGCTCGGTCCGGTTGTCCAGATTCTGTGCGTCCATGTAGTGACAGACGAGCTCGGCGCCCGGAACTCATCGCCGGGTCTCATGAATACCGTTCCCGCAACTTGCCCTTGACCAGTTTCCCCGTGGGTGTGCGTGGCAGTTCGTCGGCGAAATCCACCGTGCGCGGCACCTTGTAGTGGGCGATGCGTTCGCGGAGGAAGTCGCGGAGCCGTTGTGCGAGTTCGGGACCGGGTTCGGCGCCGGGGGCGGGCTGGACGACGGCCTTCACCGATTCGCCCATCTCCTCGTCGGGAACACCGATGACCGCGACGTCGAAGACGTCCGGATGCAGGGCCAGAGCATCCTCGATCTCCTGCGGGTAGATGTTCACCCCGCCGGAGATGATCATGAACGCCTTGCGGTCGGTGAGGAACAGGAAACCGTCGTCGTCGACATAGCCGATATCGCCGGTGGTGGTCCAGGTCGGGTGCTCGGGATGGATGGCCTTGGCCGTCTTGTCCGGATCGTTGTGGTAATCGAACGGGACTTCTTCCCGGTCGAAGTAGATGGTGCCGATCTCGCCGGTGGACAGCTCGTGCCCGGCGTCGTCGCAGATGCGGACCGCGCCCAGCCCCGCCTGCCCGACCGAACCCGGTTTGCGCAACCACTGCTCGCTGTCGATGAAGGTCGCGCCGTTGCCCTCGGTCGAGGCGTAGTACTCGTGCAGCACGGGCCCCCACCAGTCGATCATCGCCTGTTTCACCTCGACCGGGCACGGCGCGGCCGCGTGCACGGCGACCCGCATACTCGACACGTCGTAGCGGGCACGCACGCTCTCGTCCAGCTTCAGCATGCGCACGAACATCGTCGGTACCCACTGGCTGTGGGTGGCGCGACAGCGTTCGATCGCGGCCAGGGCCTGCTCGGCGTCGAAGCGCTCCAGTACCACCACGGTGCCGCCGAGGGCGTGGACCACACCGCCGAATCGCAGTGGTGCCGCGTGGTAGAGCGGTGCGGGCGACAGATACACCGTCTCGGTGTCGAATCCGTAGAGCGGGCCGAACACGGCGGTGTAGGTGTCACCGGGCGGATCGCCGACCTGCCGGTCCGGCAGTGGGTGTTTGATGCCCTTGGGGCGACCGGTCGTCCCCGAGGAGTACAGCATGTCGGCGCCGCGCGGCTGATCCGGCAACGGCTCGGAAGACGATGCGGCCAAAGCCTTCTCGTACGACTCGTACCCGGCGATCGGCCCGCCGAACGCCAGCCGGATCTCGACTCCCGGGGTCACCGGGACGACCTGCTCGGCGACCGCCGCCAGTTCTGCCGACGCGATCAGCGCGCGGGCCCCGCAGTCGTTGACGATATAGCTGATCTCCTCCGCCGACAGATGCCGGTTGACGGCCGTGATGTAAAGCCCGGATCGCAGCGCCGCCCAGTACACCTCGTACACCTCGAGGGTGTTGCCGGACAGCAGAGCTATGTGATCGCCCCGGTGCAGCCCGGCCTCGTGCAGTGCGCGGGCCAGGCGGACTGAGTTGTCCTCCAGTTCGCGGTAGGTCAGCGCCGCACCGCTCCCGGCGAGGACAACTGCTGGTTTATCAGGGAAACGATCGACATGCGCACCGGGGTACATCCTGCTCCTCACGCCACTGTGCGGTCGCCACGCCGCGACCGCCGAGCCGATGGGGACCGGGGCGCCGTGGCGACGCCGGGCCCTGCCGGGCACCGCCCGACGAGCGTGACGATAGCCGAAAGTGAACGGAGATTCGGTAACAATTCACAAACTGGGGCACGTTGTGCGGGCGCCGGTCCGGTGGTCGGCGCCGGGCTGCGCTCCGGTGTGATTGCCGTCCTGGTCGGCCGGGTATTCAGCCGCTACTCGCATAGGGTGAGCGCAAGCGTTGCCGACAAGGAGCTCGACCGATGGTGAACCCGTACCAGCCTGGATATCCCGCCGCGCCGCCGCCTCCAGGTCCGGCCTGGGGTGCGCCACCGAATTTCGCGGCGGCGCAACCGTTTCCGCGTCCGGCTGGCGGCCGCGCTCCCCTCGACATCGTGGCGGGTATCGCCCTGGCGGTGGCGGCGGTCCTCGGAGTCGCGCAATCGTTGTGGGCGTTGTTCGGATCCGGGCGTGATTACGGATTCTGGCAGTACGGGTCCGGGGTAGCCATGATCATCTTCTGGGTCTGCTCGGCCTTCGCGCTGGTCGGAGGAATCCTGGTGATAGCCAAGGGGTCCGGTGACTTTCGTGTCCGGACCGTGGCGTCGCTCGGGACGGGCGCCCTGTTCATCACCTTCGCGCAGCGTATCGCCACCATCTGCACGTCGCGTTATGCGGAGCTGTCCGAGGACGGGAACTGGCTGTGCATCCTCGTCGCGATAGCCGTGCTCGTCGCGGCCGGAGCGCTGATCGCCGGAATACCGGCACCGTCGCCCACGTGGCCGTCGGTGCCGGGCGGTCGGTTCCCGGTGGCGTCTCCGGCGCCCGGGTACCCGGGCGCTGCTCCGTTCGCCGCGATGCCGCCCGGCCCGGCGCCGCACTGGCAGCCGCCCGGTGCGGTGGTACCTCCGCCCGGTTATGCCGTGCCGGGACATCCGGCCGGATATCCCGGCGTGCCCGCCCCGTCGCACGGTGTGCCCGTGGCTCCGGCTGCGGGCTCGGTGCCTGCTGGGGGTGCTGCCTCGGCGCCTTTCCCGCCCGCGGGTTCCGGTACCCCGAACGCCGGCCCGGACGCCGGGCCGATGGTGGCACCGGGCGACGGGTAGGCCGGGGTGATCGTGCTCTGACGCCGGTGTCGGCGCAATCGCGTCGTCGCCGGTGTCCCCGGCATCGGCGATCGCGGGATCCGAAGCCTCGGGAAACCACCCGCTCGTGAATGAGCTTGCATGATCGTGCATAATCATCACATGGCGGATACCTCGAGTGGGCCCGTGTTTCGGGTCGCGGTGGCTGGTGCGAGCGGATACGCGGGCGGTGAGGTCCTGCGTGTGCTTCTGGGGCATCCGGAATACCGATCCGGGCGCCTCGAGATCGGGGCGCTGACCGCCGGATCCAATGCGGGCACCACGCTGGGAACCCTGCAGCCGCATCTGCTGCCACTGGCCGATCGGGTACTCGAGGAGACCACCGCGCAGGTGCTCGCGGAACATGATGTGGTGTTCCTCGGATTGCCGCACGGACAGTCCGCGGCCCTCGCCGAGCAGCTGCCGGCCTCGACGGTGATCATCGACTGCGGCGCCGATTTCCGGCTCACCGATCCGCAGGCATGGCAGACCTATTACAAGTCGCCGCATGCCGGCAGCTGGCCCTACGGTCTGCCGGAACTTCCCGGTGCCCGCGCCGAACTGCGCGGCGCGACCCGGATCGCGGTGCCGGGGTGCTACCCGACCGTGTCGAGCCTGGCGCTGGCGCCCGCGGTGGCGGCGGGACTCGTCGAGCCGGAGGTGACCGTCGTCGCGGTCAGCGGTGCCTCGGGCGCGGGCCGCAAACTCGATGTGGGACTGCTGGGTTCGGAGGTGATGGGCTCGGTCCGGGCCTACAGCATCGCCGGCGCGCATCGGCACACTCCGGAGATCGCGCAGAATCTGAAGGCGGCCGCGGCCGTCGCGGGCACCGACATCGGCGACATCTCCGTGTCCTTCACCCCCGTGCTGGCGCCGATGCCGCGTGGCATCCTCGCCACCTGCACCGCGCGGCTGCGCCCCGGTGTGGACGCGGCGGCCGCGCGCGCGGCCTACGAGAAGGCCTACGCCGACGAACCCTTCATCCACCTGCTGCCCGAAGGCGTACTGCCGCAGACGGGTTCGGTGCTCGGCTCCAATGCCGTCACCCTGCAGGTGGCCGTCGACGACGCCGCCGGGACGCTCGTGGTGATCGGCGCGATCGACAATCTGACCAAGGGCACCGCGGGCGCCGCGGTGCAATCGATGAATCTGGCTCTCGGTCTCGACGAGACCGCCGGACTTTCCACCGTAGGAGTGGCACCGTGACCGACATCGATATCGCCGGCGGCACACTGGTCCGCACCCAGGGCGTGACCGCACCGCTGGGATACCGGGCCGCCGGTATCGCCGCCGGTATCAAGGCGAGCGGAAAGCTCGATCTGGCACTGGTTTTCAACGAGGGCCCCGAATACGCCGCGGCCGGTGTGTTCACCCGCAACAAGGTCAAGGCCGCACCGGTGCTGTGGTCGCAGCAGGTGCTGACCTCCGGCCGCCTGCGCGCGGTGATCCTCAACTCCGGTGGCGCCAACGCGTGCACCGGTCCCGGCGGATTCCAGGACACCCACGCCACCGCCGAGGAATTGGCGAAGGCGCTGAGCAACTGGGGCACCGAGACCGGCGCGGGGGAGATCGCGGTCTGCTCGACGGGGTTGATCGGTGACCGCTTGCCGATGGACAAGGTGCTGCCCGGTGTCACCGAGATCGTGCACGAGATGGCGGGTGGCCTGTCCGGCGGCGCCGATGCCGCGCACGCCATCATGACCACCGACACCGTGCCCAAACAGGCCGCCTTCCACCACGAGAACAAATGGAACGTGGGTGCGATGGCCAAGGGCGCGGGCATGCTCGCGCCATCGCTGGCCACCATGCTCGTCGTGGTCACCGCCGATGTGGTGGCCACTCCGGAACAACTCGACTCGGCGCTGCGCCGGGCCACCGCGCTCACCTTCGACCGGCTCGATGTCGACGGCTCCTGCTCCACCAACGACACCGTGCTGCTGCTGGCCAACGGCGCCAGCGGTATCACTGTGCGCCAGGACGAACTCGATGCCGCGGTGCTGGCGGTCTGCGATGATCTGGCCGCCCAGCTCATGGCCGATGCCGAGGGCGTCACCAAGCGCGTCGAGATCACCGTCGCGGGTGCGGTCAGCGAGGATGAGGCGCTGATCGCCGCCCGCGCCGTCGCGCGCGATTCACTGGTCAAGACCGCGTTCTTCGGTTCGGATCCGAACTGGGGCCGGGTACTGGCCGCGGTCGGCATCGCGCCGATCGAACTGGATCCCGACCGGGTGACGGTGTCGTTCAACGGTGCTCCGGTGTGCGTCAACGGAACCGGCGCGCCGGGTGCGCGCGAGGTCGATCTGTCCGGCGCCGATATCGCGGTGCTGGTCGAGCTGGGCCTCGGCGAGGGCACGGCCACCGTCCGCACCACCGACCTGTCGCACGGGTACGTGGAAGAGAATTCGGCGTACAGCTCATGAGCACCCGGATCCCGACCGCGCAGGCCCTGTCCGCACTGGACAAAGCGCATGTCCTGGCGGGTGCGCTGCCGTGGCTGCAGAAATTCCGCGACAAGATCGTGGTGGTCAAATACGGCGGCAACGCGATGGTCGACGACGAACTCAAGAACGCTTTCGCCGCCGATATGGCGTTCCTGCGCACGGTCGGCGTCCATCCGGTGGTGGTACACGGCGGCGGTCCGCAGATCAGCGCGATGCTGACGAAGCTCGGCATGCAGGGCGAATTTCGCGGCGGATTCCGTGTCACCACACCCGAGGTGATGGATGTGGTGCGGATGGTGCTGTTCGGTCAGGTCGGCCGCGAACTGGTGGGGCTGATCAACGCGCACGGACCGTACGCGGTCGGCATCTCGGGTGAGGACGCGCGCCTGTTCACCGCCACCCGCCGCACCGTGACCGTCGACGGTGAGCCCACCGATATCGGCCTGGTCGGCGACGTCACCGCTGTCGATCCCGACGCGGTGCTGGATCTCATTCGCGCCGGGCGCATCCCGGTGGTCTCGACCATCGCGCCCGATGCCGACGGCGTGGTGCACAACATCAACGCCGACACCGCCGCCGCGGCCCTGGCGCAGGGCATCGGCGCGGAGAAACTGGTTGTTCTCACCGATGTCGAAGGCCTGTACACGAATTGGCCCGATCGATCATCGCTGACGACCCACATCGACACCGACGCCCTGGCCGCGCTGCTGCCGAGTCTCGATGCCGGCATGGTGCCCAAGATGGAGGCCTGTCTGCGCGCTGTGCGGGCCGGCGTCCCGACCGCCCACGTGATCGACGGCCGGGTGCCGCACGCGGTGCTACTGGAACTGTTCACCGGGGAAGGCATCGGAACGATGGTGACCCCACCCGAGACGGCAGGAACGACAACGCCATGAGCACAGAGCAATTGCAGCAGCGGTGGTCGTCCGCGCTGATGAACAACTACGGCACCCCGAAGGTGGCGCTGGTGCGCGGTGCCGGTCCGGTCGTGTACGACGCCGACGGCAAACGGTATGTCGACTTCCTCGGCGGTATCGCGGTCAACAGTCTCGGGCACGCGCACCCGGCGATCCTGGAGGCGGTGACCCAGCAGCTGGGCACGCTCGGCCACGTCTCGAATCTGTATGTCAGCGAACCGGTCGTCGAACTGGCCGAGAAGCTGATCGCGCATTTCGGCGACGGCACCGGGCGCGCGTTCTTCTGCAACTCGGGTACCGAGGCCAACGAGGCGGCGTTCAAGATGGCGCGGCTCACCGGGCGGCGCAAGATCATCGCCTGTGACGAGGCCTTCCACGGCCGCACCATGGGTGCGCTGGCCCTGACCGGTCAGCCGGCCAAACGGGCACCGTTCGAGCCGATGCCGGCCGGTGTGGTGCACGTGCCCTACGGCGACGCGGTGGCGCTGGCGGATGTGGTCGACGCCGATACGGCGGCGGTATTCCTCGAGCCGATGATGGGGGAGAGCGGTGTGATCGTGCCGCCGCCGGATTATCTGGCGAAGGCGCGCAGGATCACCGCCGATCACGGCGCGTTGCTGATCCTCGACGAGGTACAGACCGGAATCGGCCGCACCGGATCGTTCTTCGCGCATCAGGCCGCCGGGATCGTGCCCGATATGATCACGCTGGCCAAGGGGCTCGGCGGCGGCCTGCCGATCGGCGCGGTGCTCGCACAGGGCCCGGCGGCCGAATTGCTCACCCCCGGCCTGCACGGCACCACCTTCGGCGGGAATCCGGTCAGTGCGGCCGCGGCGCTGGCGGTGTTGCGGACCATCGACGAGCAGGGGCTGCTCGCCCACGTCGAGTCCGTGGGCAAGACCCTCGTCGACGGGATCGAGGAGCTGGGCCATCCGCTCGTCGACCATGTCCGCGGTGCGGGCCTGCTCATCGGCATCCAGCTCACTCGGGACGTCTCGGCGAAGGTGGAGGAATCCGCCCGGGCGGCGGGCTATCTGGTGAATCCGCCCAAGCCGAATGTGATCCGGCTGGCCCCGCCGCTGATCCTGACCGAAGATCAGGCCCGTGGTTTCGTCGCCGATCTGCCCGGCATACTCGATGCGGCTACCCAGGAGAGTGAGTGAACATGGTGCGGCACTTTCTGCGCGACGACGACATCACGCCCGCCGAGCAGGCTGAAATCCTGACGCTGGCAGCGGAATTGAAGGCGGCACCGTTTTCCCGGCGTCCGCTCGAGGGGCCGCGGGGCGTCGGTGTGATCTTCGAGAAGAACTCCACCCGCACCCGGTTCTCCTTCGAGATGGGCATCGCCCAGCTGGGCGGGCACGCCGTGGTGGTCGACGGCCGCGACACCCAGCTCGGCCGTGAGGAAACCCTCGCCGACACCGGCCGGGTGCTGTCGCGGTATGTGGACGCCGTGGTGTGGCGTACCTTCCAGCAGCACCGGCTCGACGACATGGCATCGGCGGCAACGGTTCCCGTGGTGAACGCGCTGTCCGACGAATTCCATCCGTGCCAGGTCCTGGCCGATCTGCTCACGTTGCGCGAACGCAAGGGTGAGCTCGCCGGGCGCACACTGGTCTACCTCGGCGACGGCGCCAACAATATGGCACATTCGCTGCTGCTGGGTGGTGTGACGGCCGGACTGAACGTCACCATCGCGGCGCCGGCCGGATTCCAGCCGCTCGACTGGGTCGTCGAGGCCGCTCGCAAGCGCGCCGCCGAGACCGGGGCGGTGATCACCCTCACCGAGGATCCGATCGCGGCGGCGACCGGTGCCGACGCGCTGGTCACCGACACCTGGACTTCGATGGGGCAGGAGAACGACGGCCTGGACCGGGTCGGCCCGTTCCGCGCCTTCCGGGTCGATGCCGAGCTGCTGGGCCACGCGGCGGCCGATGCCGTTGTCCTGCACTGTCTTCCGGCGCATCGCGGCGAGGAGATCACCGACGAGGTGATCGACGGACCGCACAGTGTGGTGTGGGACGAGGCGGAGAATCGCCTGCACGCCCAGAAGGCACTGCTCGCCTGGTTGCTCGAGCGACGATCCGGTGGTGTGGCGTGAGTTCGGCGGGCAGATCGACCAACGGGTCGGACGGGTCGCGATCCGCCGGATCGGAGGGACCGCGATCCGGCCCGGCGATCGCCCGCACCCGGGCCGGGCGCCAGCAGCGGATCGTGGAGTTGTTGTCCGCCAATGCCGTTCGCAGTCAGACCGAGCTGGCGGCCCTGCTCGCCGACGAGGGTATCGAGACCACCCAGGCCACCCTGTCGCGTGATCTGGACGAATTGGGCGCGGTGAAGCTGCGCGCGGCCGACGGCGGTGCGGGAATCTATGTCGTCCCCGAGGACGGCAGCCCGGTGCGCGGCGTCACCGGGGGCACCGCACGGCTGTCCAAACTTCTCGGCGATCTGCTGGTCTCCACCGATCACAGCGGTAATCTCGCGGTGCTGCGCACGCCGCCCGGTGCCGCGCACTTTCTCGCGAGCGCGCTCGACCGTGCCGCTCTGCCCGAGGTGGTCGGCACCATCGCCGGGGACGACACCATCGCGGTCATCGCCCGCGAACCCATGACCGGCGCCGAACTGGCCGCGAAGATCGAGCATCTGGCCTAGGAGGCGGGCCGCCCCGGCGGTGACGTCGCGGCCGCCTCCCTTCACGGAGCCGGTCCGGGGTGCGTCGTCGGGCTAGGGCTTGCGTGCCACCGCGCCGTAGCAGTTGACCTGCGCGTCGAGCCAGGCCGGTGGTTCGATGGCGGGACGCCAGCGGTTGACCGTGACGATCCCCGGATCCAGCAACTCGAGTCCATCGAAGAAGGTGGTGAACTCGGCGTGTGTGCGGGCCTGCACGTCGACGGCGCTGCGCGAGTACATCTCGAAGGCCCGCTCCATCGCCTCGGGGTCGAGATCGGAGGTGATGTGTGAGGCGACGACGAACGAACCAGGCGCCAATCCGTCGACCAGGGTTTTCAGTACGCCCGCCGGATCTTGGGCATCCGAGAGGAAGTGCAGGACCGCGACCAGGCTGACCGCCACCGGGCTGGCGAGATCCAGTGTCTCGCGCAATTGCGGTGCGGCCAGGATGGATTCGGGCTCGTTGAGATCGGCGGCGACGAACGCGGTGCGGCCTTCGGATGAGCCCGCCAGCAGGGCGCGGGCGTGTGCCAGGACCACCGGGTCGTTGTCGACGTAGACCACGCGTGCTTCCGGTGACTCGATCTGCGCGACCTGGTGCAGATTGGGCTCGGTGGGAATGCCGGTCCCGATGTCGAGGAACTGCCGCACGCCGGCCTCGGCGAGCACGCCGACCGCGCGGTGCATGAACTGCCGATTGTGCCGGGCGGCGATGCGTACCGTCGGAAATGCTTCCATGACCTTGTCGAGGGCCTTGCGGTCGACCTCGTAGTTGTCCTTACCGCCCAATGCATAGTCGTATATGCGGGCGCTGCTGGGCAGCTCGGAGTCGGTGGTCGCACTGCTGTCGGGGGCGGGCATCACAATCCTGTCGGAGCACGGGTGTTGTCGGTGCATCGTATGTCGATTCACAGGGGTCATGCCCGGATTCCGGCGAATCGAAACATGTTGGAGACCTACGGAATTGGACATCCCGGTCGCCGCCGGTGGGTTCGGCGTGGACGGCGGGTACCGCCACCTCGGCGCGGTGCCGCCGAAAACTGTTGGGGGAGTGATGCTTCGATGTGTGTGGCGGCACATCGCAGAGGCCGGTGTCCATCCCGCCCGGGCCTTGTGCCCACGCCGCGTCCATCGGCTGGGCGGTCGGCGCCGTCTTGTGGTCGGCGCCCGGGATCTTCACCGGATCGGCCGATCGAGTACCTCGGACGCGGCGGCGGCCCTCTCGTTGTGCGGCGGATCCGCGGACCTCGACCGTGTCCGACTGTGCCGCGAGTCGCCGGGCAGCGGGCGCGCGGGCGCCGCCGCGATATCGCCGCCTTCGCGGGCCCGCGCCGGGAACCGCCGGAACCGGCCGTACGCGACGTCGCCGCATCGTCGGCGATGTGTTCGGCGCGCCGGGCTGAGCGCGGTCGTCAGGCCAGTGGGTACTGTCCCGGCGGATAGCTTCCGCCGAATCCGCCGGGCGTACTCGAACTGCCCGCGCTGATCAGGTCGGAGACGAGGGTGATCACCGATTGGCCGACCGAGAGCGCATCGGATCCGATCGCGCCGAGATAACCGGCAAGTGTGGAGAGCATGGGACCGCCTTTCCCGGGGCGTGCGTGCCGTGCGATATCAGGGTGACATACGGGCGGGTACTGGTCATGGCAATCGCGTTGAACCTCATGGGGTTTCGCGGCGAATGTCCGGAGTTGCCGGACTTCCGGTATCCGCGGGGGTCGTCGGACCACCCCCGGTTATGAATGGGCTTGCATCGTCGTGCATAATCATTTGTAGTCGATGTGAGCCGGCCGGGCGGGCCACGGCACCACATCCTCGCTGGTGACAGCGCCCACATACAGACGAACGAACCTGAGGAGTATCAGACATGGCCGATCGCGTCGTACTCGCCTATTCCGGCGGGTTGGACACCTCCGTTGCCATCAGCTGGATCGGCAAGGAGACCGGGGCCGAGGTTGTCGCCGTCGCGATCGATCTGGGCCAGGGCGGTGAGGATATGAACCTGGTGCGCCAGCGCGCACTGGACTGCGGCGCGGTCGAGGCCATCGTGGTCGACGCCCGCGACGAATTCGCCGACGAGTACTGCCTGCCGACCATCCAGGCCAACGCCCTCTACATGGGCCGGTACCCGCTGGTCTCGGCCATCAGCCGCCCGCTGATCGTCAAGCACCTGGTCGAGGCCGCCGAGTACCACGGCGCGTCCACCGTCGCCCACGGCTGCACCGGTAAGGGTAACGACCAGGTCCGCTTCGAAGTGGGCATCGGTGCCCTGGCCCCCGATCTGAACGTCATCGCGCCCGTGCGCGACTACGCGTGGACCCGTGAGAAGGCCATCGCCTTCGCCGAGGAGAACGCGCTGCCGATCACGGTGAGCAAGAAGTCGCCGTTCTCGATCGACCAGAACCTGTGGGGTCGCGCGGTCGAGACCGGATTCCTCGAGGATCTGTGGAACGCCCCGACCAAGGACGTCTACGACTACACCGTGGACCCGACCGTCAACTTCGAGGCGCCCGACGAGCTCATCGTCACCTTCGACAAGGGTGTGCCGATTGCCATCGACGGCCGCCCCGTGAGCGTGCTCGAGGCGATCACCGAGCTCAACACCCGCGCCGGACGTCAGGGTGTGGGCCGGTTGGACATGGTCGAGGATCGCCTGGTGGGCATCAAGAGCCGTGAGATCTACGAGGCGCCGGGCGCGATCGCGCTGATCAACGCGCACCAGGAACTCGAGGCCGTCACCGTCGAGCGTGAGCTGGGCCGCTACAAGCGTCAGGTCGAGCAGCGCTGGGGCGAGCTGGTCTATGACGGCCTGTGGTTCTCCCCGCTCAAGCGCGCCCTGGACGCGTTCGTGCGCGACACCCAGCAGCACGTCTCCGGTGAGGTGCGCATGGTGCTGCACGGCGGCAACGTCGTGGTCAACGGCCGCCGCAGCGAGGAGTCGCTCTACGACTTCAACCTGGCCACCTACGACGAGGGCGACAGCTTCGACCAGTCGCTGGCCAAGGGCTTCGTGCAGATCCATGGCCTGTCGTCCAAGGTCGCCGCGCGCCGCGACCTGTTCAAGAAGTAGGAAGCCGGACGAGCCCGGCCGAACCCTCGGCCGGGCTCGTCCGACTGCGGTCACATCGCGTTCTCGGCGGCCACGATGCCGGTGCGCGTGTGGTGGCGACGACCGGGTCCGCGGTACCGGGGCGGATGTGGAGCGGCCTCCGGTGCCGCGGTGATCGCGGAGTAGCCTGCCAGCGGGCAGAACCGCACGACGCGGTGCGCATCGTGCGAGGCGAGGTAGGTCCACCGGAGGAGACGGCCGTGCGCAGTGACGACGACAGCTGGGATATCACCGAGAGCGTCGGCGCGACCGCGCTGGGCGTCGCCGCCATGCGGGCGGGCGAGACCCGGCGCCCGGATGCGCTGTTCACCGACCCCTTCGCCGAACGTCTCGTGGACGCGGCCGGCTCCGGCTGGAGCACCATCATGCGTGCCCAGATCGCGGCGATGGACGCGGCCCGAACCGGTGCGCCCGATCCGGGCGACGACCCGGGCGAGGCGAACGAGGACAACCTCTATCGTCCGCTGGCCGCGATGCTCATCGCTCGCACCGTCTATTTCGACGAGTACTTCGCCGCGGCGACCGCGGCGGGGATCGGGCAGATCGTGATACTCGCCAGCGGACTGGATGCCCGCGCCTACCGGCTCGAATGGCCGCACGGCACAGTGGTTTTCGAAATCGACCAGCCGAAGGTGCTGGCGTTCAAAGACTCCGTGCTCGCTGATGTGGCACCTGCGGCCGACCGGCGCGCCGTCGCGACGGACCTGCGCCGGAATTGGCCCGAGGCGTTGCGGGACAACGGTTTCGACCCGGCGAAACCGACGGCCTGGCTGGCCGAGGGCCTGCTGCGCTACCTGCCCGGTGAGGCGCAGGACCGCCTGTTCGACGCCCTCGCGGCGCTCAGCGCGCCCGGCAGCCGGATGGCACTGAACATCGGCCGTGGCCGCCGCGAGGACACACCCGAGCTGCGAGCGATGCGGGAGCGCCGGGCGCGGCTGCTCGCGCAGGCCGGGATCACGCTCAACCTCGAGGAACTCTGGTACCCGTGGGAAGGCCGCACCGACCCGCGCGAATGGTTCACCGCCCGCGGCTGGGCGGTGGCGGCCGCCGATCCGGTCGCGCTCCTCTCCGAACACGGTCGTGAGCTGCCCGAAGCGGCGCGCGCCGAATTGAACCGACACCTGTTGATGACCGCGACATTAGGAGACGAGAACCGATGAGCCAAGCCACCAATGAGGGCGCGCTGTGGGGTGGGCGGTTCGCCTCCGGCCCCGCCGCGGCGATGGCGGCGCTGAGCAAATCGACCCATTTCGACTGGGCGCTGGCGCCCTACGATGTGCGGGCGTCGAAGGCGCACGCCCGCGTGCTGCACAAGGCGGGTCTGCTCTCGGAGGCCGACCTGGCGGGCATGCTCGACGGGCTGGACCGCCTGGCCGCCGACGTCGAATCCGGCGCGTTCACGCCCGCCGAATCCGATGAGGATGTGCACGGCGCACTCGAACGCGGGCTGATCGACCGGGTCGGTGCCGAACTCGGCGGCCGGCTGCGCGCGGGCCGTTCCCGCAACGATCAGGTGGCCACCCTGTTCCGGATGTGGTTGCGCGATGCCGTGCGCCGTATCGCCTTCGGAGTTCTCGAGGTTGTCGACGCGCTGGTCGAGCAGGCCGCCGCCCACCCCGACGCGGTGATGCCCGGCAAGACCCATCTGCAGGCCGCGCAACCGGTGCTGCTGGCGCATCAGCTGCTGGCGCACGCCCATCCGCTGCTGCGCGATGTCGATCGGCTGCGCGACTTCGACAAGCGCGCCGCGATCTCGCCGTACGGGTCCGGCGCACTGGCCGGATCGTCGCTGGGCCTGGACCCCGAGGCCATCGCCGCCGACCTGGATTTCGATGCGGCCGCCGCCAATTCGATCGACGCCACCTCCGCCCGTGATTTCGCCGCCGAGGCGGCCTTCGTCCTGGCCATGATCGCGGTCGATCTGTCCCGCATGGCCGAGGAGATCATCATCTGGAGCACCGCGGAATTCGGCTACATCACGCTCGCCGACGCGTGGTCCACCGGATCGTCGATCATGCCGCAGAAGAAGAATCCCGACGTCTCGGAACTGACCCGTGGCAAGGCCGGCCGGCTGATCGGCAATGTCACCGGACTGCTCGCCACCCTCAAGGCGCAGCCGCTGGCCTACAACCGGGATCTGCAGGAGGACAAGGAACCGCTGTTCGATTCCGTCGCACAGCTGGAGTTGCTGCTGCCTGCCATCGCCGGACTGGTCTCCACGCTGAGGTTCCACACCGATCGGATGGCCGAACTGGCACCCGCCGGCTACACCCTGGCCACCGATATCGCGGAATGGCTGGTGCGCCAAGGAGTTCCGTTCCGGGTGGCGCACGAGGCCGCGGGTGCGTGTGTCCGCGCGGCCGAGGCGCGCGGTGTCGGACTCGACGAGCTCACCGACGCCGAATTCGCCGCGGTGGACCCGGCGCTGACCCCGCAGGTACGGGAGGTACTCACGGTGCAGGGCTCGATCGCTTCGCGTAACTCCCGTGGTGGCACGGCCGGCGTCCGGGTGGGTGAGCAGCTGACCGAGGTCCGCGCCACCGCGGCGGATGCGCGCACCTGGCTGCGCTGATCCGGCGCGGTGCCACGAGTGCTGATCGGCGCCGTGGCGCGTGGGCCGCGTGCACGACGGTCGCGGCCGGGTGGTGGGGCCGGTCCGAAGGGCCGACCGCGCCCGGCCCCGTGCGCCGGTCGGTGCGCCCGCTATCGTGCGCGCATGATGTTCGTTCTGCTCGGTTTGGCCATCGTGTCCGAAGTATCGGCGACGGTGTCGCTGAAGCTCTCGGAGGGATTCACCAAACTGGTGCCTTCCATCGTGGTCGTGATCGGGTACGTGGCCGCGTTCGCCTTCCTGTCCCAGGCATTGAAACGAGGGATGTCGGTGGGCGTGGCCTACGGGATGTGGTCGGCGATCGGTGTGGCGCTGGTCGCCACCATCGGGGCGCTGTTTCTCGACGAGCGGCTCTCGGCGGTCCAGATCGGCGGTATCGGCCTGCTGATCGTCGGTGTGCTCGCGCTGGAACTCGGTGGTGCGCACTGATTCCCGAGGGCATGAAATCCGACCATGCGTGCGGGTGATCGAGACTGTCCGAACCGGGGCCGGTCATCTCGCAACCTTCTCAGTCGCCGGCACGCGCGGCGCTCAGCACGCCGCCCAGCCACGGCGTGAAATCTTCAGGGGCGGAAGCGATATCGGCGGCGAGTCGATCCGGGTCCACCCACCGCAATGCGGCGACCTCCGCGGGGTCCGGATCGACGGGCAGTCCCTCGAACCCGCCGATCAGGACATGGTCCCATTCGTCCTCGACCCGCCCGGTCGCCGGATCGGCGGCCCGGTAGCGGTAGACACCGACCTCGCGCAGGACCGCCCGCACTCGCAGTTCCTCGCCCAGCCGCACGCCCGCGGCTTCGGCGACCGGCTGCCCCGGCGCCGGATGACCACAGCAGGTGTTGGACCAGCGCAGCGGGAATCGTGTCTTGACCGCGGCGCGCTGCTGCAGCAGCACCCGGCCGTCCGGCCCGAACAGCAGGACGGAGAACGCGCGATGCAGGCGGCCGGGAGCGGTGTGTGCATCGGACACCGCGAGCGCGCCGACCGCGTCTCCCCGCTCGTCGACGAGTTCGACGGGCAGGGATTCGCGGTCGGCGCTGAGATCGGGGGAGGTGGTGGGGGTGCCGGTCACCTCCCTACCTTATCGGCGGCGATCAGCAGGTATTGGAAGCTGCCCTCGCGACAGGAGGTGAGCAACGGCCCCGCCACACCCGTGGCCAGCTCGCATTCGGCACGCAATTCCCAGTACGGGATGGTCGCCGCGGTGAGATCGGTGACCGTGATGGGGGCCGGTCCGTTGGCCGTCATCGCCCGGAAGTACTCACCTCGCGGATGGATCATGCAGCCGTAGTGGGCGTCGATCCAGCTCACCGCGGCCGATCGCCCGCCGGTCACATCATTGGAGCAGCCGGTGACGCAGACAGATGCTCACCCCGTCGACCCGGCAGCCTAGGCGCCGATGGGCCGTGAAGCTCGTGCCGCCGCGGCCCGAGCCGGCATCCAGCAGCCGGTCGCTGAGAAGCACCGCATCGAGATGATCCAGCAGCAAGCCGACGTGGTCATCGGCCGGAACGGGAAGTTCCAGAGTCATCTGCGGTCCCCACCTCGAGGCGATGGATGCGGACAGCGCCGAGTCGAGGCCCGGCGCACGCATACGCGGACACGAACCACTCCGGCGAGCGGTTGCGCCACCCGAGAAACGGGGGATCGATCGGAGAAGGGACGGGCCCGGCGAACCAGACATCTGATCGAGTAGTCGAGCGCTACAACGGCGTTCCTGATTCCATCGCAGTTCGCCGGTGGCGGGCGTGCGGACACATTCGCCGAATCCCCCGGAAACTGCCGGGGCGGGTCGCGCACAGCCCGGTGTGCGGATGGGACCGATCACAACGGCCTCGCAGTAGGCTGTCGATGTGGCAGGCTCGACCCGCGCGCACGGGGGCGTGGTGGTGTCGGGCGCAGGGCAAGGGCTGGGAGTGAGCGTTGAAATTCGATACGAGAGCCCTCACCGGGCCCGTGCGGCGGTTGATGGCGACGGCACAGAACGGCCTCGAGGTCATCCGGTTCGGCGGCCTCGCCCACGACGTGGAGTCCTCACCCTACGAGGTCACCGAGCGCAAGCGGATGTACCGGCTGCGCCACTACTTCCCGGACGACCCCGCCGCGGTCCGGCCGGTGGCCCTGCTGGTGCCGCCGCTGATGGTCAATGCCGACATCTACGACGTCAATGCCGAGGGTGGTGCGGTCGGCATCCTGCACCGCGCCGGAATCGATTGCTGGGTACTGGATTTCGGCTCACCCGCCACGGAGGAGGGCGGCTGGCAGCGCGATCTCGCCGATCACATCCTGGCCCTGTCGAGCGCGATCGATACGGTCAACGAGCTCACCGGCTGCCCGGTCCATCTCATGGGCTATTCGCAGGGCGGCATGTTCGCCTACCAGACCACCGCGTTCCGCTACGGCAAGGGGGTGCAGAGCATCGTCACCTTCGGTAGCCCGGTCGACATCGTGGCGGGGTTGCCGTTCGGCCTGCCCTACGGACTGGTGTCGGAGGTCGCCGACTTCGTCGCCGATCACGTCCTGAACCGGTTGCCGATCACCGATGCCATGGTGCGGGTCGGTTTCCAGCTGCTCGATCCGGTGAAGACCGCCAAGGCGCGCATCGATTTCCTGCGCCAGTTGCACGATCGGGAGGCGTTGCTGCCCAAGGAACGTCAGCGTCGCTTTCTCGAACACGACGGCTGGGTGGGCTATTCCGGTCCGGCGGCGGCGGATCTGCTCAAGCAGTTCGTCGCGCACAACCGAATGATGTCCGGCGGCTTCGTCATTCGCGATCAGCCGGTATCGCTGGCCGAGCTCAAATGCCCGATTCTCGCCTTCGTCGGCGAGGTCGACGATATCGGCCAGCCCGCGGCGGTGCGCGGCATCGTGCGCGCCGCACCCAATGCCGAGGTCTACGAGGCCGCGGTGGTGGCCGGACATTTCGGCCTGGTGGCGGGCAGCACCGCGACGAATCAGACCTGGCCGCTGGTGCGGGACTGGGTCAATTTCCAGAGCGGGCACGCGGCCCTGCCCGAGCAGATCGCACCGATGCGCGAGCACGTCGCCACCGACCGCCAGACCACCGCCGCCACCCGGGTCGTGCACACCGCGGCGAGCCTGGCCGAGGCCGGTGCCGGAATCGGTGCCGCGCTGGGCGGACTGGCCGGCAATGCGCTCCGCGGGTCGATGGAGCTC
The DNA here is from genome assembly GCF_040679495.1 of Nocardia sp. NPDC052254. Lineage (NCBI taxonomy): Bacteria > Bacillati > Actinomycetota > Actinomycetes > Mycobacteriales > Nocardiaceae > Nocardia > Nocardia sp. NPDC052254. The sequence goes on along the minus strand of NZ_JBFAUW010000006.1, from coordinate 21,709 downwards.
ACCGGTGAGGCCGCGCGGGCGCTGCCCCGGCTGACCCGGCTCGGCATGATCCAGCCGCACACGCGGATCTCCCTGGGCCGTTTGCTCGCCGAGCAGCAGCGCAACGCACCGCTGCAGGATCTGTTCCTGTTCGACGACCGGGTGCACTCGCACTCCGCGGTCGGCGCCCGGATCGACAATGTGGTGCGCGGGCTGATCTCGGTCGGCATCCGCCCGGCCACCCGGGTCGGCGTATTGATGGAGACCCGGCCCAGTGCGCTGGCCACCGTCGCCGCCCTGTCGCGCATCGGTGCGGTGGCCGTGTTGCTGGCGCCCGGCAGCGAGGTCGGCCGCGCGGTCGAATCGACCGGGGCGACGGCGATCGTGGCCGATCCGGAGAATCTGCGTTCCGCCACCGAGACCGGGCTGCGGGTGTTCGTCCTGGGTGGCGGTGACGCGCGCACGATCGAGGTTCCCGACGGCGCCGATGTGGTCGACCTGGAACAGATCGATCCGGCGGCGGTGACGCTGCCGGCCTGGTTCCGGCCCGATCCGGGACTGGCGCGGGAGCTGGCGTTCATCCTGGTCACCGGCACCGGGGACAAGCTCGACCTCAAATACATCACCAATCACCGCTGGGCGGTGTCGGCCTTCGGCACCGCGTCGGCGGCCGACCTGGACCGCCGTGACACGGTGTATTGCCTTGCGCCGCTGCACCATTCGTCCGGGCTGCTGGTGAGTCTCGGCGGTGCGGTGGCGGGTGGTAGCCGGATCGCGCTGGCCCGATCGCTGGATCCGCCCAGCTTCGCCGAGGAGGTGCACCGCTACGGGGTCACCGTCGTCACCTACACCTGGACGATGCTGCGCGACATCCTCGACGCCGACACCTTCGCCGCCGGACATCCCCATCCGATCCGCTTGTTCATCGGCTCCGGTATGCCCGCCGGACTGTGGCGGCGCACCACCGAGCGCTTCGCACCGGCGCGGGTGCTGGAGTTCTACGCCTCGATCGAGGGCGATGTCGTGCTGGCCAATGTGGCAGGTGTGAAGATCGGCTGCAAGGGCCGCTCGCTGCCGGGTACCGCGAAGGTGGAGCTGATCTCCTACGATCCGGTCACCGAGCAGATCATCACCGACACCAGAGGTTTCGCCCGCCGCGCCGCCGACAACGAGGTGGGCCTGCTCATCGGGAAGGCCGGTGACACCGTCGATCTGTCACAGGGCGGGCTGCGTGGGGTCTTCACACCGGGCGATGCCTGGATGCCGACGGAGAATCTGTTCCGCCGCGACAGCGACGGCGACTACTGGCTGATGGACCGCCGCGACACCGTCATCCGGACGCCGCGTGGCCCGGTCTACGTCCAGCCGATCGTGGACGCGCTCAACGACATCGCCGCGGTCGACATGGAGGTCGCGTTCGGGCACCGCACCCCGGAGGCCATCCTCGCGGTCGCCGTGGTGAGTGTGCGCGACGGGCAGCGGCTCGAACCCGCCGACATCACCGAGGGGTTGCGCGCCCTCGATCCGGCGCAGCGGCCCGATATCGTCCACATCGTCGACGAGATTCCGCGCAGTTCCAGTTTCCGGCCCTCCACCCATGCCGTCCAGGCCCGGTTGCGCGCGGAGCCGGCCCAGCGGACCTGGTCCTACAACCGCGAGACCGACACTTACGAATAGCTGCCCGGCCCGGAGATCGGGAGGTCACACCGTGAAGGCGGTGACCGTGTCGATCACCCGCGCCACCTGCTCATCGCCGAGATCCGGCCACAGCGGAAGGCGTAGCAGGGTGGCCGAAAACTCCTCCGTGTTCCGGCACGACACCGTGGTCCGGCCCAGCTTCAGCCCGGCCGGACTGGAGTGCAGCGGCACATAGTGGAACGGTGCGGAGATCCCGTGCTCGCGCAGATGCCGGATCAGTGCGTCGCGATGGTCTTCGGTGGGGGTGCGCAGGTAGTACAGGTGCGCGGTGTGTTCGCGATCGTCGGGCACGCGCATCAGCCGCACCTCGTTGCGCGCGGCCCAGCCCGGCAGTCCGGCGGCGTAGGCATCCCAGACCCGATGACGACCGGCCTGGATGCGATCGAATTCGGCGAGCTGCGCATCGAGCACCGCCGCGTTCAATTCGCTGGGCAGATAACTGGATCCGATGTCCTGCCAGGAGTACTTGTCCACCGCACCACGCAGGAACCGGGCCCGGTCGGTGCCCTTCTCGCGGATGATCTCGGCGCGCCCCATGAGGATGTCGTCGGTCAGCAGGATCGCCCCGCCCTCACCGCAGTGCACATTCTTGGTGTCGTGGAAGCTCAGCGCGCCCACGGTGCCGATCGTGCCCAGCGGCCGTCCGCGCCAGCGCCCGCCCAGCCCGTGCGCGGTGTCCTCCACGACGGCCAGCCCGTGCGCGTCGGCGACCTCGAGCAGCCGGTCCATATCGGCGCCGACACCGCCGTAGTGTATGACGACGATCGCTTTGGTGCGGTCGGTGACCGCAGCGGCCACCGAGTCCGGGTCCAGATTGCCGCGTTCGTCGATATCGGCGAAAACGCAAGTGGCCCCGCGCATCGCGACCGCGGTGGCGGTCGAGGTGAAGGCGAAACTGGGGACGATCACCTCGTCGTCGGGACCGAGTTCCAGCAGCAGTCCGGCCATCTCGAGCGCATGGGTGCACGAGGTGGTCAGCAGGGCGTGCGCGGCACCGGTGATCGTGCGCAGCTTCTCGGTCGCGGCCGCCGTGAACGGACCGTCCCCGTGGCTGTGATCGGAGGCCAGCACCGCGGCCACATTCGGCAGCTCCGCTGCGGCGCGATAGGGACGGCTGAAGAGGATGTGGTCAGTGCTCACCCGGATTGTTACCCCTGATCGCCGCGGCCGTGGTCGACACCCGCGCCCGTGCTCACCGGACGCGGTGTCGGCGAATCTACCGTCAGATACAGGGGTTTGCCCACCAGTACGTGCAACGCCACCCCCAGATATTCGGCGATGAGCCCCAGCGAGAACAGGATCGCACCCGACACCAGCAGCAGCACGACGATGATCGACGCCCAGCCCTCGGGATCGTGCCCGTCGCCGAACAGTGCGTTCCCGATCACCACGGCGGCCATCACCGCACCACCGGCCGCCAGCGTCACCCCCAGCAGGCTCACCAGTCGCAGGCCGCGAGTTCCGCTGCACAGCACCATCTTCCAGAACAGCGAGAACAGCCGGCGGTAGTTGTAACCGGACTCCTCGCGGCCTTCCGCGCGCAGCACCACCGGTGCCTGGGCGGTGTTGTCGACCACCCAGGTCAGGGCCACGTCGAGATACACGCCGTTGGAGGCGACCTCGGCGAGCTGACGGCCGATATCGCCGCGAATCAGGCGGAAACTCTCGAATCGGGTGGAGTCGGGGAAGGCGAACACCGTCGCCAGCACGACCTTCGCACCGCGGGAGGTGAGATTGCGCAGCAGACCGTGCGGGCGGGTGTTGGTCGGTTTGGAATAGACCAGATCGGCCCGCTGCTCGAGCGCGGTGTCGAGGAATGTGCCGACGAAACCCGGATCGTGTTGTCCGTCTTCGTCCATGGTGACGATCCAGTCGCCGCGCGCGGCGGCCATCCCGGCGATGGTGGCGGCGTCCTGACCGAAGTTGCGGCTCAACCAGATGACGCGAACGTGCTCGTAGTCGGCGGCCAGCCGTTCCAGCACGAGGTCGGAGCGGTCGGGCCCGTGATCGTGGACCAGAACGATCTCGGAAACGGTGAAACCGTTACCCGCCGGGGTGACCGAATCCCGGGTCAGCTCGTGGAGTTCGGCGACCAGTCCGGCGATGGTCTGCTCACCGCGATAGACCGGCACCACCACCGACACCGTGTGCGTCCGGCGGCGCCCGCCCCCCGCGCCGGTGACCGGCGGATGAACATCGGGTGTCGCGGGCTGGGCGAGAGCGCGGGCCTGTGCGGTCGCGGACGGAATCGGCATCAGCTGGTTCGACTTTCGATGACGGTGCGCACCGGAACTCTTCGAATGTGTGCAGAGCCCGAATCGGGGTGAACTCTAACACGGTGCTGGTCACGGGTTTCGCCGTCGCGATCGTGCGGGCGGTTCGACGTGCGATGCCGGTGCGGCCGTGGGCATGTAGGGTCTGACAATCGTGGTGGAAAGTGCAGTGTCGACGACGGCGCTCGCCGAGCCCGCGATCGAGGGGCGGGCCGCCGCCCCCGGCGAGGCCGAGCCGAGTGCCGCGGGACATCCGCGGCGAGTCGTATTCCGGTGGGGGACGGTCACCGTCGTCGGGGTGATTGTCGGATATGTCGCGGTGCTGCTGGCGAATGCACGACATTTCTATACCGACGACACCGAGTCCCAGTACACGGGTCTGTGGTTGATGATGGGCCGCCACCTGCGCGAGGGACATCTACCACTGATGGTGCCCGAGCAGTGGATGACCGGGAACTACACCATGGAAGAGGCGGGGCTGTTCAACCCGCCGCAACTGCTGATCGACCTGATCGCGCCGTCGGTGGACAATCTCGCGCTGCTGGCGACCATCGTGAAACTGGTCTTCGCGATCATCGCCGCGCTCGGTGTGTACCGGATCTGCCTGGTCTACGGCAGTCGCGCCTCGTGGGCCGCGGTGGCGGGCATCGCTTTTCCGCTGTCGGGCTGGTTCCTGTTCTTCGACGAGGCCAGCTGGGTCACCTCGCTGACCGGTACCGCCTGGATGCTGCACGCCTGGGCGAGCGCGGTGCGCTACGCCCGCGGGCCCGCCGGTGATCGTTCGCGGTACGGCGCCGGCTCCTTCGGTTGCGGTCCGATCCCACTGTTCGTATTCCTGTATCTGGCCATTTCGGTCGAATACGTCTTTCCGGCCGTCGAGGCCGCCCTCATGCTGGTGGCGGTCGCGGTGGGCGAGTTCGTGGTACTGCGGGCCTGGCGGCCGATCATGCGGCTCGTGGTGGTCGCGGGCGCGGCCGGACTGGCCGGCCTGATGACCTATCTGCCCGCCATGCTCTCGGCCACGGTGAGCTGGCGTGGCAATTCTCAGATCAACAACGACCGGTTCCTCACGGTGCCGTGGTCGGAATCGCTGAACGCGAGCCTGCCGTCGGCGATGCCGGCGTTCACCTCCTGGTGGGGATATGTCCAGCCGCTGCCGGTCACCTACATCGCCTGGTTCCTGATTCCCGCACTGGCATTCGTGGACTGGGACCGGGCGCGCCGGGCCTGGCGGGAACTGGTCACCGTGGGCCTGTTCTCGATCATGTTCCTGATGTGGGCGGCCGGACCCGGCACCGTCGGACCCCTGCGCTGGCCCGCCCGCGTGCTGCCGATGGTCGCGGTCGGCCTGCTGATTCTCGTGTGCGTGCTGCTGGGGCGGTTCGGCACCCTGCGCGATCCGCGGCCGCGCGCGATCGCGGCCGCCGTGCTGATCGGATTGCTGTGGGTGCGGACATTTTCCGCGGATCCGCACGATGTGGGATGGCATGTGCTGTCGGTGGTCGTGGTGGGCGCGGTGGGCGCGCTCGCGGTGTGGCTGGGTATCCGCCGCGGTGCGGCCGCCGCCGTGGCGGTGACGATCGTGGCGATGTTCCCGATCGCGTACTGGCAGGTGAGCTCGGTGCAGCCCACCCCGATGGGCTGGAATCTGCCGGTGCATCGCGCCGAGGCGGAGGCCGCTTTCCCGACGTTCGACGGTCTGACCATCCAGCTCGGTGATCGCGCCCTGGTGCAACCCGGCGAGCGGAATCTCGACGATGCCTACGGGTCGCTGGTGTTCGGCAACTACGCCAAGGATGTACGGCGCAACTACGTCAACGGGTACACCCCGAACGGCCACTTCTGGTTCGGTGAGATGCTCTGTATGCGCTGGGATTCCAGCGTCTGCCCGGATTCGTTCCGGCGGTTGTTCACCCCCGAACCCAGCACCGGCCGCCCGCCGGTGGATCTGATGAAAATCGATCGGGTCGTGCTGCAGCGGGCCCTGTTCCCCGACGCCGGGAACCAGCCGCCCCCGCCGGGATGGAAGTGGGCGGACCCTCCGGGACACGAACGCTACATCCGGGTCCTCGAACGCGAGAGCGGGCCGATCTCCACGACCGGCGGCCGCATTTCCGACAGCCGCGGGGTGCAGGCGACCTCGCTGGCGGAGAGCGATCGCAGCAGCCGGGCGCGGGTGAGTTCGCCCGGCGGCGGACGTCTGGTGTTCGCACGGCTGAACTGGCCCGGATATCGCGCCACCCTCGACGGGCGGCCGCTGTCGATCGCGCAGGTGTCGAAATCCTTCGTCGCCGTGGATATTCCGGCCGGCACCCGGGACGCCACCCTGGAGGTCATCTGGGATCCGCCGGGCTGGAAGATCGGCGCCGTGAGCGCGTTCGGCGGACTGGTGGTGCTGGGGCTGATGCAGTGGCTGTCGCTGCGCGCCCGCCGCCGTGACCGCGACGGCGTCGCCGCGGTGGCGCCGCGCACACCGGAACCGGAAGCGGCGGAACCGGTGTCGTGAGCGTGGGAGCGGAGGATCCGGCCGCGGCGCCGCCGCGGCCCGGACTGCTGCTGCGGGTGATCCGCCGCCAGGAGATCGCCTTCGCCGCGGTGGGGGCGGCCAACACCCTGCTCGGCATGGTGGCGACGATCGTGTGGCTGAAGGTGCTGCCCGACAGCTGGCCGCCCGCGGTGGCGGTGGCGCTCGCCTATTGCATCAGCATCGTCTTCGCGTTCTTCGGGCACCGGAACCTGGTCTTCCGGGTGCGTGGCCACCTGCTCGGCGATTTCCTGCGTTTCGTGGCGGTCAACTCCGGTGGACTGGTGCTGAACATGGCCGGAGTGCAGCTGGCGGTGGGGGTGCTCGACCTGCCCGAGACCCCGGCCACGGTGGTCGTCATGGGCTTGGTCGCGATCGTGAGCTACTTCGGCCATCGCTACATCTCGTTCCGGCGGGCGGCGGAACCGCCCACCGGCTCCGGCGGGTAGGTTGTCGGTCATGGCGGAGCAAACTCTGGACCCGACGTTGTTGAGCCTGCTGGCCTGCCCACAGGACAAGGGCCCGTTGTCGCTGGTGCGCGATGCGGATGGCAACAGCGTGCTGTACAACCCGCGCCTGCGCCGCGCCTACCCCATCGACAACGGCATCCCGGTACTGCTGGTGGACGAGGCTCGCGAGGTGGGCGACACCGAGCACGAGGCGTTCCTCGCCCAGGCCTGAGCAGCCTCATCCGCCGCTGGGCAGGTCCCCGGTGAGGTAGCGCTGGATGGTCGGCCCGGCCAGCGCGGCCAGATCGTCGAGTGGCATGGATGCGACCGGCTCGACTCGCAAAATCTTGCGGGCCACCAGCAGTCCGATCATCTGCGATACGGCCAGCACCACCCGGGTCGTTCCGGTACCCGGCGGCGTATCCACCCGCTCCCGGACATCTTTCAGCGCGACCTCGAGCAGGAAACTGCGTGCCAGTGCGGCATCGCCGCCGGCCAGGATGCCGCGGAAGGCCGCCACCGCGTGCTCACCGATCGAGGAGTCCCAGGCGCCCACCACCGTGCGCACCACGGTTTCCCCGAGGTCTCCGGGCGCTGCGGCGCGGATCGGCGCGCGGATCATTTCCGGATCGATGGGCAGGTTCAAAGTGGCGGAGAACAATTGCTGTTTGGTGCCGAAATAGTGGTGCACCAGCGCCGGATCGACCCCGGCCGCGCCCGCGATCGAGCGGATCGAGGCTTTGTCGAATCCCACCTCGGCGAAGCGGCTGCGCGCGGCATCGAGAATTGCCGCCCGCGTACCGGACTCACCGGCCCGCCGCCCGGTCCGCTCGCTCACGGTGTGCGCCGCCGTAAGGTGGCCGCTCCCAAAGCGAGTGCGACAGCGGCGAATCCGGCGACGATGCCCAGGTCTCGCCACATCGCCGCGGTGGCCCCGGGATGTCGCGACACCTCCTGCAGGGCGTCGACCGCGTAGCTGAGCGGCAGTACATCGCTGATGATCTCGAGCCAGCGCGGTAGCTGATCGCGGGGCACCAGCAGTCCGCAGAGGAAGAACTGCGGCCCCACCACCAGCGGCATGAACTGCACGGCCTGGAATTCGGTGCGGGCGAACGCACTTGCCAGCAGTCCGAGCGCGACGCCCAGTACGGCATCGACCACGGCGATCAGCAGCACCAGCCACGCACTGCCGGCGGCGTGCAGTCCGAGCAACCAGAACGACACCAGGCAGGCCAGGCCCGCCTGCGCCGCGGCCGCGGCCGAGAACGCGGTGCCGTAACCGGCCAGCAGATCCAGCTTCGACAACGGCGTGGTCATCAACCGCTCCAGCGTGCCGGAGGTCCGTTCGCGCTGCATGGCGATCGCGGTGATCAGGAACATGACGATGAACGGCAGAATGCCGAGCATGCTGATACCGACCCGGTCGAACAGGGTCGGCACACCGGGCAGCGACGGCGTCTCGTGATAGACGAAGTAGAGCAGTGCCAGCAGCAGCGTCGGCACCAGCAGCAGCATGGCCACGGTGCGGCGGTCGGCGCGCAGCTGGCGCAGGATGCGCGCGGAGGTGGCGGTATAGCACCGCAGCGGATAGGTCATCGCGGCTGTCCCATCGTGATCAGGGCGAGAAAGGCGTTCTCCAAACTGGTTTCCCCGGTGTCGGCGCGCAGCTGATCGGGTGTCAGCTGGGCCAGCAGCTGTCCGTCCCGCATCAGCAGCAGCCGATCGCAATGTTCGGCCTCGTCCATGACATGACTCGACACCACCAGGGTGCGGCCCTGCGCGGCGAGATCGTGGAACTGTTTCCACAACTCCGCGCGCAGCACCGGATCCAGTCCCACGGTCGGCTCGTCGAGGACGAGCAGCTCCGGGTCGGCGACCAGCGCACAGGCCAGCGAGACCCGGGTGCGTTGTCCACCGGAGAGCTGATTTCCGCGGTGGCGCAGGTGATCTGCGAGTCCGACCTGCTCGATCGCCGAATGCACCGCGGCGGTGTCGCGTCCGTAGAGGGCGGCGAAGTAGGCGACGTTGTCGAGCACGCTGAGATCGTCGTAGATGCTCGGTGCCTGCGTGACATATCCGATGCGGGACCGCAGTCCGCGGCTGCCCGCCTGCTCGCCGAGCACCCGCACGCTGCCGGCCTCGATCAACTGTGTTCCGACGAAGCTGCGCATCAATGTGGTCTTCCCGCACCCGGAAGGGCCGAGCAGGCCGGTGATGCTGCCCGGCGGCACGGTGAGCGAAATGTCGTGCAGCACTTCCCGTCCACCGCGTCGCACCCGCAGATGCTCGACGGTGATCGCGGGGGCAGGGTCCGGTTCCGTCACGATCCGATCCACCTCTCACCGGGGCGGGTGGGAAATTCACCAGCCGTTGAATTCAACATGTGTTGAATTCTGCGCCCGTGCGGGTGTTCGCGCAAGCCCCGTGCGGGATCAGTGCTCGTGGCCGGACGGCATGGGTGCGGACGGGACCCGCGTACCGGGTTCGACGACGGTGAATTGGCCCATCATGCCCTGGTCCTCGTGCCAGAGCAGGTGACAGTGATACATGTACGGATGCCGGGGGTCGGCCGGCCCGTCGAAGCGCAGCACCAGCCGCATCGAACCACCGGGTGGTAGCAGGACGGTGTCCTTGCGGCCGCGCAGTGCGGGCGGGGGCGGGCGGTCGTCGACGGCGGCGACGGCGAATTGCACATCGTGGACATGGAAGTTGTGCGCCATACCGTCGGAATTGCGGACGATCCAGGTCTCGGTGGTGCCGCGCTCGACGGTGGCGTCGACGCGGTCCATCGACATCGGCGCCCCGTTGATATTCGGGAACCGCAGCTCCATCGTTCGCTCGCGCACCGAATCCTCGGCTCGGGGGAGTTCCGGTGGCGCCAGGCGCGGTGGCACCACCGTTGTCGCGCGCAAGGTTTCGGCGGCACGCAGTTCCAGGACGTCGAAGGTGTCGTCACCGCCGGAGAAGCGGCGATTCCAGAAGCCGTCGCCCAGATCGGTGGGCAGCGCGCGCAGCGTCAACCGCTCCGCGGGGCGCATCCGGACCACGATCTCGGCTCGCTCGCCCGGTGACAGCCGGATCCGATCCGCCGGAATCGGGCGCTCCAGCAGCCCGCCATCGGTGCCGATCAGATCGAATGTGCGGTCGCCGGCGAAGCCGAAGGTGAAAATGCGCGCCGAGGCGGCATTGAGCAGCCGCAGCCGGACCAGTTCGTCATCGACCGTGCGATACGGCGCGAGGGTGCCGTTGACCATCGTCCGATCGCCGAGGATGCCGGTATCGGCGAAGGCCCCGCGGCCGTTGTCGAACGAGCCGCCGCGGAATTTCACGTCCTGCACGATCAGCGGAAGATCGTCGACGCCGTAGCTGCCGGGCAGTCCGGTGGCGATGTCGTCGTCGACCAGGAACATCCCGGCCAGACCGCGCCGGACATGGGATTCGGTGGCCCCGTGCGGATGGGGGTGATACCAGAGCGTGGCGGCGGGCTGGTCCACCGTCCACTCCGGCGACCAGGTGGCGCCCGGCGCGATCATCTGATGCGGACCACCGTCGGCGGATGCCGGCAGGTGCATGCCGTGCCAGTGCACGGTGGACGCTTCGGGAAGCCGGTTACCGATATCGACCCGGACCCGCTCGCCGCGATGCGCCCGCAGCGTGGGGCCCAGGTGGTCACCGTTGAAGCCCCAGGTGGGTGTGTCCTGTCCGGGCAGGAAACGGCGTGTGCCCGAACGCATGTCGAGGTCGAACACGCGGGTGCCGTCCGGGTCGAGGCGCCCGGTCGCCAGCGGTGGTATCGCGAGCTCATCGGTGAATGGCGCACCGGCGGTGGAGACCTTGGCCCTGGCGAACGCCCAGCCGGTGAGCCCGACCGCGGCGAGAAGGCCGGCCACCAGAAAAATACTGAGCCACAGGGCCGTTCGGCGCAGCGCCGAACGCGGAATCGATGCCATGAACCGACGTTATGTGCCCGATTCGCCCGGAAACATCGGTGAGCGCCCCGATTTCGCCCTGATCGTGCCCGGAGCCGACCCCGACAACGATCGGGACGTGGTCAGTGCCCGCTGGATTCCTGAACGGTGGCCGGAAGCGCGCAGCCGTCCGGGCCGCAGGCGTCGCCGTCGCCCAGCACCTGTAGTGCCGGCGCCTGATCGGCCCACGCCTTGGCCAGTGCCTGGGTGAACACCTCCGGCGGCTGTGCGCCCGATACCCCATAGGTCCGGTCGAAGACGAAGAAGGGGACTCCCCGCGCACCCAGCTGGGCGGCCGTCTGCTCGTCGGAACGCACATCGTCGGCGTAGGCCTCGGGATCATCGAGGACCGCGCGGACCTCCGCCGCGTCGAATCCGGCCGCCGCCGCGAGCTCGGCCAGTCGATCCCGGTCACCGAACAGGGGACGTTCGTCGGCGAAATTGGCCAGGTAGAGCGCGTCGAGCAGGTCCTCCTGCCGGCCCAGTGCGAGCGCGTAGTGCAACAGCCGGTGCATATCGAAGCTGTTGCCGAAGTCCCGGCCCTCGGTCCGGTAGGCCAATCCCGCCGCCTGTGCCTGCGCCGCGATACCACTCTCGTTCGCCGCGGCCTGCGCCGGGCTGATGCCGTACTTCTCCGCGATGTGCTCGATCACCGGACCGCTGTGCCCGGCCGGCAGCCCCGGATCCAGTTCGAACGACCGATGCACCACGCGAACCTGATCGCGATGTTCGAAGCCGGCCAGGGCCTGCTCGAAGCGCCGCTTGCCCAGGTAGCAGAACGGGCAATTGATATCGGTCCAGATCTCGACCTGTACGGCCATGGTCACCTCATTCGGGTTCGCGGAAGTCTTGTCATGTCAACCCGGTGAGTCGCCGCTGTGTTCCGGGGACATGACGGCCGTCACCGAGTGTGGTGTCACGAATGCGGCCGCTGATTTGTCCCATGACCGGAAACACGACTCCGATCCGAGAGAAGAGGCGCAAGGATCATGACCGACACATCGCGACCGCACGAGATCGTCGTCCTCGGCGGCGGCTACACCGGGATGCTGGCCGCCATCCGGCTCGCCCGCCGCACCCGCCGGATGTCCGGGCGTATCCGCATCACGCTGGTGAATCCGTCGGATCGATTCACCGAACGGCTGCGCATGCATCAGATCGCGGCCGGTACCGAACTCACCGACCACCGCATACCCGATCTGCTCATGGGAACCGGAGTGCGATTCCGGCATGCCGCGGCCACCGATATCGACCCGGCCACCCGCCGGATCGGCTGCGCCGACGGCACCGAGCTGGGCTACGACACCCTCGTCTACGCGCTGGGAAGTACGACCGACATCGACACCGTCCCCGGAGTCGCCGAACATGCCTGGACCCTGAACGATCCCCGGACCGCGCATCGCATGTCCCGGCGGCTCGCCGACCTCGACGCGACCGGCGGCACGGTCGTGGTCTGCGGCAACGGCCTGACCGGAATCGAGGCCGCCACCGAGATCGCGGAATCCCACCCGGACCTGTCGGTGACGCTCCTCGGCAACGCCGAACCGGGAGCCATGATGGGCCCGCGGGCGCGCGCCCACCTGAATCGGGCCCTCGGTCGCCTGCACGTCGTTCGGCACTGTGGTCACCGCATCACGAAGGTCCTGCCCGATGCCGTATGCCTGGACGACGGTGTGGTGGTTCCCGCGGGACTCACCCTGTGGACGGCCGGTGTGCGCGTTCCCGATCTGGCGGCCCGCGCCGGGATCGCCACCGACGCCACGGGCGCGATCATCACCGACGCGGCGCTGCGCTCGGTCTCACATCCCGAGATCCACGCGGTGGGCGACGCCGCCGCGATCACGCAGCCCTGGGGGCGTATCCACGGCACCTGCCAGAGCGGAATGCCCTCGGCGGCCCACGTCGCCGACACCATCGCCCGCGATCTGCGCGGAAAGCCGGTGCGTCCGTTCCGGTTCGGCTATTTTCACCAGCCGGTGAGTCTCGGGCGCCACGATGCGGTCATCCAGTTCACCCACGCCGACGACACCCCGAAGCGCTGGTATCTGAAGGGGCGCGCCGCGGTGATCTACAAGGAGACCGTCAGCAGCAGCCCGGTGCCGACCTTCCGGCTCAGCCGGCGGATGACCGTGTCGGTCTCGTTGTCGCGCGGCGGGCGCGCGACCCGTGCGGTGGGACGCGCGGCATGACCTCGCCCGATGCGGGGCGCGCCTTGCGGCCCACGGCACCCGCGCGCGACGATGATCCGATGACCGCTGGTGATGCGGACGAACCCGACGATGCCTTCACCGCACACCGCCGGCTGCTGTTCGCCACCGCCTACGAGTTGCTGGGCAGCGTCGCCGATGCCGAGGATGTCCTGCAGGACGCCTGGCTGAAATGGCACGACACCGACCACGACCGGGTGCGCCATCCCAAGGCGTACCTGGTCCGCACCGTCACCAACCTGTCGCTGAACCGGCTCACCAGCGCCCGCGCGGTCCGGGAGAACTACGTCGGGCCGTGGCTGCCCGAACCGCTGCTCGGTGCACCCGATACCGCCGATTCGATGGAAACCGCCGACACCGTCTCGACGGCGATGCTCGTGGTCCTCGAGACCCTGGGCCCGGTCGAGCGCGCGGTATTCGTCCTGCGCGACGTCTTCGGCTTCGCACCGGCCGAGATCGCCGGATTCCTGGAACGCCCGGAGGCCACCGTTCGCCAGATCTCCCATCGCGCACGCAACCACGTGCAGGCCCGCCGCCCGCGATTCGACGACGATCCCGTCGCGCGCCGGCGGATCACCGAGCAGTTCCTGGCCGCCGCGAACGGCGGTGACGTGAACGCGCTGATGGAACTGCTCGCACCCGATGTCACGCTCTGGAACGACGGCGGCGGAAAGGTCACCGCGGCCCGGCGCCCACTGCACGGCCCCGATCATGTCGCGCGCTGGCTGCTCGGTGTCCTGGCCAAACCGATTCTCACCGGCATCCGGATCCGTCCGGCCGTCCTGAACGGGGAACTGGGCATGGTCGGCGAGATCGGTGGCTTCCCGGTCGGCGCGCTGACCTTCGACCTGTTGGACGGCCGCGTGCTGAACATTCGATTCCAGGTCAATCCGGACAAACTCGGTGGTCTGCGCGGAATGGTCGAATAGCCCGCGATCACCCTGGCTCCCACCACGCCGATGCCGAACGCTTGATCTGATCCGCCCCGCGGGCGCGGGTGTCGTCTCGAGGGAGAATGGTGACCCGTGCCCGCCGAGGAATTAGCCGTCGAACCACTCGCCGCCGCCCACCGTGTCCTGGGAGCGACGCTGCGATCGGGCCCGGTCGCCGTCCGGATCGTCGAGGTCGAGGCCTACGGCGGTGATCCAGCCGGCCCCTGGCACGATCCCGCCGCGCACTCCGGGCGTGGGCGCACCCCGCGCAACGCGGTCATGTTCGGCCCGCCGGGCGTGCTGTATGTCTACTTCAGCTACGGCATGCACACGTGTGTGAACGTGACCAGTGGGCCCGACGGGGTGGCCAGTGCGGTGTTGCTGCGGGCCGGGGAAGTGGTCGAGGGCCACGAGCTCGCCCGCGCTCGCCGCCCGGCGGCCCGCACGGACGCCGATCTCGCCCGCGGTCCCGGCAACTTCGGCAGTGCACTGGGTATCGCCCTGTCCGACTACGGAACGCCGCTGTTCGACGAAGCCTCACCCATCCGGCTGGAATTGGCCTCCGGGACAATCGATTCCGACCTTGTCGGGGTCGGTCCGCGAGTGGGGGTGAGCCTGGCCGCCGACCGCCCGTGGCGACTGTGGTTGCGTGATTCCGCGGCGGTGTCGGTGTACCGGCGCAGTCCCCGCGCACCTCAGGCCGGGCGGTCGGCGTGAGCCCGCGTCAGCGATCCGCCGCGATCGGCCGCCGGTGCGCCGCGGCCACTGTCGCCGCCAGCTCGGCCATCGGCGCGGTCGGACCGAATCCGATGGCCCACAAGGTATCCGGGCCGATGCGCACGTGCGCGTACGCCACGTGGGCGTGACCGCTGTCCGCGCGCACCGGGTGGCCGTCGCGCTCGAGCACCTCGATCGCGACGCCGTCGGCCGCCAGGATCCGTACCATCGCCGCGGCGGACCCGGCGGCGTCCACCTGCTGCTCCACCGTTCCGCGCGATGTCGGCACGGTGATCGTGACCTCCCCGGAATCCGATGCCGCCCAGCTGATTCCATCGGCCGGACCGTGATCGCAGTACACCGACCGCAACAGCTCCCACAACATCGGCGCGCTCACCTCGGTACCGCTGTCGTCGGTGTGGCGCTGGACATGCCGCGCGAAATCGATCTGCAGCCGCCGCGGCAGGTCCAGGCCGTACTCGCTGTGCAGCAGGTAGGCGATACCGCCCTTGCCGGACTGTGAGTTGACCCTGACCACCGCGTCGTAGGTGCGCCCCACATCGGCCGGATCGATCGGCAGATACGGTACCTGCCAATCGATGTCGGATTCGCCGGCACCGGCCGCGGCGGCCCGGCGCCGATGGTCGGCGAAGCCCTTCTTGATCGCGTCCTGATGCGTTCCGGAGAACGCCGTATACACCAGATCTCCGGCATAGGGGTGCCGTTCCGGCACCGGCATCCGGGTGCAGTACTCGACGGTGCGGCGGATGTCGTCGATATCGGAGAAGTCGATCATCGGATTCACGCCCTGGGCATGCAGATTCAGCGCCAGTGTCGCGATGTCGACATTGCCGGTGCGCTCACCGTTGCCGAACACGCACCCCTCGACACGTTGCGCGCCCGCCAGTACCGCCAGTTCGGCGCAGGCGATTCCGGTACCGCGATCGTTGTGCGGGTGGACCGACAGGATGACCGCGTCGCGCCGGCTCAGGTTCCGGTGCATGTACTCGATCTGGTCGGCGTACACATTGGGCGTCGCCACTTCCACGGTCGCGGGCAGATTCAGGATCACCGGACGCTGCGCGGTGGCCTCCCACAGATCCGTGATCGCGTCGCACACCGCCAGGACGAAATCCGGCTCGGTGAGCATGAAGACCTCGGGGGAGAACTGGAATCGGATATTCGGCCGAGCGCCCGCCAGTCGGGCGATATCGCGGGCGCCGGCCACAATCAGCTCCGCGACCTCGGCCCGTGAGCGCCCCAGCACGACCTCCCGCCACACCGGCGCGGTCGCGGTGTACATGTGGATCACCACGTCGTTGGCGATTCCCTCGACCGATTCCAGCGTGCGGGCGATGAGATCGGCTCGTGCGGGTGTGAACACGACCAGGGTGACGTCCGCGGGTGCGAGGCCGGCATCGCGGATCAGGCGGACGAAATCGAAATCGGCCCGCGAGGCGCTCGGGTACCCGACCTCGATCTCCTTGTAGCCGATGCGGACCAGCATCTCGAACAACCGTCGCTTGCGCTGCGGATCCATCGGTTCGGCGAGTGCCTGATTGCCGTCGCGAAGATCGACCGGAACCCACAACGGGGCCGCGGTGATCCGGTTCGAGGGCCAGTGGCGTTCGGTCAACGGCACCGAAACCCTCTGATACACATCGTGATAGCGATGGGAGGGCATGGCGGACGGGCGCTGGCGATTCCAGGTGATGGCGGGATTGGGCACGATGATCGCTTTCGCGTCGGAGGAAGTGACCGGCGCAGCGCAGCGACCCGCGGGCAGGGTGCCGGTCGGTCAGACCCCGCCGCGGCGGCCGAGCAGAAGCAGTCCCTGTTCCATATCGGCTACCATAGCGATCAATAACTCCTCAGACAAGTAGAGAGGTATCCGCCGTGGCGACGGTGCAGAGACAACCACTGGCGGCCCAGGCCGCGCAGCTGCTGCTCGAGCGGATCAAGGCGGGGGAATGGCGGCTCGGCCACAAACTTCCCGGCGAGACCACACTGGCGGCGCAACTGGGCGTCGGCCGGTCGACACTGCGTGAGGCCATCCGGGAGCTGGCCGGGCAGGGAGTGCTCGAAAGCCGCCAGGGCGCGGGTGTTTTCGTCACCGCCCTCGATGTCACCGAGGACTGGGACGCGGTGCTGCGCCGCGCCGACATCCGCGCGGTCATCGAGGCCAGGGTCGCGATCGAGGCCGAGGCCGCCGCGCTGGCCGCCGACCGCCGTACTCCCGCGGATCTGCGCCTCATGCGGCGGGCGCTGTCGGTACGCGCGGCGGCCGACGACTCGGTCGAACATCTCGTCGACGCCGATACCGCCTTCCACCGCACCGTCATCGTCGCGGCCCACAACGAGATCCTGCTGCAACTGTTCGACGCCTTCGTCCCGCGTGTGCACCGGGCGATGGCGGATATGCTGCGCATCCGGCCGATGGCCGATCCGTCCGCCGATCACCGGGCGCACGAGCAACTGTTCGAGGCGATCCGGTCCCGTTCGGCCGATGCCGCGGCCGGTGTGAGCCGGGTCCACCTCAACGCCTTGAAGTCGGCACTGGCCTGACCGATGAATTCCGTTGAAGCTCACCGTCTGTTGTGGTGAGCGCGCTCGAACCGATACCGAGCACCGGAAGGACACCCGCCATGACCACCACCGCCCCCGGCAGCCCCGTCGCCCCCGCGAAGATCCGCAACCGCGTCCTGTGGACCGTGCAGATCGTGCTGGGCCTGTTCTTCATCGTGGCCTCCGGCCTGCCGAAGCTGGCCGGTCAATCCGATGCCGTCCGGATCTTCCACGAGATCGGCTGGGGCGATTGGTTCCGCTACTTCACCGGCGTGGTCGAGATCGCGGGCGGTATCGGACTGCTCGTTCCCCGGCTGAGCCGGCTCGCCGCCGCCGGACTGTCGGTCACCACCGTGCTCGCGGCGGTGACCCAGGCCGTCGTTCTCGACGCACGGGGCAACATGATCTTCCCGCTGGTGCTGGCCGTGGTCTTCGCGTGGATCGCCTACGAACGGCGTCCGGGGCACCGCGGCTGAGTTCTGCCGCGAATGTGCGGGCCGCAATCACAGGGGATTGCGGCCCGCACATTCGCGGTGCGAGTGCTGTGATCGGCGCGTCAGCCGCCGATGCCGGCGTCGGCGGGGGAATCCGGCTCCGGGGGCGCGCTGCGCCGATGGTTACCCGGGCTGGTGCCGAATCGTCGTTTGAAGGCGGCACTCAAACTGAACGCGGTGCCGTAGCCGACCTGGCGGGCGATCGACTCGATGGTCGCGTCCGTCCCGCGCAGCAGATCCGCCGCGCGCGCCAGCCGCCATTCGGTCAGATAGGCGATCGGTGGTTCACCGACCAGGTCGGTGAACCGGCGTGCCAGCGCGGCCCGGGAGGATCCGACCGTGGTGGCCAGTTCGGCAACGGTCCAATCGTGTGCAGGATTGTGCTCGAGCAGCCGTAGTGCCTGCCCGACAACGGGATCGGCGTACGCGTGGTACCACCGCGGCGCGTCCGCTCGTGCGAACCAGGCACGCAGCGCGGCGATCGTCAGGAGATCCAGCAACCGGTCGAGCACGCTGGCCTGTCCGGGGATGTCGCGCCCGGCCTCGTCGACCAGCATGCCGAGCAGTCGTTCGTCGACCTCGTGCCCGTCGAGAATCGCGCGCTCCGGCAGCGCTCGCAGCAGCCGATCGCTGACGGTGCCCGCGATCTCGTAGGTTCCGGTCACCAACGCGGTCGCTCCGTCCGGATTGGTACCCCAGCTGCGAACGCCGAGATCCCAAGTCGCACACAGTAATTCACCGTCCGGCGTGGTCGTGGTCTGGCCGGGATGCACGATCGCCTGCGGTGGCGTCGACGGCTCGTCGGCCACCGTGTAGGGAGCCGGTCCGCGAATGATCGCCACCGCACCCTGTCCGAGCCGGATCGGGTCCGCGCCTTCCGGTACCAGCACCGCGTGGCCGCGGGTGACCACGACGATCGTCAACGGCGCCTCGTCCTGAATCCGCAGCGCCCACGGCGGGTCGAGCAGGGAGCGCATCACGAAGGCGCCGCGGGCACGCGGGCCGTCGAGCAGGTCGGCGAGGGCATCCATGCCTCGACCATCGCGCATACCGCCGGGTCCGGCAACCGGACACCCACCGGGTGGCCGTGGCCGCCGCAACCCGGCGAACTCGTTGATCAGAACCGGCATCGGTGATCACCGCTGTGTCGATCCGGCGACCTCGCCGCCATCGACCGGCCAGGAACCGGCCGCGGCCGCGCGGCGGGCGTAGTCCTCGAACGCCACCGGTGCCCGGCCGAGCGCCTGTTCGACGCCGTCGGCGATCGCGCTGTTGCGGCCGTCGAGCACCGTCCCGAACAGATAGGTCAGCGATCCGACGATCTCGTCCGGGACACCCATCTCCCGCATGGCCGCGGTGTAATCGGACAGCGATACCGGCAGATAGTCGATATCTCGCCCGGTCGCCTCCGCGATGGTGGCGACCGCCTCGGCGAATGTCAGCGATCTCGGCCCGGTCAGTTCGTAGATCCGGCCCGCGTGGCCCTCCTCGGTCAGAGCCGCCACCACGACATCGGCAATATCGTCGGCATCGACGAACGGTTCGGTGACCGCTCCGGCGGGCAGTGCGACGCGGCCGGCCGCGATCTCGTCGGCGAGAAAGTCCTCGCTGAAGTTCTGCGCGAACCAGCTGCACCGCACGATGGTCGTGGCCGGTCCACCGGCCAGGGCCAGCTCCTCGCAGCGCAGTGCCTCCGGTTCCCCGCGACCGGACAGCAGCACCAACCGGTCCACGCCGGCGCGCCGGGCCGTGGCGGTCAACTCGGCGATCGCCTCGGCGGAGCCCGGCGCGGCCAGATCGGGCTGATAGGCGATATATGCCGCCCGCGCCTCCGCGAGCGCCGGAAGCCATGTCGATCGATCTGTCCAGTCGAACCGGATCGCCGTGGAACGAGACGCCGGCCGAACCGGGACGCCCCGAGCGCCGAGCCGTTCCACGATCCGCCGCCCGGTCTTCCCGGTCCCGCCGAGAAGCACGATGAGACCCATGGAAGATGTTGCAGCACTGTGTATTTCGTTGGTCGAAACGATGTTGTCGGTCATGAATCCAGTACACCCCCGACCACTCGGCCCCGCCATGGCCCGGACGCTCGCGGACATACGCGAGCGTCCACGGCCGGCCCGCCGACGCCACCCGGCCCGGCATCGCGCCGGTCGTCCCGGCTCTCGAGCGGACCCAGCGCGAACCGGTGGTGATCGTGCGGAAAGATGGGGGAGCGTGAACGCCGACATCATCGACGAACTGAGCTGGCGTGGGCTGATCGCGCAGTCCACCGATCTGGATGCCTTGCGGGCCGAGGTCACGAAGGGGCCGATCACGCTCTATGCCGGCTTCGATCCCACCGCGGCCAGCCTGCACGCCGGACATCTGATTCCGCTGCTGACACTCAAACGGTTCCAGCAGGCCGGGCATCGTCCGATCGTGCTCGCCGGCGGCGCCACCGGTCTCATCGGCGACCCGCGCGACGTGGGCGAACGTGTGATGAACTCGACCGATACCGTCGCCGACTGGGCCGATCGCATCCGCGGCCAGCTCGAGCGCTTCGTCGACCTGAACGATTCGCCGACCGGCGCGATCATCGCGAACAACATGGACTGGACCGGCACCCTCGGCACCGTGGACTTCCTGCGCGACATCGGCAAGCACTTCTCGGTCAACGTCATGCTCGCGCGCGAGACGGTCAAGCGCCGTCTCGATACCGACGGCATCTCCTACACCGAATTCAGCTACATGCTGCTGCAGGCCAACGACTTCGTGCAGCTGCGCCGGGCCCACGACTGCCGCCTGCAGGTCGGCGGGTCCGATCAATGGGGAAACATCATCGCCGGCGTGGAACTCAACCGCCGTCTCGACGGTGAACAGGTCCACGCCCTGACCACACCGCTGGTCACCTCCGCCGACGGCAAGAAATTCGGTAAGTCGACCGGCGGCGGCAGCCTGTGGCTCGATCCCGACATGACCAGTCCCTACGCCTGGTACCAGTACTTCGTGAACACCGGCGATGCCGATGTCGTCCGCTACCTGCGCTGGTTCACCTTCCTCGACCGCGACGAACTCGCCGAACTGGAAACCGCCACGGCCGATCGCCCGCACGCTCGGGAGGCGCAGCGCCGCCTGGCCGCGGAGATGACCACCCTGGTCCACGGCGAGGCCCACACCCGTTCGGTGCAACTGGCCAGCCAGGCCCTGTTCGGCCGCGGTGAACTGCAGGATCTGGACGAGCCCACGCTGGCCTCCGCACTGTCGGAGGCGGCGGGCGACGCAGCGATCGCCGAGTCCGCACCCGATTCCACGATCGTGGATCTGCTGGTCGCCGCAGGTCTGTCCGAAGGCCGGGGCGCTGCCCGCCGGGCGGTCGCCGACGGCGGTGCCTCGGTGAACAACGTCCGTATCTCCGACCCCGAGTGGATACCGTCGGCCTCCGACTACCTGCACGGACGCTGGCTGGTCCTGCGCCGCGGAAAGAAGAACTTCGCCGGCGCTCGCCGAGCCGGTCACTGATTCGACCATGACCTGGATCACATTCGTGTGATTCAGGTCGGGTCGGGCCGATGCCGGTGTCCGTGACCAGCGCGAATGCTCGCCGACGTGCGGATTTGACGTAGCGTTCTCCGGCACGTAACTTATTCCAGGTCAGAGCGACACGGACACCGACCCGGAGCCGAAAGGCCCGGGACACGAGGTTGGACGAAAGACGCTTGATCGCCAGCAAGATCCAATGAGCATGCGGGGTTGACTTCGTAGAGCTCCTTGGCTAGGCTGGAACACCTGCCTCTCAAGAAGGTCGGAATATCCGGCCGGATTGTTCGTGCGTGTGTTCTTTGAGAACTCAATAGTGTGTCGATGAATGTCAGTGCCAAATATTTATTTTGGTTCCGATTCTCGCCCCCCGTGTGAGGGTCG